>NZ_CP065546.1:2037500-2755000 GCF_015999545.1 Lysinibacillus sp. JNUCC-52
AAGTCCTGCACCTTCACGCTCACGGAATTTACGGTTTACTTTTGTTTTATGCTTGCGAATTTGTCGCTCTAATTTATCAACAATTAAGTCGATTGCAGCATACATATCATTATGACGTTCTTCTGCACGAAGTGTTAAGTTCTTCATTGGAATCGTAACTTCCACTTTTGTTTGCTTGTCATTATAAACCTTTAAATTTACGTTAGCATTGGCGTTAACATCTTCGTTAAAATAACGTTCAACTTTTTCGATTTTATTTTCAACATACTCTCGAATAGCTGGCGTTACCTCAATATTTTCACCACGAATGTTAAAGTTTAACATGTAAACTCCTCCTTTATGACTGCTATACTTCTTATTTCTACACAAGTGTGTGAAATTCCTCTAAAATAATTCTTTTTTTCACAATAAATTTTAAGAATTAATTTTTTTAGCTTTTGCTTCTGCCGCTTCTTTTTTACGACGCAATTTCAGCTCGTCAACAATCAAATCCTCAATAGCGCCTTGATTATTGAAAAATACACCGTATTGTTTCCCATTCCCATAAGGACGGCTCCAAATAACTTCACCATATACTCGAATTTCTCTTGTATCTAGAACAAATCGCAAATCAAGAGGAGAAGGACGTAAACCTAAATCGACCTCAGTAAACATCTTTAAACCCCTTGGACTGATATCCAATAAATCCGCCATTGCAGTTTGCGCATGATTCACTTTTCCATTCTCATATATCGCAAAAGTCATATTAACAGGCTCGTCAAATTTAAAACGAAAGCCTTCTTGACGCTTAAATATCATTTTCCCCACCCCAATACTTTTCAAACATATAGTTAGCTTGATTATGACATGAATACATGATTTTCATCTAGAGGGAATTAGTAACATATTTTACCGTTAAATCACCTAATTTATGACTATATGTAAAGTTCCTCTTGTCGATTTTTGTATAATCTTAATAACTTTTTCGTTTTTTTATTTGCATAATTTGTCTAATAAACAAAAGAGACCATCATCAAGCGATGGTCTCTAATTTTTTATTAAACTTGTCCGTTATTCCCATTACCGAATTGTTGTTGTCGATTAATGCGAATAACTTCTTTCCAAGTATCCCTAAATTCCGTCACTAAGCCTTCAACCTCTTCAATAATGCTAATATCATTTTGGATATTTGCTTCTACTAACCGACGATTCATATATTCATAGAGTGCTAACATATTTTTCGACACTTCAATATCCATATTAAGCGTCGCCATAAGCTCACTAATGATTGTTTGAGCTTTTATCAAATTTGTATTTTTGTCTTGAATATTTTTATCTTGAATCGCAAGTTTAGCTTTATTTAAAAACTTTAAGCATCCATTATAAAGCATTAATGTTAGCTCACCAGGTGAAGCAGTTGTGACACTATTTTGCTTATACGCGTTTTGTGCTGTTAAATTTGCTGCCAATAAAGGACAACTCCTTTTAGATGTTACTTATTTACTATTTTAAACCATTAAACAAAGAAAAGCTAATAGAGAAATTAATTTTTCTTATCGTAATACATACCGTCCATCACACGGACATTACCATAAGGATTAAAATATTGCACTTCACTTTTTTTCGTTTTTTGAAGGTTTGCCATATCCTGCTTTACTGCGCTCATTACAGCAGCCAATCGTTCTTTAATGCCATTATCTAATTCAAGCAAAGTACGATGAACGCGATCCTGTTCATCATAATGAAAACCTTCTTGTTTCAATCCATTGATAATCGTTCCACGCTTGTCCAACATATTATTAATAGTATCCACATAGTCATCACGATCTTCGCCATTTGGAATGTCACCTAATAATTTATATAGATTTGCAGACGCCTGTAATAGTTGATTGGTTAGTTGCATAAATTTCTCCTACCTTGCTTCATTAAAAACTTCATCAACCTTGAGCGAACAAGCTTGATTGTGAATTGGCTTTATTAATCGCTGACTCCATAGCTGTGAATTGCTTCCAATAGCGAGCTTCGATATCTTCTAGTTTTCGCTTCCAAGTACTAATTCGACTTTCTGTATCCACTAAATTTTTCCCAATCGAATATTGAGCGTCTGTCATTGTTGAGCGGCCAGCTTTTTTCTCGATAGTAATTTCGAAAGATTTCATCGACTCCCGTAGCTTCTCTAAATAACCACGTGAATCTACTGTTTTACCATCTATTACATCCTCTTTTTTACCTTCACTATTTTTAAAAAGCTTTTCAACCGCATCTGGATCTTCTTCTAAAGCTTTTCGTAATTTTGCTTCATCAATTTCTAATGTGCCACCATCATTATAATTTTTAGAAGTAGAAATCCCAATATTATAAAGCGTATTATACTTAGAATCAATAGATGGATTAGATTGATACACTAATGAACGCATATTTGAAATTCCTTCACGAATAAGAGTGTCTCCTCGAAGTAAGCCACTCTTCGCTTTTTCTTCCCAAAGCTTAATTTCACTTTCCGACATTTCTTCTCTTTGATCACTAGTTAATGGCGTATAATCACGATATTTCGTTTCTTTCGTTTGATCATTTAAATCTTTTATAAAACCATTATAAGTAGTGACAAATTCTTTAATTTTAGCCATAATGTCGTCAACATTTGTTGTTGATGTCATCGTCACTGCTTGTGCTTTTGGTGCGGCATTTACGATTGTATCATCTACACTGCCATCTGGTTTTAAAATACCAGCTGCATCAGCATCTGCTTTGGCCGCATTTTGCGTACTAGTAGCTTCATTTAAGCGTGTAACAGCAGCTTTTTCTTCAGCATCTGCAGTTAAATATTCGTTTCGCAGAATATTTTGATCCGCAAGTGCGTAAAATTTATTTTTTTGATCAGCTGATAAGTCATTCCAAATCTTTTTTTGGTCATCTGTTAAATTCTCTTCTTTTACAGTACCATTTTGTAAACCTTTTAATACAGCATCGCCAAATTGACTATACTTTAGTTTTAAATCATCTCCTTGCGCTTTTTCCGCATACGTTTTTAACGTTGCTGAATCTGTTGCAATTAAATTAGTTAAATCATCTTTACTTAATGATTTTAATGCATCTTTTACTTCTTGTGAAAATTCCGTATTATCGTCAATATCTTTATGAATTTTATCAATAGAATCATTAGCATTATACGGGAAGCGTTTTAGTGCATCAATGGCATTTTGATCAAAGTCTTTTAATATTATCCCATACTGTTCGTAATCAGCTTGAGTTTTAAATGCTTTTAGTTGCGTTGTATCAAGAGAAGATAAAGCTTGTAATTCACCATCCGTTAAAGATTGGAATTTTTCTATCTTCTCTGGACTCATACCACTTTCATCTATTGCCTTCCTTATATCCTCGACCGATTGACCTGCAGATAATTTATCATTAATAAAACTAGCTTCATCGTTTGCTAAGCCTTTCCAAAAATCGCTTCCTAGTTTATTATATTGCACTTGTTGTGAAAAAGTTAAAGAACCACCAAAAGCATCTGTATAAGCCTGGTTGTGTGCTGTTGTGTAATTATTAATATCGCTCGCACCATAGGCTCCTTTTTTAGTTGCAAGGTTTGCTTGTTTATTTGCTAAATTAGTTGTAGCATTTTTAAATTCTTCCACAGCAGCCTTATATTTATCTGCTATTGTTTGAACACCGTTGAACGTTTCTTTTAACGTAACATTATAACCCGAAATATTAAACGTATTAGTTGTTCGTTCTGTTGCTATACCATTCACTGTAAAAATAGCATTTTTTCCTTCTGTAGTTTGGACTTTACTAGGGTCAGCAAATCCTAACTTATTGAAAATATCTACTCCACCTGTAACTTTAATTTCCTCATCGCCTTTAACATCACCAGTGTTCTTGGCAGTAAATGAGAATCGGCCGTTTTCAAATACAGCACTAATCCCTGCATTGCTATTATTCACTTTATTAATAAACTGATTTACAGTCATATCAGAAGTGATTTCAATTTTTGTTGCTTCACTAGCTAATTGACCATTGTTTTGAATAGCTTTAAATTCAATCGTTCCTGTTGCTCCTAAATCAGCCATTTTTGTTGAACCTACAGCACTTACTTGATCACCGACTTTCCGACCTGCTGTAGCTAATTGTGATACCCCTTCAATGGAAAGTGATCCTGCAGCACTTCCCGTTGCAATAGCAGAGACTAAATTAGAATTTGAACTTGCTGCAGTTTTAGAAATGAGGCTCTTTAATATTAGATTATCTGAAATGTAAGTATCGAATGTTTTAAGCTTAGTATTTACGCTACGATACGCATCACGTTGCCACTCATATGTTTGTTTCTTTTGATATAACTTATTTAACGGTGCTTTCTCAGCACTCATTAATTTTTTTACTATCGAGTCTATATCCATTCCGGATGCTAATCCACCGATTCTATTTACCATAATATTTTCCTCCTAGATGTACTTATATTTTTTCGTCTACAATCATTCCTAATAACTTTTGCATCTCATAAAACGCATCTAAAAGTTTTTTTGGCGGAATTTCTTTTACAACTTCTTCTGTTTGGGTATTAACAACCTGTACGAAATAACGATCTAAACCGTCATGTAACACAAACTTAGAAGCATTATGATTTACTTGTAAAAACTCATTTACAGTATCTACCGCATTTTGCAGCTTGTCTTTTGATATTTCTTGGTCTTCGGCAGTTGGTAGTTCTCTTGATTGCACTACCGACTGCGATTTAACAGTTGTCATCGGGAGTTCCTCTGAACCAACTTTTTTAGAAAATGTTGATGAAGTTGCAGTTCCTACATCTGTAGATTGTCCTTGAGCTGCAATACGCATAATATGTAACCTCCTAAACATTTCTTATTCTTATATTTAGTATCGGAAGTTTTTTGGAATGTTTCACCTTTTTACTGTAAACTACTTTTCATGATATTTTTTTCGAGAAAAAAAGCCTCTAGTTCAAAAAATATCAAACTAGAAGCTTTGTATATTATTAAAATATTTTTTTAAGTGAACAATTAATAATCAAATCTTATTAGAAACTCCCTTATTTTAAATCTTTTATAGTAATTCTATCTAAGACATGCTGAACATTACATAATGTACTGCAGTTAATTACTGATCATTACAAACATATGGCCCATTGTAGTGTATCCAGAATCTTCCATTCCTTTACGAACACCTTGTAAATATGAAGAGTGATGTTCAATGGTTTTTACTAATTGCTGTATACATTCAATTACCATGTCTTGAGTTAATTTTTGCTGTTTTGCTGCAATACCAACAATATGTAATTTAATGAGTGTAAAGTGAATAATAAGCATCATATAGCTCTCGAACATTGTATTATAATCAAATGGAAAAAGATTTTTAAATATATAGTTAACAACATAATTTTCAAGTATATGGCCTTGCTTTTTCATAAATGGTTCATACAATTCTTGATAGCTATGTTGATATTTTGCAATCGATTGACCCATGTCCTGAACTTCGTTATTGTTGTCTTCGTCTAATAATAGTCCATCTAATAGTTGATGTAAAATAGCTAAATATTTTTCCGATGACACTCCTCCTGCAGACATGCGATAACGTATTAAGTCTCTAGCTAAATTCAGCTGAAAATTCAAGTTCCCTTCGACGTTCTTCAAGGATTCAATAAATTCTACGTTATCTAAGCGATTTAAATAGTCTGCCATAATTTTAGGTAGTTGTTGTTCTAAGTCGTTTTGTTTTAACTGCTCAATTTTTTGAATAAATAGACCCAAAATGATTAATCGAATTTCAATAGGTTGTGTACGGTTTTGCATCAGCTCAATAGTAAAAACTCTTATATCCCAAAAATGTGGATATTTATTTAAATTTAGTTCATGACCAATCAAACCACGTGTATCTTTAGGCTCCTCAGTCTCAATAAAACCTAAACCTTCCTCACGCAAAAGTACGACTCTAGCTGCCTCGGGGCAAGATAAGGTTAAACTTTTTTCGACAAAGGAACCTACTTTTGTAAATTGTCTTGGATAAGTAGCGCAAGTATTACATAAAAATTGTTCTCCCAATTCTTTATGAATACCACATAGCCCATCCTCTAACATCATATGACAATTCTTATTTTCGTCTAATAGTAATTTTGCATAACTCGAATCATCCTGCTGTTTTCTATTCCGCTTCACATACCGTTCTAGCTTCTCACTAATTTCAGGATGCTTTACTTTACGATAATTTTGATATGTCTTTTTATCTACTGTAATATTCCATCCAGCACAACAAGTATCTTCACAAGCTCCACCAATACAACTAAAATCTTCTAAATACTCAGGAACCAAAATAGGTCTCATATTTGCACCTCCTGCTTTAAATTTAATTAAACTTACTGATTTTACAAACGCTACAACCTCTTGATTACCAAGAGCTTAATCCACCATCAATCATAATGTTTTGTCCTGTTACATAACTTGAAGCATCTGAAGCTAAATAAATTAACGCTCCAACCATTTCGTCGGCTTGAGCCATTCGACCTAACGGAATACGATTTGAATAATTTTGTTTGAATATTTCATTTTGTCCACTTTCCACTCCACCAGGGGTGATTGTATTTACACGTATTTTATCTTTCGCCCAATAGGTGGAAAGATATTTAGTTAATGCAACTACGCCTCCTTTGGATGCTGAATAAATTGCTGGTGTATTAATTTGACGATCTAAATAAAAAGAACCTTCATAAATACGATTATCTGGAGCAAGTACACCATAAATAGAAGCAGTTTGAATGATAGAACCACCATTTTTTTGTTGTTTCATTACTTTTCCTACATATTTAGCTACAAGGAACATCCCATCTAAATTCGTGCTCATAATTTCTTTCCATTGGTTCAATTCATATTCTTCAAATGGGGCAAAAAAGGCTTCTAAGTTACTAGATTTTCCAGCTGCATTATTATGAAGAATATCGATTGTCTTAAACTCCGATACGACACTATCAACCATTTCTTTTACTGATTGTTCAGATGTCAAATCGCAATAAACCGCTAGTGTTTTTACTCCATAATCTTTTTCAATTGTACGTGCAAGTTCATTCGCCTTTTCAATATTAATATCAACTACTGCTACATTAGCACCTGCATCAGCCAATCCCATACAAAAATGGCTACCTAAAATGCCTGCACCGCCTGTTACAATAGCAGTTTTTCCACTTAAATCAAATAATTTTATAAATTGCTTTTTCATTTAATAACCTTCTATTCCTAAATGTTTATACAAATCATCCAAAACTATTTTTTTATTCTCTTCTTTCGACATTTTCCCAGCTATCAGTAGAATAATTGAAATAAGTGTATTTTCGGGATTATAAAGAATCTCATTTGTTTCTACCAACTTAGTAAATCTAAATAACATACGTCTAAACATTGAAAAATTATCTTCTACTTCAATATTTGCTCTTTTCGATTCTCCCCAAATCTGTATATTAAACGTTTTAGGTGCATTTCCAAGAATATTAATAGTCCAAACCAAGCCACTTTCAAAGCTTACGACATACATTTCAGTACTACTATTAATATATTGAATAGATTTAGGTTTTTGATTTAATAATCCTAATACTCCATCAATTATATGTATACCGTATTTTTCCCAATCGTTAATTACTGTTGACTGAATAAATTTTAATTCTCCGAATGATTTTATATTAGCCTTAGTTTCATCTAATTCGATTGCAAATCGCAATCCTGCTACAGACATTAACTGACCTTTATAAAGATATTCTTTAAAATATAATAAATCTGATAATTCCATTGTAAGTGGTTTATCTATTAAAACTTTTATCCCAGCTTCTAAGAAAGGCTTTGCCATTTCTAAATGATGCTCATAATCATCCCTTGCAATAATTACCGCATCAACTTCTCCAATCATCTCTTTATAATTTTCTATTACCTTTTCTGCACAAATCGCTTGTTTTAAATTTTCACTTAAATATTTGTCCTGAGTCCAAACATGTGTAACTTTAATATTATTAAACTTGAATTCAGAAATATCTCTTTTCTTAATATAATTATAAATTACATCCCAATTTGCATTTTTAAATGCTGATTCATCGTATCCATTAAGAATAGCACCCCAAGAATAAGGATGACCATTACCTTCTGTTAAGCCTAGCAAACCTATCTTTTTCATAATATTTTTTTATACCTTTCATCTGCAGTACCTTTTAACCACTCAATTCCACTAAGTTCAGGTTTAAGTGGAATTTGATATCCTAACCAATATAATCCTTCTGTTATCGTTTGTTCATCTAAATTAAGTAAATAATCTACAGTTGGATGACATACTGACGGATCCATTACACCATTAGGCGCCATTTTAGTTTTACAAGGTCCTGGACTCATCAAATTAATTTTAATATTATAATCCTTGTACTCCTTTGAAGCAGTTTCAGTAATTGCATTTAACGCTGCTTTTGAAGCACTATAGGCTGCAAAGCCTTCCATACAATTTAAAGGTGCACCTGAAGTAAGATTAATAATTCTTCCATAATTGTTTAACTTCATTAATGGCAAAAGTTTATTCATTATTTGAAGTGGGGCATATGCATTTACTTTAATAGAATACTCTAAATCCGTAAGACTTAAATTTTCAATTTTAGATTGATGCATAATACCGGCATTATTAATTAAATAAGGTATATACCCTTGCTCTTCAACTATTTGGTCTAATAGATTGTCTAATTCTTTTTCTTCTATTAAATCCACTTTATATTTAAAAACATTATCTTTCTCTATAATCTCTTCAGTATTTCTAGCTAAAGCTATAACATCATATCTTTCTGATAAGAATGAGACTAAGGATGCTCCAACACCACTGTTAGCCCCAGTAATTAAAATTTTATTTTTCCCCATTTATTACTACCTCCGCTACAAGTAAATCTATTGGATGATCGATATCAATAGAACGCTCTTTCGGCATAACAATTGCCCCTATGCTTCCATTCATTAAACCAACAGTATTTTCATCAATTATTCCTACTTTTGTAAGATAAATTGCTCCATTTAATTGATAAGACTTCGGTAATTCCTGTCTTGGTAACCACGGATTTACACCGTCTATAAAACTCATTGGTTTATTATCAGCGATTTTCCAAGCTCTATGAGGATTTAACTCCGCCTCTTTATATGTAGCAACTGAATCTAACTGTTCCGTTTCAATTAGGTTTATACAGGATCTTATATCTTGGTCAGAACGTAAAGGGCATGTTGGTTCTAATAGCAACAAATAATCGTCATCATTTAAATCATTTTCCATATTACTTAGGACATATCGAACTGTATCAATTACTAAAGAGCTATCGCTTGCTAATTCACTCGGTCTTTCTTGTACCTTTGCACCAAAATTATTTGCAACCTCTGCTATTTCTTTGCAGTCTGTAGAGACTAATATTTCATCTATAAAATCAATTGATTTAGCTACTTCGATTGACCAGGCAATTAATGGTTTACCACCTAACAATGCTATATTTTTTTTTGGTATTGATTTGCTTCCACCTCTTGCTGGAATTAAAGCAATTATTTTTTTTCCATTTATCACTTAGAGATTCCTCCTATTTCATTATTCGCTCTTTCAAAATCGCCTATTTGTCCAATATCTAACCAATATTCATGGATTGGAAAAACCGTTGTTTTCATCCCTTCTTCTACCAATCGCTGAAACAATGTAGGCATATCAAAAAATTCATCATTTGGTATGTAACTAAAAACATCCGGGCTTAATACATAAATACCAGCATTAACAAAGCTACGATGAATAGGTTTCTCCTTTATAGTCACTAAATCTGTTCCAACTGTTTCAATAACACCATAAGGAATTTGATATTCATATTCTCTTACACACATCGTGGCAACAGAATCTTGTTCTATATGAAATTGCATAAGTTGATCAAAATTAATCTGTGTTAATAAGTCACCATTCATCACGAAGAATGGTTTTTCCGGTCTATTTTTCAGTAACGAAAGTGCTCCAGCAGTTCCCATTTTCTTGTCTTCCTCGATATATTCAATCGTTACATCAAATGCTTCACCATTTTGAAAATAGTCCTGAATTATCTCTTTTTTATAATTGACTGAAAAAATAAAATTAGTATAGCCATATTGCTTAAAACCTTCTATAATTGTTTCTAAAATTGGCTTATTACCAACTCTAAGCATTGGTTTTGGTGTATCATTTGTTAATGGTCTCAGCCTTGTACCTAACCCGCCTAGCATTAATACAACTGTGTTCTTATTTAATGAAGTTTCAATATTATCCGCAAAAAGTATATTTATAATTTTATTATTATCATCTACTATAGGTAACTGCTTAAGCATTTTCGATTTCATTAGTTGCTTATATTTGTGATATTTTTGACCACTTCCTGCGCTTATTGGATTTGGGTTCATAATGGATGTAATTTTCACATCCAGTCCCTCACCTCGTAAAATACCTCGGCGTATGTCTCCATCTGTAACAGTCCCAAGCAAATGTTGTTCTTCATCTACAACTACTGCAAATTGCAAAGAGGAATTATCAATAATTTTCATTGTATCTAGTAAAGTATGATTTTGATTAACTAATGTTTTTTGCCAATGTTTCATAGCATTACACTTCCTTTGCAGGTACGCCAACTGCTTTTATGCCATTTGCAATATTATTAACCACAACAGCTCCTGCACCAATTAAACAATTTGATCCTATATGAATGCCTTGGATAATTGTTGCACCTGTTCCGACATGTGTGCCTTTTTCTATATGAACACTACCCGATATTTTAGTGCCCGGTGCAATATGTATATGGGAACCTATTTGACAATCATGATCAATCAGCGCACCAGTGTTTATAATACTATTATCGGCAACTGTTGTATTCGTTTGAATAATAGTTCCAGCCATTATTTGTACTCCTTGTCCGAAATGAACGGAAGGCGCAATAATGGCTGAAGGATGGATTACAGATTTAAAATGATACTTCTTTCGTGTAAATGTATTAAAAATTTTTTCTCGTAATGGTGACGGTTTAATTGTCCCTATAGCGAGTACTAGTTCAATGTCAGATGGATTATAGTCTTCTATTACATCATCAGATCCTAAATAAGATAAACCAAATGCATTCTCTTCTAAAGTAGGTGCAGTAAATCCGGTAATCATTTCCTTCTGTGCTAATAAAATTTCAGTTAATACGGAGGCATGCCCTCCATTCCCAATCATAATAATCGGCTTATTCATCGATTAACTCATCCTCTTCGTATGATTTTGAAGCAATTTTACCGATGAGAGACCAGTATTTAGAAGGTTGCATACCATCTCCAGGTCTTTTTACAGTTAAATTATCAGTAGTAAATACCTCACCTACATTTATAGGAGTTTTAGCAACAAGGCTTTTTCTGACAGGAATCCGATTTTTAATCTCTACTGAGTTAGGTTTTTTAATTCCATCCCCCAGTGCCAGCTCTACATCTCTAATTCCTTTTATCATGGACTTTAACTCTGTTGGATTTAAGGAGGCAATATGATCAGGACCTTCTAGTGTTTTATCCAAAGTAAAGTGCTTTTCTACCACTTTTGCTCCAAAGCTAACAGCTGCAACGGGTATATTGATACCTTCTGAGTGGTCTGATAAACCAATCGATAAGTGGAAGCTCTTCTGCATTTCAGTCATTGCATTTAAATTAATAGAGTCCATAGGTGCTGGATACTGCGTTGTACAATGTAACAAGGTTACATACTTTTTTAACACTTCTTTCGCTTCTTCAGTAGCATAAAAATTATTTACGCGCTCTATCGTAACAGGTTCCTTCGATTTTACTAAACCATAAGCTATAAATGCTAATGCCTCATGTATTTCCTCAACTGTTGCCATTCCAGTAGATAAAATCATTGGTTTTTGTTTTGTTGCAATATAATGAATAAATGGAGCATTTGTTAATTCTCCAGAAGGAATTTTAGCTATCGATATGTTCAATTTATCTAGCAAAAAATCGACACTTTCAAAGTCAAAAGGTGTCGATAGAAATTCTATTTGCTCTAAATGACAAAATGATTGCAATTCAATAAATTCCTCATAAGTTAATTCTAGCTTTTTCAACATCGCAAATTGAGATGAAGCCTCACCTAAATTTTCAACTTGATAAGCTGCTTGCTGTGCTTGCTTTGTCACTAAATTTTCCGCTTTAAATGTTTGAAATTTTACCGCGTCAGCTCCAGCTTCTTTCGCAACTTGGACAAGTTCTTTTGCCATTTCTAATGATCCATTATGATTAACGCCTGCTTCAGCTATAATGTAAGTTTTCATAAAACTCGCTCCTTCAATAGCATAAATGCTTCTGCTGCTTCAAAACCACTTGCAGTCCCACGAATATAAGCTAAAGATTGAATAGCCTTTTCACTTCGTGGAAATGGAAATGCACTTATTTCTGATTCATAAATTTTCATAATTTCAATTTTCTTGCCAAGAAAGGACTCGATATTTACAAATACATTTGGTCTAAAGCCATTTGCATCGGGATTCATTATAAAATCTGTTTCCGATAAAGTTTCATAACCTAACACTTTTTCTACAGATGGGTATCTAAACCATTTTGTACAGGCCATTGTTCCGTCAAATACTGCTTTATGATCTGAATGTATATCACCTGGATAAGGTACATATATGATATTTGGCAATATTTCTTGAAAAACTTTACCTATTTCTCCGATTAAATCCCCGTCCGGGACTTGATCTAATGTTGCTGCCTCAAAGCCAAGTTCGAATGTTTTTTCAAATTGATAACTTGTAGCTACATTTTTGATTTCTTTAGCTCTTTTGATCTTGATATCACGCTCAAAATTATTTCCCATTGACGTAACAATTAGCCAATATACCTTATCTCCTTGACTAATATGCTTTAATAACGTTCCACCACATCCTAGTGTTTCATCATCAGGATGGGGAGTTAAAATAACCACATTTTTACTCATAAATATTCCCCCTCTTTTGGTATAAAATCACCTTCATATTCTAATATTTGCAGCAATTTATCCGATGTTTTAACAATAAAAGAATTTTCATATACATTTACTATTTTTCCGGGTTCTATATTTTCCATATCTTTACTTTCTAATATTCTTGCTCGCCAAATAATAATATCCTTATTATTATATTGGAAATGAGCACCCACATAAGGCTTCGTTAACGCTCTTATTAACTGTAGAATTGATTTAGCATTCATCCGCCAATCTATCTCTCCATCTATTTTACTTCTTTTTCTCCAATAGGATGCTTGTTTATCATCTTGAGTTATTGGAATGATGGTTTGATTTATGATACTATTTGTCATTTCAACTACTTGTTGTTCGCCAACAAGTAATAGTTTTTCATATAATGAATTGGCATCTTCAGAATCACCTAGAATAATTTTTTTTTGACTTAAAATATCTCCAGCATCAGGAATATCCGTTAAGTAAAAAAATGTAGATCCAGTTTCTTTAAGTCCTAATACCAATGTCCATATTATAGGGTGTCTTCCACGATTTTTTGGTAGTAATGTTGGATGATAACCTATCGCACCTAAAGGTGGTAATGAATAAATCTCTTTTGGTAATAAATATGACCACCCAAAGCAATAGATGATATCCGGATTTTTTTGTTTTACCCAGTTTAATAGTTGTTCATTATTTTTATAATTCAACCATTCGATATTTTTCTTTTCACAAAACCCATCTAAAGATACGTGGTCTGCATTATAATTAGATTCAATTTTAGTTACAACACCAATTATTTCAGCAGTCGTTTTATGGTAGATTGCTTTTAAAAAGCGTTCGCTGGATTTTACACATCCAATAAATAATATTTTCATACTTACCTCTTCAAATCGTAAAATCTCTTTATAATAATATTTTCAAGATTTTTAGTTTTTAATATTTCTACAATTTGCTCTGATGTATTTCCCTCTCCATATACCATTGGGATTGTCTTTATTTTTTCTTTAAAGGTTGTTGACAACCCATTTTTTATTGCATTTATTATTTGATTTTCATCAAATGAACAATCTATTACTGATCCAGCCTTTAGACGACCCCTTTGACGTAAACCTATATTAACAGTAGGTTTCCTAAAAAACGGTACTTCTAGTAATCCACTAGAGGAATTGCCGATTACAAGTTGACAATGTTTAATTGCACTTAAATATCTCAATTGTCCAAGAGAATCATACACACATGCTCGATGTGAATTTTTTTTCACATATTCTTCTATGTAATGATTTATAATACGACCGTCTGTGTCAGCATTTGTCTTGGTAAATATAATTTGATATTGAGGAAATTTATCTAGAGAATTTAATAAAGTTTGAATTTGGATTTCCGCTGTACTATCTTGTAAAGTCGTAGGATGAAGAGTAACAAGGAAAAATTTATCCAAATCCAGGTGAACACTTTCAGAAAGTTCCTTTTTACTAAGGCATTCTATTTTTTTTATCCCTTCTATTCCTAGTGTTCCTACGTTAAAAACAGTGTCAGGTTGTTCCCCCATTTGAATAACACGATTTCTATATTCATTACTTGCTGTAAAATGAAGGTGAGCCATTTTTGTAATAGAATGTCGTATTGGATCGTCAATCAATCCTTCGGTTAGCTCGCCACCATGAATATGAGCAATAGGTATCCTCATAATCATCGCAGCTTGAGTTGCAGCGAAAATTTCAAATCTATCACCTAAAATAACTAATACATCAGGCTTCAATCTTGCGAATGTATCTGCAAAAGATATAGCTCCTAAACCAATAGATTTTGTAATAGCTGTTGTAGTGTCGCTCGAGAGTAACATTTCAACCTTTTCATTAATAACAAATCCATCTTTTTCTATTTGTTCAAATGTTAAACCAAATTCAGGAGAAAGATGCATGCCAGTCGCTACTATTTGTAATTCTAGATTTGAGTCACTTGCAATGCGTTTCATTAACCAAATTAAAAGACCGTACTCCGCTCTAGTACCAGTCACAATACAAATTTTTCGTTTCATCGTTATCCCTCACTTAATGGTGTACTAGGTATATTGACAACTATTCTATTCAACTGTTCTGTTACACTTAAATCTGATTTCGGACAGTTTTGATAGATTGCTAGGTGGTGCATTGGCGTCCAAATTGGGCGGCTCATTACACCTTGCTCATTTAAAAAGCTTAATACTTCATCACGATTAAACTGCTCATCTAGTAAAATAGTTTGTAGCCAATAATTACTTCTAGTATTTGCAGGCTCTTTAAATAAATGGACGCCATCTAAATTACCTAACCATTGCTCATAGTGCTTCATTAAATCGCGTTTTTGTTGAATAAACGTGGGCATTTTTTCTAATTGCGCACAACCTAACGCTGCATTTATATTCGGCATGCGGTAGTTAAATCCGATTTCATCGTGCTCATAAGCCCAACGATGTGGAATTTTAGCAGTCGTTGTTAAATGTTTTGCATAATCCGCTATTGCATCATCATTTGTTACAATCGCGCCGCCACCGCCTGTTGTCATTATTTTATTACCATTAAAGCTTAACGCACTTACTTTTCCAAAGCTGCCTGTATGTTTGCCTTTATAATAAGTACCTAATGATTCTGCTGCATCTTCTATAAGAGTCAAATTATACATTTCACATACTTTAAGTAAACCTTCCACATCAACTGCATGACCAAAGGTATGCATCGGTACAAGTGCTGAAATACGTCTTCCCGTTTCTCTATTATAAAGCTGATTATTTTGTATTTTTCCAATTTTCTCTATATAGATTTGTAATTTATCTGCATCTACACCTAAAGTATTAAGTGAAACATCTATAAAATGTGGAACAGCGCCTAAATATGACACAGCATTGGCTGTTGCAATAAAAGTAAGTGACGGCATCAACACTTCATCTTCAGCTTTTACGCCTGCAACTTTTAATGCTATATGCAGTGCAGCTGTACCATTTACAACAGCAACCGCTCGCTTTACACCGACAAATTTAGCTAAATCCTCCTCAAAACGATTAACATAAGCGCCAACTGAAGAAACCCAACCTGTTTTGACACAATCCGTAACATATTCAACTTCTTTTTCATTGAATGTAGGCTCATGTAAAGGCACAAAATCTTTTCCGTAAAACTGTTTTACATTATTCGCAAATTCCACCCATTGAGTATTCATATATTATAAACATCTGCCTTATATTGAGATAAGTTCTTAGGATTTGTAAACCATTCTATTGTTTCTTCAAGACCTCTACGGAAGCCATCTTTGCCACCATATTGTGGCTCCCAACCAAGTAGTTCCTTCGCCTTTTTATTCTCAGCCCAAAGACGTTCGACTTCACTTTTTTCAGGACGTAGGCGTTGTTCATCCGTTTCGATTGTTAAATCTACACCCATAATATCAGCAATCATTTCTGCAGTTTCACCAATAGAAACCTCATAATTTGATCCGATATTAATGACTTCACCGATTGAATTAGTTGAATTCATTACAGATATAAAACCGTTAACTGTATCTTTTACATAGTTAAAATCACGTGTAGGGCTTATAGCTCCAAGCTTTATATTCGTTTTGCCGCTTGCCAGTTGGCTAATAATCGTCGGTATAACCGCGCGTGCAGATTGGCGTGGTCCATATGTATTAAACGGACGAATAATAGATACAGGTGTATCAAATGAGCGATAAAATGACAAAGCCATTTGATCAGCGCCTATTTTTGATGCTGAGTATGGCGATTGTCCTTGTAATGGATGCTCTTCATCAATTGGCACATATAACGCTGTTCCATATACTTCACTTGTAGAAGTATGAACTACTTTTTCTACATCTAACTCTTTCGCTGCTTGTACAACATTTAACGTCCCTGTCACATTTGTATCTACATAAGTTGCAGGAGAATGATAGGAATAAGGAATTGCAATTAGCGCTGCTAAATTAAGGACATGCGTACACCCCTTCATAGCTTCTTTCACACCATACGGATCACGAATATCCCCTGAAAACACATCCAATGAAGATTTAATTTCCGATGATGATTGGTCTAACCAGCCCCATGAATTAAATGAATTATAATAAACAAATGCACGAACATCAAAACCTTGTCGTATCAATGTTTCTGTTAAATGCGAGCCAATGAAACCATCAGCACCCGTAATTAATATTTTCATAAAAAAACCCCTTCTAAAATGCTATCTAATTTATATTACCATAACTAGTTAATTATATTTACTATCGACATTTTTTTAAAAAAATCAACCAATCGCTTTTGGATTGGTTGATTAAATCTAAGTTTATTTATACCCATAAAAGGAATTAAAGACCATTTCAAATTATTAACATAACTTTAACGTTATTAATTCTTTAATATTCTATTAAAACCAATTATTGGATAGTACCTGTCGCTACTTGTACATCTTCAAAAAAAGGTGCAATTTCATATTCAAATAAGTCGGCGACTAATGCATAGTCTTGACGTTCTAAACCTTCATTAATCTCAGATAAAAACTCACGAATTTTATTAATTGCTAAGGGAGCTTCACCTTTATTTTCAATTATTAATTCGCTAGCATGAGTTAGCCACATGACCCCTTCAGAGAAATTTTTAATACTTTCTAACGCTTCTCCAATTTGGTTATCACGTAAATAATTAGCTATAGACATGGTTCCCTTAGGAATTTTATTAATATATTCATTATAACTCTCGATTACTTCCATTAATTCTAGCATTTAATTCATCCCCTAACTTGATTGCTTCTTCAGTATAAGTTTTAGTTTTCGATACAGCCTCTTGTAAACGGCAATATAATTCTAAATTTTGATTAAAAACTCTGTCAAATTTCTCTTCATCATTTTCACTTTTTTTGCCTTTATAATTTCTCAGAACATCTGCTATTAAAGGATCCGCTATCCTATCAAACATCAAATAATCTAGCTTTTCACTTAGGAATTTATCCATATTATCAAGTAATTTAATTGTTTGTGTAGAAAAGAACTTTTTCAATCGATCTTGTTTTAATTTTAATATTATATCTTTCAACCTTTGATCAATTGACTTATATACTCGTATTTCTTCTTCTAACCCAAGATGAATAATATCCCATTTTTTACCGATTGTATTTAGCTGTTTTATTATCACTTTTGGATTTTTGGCATATGCTTCACAAAATTCTTTGAACTCAATTTGTTCGAATCCCTTTATTTTCACTCCACCTTCTGTACAGTTAAAAATAGTAGAGCTATTTGGTAAAAACTTTATTAAGTCCTCAAAAGCTAATTTCATCGAATGCAGGGGATAATCCGTCATTACTTTATCCTCATAATAACCTTCCGTTTCAAAGGCATCTCGATTTTTTAAAAATGCGTCATCGATTTCCATAGCAAACTTATTACCACTAGCATGAGTTTGTAAATTAGTATATGCTAAATCTTGCCCAATTAATGCAATCGGACCAGATGACAATTTTCTAGCCACAGTTAAAGTAAAATTGGCAACAGAACCTCCGCCAGCTATTAATGGTAATTCGACTCCATACTTATCTTCTATAATTTTTTGAACTTTCACATCTCCAGTCGTTAAAAAAGCATATCTCTCGTTTGTCCATTCATATTGAATTTTATAATTACTTGATAGTCCATAAATTAATTTTGCGTTTTTTATAGAAATATTCTCAAAATGATGATAGTTTGCTTCACTACCATCTATCGTTACTACATAGTCAGGTTCTATATTATGCTCAAGTAAAGAATTGATCGTAGACCCTGCTGCTACTAAAATAATATTATTCCGAATACTTTGTAGCAGAGGAAGCTGTTTAATTAATGAAGGTCCTCCTGATGCTATAACTACAGGTGTATCTTTTAATTTTTCAATATGCGTAAGAGGGCAATCCTTCATTAATAAAGGTAAATTTTTCACGTAGTTTTCTTGCCAACTTTCGCTACCTAAACGAATCGTATTTTCATCTACTTGATTTGATCGCTGAACATCTTTTACACATTGTAATACCTCTTTATAAAATTCAGGGGCGATTTTCTCGTAATTTAAACTACAAATCACTTTAATTTCTCTACTTAAATTTTCTAAACTAGAAGATAATTGGGTTTGAAATTCTTCTATCTGGTCTATTCCATAAATTGTATCACCATTTAAATTTAACTCTTCCTTAAATGGATCAATTACTATAATTACTTCATCATCTATCAATTTTTTTAATTCATCAACTAAGTAGCCGCAGCCATAACCAAAAACGATATGTAGGAAATTTTCTGTGTATTCCTTTTCGGCAATTCTTTGTGCCTCTTTTATAGGATCGTATTTACTATGTAATAAGTAACTATCAAATTCTATTGTCTTTTTTCCCGTTTTCGTATCAATATATTTAATTTCATGAGTCAACTCTATCACCTCAATAGAATTATCGGCTAAAGTTTATAAAAATGAAATAAGACTTTCCTCTATTTGAGGAAAGTCTTAAAATTTCTCTAATTATTAATTATTGTAATAATTGAAGAACGCCTTGTGGTTGTTGGTTAGCTTGAGCTAACATAGATTGAGCAGCTTGCATTAAGATATTGTTCTTAGTGAAGCCCATCATTTCTTTCGCCATATCTGTGTCACGGATACGTGATTCAGCAGCTGTTAAGTTTTCAGAAGTAGCACCTAAGTTGTTGATTGTGTGCTCTAGACGATTTTGAACAGCACCTAGTTTAGAACGCTCTGTTGATACTTTTTCTAGTGCATCATTAACTGTTTTAATTGATTTATTAGCTAAAGATTGTTTATCGATTTTAATACCTGACAAGCCTAATGATTTAGAACCCATATTTCCGATAGTTAACTTTAAGTTTTGGTTAGAGTTAGCACCGATATGGAATACTTTTGATTTAAATGAACCATTTAATAGTTTTTGCGTGTTGAACTCAGTATCAGTAGAAATACGGTCGATTTCTGATACAAGTGCATCTACTTCTTTTTGTAGAGCTCCACGGTCTGCATCAACGTTTGTATCATTCGCAGATTGTACTGCTAATTCACGCATACGTTGTAGGATAGAGTGAGTTTCGTTAAGTGCACCCTCAGCAGTTTGGATTAAAGAAATTGAGTCTTGAGCGTTTTTAGTAGCCATATCAAGACCACGGATTTGTCCGCGCATTTTTTCAGAGATTGCTAAACCTGCAGCGTCATCGCCAGCACGGTTTACTTTGTAACCAGAAGATAATTTCTCAAGGTTTTTTGAAGCTTCAGTGTTGTTGAAAGTAAGGTTACGGTGTGTGTTTAAAGCTGAAATGTTGTGTTGAATTCTCATTTGGAATTCCTCCTTGAATGTTTGTTTTGTTATTCCACATCCGTGTGGAATATTGTCGGTTTAGGTTGTATGTATGTACTTCCCTTACCCTACAATCTATATATCGTTAGTAGTTGGAAAAGTTTAATAGTTTTTTAAAAGTTTTTTTATTTTTTTATGTAATAGATTTGAAGCTTCAGAAGACTACTATTTTTTCTTCAGCTGATTTAAAAAAGTCGAAGATGAAGCAAGTGCTTCTTTATTTTGCGCTTGAATAGCTTCGAAAACTTCCGAACGATGTACTTTTACTTTTTTAGGCGCAACTATTCCAAGTTTAATTTGGTCACCTTCGACAGCTAATATTTTTATTTCGATTTGATCGCCTATCATAATAGACTCATCTTTTTTTCGAGAAAGTACTAGCATTATTTCGCACTTCCTTCCAATGGCAGCATCGGATAGCGTAATGGATATGCTTTATTGTCTTGGAGAACGATTTGTTTCCCACGTTTTTTATTTATATTTAAAATAACTGGTGCTAATAAGTTTATTGTAGACTCTTGGAATGTTTCTTTCATTGTGACAATGGCATATGGAAGAACATCTTCTTGTTTATCAATTTGTAATTGCTCGCGATCCTCTTCGCTAATGTCAAAGCTATAATCTTTTTTGAATGCAAATGGATAGGCAACGACAAAGCCGATTTCTACATGTTGAATAGATTGAAGTAATGCAAGGGGCAAGTCTGCATCAATTGGAAGCAATACGAACTCTTTTTCTTCTTCTAATCCTAATAAGCCATGTTCAAATGTCAGGATATCTTGTTCAACGATTTCGACTTCTCCTAAAAATTTAGTAGCAATTTTCATATTTTCGGGTGCACTCCTTTAAACGATGACATCAATGTCAACGTCTGGTCTTTGTATCATTGTACCAGTTACTTTACCTGGTGTGTATTCATGGATCGGTTTGTTCACTTGGGCGTCAATTATTGGTTCTCTACGCTGAATATTGACGTCGGTTGTGCCTGGTGTATAGTCAATTTTCACAGATCCAACAGACGGTACAAATTTTACATTGAATTGAACGCGATGGGGGCCGTGGTTTTGCTTGGCGATATTTTGAATCGTTGCCCTACCTTGATCTTTGCCAGCGCCCTCCATCATTTGCCGACCTTCCCTTGCTCTTCGTGCCATGCCCTTCATTGCCTCTTGTTTCCCTTTTTGCGCATAATTTGCACTTGATTCTAATGGTCCAATTAAGCCTAAGTCACGTCTTGCTTGAGATGAATCAATTTTCAGCACACTGCGTGTTGTATTAATCTCGAGTATTGCAGCAGGCTGTTCAATATGCTGCGTAGCACTTGGTTGTTTAATGTATTGCTGTGGCTTAGCAATATTAAGGTCAATTTGTGCGTCCGTTGTACGAATTTGGATTTGTGGGAGTCTCATGTACACTTCTCCTTTCAAGAAAAGCGTCTGAACAAAATGTTCAAACGCTTGGTTTTATTTAGTAGGAAAATCAATTGTATTTATCTAATAAAATCAACTAAAGATTGTTGAATAATTTTAGCGCCGACAGACAATGCTGCCTGATGAATCGATTCTGACGTTACCATTTCTGTAATAGCTTTTGAATAATCAACGTCCTCGTTATTCGACAATTGCTTCGTTACGCTGATTTCTCGGATTGATAAGCGGTTTTCCATTAATTCCACACGGTTTTGACGCGCACCAACATCTGCCTGTGCTTCGAGAATTTTATTGTGCATTGTTGTAATATCATCAGTTGTACTATTACTTGTAACGCCACCTAATGTAGAGCTGATTTCTTCACTTGTTGCAAGAGGAATTCGATTTGGATCTAACAAACCTGAAATTTTGCTCATCATGTCATCAACACTTTTAAATAAATCCACACCAGCAGTATTGACTTTCATTTCAATACCCTCATATACTTCAATCTTAACATCTTCGGAATTGACATTCGCATTGTTAAGTGTGCCATTTATGAATAATGGTTGTCCTGTTTTTGTACCACTGAATATATAGCGGTCTCCAATTTTCGTATTGGCCACATCCTGAAGCTGTTTTTGAATTTGGTCAATCTCAGATTTAATCTTTGCTCGTTCATCTGGTGTATTTGTATCGTTCGCTGCTTGAATAACAAGTTCACGGACTTTCTTCATTTGTTCGCCCACTTGATTTAATGATTCATCCGATGTATCCAGCCAATTATTAACCTCATTCATATTACGTGAATACTGTTCTACTTTACCTAAATCACGTCGGTAGCCCATCCCTTTTACTGCTACAACAGGGTCGTCTGAAGGTCTTGTGATTTTAGAGCCTGAAGTGATTTGGTCTTGTAGCTTGGACATTTTTCCGTAGCTATTATTTAAGTTTAGAAGCATGTTATTCGATAACATGGATTGTGTTACGCGCATGTTTGTAAAAGCTCCTTCCTTTAGTCGTACTCATTTATTTTTTAGTTAAATTCCTACTCGGCCCATGCCGTTAATGATTTTGTCTAATGTTTCATCGATAACAGTAATCATACGAGCATTTGCGTTATACGCTTGTTGGAATGTAATCATATTCGTCATTTCTTCATCAAGCGATACCGAAGTGATGGAAGCACGGCTGTTGCTGATTGTCACAAGTAGTGTTTCAGAAGTGGCGTTTAGGCGCGCTGCTTCTTCTCCATCGACACCGAGCTTACCAATGATTCCTTGATAGAATGTATTAAATGTTGCGCCGTCTAAATTTGCTTGAACTTTTGATTGGATATTTGAAAGCTCAAGTGCCCATTTACCGTTCCCTTCTTCATTTGGTTTGCTAGATGCAGCCAATTTTGAAGGATCTTTTAAAAGGTCAGCATTCACTTTAATATTTCCTGCAGACATCGGTTTTGTATTATCAATTGGTTCAAAGAAATCGATTGTACTTTGAGCACCTGTTAAATCATACCCTTGCTTATGCATCGCATTAAAGACATTTGCAAATTCTGAAGCAAGTTTGTCGAGGCTAGCCATCGTTTCTGGATAATAGCCTTTAACATTTGCTCCATCTTGATATCCATAAGAGTTGATCAATGATAATAATTTACCTTTGCCAGGCTCTAACTGGTCATATGTAATCGTGCCTGAGTCAGCTGTACCTGTGCCAACTACATTGATGCTCGTAAATACTTTTGATAAATCCGTTCCATCAATTTGTGTAGTTCCACTATTTACTTCAATGCTAGCAGCATCTTTACCATTCACTAATTTAATAGCTGTGTTTGTGCCATATGGTTTAAATGTAATAGTTACACTGCCTTCAGCTACACTTGAAGCAAGTCCACCCGAAGGAACGCGTTCAATTGAGACTGGGATGTAACTATTTAATTCATCAATTAACACATCGCGAGCATCATATAAATCATTTGGAACATGACCATTTGGCTCAACCTCTTGCACTTGCTTATTAATAGAAGCAATTTGCTTTAGTAAGGAATTGATGCGGTTTGTCGAAACACTAATTTCGTTACCTAAGTTACCTTGAATTGTTTTTAATTGCGTATCGATATAGTTAAATGATTCGGCTAAATGGTTGGCACGTTCGATAGCTACTTTACGTGATGCCGCATTTTCTGGACCTGTACTAACATCTTGTAGACCTTTCCAGAACTGTTCTAATGCTGCGTTTAAACCGTACTGAGAAGGTTCGTCCATAATATCTTCCATTTGAGAAATAGCATTTGAACGTGATTCCCAATAACCTAACTTGTTTGTTTCCTGACGATATTGACGGTCAATAAATTCATCGCGAATACGTTGAATAGATCCTGTCTCTACCCCTGTTCCCATATGTCCAGGGTAATTAGGCGTGTTTAAACCGGCTGTTGGAAAACCTGGTGTAGCTTGCATGTTTACTCGTTGGCGTGAGTAACCTAGTGTGTTGGCATTTGAAATATTATGACCTGTTGTATATAAAGCAGATTGTTGTGTAAATAAACCGCTTCTACTAGTTTCTAAGCCCATAAATGTTGAGCGCATCATTATTCCTCCCTTTAGTAACGATTAAAAATTAAGCTTGTGAATCGAAGTACGATTTTTTGGCTACTGTATTCGTGCCACGCACCTCACGACCAGAGTAATTTATTTGCTCTGGGCGTGGGCGTAGGGCATCTAATGTTAGATTGACAAATTGTAATGATTGGAATACCATTTTTTGATTGAGTTCGTTTTGTTTTCGTAAATCATTAATGATGAGCATTAGTCGATTGCGAACAGCTGAAAGTGCTTCTTTTTCAGTTTCTAGTTCAGCAGCATCGATGACATCAGCAACAGACATTTTGTCAGTTAAAGCAATTCCTTTTGCTTTAAGGTATTCGGTTACCTGTACCTGACGCTGTTGCTCGAGCTTATCAATGGCCGCTACATGTGCCTGCTCATCCTTGAGCATTTGGTCTAGTGCTTCGATATCGCCAGCTTTAATAATTTCTGTTTTTCTAAAGGCTAGTTCGAGTAAGCTTTTATGCATTCTCTCTAATATTGTTAATGTAGAACAAATTGTTTCTACAGTCATATTACTAAGCACCCTTTCTGTATTTCCTAGAAGCGATAATATTTCAGCATATCTTCAGCAACTTTACGAGCATTGACCTTATATTCTCCAGAATCAATATCTGCCTTTAATTGTTGCACGCGTTCAGCTCGTTCAGTGCTGTACGTCGTTACACCTTGCATTTCTTGAGCTGCTTTTGAAATTTCAATTTTGTCAGCGAATGACGCTTTGTTGTCGCCAGATTTGACATTACGTACTTGATTTTTATATGCGTTTACAGCATTAACACCATACGATGTAATTTTCATATTCATCCCCCTATCTTAAAAGCTTATCTTACTATTATTTCGGATTGTCTCCAACAATGTTAAGTTTTCAAATATAAAAAAGTGTGCTAATTTTGTTTAAAATTAACACACTTTCGCTTATCAACCATCTTTAAGGTGTATAATTTAACTTCGTCATTTTGAATTTCCTGTTACAATTTGCATGCTGATTCGCATTAGCATTGAACATATGTAAGTGAAGGAAGCTCAACTCTAGTGTAAAAAACAACACGTTTCATCTTGTTATTTTTTACGTTCAGCATGATATGTTACACGATCATGCTCAGCCACACTTTCACGGAACTCCTTAGCTGCCTCAAATGTACGAAGTTCTGACTTTAATTCGTCTTGGCATTTTGTACACAGTTTCCCCGTTGTCGTTAAATGACCGCAGTTATCGCATGGATAGCCTAAGTTCGGAAACATTGCTGGCTGCAAACGCCCTTTACGAACCCATTTATATAATAGTTCTTCTTCAGCACCAGTTGCCTCCACAATTCGTTCCACTGTAGCCGCACGATTTTCGCGTTTTCGTAAAAAACGATATACTATTTGATATAATTCCTCTTCTGATTGTGCGCATTTATGACATACGTCTCTGACCCCAGTATAATTAAAAAACTCATTACATTTTGGACAATTTCGAACCTCAGCCATCTCTTCTTCCTCCTCTTGCATGATCACTATTTAATTACACGAATCCTAAATTCGTAATCTATTATACATGATGTATTAGCATTTTCATCCATTAATTAATGTGAAGGTTCGAACATTTCGGGCACCTGCTTCTAGTAAAACCTGTTTAGCATGCCGCATTGTTGTCCCTGTAGTTTGTATATCGTCAAAAAGGAGATAATCTTTATGTTCAACTTGTGCTACAGGATTTAGTCGAAAAAGTGAAGCTGATTTTAGACGTTGCTCCCTATTTTTGGAGCTTTGTGTTTCTACTGTCGTTTTTTCTAAAAGTTGTGTATAGGGAATATTTGCAGCTTTCAGAAGCTCCTCGGTATGTGAAAAGGTACGCTCTTTTTGTTTAATCGGATGCATTGGAATCGGAATAATTGTTGCTGCTTCACATTTAAATTGTGTATGAATCTGCTGTCGAAATACTTTAGCAAGTGCAACGTCTTGAAGAAATTTATATTGATGCAAATACTTCTTCATTGCATCGTTATATTGATAAAGTGCTGTCGTTGTTGAGGAAAGCTCAAATTTGGAGAAACATTTTTCACAAAGACAAGGTGGGAAGTGTCTTATAAAAAGTGTTTTCCAGTTAGGAACGATTCGCAAAGGCTGAGCACATAGCAAACAAAACATTTCTACTTTATTCATTGGGAGAACCCTACCTTATTGTTATAAATTATTTTCTCGCGCGCTTCATCCATGGCGATTGTGATGCCATGATGAAAAAACACGACATCTCCCTCTGCATATGCTTCATGTCGCCCAACTCGTCCTGCAATTTGAATCAATGCACTTCCAGTAAAAATAGCCGATTCTGCCCCAACAACAGCGACTTGTACATTTTTTATCGTGATACCTCTTTCTAAAATCGTCGTCGTTACTAATCCAGGAATTTCTTCATTACGTAGCTGAAGTACTTTTTCTTTTCGTTCTGGGTCGTCAGCATGAACGGCTAAAATATTTGCATGTATCCTTTGAAAAAGTGGCATGGCAATTTTCAACAATTCAACTTTCGGTAAAAAAATAAGAAATGGTTCTTTTTTAGTTAGCCGCTCCTCTATCCAAACTTTTAGCTTTCTCGGGAGTCTTCCCCGTTTTAAGCTTTTTTCATATCCCCATAGCGAGCTAAAGCGTGGCACTGGCAAAGGATTATTGTGATATCTTTTTGGAATAGATGAGCAATATTTAAACTGATCAATTAATGTCTGTGATGGTGTTGCTGTAATAAAGTAAGTTGAGGCTTGTGCAGTTTTGGCTTTTTTCACGGCTCTTGCTAATGTTTCATCGAATGAATAAGGGAATGCATCCGCCTCATCAACA
Organism: Lysinibacillus sp. JNUCC-52; assembly: GCF_015999545.1. NCBI lineage: Bacteria > Bacillati > Bacillota > Bacilli > Caryophanales > Bacillaceae > Lysinibacillus > Lysinibacillus sp. JNUCC-52. The sequence goes on from NZ_CP065546.1 coordinate 2,064,645, forward strand.
ATCATGACATCAAATGCCTGTTCAAAGCGATATAGCTGATGTGTCGTCGCCAGTATTAATTGCGCATAACCGTTCTGCTGCGGCGCTCCACTATAATAAGCGTGAATGACGGTTTCAGGAAAAGCCTTTTGAAAGCGTGGCAACAACTCTAGCACAACATCTGTTCGTGGCGCTGCAATACAAACGCGCATCCCTTTTTCCAGCGCATACTGTACTGGTTGAAAAAGCAGCTCTGTCTTACCAGCCCCACACACCGCTGAAATCAAATGACATCGACCTGCTTCAATACTTTCAAGCAACTCATTCGCCGCCTGTTGTTGAAGTTCCGTCAGTTGGCCTTTCCATTTGAGTGGATGCTGTCTTTTTCTATAAGCTTTCGGCCCTCGCCATATGATCAGTTGCGTGCAGCTACTCACTCTGCCCATACTTAGGCAATGTCTACAATACACACATTGTTGTTGGCATTTTGAGCAATCAAACATCGTAAAAAACTGAGGCTTATCATTATAGCAACGGTTACATCTTAATCGTGGTCTTGTTTGAATACCTTCTATTATATGAAGATACTTTTTATCAATAGCATACTGTATGTCATAATTAGCAAATGGTGAATGTTCCATTAACCATATACGCCCTTCATGAAAATCTCGTAAAGCAGGAGGCAACAGCCATCCTTTATATTTCATTTTAATTTGCTCCTTTCTTTTTGTGATAATGGTTCTAGCAGGGGGTTCTGCAGGGTTATCGGCGATTTACTCAGGTTTATCGGCGATTCCTCGTGTTCTATCGGCGATTCGATAGAGTTTATCGGCGATTCACGCGGTTCTATCGGCGATTCCTCGTGTTCTATCGGCGATTCGATAGAGTTTATCGGCGTTTCATGCGGTTCTATCTAAGATTTCAACCAGGTTTACTGGCGATTCGCTCACGCTATCAGAGATTTCTCGCCTACAATAAATAAAAAAAGCCCCTACAACAAGTTGTAGAGACTTTTTTATATTATTTTTTTGTCCAGCCTAATCCCATCGCACCTTCACCAAGGTGTGTGCCAATAACTGGGCCGAAATAGCTCAATTTAAAGTCTACGTTCGGATAGGTTGCAGCGAGCTGTGCTAACCATTCTTCAGCTTCTTTTTGGCAGTTACCATGTATGACTACTGCATCCATCTTGTCATACTTGTTTGCATCTTCTGCTAGTAATTCTTCTGCACGCTTTAGTGCTTTCTTACGTGTACGAATTTTTTCGAAAGGTACAATTACCTTATCTACAAAATGCAAAACAGGCTTTACTTGTAATAAACCTCCAATTAAAGCTGCTGCTGAAGATAGACGGCCTCCACGTTGTAAGTGCGCTAAGTCATCTACAATGAAGTAAGCACGAATAGACTGCTTCATGTCCGCTAATGCTGCTAATATTTCTTGTGCCGTGCAACCTTGCGCCGCCATTTCAGCTGCACGTAGCACGTAAAAGCCTTGAACCGCACAAGAAATCTCGCTGTCAAATGCGAATACATCAATACCTTCCACCATTTCTCCTGCTTGAACAGCACCTTGATATGTACCGCTTATACCACTTGATAAATGAATAGAAATTACTTCGTCATAATCATTTGCCAACTCTTCAAAGAGAGCAGCAAACTCACCAATTGGTGGCTGTGTTGTTTTAGGGAATTCTTTTGCCCCACGTACTTTATTATAAAATTCAGAAGCCGTAATATCTACTTCCTCTGCGAATAATTCACCTGCGATGTTTACACTTAACGGAATCATACGAATATTTAAGCGCGCTCGTTCTTCTGGCGTAATGTATGCAGTACTGTCTGTTACGATTGCCGTCCTCATTCATGTCCACTCTCCTATGTTCCAAGTTTACCTCAAAAAGAAATGAATGTGAATTGAATTACGACCTAACGTAATTACATCCTAATTGAACTACTAGTAAGTACGAGTTCAAACGATGATGTCCACTTCACATTCATTTCCTATGTATAGTAAGGGAAGAATTTCCCTTATTGATTGCCCGTGCTAGATTTTGAATCATCACCAATATAAAAGACGCTCGTCACTTTCCAAGCCCCATCCTCTTTTACAAATACCGTAACTTGTCGTCCAGCACTATCGTGTTCGACATTCGTCTCAAGTTGTAAAGAGTGCATCGTCATATTAGCAAATACTTGTGCTTCTTCCTGACCATACTTTGCAATCGTTACATTAGTAACATCACGTTTCGTATCAAATTGGTCAAATATTTCTTCTGCAAATACTTTTTCTTCATCATATTTAAAGCCTTTTGGGTTCTTAGATATCGTTTTCATATAACGATGAATTTCTTCTTCATTTAATGCGGCAATATATTCTTCAAACGCCGCTAAAATTGCTTCTTCCTCATTAACTGGTACATTCGTCGCTTTTTCGACTTCTCCACCCATCATTTCAAAGCCTACTGTACCATCCTCAATAACCTTTTCTCGCTCTTTTGCAGTTAAGTCTTCATCTTTATTGCCACAGGCAGTTAACACTAATAAGGTTAAAACTGCTAGAATACTTTTCTTTAACATCATAAAACCTCCCGCGCAATATTGTAGCATATAAATGCATTAGTAGGAATTTTGTTGCGCATTTTCTACATTTAGGTGCTTATATCATTCTTATGACGTCTTTTAATTTAAAATGTTGCACAACAAAAAAAACTGCCTTAAAAGCTACTTTATCTGTTAAAGTAGCTTTTAAAAACAGCCTTTAATACTATACTATGCAGTTATCGTACTTCAACCCAACCATTTTTAATGGCAGTTACTACGGCTTGTGTACGGTCGTTTACATTCATTTTTTGTAAAATGCTTGAAACGTGGTTTTTAACCGTTTTTTCAGAAATAAACAGTGTCTCACCGATTGTACGGTTAGATTGACCGTCTGTTAGTAATTGTAAAACTTCACATTCACGTTTTGTTAGTAAATGGAATGGACGACGAATTTCCGTTTGATGGAAGTTACCTTTGTTTTCATGTTCAGAAAGGCGACGGAATTCTGCTACTAAATTTTTTGTTACTTTTGGATGTAAATAAGAGCCGCCATTTGCCACTACTTTAATCGCTTCTACGATTTCATCAGCATCCATCTCTTTTAGCATATAGCCAAGTGCACCTGATTTTAATGCATGTGTTACATATGTTTCATCATCATGGATAGATAGCATGATGACTTTTGCATCTGGAAATTCTGCAATTAAATCAGCTGTTGCCTCTACACCATTTTTTCCTGGCATATTGATGTCCATTAAAACAACATCCGGTTGATTTTCCGCATATAAGTTTACAACATCTGTGCCATCGTCACCTTCTGCAATTACATCAAACGTATCTTCAAAATCTAAGATACGTTTAACCCCTTCTCGGAATAGCTGGTGATCATCTACAATAATTATCTTCGTCATAAGTCTTTACCCCCTAAAATTCTGCAACACATTCTTTAATCTACTTCTAACGGAATTTTAAATAGTACCGTTGTACCTCTATTAATCTCGCTTTCAATTGAGATTGTACCATTTAATATTTCAATTCGTTCTCGCATTCCTAAAATACCAAAGGAATGATCTTTTACAACTTTTTGATCGAATCCAACGCCATCATCTTTCACGACAATATTTACCGCGTTATTCAACCATTCAAGCTTTACCCAAATATCCTTACATTTCCCGTGTTTCATAGCATTTGTTACACATTCCTGAACTAAACGGAAAATGGATACTTCATAGTTTGATGGAATACGTTGTTCTGTACTCCTTGACTGAAAATGGATTTCAACTCCCGGATTATATTCGGTCACAGTCGACAAATATTTCTTTAATGTCGGTACAATACCTAAATCATCGAGTGCCATAGGACGTAAATCATAAATAATACGTCGCACTTCTGATAGCGCATTGCGCACTGTTTTTTTCAAATCAGCAATTTCAGCCAAAGCATATTCAATGCCCTTTTCACGATACGTTCTTTCAATTAAGTCCGTACGCATTAAGACATTGGCCAACATTTGCGCAGGTCCATCATGAATTTCTCTTGATAAACGTTTTCGCTCTTCTTCTTGCGCTGCGATTATTCGTATACCAAAATCTTGCTTCATTTTCGCTTGTTCAAGCGCTAACCCAACATTTTTTAAATCAGACGTTAAATAATTTAAAATAACATTTACTTGATTAACAATATGATCAGCACGTTCAATTGTATCGAGTAATCCTCTTAGACGTCGCTCTAAATCATCTCTTTTGTCGCGCAGTTGCTTTTCTTGTGTTTTAATGACGGAGAGCTTCAATTGAAAATCATGGGCCGTTTCATATGCATCTCTAACTTGTTCTTCGGTATAATTATCAAAAGCTTTACTCACTAACACAAGTCTTTGCTTAGCAAGTTGCGTGCTTTTTTCTAAAGCATCGCCTTCATCGATGACAGTTGAAATCTGTTTTCGAACAATTTCTAGCTCTCGTTGCATATCTTCAAAGCTTCTACGGCTTTGTTCACTTATAATGAAAATATCGTCTTTAGAGCTCATTATTGTTTCTAACATTCGATTGAATACGTCATCAAGCGACTTTAAATCGAAGGTATCATTTGAAAACATAGTGTACTCCCCAGTCTAATGTCCTTATTACCACATAGTATTTTGAAAGACCAATTTCATAGAATCTAAGTCTAAACCTATTATAGCATCACAATGATAAAAATTAATGCTTTTTCTTTATGAAATTTATAGCATACAACCCTACTTTAAAGGAGAATGACACATATGAGAGATAACTATTTAACTGTAAAAGGCTATGGAGAAAGTGAAATCATAATATCTAAATCTCGCTTTCTCACTTATATAGAACGCGCTGAAAGCGAAGAGGATGCAATGTTGTTTATTGAGCGCATAAAAAAAATGCATCATAATGCGACACATAATTGCTCTGCTTATATAATTGGGGAGCATGATTATATCCAAAAGGCAAATGATGATGGGGAACCTAGTGGCACGGCAGGCGTCCCTATGTTAGAGGTTTTAAAAAAACAAGGCTTAAAAGATACGGTCGTTGTCGTCACACGCTACTTTGGTGGCATAAAATTGGGCGGCGGCGGTCTTATTCGTGCTTACGGTAAAGCAACAACAGAAGGATTACTCGCTGCACAAGTTGTCGAACGCAAGCTACACCACCTAATGAAAATTGTCATCGACTACACTTGGCTTGGAAAAGTAGAAAATGAGATTCGCAACTCCGCATACTCATTAGAGGAAATTCGCTACTTAGAAGGTGTCGAAATCATTGTTTCCGTGTTGAAAGAGGAAGAAAATCAGTTTACCAATTGGATTACAGAACTTACAAATGGACAAGCTTCTGTCTCATTCGAGAGTGCGCAATTTATCGAATTTATTGTGAAATAAATAGTTTTAATTGTCTAATGCTGAAGGTCCATAGTATAATTTTAATATTGAGCTAACTTACTCAGTTACGCCTCTGTGCTATTATGAATAAAATTTAGTTCAATCGCGTAATTATTCCCAAAATCAAGAGGAGAATATACCAGATATGAAAAGAACAAATGTAAAAAGGAAAAAGAGGTCTTCTAAAGCGTCTTTCATTATAAAAGTAGCATTACTACTTGTTGCTAGTTTCCTAATTTGCGTTACGGCCTACGGAGTATATATTACAAAGCAAGCCGAGCACGCTGCAAACTCAGCACATGAAGAATTAGAAGGTCGCGATGTTTCTACACTAAGAGAAGAAAAAGTAGAACCAGTTCATGATAATGTTTCGATTTTATTTGTAGGTGTTGATGATAGCGAAAATCGTGGACAAGGTTCTGATCACTCACGCTCAGACGCTCTGATTTTAGCGACTTTAAACAACAACACAAAAACGATTAAAATGTTAAGTATCCCTCGTGATTCTTACGTTTATATTCCTTCAGTAGGTTATAAAGATAAAATTACCCATGCACATGCTTTAGGCGGTACACTAGCAACAATTGAAACAGTTGAAGGACTTCTAGATATACCAATTGACTACTACGTGCGCATGAACTTTAATGCATTTATTGATGTTGTCGACGCATTAGGCGGCATCGAAGCAGAAGTGCCATATGCATTACACGAAAAAGATGAATTTGATCGTAATACAATTAATTTAAAACCAGGTTTACAGCATTTAAGTGGTAGTCAAGCACTTGCACTTGCCCGTACTCGTAAACAAGATAATGATATTCAACGTGGTATTCGCCAACAAGAAATTTTAACAGCTATTACAAATAAAGTAGCTTCAGTCGGTTCTATTACAAAGTATGATGATGTCATTAAAGCAATTGGTGATAATATGAAAACAAATATGACATTTAGTGAAATGAAATCATTCCTGTCATATTTAAAACAAGGTAAACCACGCATCGATTCGTTAACTTTAGAAGGTAACGATGATATGTCTACAGGTGTTTACTATTATCAACTAGATCAGCAATCAGTTGATGACGTATCACAAATTCTTAAAAATCATTTAGCTTTAAAATCTTCATCTTCAACGTTAACAAATAATAATACAGATAAAGATAATGCAGCTGGCGAAGACAGTTCGACTAACGAGTCAGCACAATAGAGTTTTTGAGAAACAGCCAGTTGCGGGTATTTAACCTGTGACTGGTTGTTTTTCGCTTCCGCTTTGTTATTCCGCGCTTCAAGACCCTTTTTCCGCGATACGGCATCTTTTTTCCGCGTTACATGGGATTATTCCCGCGCTTTAGACCTATATTTCCGCGAAGCAACAAGGTTTTTCCGCGATAGTACAAAAAAGACAGAAGACAAACTCAAATGCCTTTGAGTTTGTCTTCTGTCTGAGCAACTATAGTCCAGTATAGTTGGTTCGAATGTTATTTATTAAAAATCCGCATGAAATTTAAGAGCGGTTTATAATTTTTGCCAGCGAGTCCTATGATTTCAACAAAAATTTCAATGGCGATTAAAATAACTGTAATAAGCAATATTGCTCCCCATAATTTAGCCATTGAGAAGATAATAGCAGCTAAGCCGAACATCATCGCAATGCCATAAATAATCAGTACAGTTTGACGATGTGTAAAGCCCATATCCAATAATCGATGATGTAAATGCGATTTATCTGGATCCGACCATTTTTTCTTCATACGTAAGCGACGAACAATTGCAAAGAATGTATCAGAAATCGGTACACCTAGCATAATAACTGGGATAATTAACGAAATGATCGTAAAGTTTTTATATCCTAATAATGCTAATACTGAAATCATAAATCCTAAAAATAGTGCTCCAGTATCTCCCATGAAGATTTTTGCTGGATGGAAGTTATAAAATAAGAAACCAATTGTCGCTGCAGCTAAAATTGCTGCAAAGGCTAATACGAACATATCGCCCATTATAAATGCCATACCTGATAATGTGATTAGTGCAATAGAAGAAACACCTGCAGCTAAACCATCTAAGCCATCAATTAAGTTAATCGCATTCGTAATACCAACAATCCATAGTATAGTAAATGGAATACTTAAGAAACCGAAATCTAATTGGCCACCAAATGGCAAGTTAATAAAGTCAATTTGAATTCCGCCAACAAAAATAACGATAAGGGCCGCTACTACTTGCCCAAGCATTTTTGCCTTTGCGGAAATTTCGCGCATATCATCAATGACACCAGTTGCTACAATAATACAAGCTCCGATAATAATCGCTAAACTATTTTCACCTTGTGGCTGTAAAAACGCCACCCCTATTAAAAACGCAAGGAAAATTGCCAGACCACCAAGCCTTGGCATTATGCGTGCATGTACTTTTCGATAGTTTGGCGCGTCAACGGCACCAATTCTAAACGCTAAACGTTTAACTAGTGGAGTTAACAAAATGGAAGCAACGAATGCTGCTATTAAAGACACGTAAAGCATGTCTCTCCCCCTCAAAAAATTAATCTACATTTGAATCCAATTTGATTATAGCATGAACAAGCTCTGAAATATACTTTTTCTATTCATTTTCCACCATTTCACAATTTACATTTTTCTCTATTATTCTACTTGTATTACTTAATGTCAAATGTAGTCATCATTCGTAAAATTTGATAGAATAATGAGGTGTCTAGCATTTAGACAACTTTAAAGGAGCGTAAATTCATGTTCTCAATTTTTAAACGCAACAACGAGCAAACAAGTGCTCGTCAATTAAAACGCTACTATAAAATAGTAGAGCAAATTAATAATCTAGAAGAAAACTATGTCAATAAGTCAGATGCTGAATTAAGAGAAATGACTTTTATTTTCAAGGATCGCTTAGAACAAGGCGAACCAATTACATCAATTATCCCAGACGCATTTGCAGTTGTACGCGAAGCCTCAAAGCGTGTTTTAGGAATGCGCCATTTTGATGTACAGCTGATTGGTGGACTTGTATTAACAGAAGGCAATATTGCAGAAATGCCTACAGGTGAAGGGAAAACGCTTGTCGCTTCACTGCCCTCTTATGTACGCGCATTAGAAGGTAAAGGTGTTCATGTCATCACAGTCAATGACTACTTAGCTAAACGTGACTTTGAGCTTGTTGGACAAATTCACCGCTTCCTAGGTTTAACAGTTGGATTAAATATTCCAATGATGGAACCTACTGAGAAAAAAGAAGCGTATAACGCAGATATCACGTACGGTGTAGGTACAGAATTTGGTTTCGACTATTTACGTGACAATATGGCACATAGCTTAGCGGATAAAGTGCAAAGTGCTTATCATTTCGCCATTATCGATGAAGTCGATAGTGTGCTTATTGACGAAGCAAAAACGCCACTAATTATTGCTGGTAAAATGCCTGCAAATGATGAGCTACACCGCATTGCAGCAATGTTAGCTAAACGCTTTAAAGCTGAAGAAGACTATGATTTTGATGATGAAACAAAAGCTACTTCTTTAACAGATAAAGGCATTGAAAAAGTAGAGGCTGCTTTCAATGTTGATAATTTATATGATTTAGAACATCAAACACTTTATCACTATGTGATCCAAGCTGTTCGTGCCCATGTCATGTTCCAGCGTGACGTTGATTATATCGTTAAAGAAGATAAAATCGAGCTTGTAGACATGTTCACAGGTCGTATTTTAGAAGGTCGTTCTCTTTCTGATGGCTTACACCAAGCTATCGAAGCAAAAGAAGGCGTAACAATTACAGAAGAAAATAAAGCACAGGCACAAATTACAATTCAAAACTATTTCCGTATGTATCCGAAGCTTTCTGGGATGACAGGTACAGCGAAAACACAGGAAAAAGAAATTCGTGAAGTGTATGGCATGGAAGTAATTCAAATTCCAACAAACCGTCCACGTCAACGTGTTGATCAACCTGATATGATTTTCAAAACGCAAGCTGCCAAATATAAATTTGTAGCTGCTGAAGCGAAACAACGACATGCTAAAGGACAACCAGTGTTAATTGGAACAACATCTATTCTACAATCCGAAATGGTTGCAGATCATTTGAAAAAAGAGGGCCTGAAATTCCAATTGTTAAATGCAAAAACGGTTGAACAAGAAGTTGAGCTTATTTCTCAAGCAGGTCAAAAAGGACGTATTACCGTTGCTACAAATATGGCTGGTCGTGGTACAGATATCGTGCTAGGCGACGATGTCCATGAACTTGGTGGACTGTATGTTATCGGTACCGAAAAGCATGAAAGCCGACGCGTTGATAATCAGCTGCGCGGTCGCTCTGGTCGTCAAGGTGACGTAGGTGAAAGTCGCTTCATTCTCTCTATTGAAGATGATATGTTCCGCCGCTATGCAAAAGAAGAAGTTGAAAAATTCTCTGCAAAAATGGTTGTGGATGAAAATGAGGTCATTCAAAACAAAGATGTACAAGAGCTAATTAATCGTACACAGCGCATTGTTGAAGGCTCACAATACGGCATGCGTGAGTACAATTTAAAATTAGACGATGTTATCAATGATCAACGTACTGTTATTTATGGTTTACGTGACAAGATTTTAGCTGGCGAGGATTTAATGGGTGAGTTGAAAAAAATGCTGAGCGAAACGGTCGATTTTGCAGTGCGAGATGCTGCGCCTGAAGAGCTCCCTTCTGTAGAATGGGCTTATGACCAAATGGAAAATTCACTTAATTCGTTATTCATTACTCCAGTCACGATCGATCGTGAAGTAGGTAAAGTGAAGCAAATTTTAGCTGATGTCCAGCCTTCTGAGCAAGAACTCCTTGATCATATGCAAAAATTTGCAGAAAATGAGCAAGTAATGGCTGTTATTCCACAAGTTATGTTGAGTTATTTAGATAGTGGCTGGGTGAAGCATTTAGAAGCAATGGCTCACTTAAAAGAAGGTATTGGCTTACGTCATTATCAACAAGAAGATCCAATGCGTATTTATCAACGCGAAGGACTTGAATTATTCGGAAAGAACTTCCAGGAATTACGCCGTTCTATTATTATTGAAATTACAGGCTTCATGAAAATGATTGAAGGACAACAGGAGGTACAATAATGGGTTTATTTTCATTTTTTAAGAAATCAGACAAAATCGTTCAAGAAAACACAATTGATTCTAAAGATTTACTAGGAAAAGTTTCAGCAAATAAAGGTGACAATCGTGACGTTGTAACGAAACTTTCATTCCATCCTGAATGGGATGTACCTCAGGAACAAAAATACATTTTTAACTTCCTAGCAAATGACCTAGAGCCATTAAAACCAAATCAATTATCACTATCATCTATTAGTATTGAAGAGGAGCCACGCACGGGCAAATGGCTTGTACGCGCCTTCTTCCGTTCATCATTAGCAGAAGCAATTGAACTAGGTGAAATTGAATTATTCATTATGGATAAAAATGATGAGCTAATAGCTTCTAAAAAATTCGATTTTAAAGCGCTTGGCACAATTCCAGCTGAAAGTGCACGTCCATGGGTATTTGAATTTGAAAAATCAACTATTAAAGTTGACGAAGTACCAGAAGACGGCTGGAAAATTGCCTTTAACCTTGTCTCATTACGTGGTCACCAATTAGAGTTAGACCCTACATGGGAGAAACAGTTACCAGCTGCACAAAAGGAAGAGCTTGCAAAAATCGTGAGTACATTACCAAAGTTAGGTGAAACGGAAGTTAACTTCACTGGTCTACAAGCAAAGCTTGCTGATAATGGGAACCTAAATGTATCCATCTTTATCCGTAATGGTCACAACAAAGCGATTAATTTAGAGCAATTACCATTAGAAATCATCGATGCAACAGGTAAACAAATTGCAAAAGGTTCCTTTACAATGGATCCAATCTTAACTGTCCAACCGAACTCAACAAAACCTTGGACATTCATTTTCCCAGCTGAACTTGTTGATGCACAACAAGCTGATCTTTCTCGCTGGACAGCACGCGTTACTCAATAAAAACAGCAAAAATCCTTCTTTTTTCGGAAAGAAGGATTTTTTTAGTGAAAATATGGTGCTCACTTTCTCGCGGAAGTTGAACAGCGCTTCACTCCAGTTTACAGCGTTTCATTGACTTCTATCGGCGGTTCGTCCGAGTTATCGGCGATAAGCACTGTCCTTCTGGCGATTACCGTACTTTACTGGCAATCCGCACGTCCTTCTAGCACATAAAAAGGCGATATTTGCACAATGCAAATATCGCCCTTTCCTTATTTCACTGTATCGAATCGTTTATAAGCTACTAATCTAGTTGACCAGTAAGAGTACGTAACATCAGAAAGTTCTACACCATCCGTACCTGCGTGGATAAATTTATTGTTACCGAGGTAAATACCCATATGAGAAATACCTTCTTTATACGTATTTTCAAAAAATACTAAGTCTCCTGGTACAGGATTTTTCACTTGCGTTGTACTGTTATTGAAATAGCCTTCGCTGCTATCTCGTCCAATTTTCAAACCGCCTTGATTGAAAGCGTAAAAAATAAATCCACTGCAATCAAGACCTTCTGGTGTGTTTCCGCCATAAAGATATGGCGTTCCAATTAGTTTATTAGCCAGTTCCACCGTTTTTTTGTATATAGCCTGTCCATTCGCTGTCGGATCTTGATTTGTTACTTTTGATGGTGCCCCCGTATCTGAAGTCACATTGTTATGTATTGTATCACCCTCGGGTATTACGGCTACTGGAGAAATTTTTAACACTTGTCCAATATAAATCGTGTCGTTCTCTATTCCATTCCAATCTTTAAGCTCTTTTAATGTCACATTGTATTGCTTTGCAATTTTCGAGAGCGTATCGCCTTTAATAACTGTATGAACGGCAGTCGATGGCTTAGAAGGTGTAGTTGTTGTTGGCTTTGACGGTTTAACTGTTTCCGTTGTAGGTTTTGACGGTTTTACCGTTTCAGCTGTCGCCTGCTTTGTAATCTCTAGTTTTTGGGCTACATAAATCGTATCCTTTGATAAATTGTTCCATTTTTTTATGTCTTGAATTGTCACTTGGTGGGTTTGGGCGATTTTGGATAACGTATCGCCTTTTTGTACTGTATATGTTGCAGCTTCTGCAGTTTGTATTGCAAAAAATGAAGTAGCAATAGTGCTTAAAGCGAGAATTCTCCATTTTTGTGATTTTAGCATATCAAATAGCCTCCGTTCATGGTAGAATATTTCCTTGTGTGTCTATCATACTAAAGATATGTCTAAACAAAAATCGGAAAAACTGACTATTTTTCAAACAATTTATGAATCCTATAGAATACTACAGAATCCGACTATCTACTATTAGTATAATAATTGCAAGTTTTATAGTCCTATGATAACATACATGTCTGTATTTAAAATTTTTAGAAAGTTTTATTTTTTCAATTATAAAGGAGTTTTAGTATTTATGAGAAACATCTTGATTTTCATCAAAGAGAATTTAGCTGTAGGCTTACTACTTTTTGCCTTGTTCCTAGGGGCGGGCAACATTATCTTTCCACCGTTACTAGGCCAACAAGCCGGTGAACATATTACAATTGCTATGATTGGATTTTTAATAACGGGTGTAGGTTTACCATTACTTGCTATTGTCGCTGTTGCAAAAGCAGGTGGCGACTTACAGCTACTTTCAAGTCGTGTTCACCCTGTTTTCGGAATCATTTTCACTTCAATTGTCTATTTAGCAATCGGGCCATTTTTCGCCGTTCCGCGTACTGGCTCTGTGTCTTACGAAATCGGCATTGCACCATTTCTTTCAGAGGCAGCACAAGCACATTGGGCTCCTCTATTTATTACATCGATCGTATTTTTTGCGTTTATACTTTATTTAGCCTTCAATCCTTCTAAACTAGTAGATCGTGTAGGCAAGATTTTAACCCCTGCACTCTTAATAGTTATTTTACTATTAGCTGTTAAAAGCTTTATTACACCAATGGGTGAAGCAGGAATGGCTGTTGGGAAATACAATGTTTCGCCATTTTCCGAGGGCTTTGTTCAAGGCTATTTAACGATGGATGTTCTCAGTGCACTTGTTTTTGGTATTGTCATTTTACAAGCTTTAAGTGATATGGGAATGAAAGATACTAAAAAGCAAGTTAAAACAACAATTTTTGCAGGCATTGTGGCTGCCATTGGTTTAGCCTTCGTATATATTTCACTTGGCTATATCGGCAATACAAGTATAGGAGCAATAGGTACATCTGATAATGGTGGCGTCATCATCGCAAAATCTGCAGAATACCTTTTCGGCAGCTTCGGAAGTATTATTTTATCTCTTACTATTTTATTAGCTTGTATTTCTACTGCTGTCGGCTTATTGACAGCCAATGCACAGTTCTTTAATAAGCTTTTCCCAAAAATTTCATATAAAACGTTCTTAATCGTATTTACATTATTAAGTGTAGCCATTACAAATGTTGGATTATCAACAATTATTAATACATCACTACCCGTACTACTAATTATTTATCCACTGGCAATGGTTTTAATGGTGTTATCGCTTGCTGATCATTTCTTTAATGGTGGACGAATTGTTTACATTTTAGCGTTAATTCCAACATTCTTTGTTAGTGTTTATGACGGCTTAAAACAAATGGAAATTAAAATTACTTCCTATGAAAATATTTTAAAAGCATTACCACTGTACGAGCAAAGTCTTGGTTGGCTTGTCCCTGCAATGATCGGTGCGCTTATCGGCTTCATTATTCATAAGCTTTTCAAGAAAAACTAAATAGGTAATGCTAGCAGACACGTTCTACGATAGACGTGTCTGTTTTTATTCGACGTCAATATGGAAATTCATGTATAATATATGTAAATAATTCTGAAAAGAGGTGTCTTATGAAAAAAGTATTATGGTCTTTCTTGTTCGTATTGAGCTTTGTCATTTTTCCATTATCAAACGCTTCTGCTGCAAATAATAATGACCAGCAACTAGTTGAAGAAATAAAAGAAATTATAACAGAAAACTATGTTGGGAAAATTAATGGAGATCTACAAAAGGCAACAACCATTTCTGACATTATTAATATGTTAGACCCTTATTCAACATATTTTACTAAACAAGAATTTGAAGAATTTATGAATAGCATCAATCTATCCACAATTGGTATTGGTGTTGTTATTGAGGAACATGATGATGGAATACACATTTTACAAGTAATCGACGAAGGTGGAGCATCTGATGCAGGTGTCGAGGCTGGAGATATCATCATTTCCATTAACGGTCAATCCATAGTAGGTAACTCCATAGAAGAAGCCTCTTCCCTACTAATCGGTAATGAAGGTACACAAGTACAGGTTAAGCTATTACACGAGAACGGGTCTACATCCACAAAAACAATTACACGTAAAAAATTCACACTGCCAAACGTAGAATCTGCTTTATTATTTGGTAATGTTGGTTACATAGCAATGTCTTCTTTCTCTGAAGATGGTGCGCAACTAGTAAAAGAGGCACTGATTCAGCTTAAACAGCGTGGCGCTACTTCTTTTATTTTGGATTTACAAAATAATGGCGGTGGCTATGTTACAACAGCAGAAGAGCTTACTGGTTTATTTCCTAAAGCAAAAATAGCTTATTTATTGCAAGAAGCACATGCCTCTTACGAAGTACGTGCTAAGCAACAAAACGTTAAATTTCCAGCAGATACTCGTATTTTAGTAAATCGATATAGTGCAAGTGCATCTGAAATGCTCTCAGCTTCGTTACAAGATCAACAATCTGCCATTCTATATGGTGAAACTACTTACGGTAAAGGGGCTATGCAAGGCTTCTATGAATTGCATGACGGTAGTTATTTAAAGCTTACTGTCGGTAAATTTACTGGTCCTGCAGGTCATACAATTAATGAAGTAGGTGTGAAGCCTAATATACAAACGAAGACTGCTCCAATTTTCCAAGCACATTATGATGCTATTAAGGCACAATACAAAGATTATCAAGAACTAACTAGCCTAAAAAATGTACCTACTACTAAAACGTTTACTGTGAAGTTTTCACAGGCATTCTCTACACCAATTCCTGAAGGAAGCGTACAGCTAGTTGCTTTAGGTGGAGATGAAGTTCCATTTACAACAAAGGTGGAAAAAGATAATTCCTTAATTATTAAACCTGCTGAACCACTTGTTGAAGGGCAAGAATACATGCTGCTTGTGCATCCAACTATTCAAAAATCTTCAGGTGACAAACTACAAAAGGGGATTTATCTCCATATAGCAGTAACTAATTAAAAATAGATTTTTCCATAATAGAAAGCGTTTGATAGTCGCGCCAATGCGAAATCAAACGCTTTTCTAATCCATAAAAACCACTACAAAAAAGTGTTAGATTGTCTATAATCAATCTAACACTTGCTGTCGACGTATTGAGACCCTCTCTATTGGTACTTCCACAGGCGTAGCGTATGCCTTAGGAATCCTTTCCTTCGTCCCCAATGTTCTTGTGTGCCGTAGTCTTAACGCTCTCTCCAAGCTATGTGGAGATGGGTTTTATACTTCTAATAAGCTACATCTACATTCCCGACTTATGCGTTTCTCTTAGGAGAAAAAATACATGCACTAAATTGCGTGCAAGTTCACACGGCTTGCTTTTTTGTTCTAGTAAATTTGTTAATATTAAACGTTCAAATGAGCCAACTAAACTATCTGCTACTATTTTTATATCTATATTTTGTAATTGAAATAGACGATCACAATCATGACGATAAACTAGTTCAATAAATTGCTGTGTTAATTGTGTTTTAACGCATGATGATTGTTTAGATTCAAAAAAGCCAATTTTCGTTAGTTTCGGATTCTCAATTATATAAAGGAACAACAAATATAGCTTTTGCTCCAACATTTGAATAAAGCCCTCTATCCCTTTTTCCACTTCTTCATTTTGATTGGACATGATTTCATTAAATCCTTGTTGGAATTTTATATTCAAATCATTATAGAGCGATTCTTTACTTTTAAAATATAAATAAAATGTAGGCTGAGTTACATCTGCCGCTTTCACTATATCGCTTATTTTTGTAGCATAATATCCCCTTTCAGAGAAAAGCTCCACAGCTTTTTCAAGTAATAATTGTTTACTTCTTTCTCCATTCGAATTAATCTTCCTACCTCTTGCCATACTAGTCACCTTACTCTATTAATAAATATTCGTTTTGTTTTGTTTAAATATGGTATTAAAAATATTTAATACCATATTTAAACCCACCATTTACCTTTTCACTGCCTGAATAATGTTAATTATAATACAATTCAAAAAATTACACTATGCATTTTTAACAATAATATGATACATGATACTTTTCTTGCCTCTTACAAACTACTACCATCAAAAAAAGAGACTACCCCACTCTTCATCACAACCCTTTACAAATGCCCTTTCACTAGCTTTAGATACAATATAAAAAGCATGTCGGAAGTACTCCCGACATGCTTTGATAAAGATAATCTGTCTAAAATAAGCATATTTTTAACAAAGAAGAAAACGTTGATTTTTTAGCTGACTGTTTATACAGTCACTCATTTTTATTGTTTTAACAGCTTCTTTTTCAGCTTATCATAATATTCTTTTACTTCATTAATGCCAAATACTAAGTATGATCCAACAAAGACAGCGATAAAAATAGCTAGACCTACAATGAATGTTAACCACTTGTATTCAAACACTAAATAATGGCTTGAGAAATACATGACAATCGTAATGATAATCATTGGCGGCATCGCTCTGAAAAAATGTAACTCTTTGCTGAAGATGCCCATTTTCAAGTCATACTTCGGTATTGCATAAGCGACTAGCATAATAAAGTTTGTAATAGAACTAATTAATGTACCCCAAGCAATTGCTTCAGCACCGTAATTATCCACCATCAGCATAATAACCGCAATATTGACACCAAAGACATTAATTAAGCTAAAAATAACAGGTGCCATCGAGTCGCCTTTTGCATAGTAAAAGCGTGTAATGTACGTATTCGCAGCTAAGAAATACATGGATAATACGAATATTGCTAAGACAGGTGCTGTAATGGCAGTCGAATCAGCATCGAATTTACCATATTGGAATATAACTTGTATAAGGTTTTCTGAGTAGAAGTAAGAATATATTGTTACTGGTATAAGTAGCAACAATAGATAATGTAAACCTTTTGAATACAGGCTCTTAATAGAAGCAAGATCATTGTTAGCTTCTTTTTGGCTCAGAATTGGATAAATGACCGTTGTCACAGCTGTAATTAAAATCGCTTGCGGGAATTGCATTAGCTTAGAAGAATAGTTCACAGCTGCAACTGCCCCTTCTGAAAGCATTCCAGCAAATACACGCTGTAATAAGGCATAAAGTTGAATTGTCGCTCCTCCAAGCATAATTGGTAAAACCATTATCCAAAGTTGCTTTGAGGACATATTGTGTTCAAAAGAAAACCCAACTTTATGGGAATCTAATTTACGATAACCAACTATTAAGAAATAAACCATAATAACCGCACTGGCTAAAGCACTAATACCGTACCCAATTGGGCCGATCCAGAGAGATAAGCCAACAGCAATTACTAAGAAAATGGCATTGTAAATTAAAATGGCAAAGCTTGATAAGTGAAATTTTTCATTCACATTCAGTAAGCCGCTATACCAAGAAGATAACACAAGTAATATAGATGACGGCATCATCCAAAAGTAAAGATGTTTCAATAAGTCTAAATCACTTTGGGTATAATCTTCCGTATTTTTATCTTGGTTAAATATGTCCATAATTGGGTTTGTAAAAGCTAATAAGATGACAGTCATAATGGAAACTGTTAACAATACAATCGTAAAGGACTGTTTTACAAATAATGCTCGGTCTGTCGTTTCCCGATTATAAATCGAGATAACGGCCGTTGTAAAAGCCCCACCTACTACTAAATATAAAAAATTCGGAATGGTATAAGCAGTGAAGATGCTATCTGCAATATGTGTACTACCATATTGGTAACCGATAATCATTTCACGTAAGAAGCCGAAGACACGGGCAACGATATTAATAATCGCTACGGCTCCTACAACTTTTATAAATTTATTCATAAGTCATCCCCACCTTTAATGGCCGACTTATAAATGGCAATACATCTTGCAGTTATATTTTTTTCATCGTGAACGTCTAATACTTCTTCGACCGCTTCACGATTCATATATTGTTCTTTCGGCGTGTTCACGGCACGCAGCATCTCCTCAGATAAAGCGATTGCGTCTTCAGGCTCCACTAAATGCCCTGCACCTTCACCAAGTAGTGATACGAGGCCACCAACTTTAGAAGCGATGACAGGTGTGTCTGTCGCTAATGCCTCTAATGCTACAAGTCCGAATCCTTCTAAATGTGATGGTAATACGAAGACATCGCTTGCCTGGAACCACTTTACAAGTTCCTGTTGTTTTAGTGGGTCTATAAATTTGACGTCTTCACTGAAGAATGGTTGCAAAGATTGGAAAAATCCCTCATCTCTTCTAGAGCCTACAATAACTAGCTCTATAGGACGCTCCACTTTCGTCTTTAACATTTGGAATGCTTGCAGTAGCTCTTCAACACCCTTTTGTTTAATAACATTTCCTACGAATAGAAAAACAAAAGGCTCTTTGGCTAATTGCAATTGTTGTCGTGCTTCTGCTTGTCTACCTTGTGAAAATACTTCACGATTCACGCCCATGCTAACTACTGAGATTTTGTCGGGAGCTATATCAAAGTCTTGCTCAATTTGTTGTGCTAACACAGGACCTACTGCAATGACATGCTCACTTTCACGTAAAATACTCGCTGTCCAGTTGCGAATTCTCGCACTTTTCTTTGCCATACGTTCAATGTCTCCACCATGAGCAGTAACAATGTACGGTATACCAAACATTTTCTTTAAAAGTAGCGATAACATCCCTGAAGGAAACACATAGTGCGCATGTGTAATATCGATTGATTTTCGATTTTTTAACCCCTTCAATAATGTAGAAAATCCCCATTTAGCATATTTTACAATGGTGTTTTTCTTGCCTGTAGCTGGGTTTGTATTCACTGCTATTTCAACGTCTAGTCCAGCTTTTTCAAGAGCTGTAACTTGATTTTTTACAAAAATACCGAATGATAAATGATCAGATGTTGGATACATATTACTAATGACGAGTATTTTTTTCATAGACGTGTCACTGCCTTTTTCATTAATTCCTGACCATACATGGCCTCTTTATGAATATGTGTAGCAATTTGTTTCGTCTCTGCAATTGACTGTTCCCAATTGCTACTTAGTTTACCAACTAATTTAGAAAGAGCATTCTCATCATCTTCTATATCCTGCATCTGTAAGCAACGATCTGATGCACCAACAAAGGACATAAAATCTTGCACTTTTGTATGATAGGATACAGCAATAATGGGAGTCTCTGAATTGGTCGCCAAAATAAGCGAATGTAAACGCGTACCAATTATTATATCTTGTTCGCCCGTAACTTCTAGTAAACGCTCAGGCACAAGATTGCCCTCAATTATTTCTGTCTGTGCACGATGCTGCATTTTCTTCTGAATATCTTGTGTCACGGTTACATCTTGAGGAAATTTCGTTGCAAAAAATGTGATGTGAGCATTTTGCTCCGAAATGACTTTATCTAAGTTTTTCGCCATACCTGTTACATATGCATCATATTTTGCTACATTACCTTCTGGCCAATAGTTTGCATTATAATACGGAACGGCAGATACACCAATTTTTCTTGGCTTTTCAGCATAATCTTTGCGATCGCCTTTTAATGTAAACGCAGGATCACCAATCACTTCTATCGGTTTTTTGACCCCGATACTTTGTAATAACTTTTTAGACTGCGGATCACGCACAGAGATATTTGCTGCATAACGGCACATGAATCGGATACTAATTTTACCTGAAAATGTATCTAGTGGTCCTGCGCCACATCCGTAAATAATGTAGGGAATATTATTTTGTTTTGCCATCATTGCGTATGTTCCATAAAGATGGGCTTCACGTTTATAAAAATCCATTAAAATACCACCACCACCAATGATGAGGAGGTCAAAGTTCGATACATATTGTTTGTTATTTTTATACGTATGGATAAACGTTTTATATAGATTGCCCTTTTTATGATACAACGGATAGCTATGTACCCCATAACGCTCGGATGTTTGTTTTGTGTTATTGCTAAAAACGGTAATGTCGTCACTCGTTACCGAAAATGTTTGTTTTACTTGTTGAAGAATGCCGTATAATATTGATTCATCACCATTATTATCATTGCCGTAATTCCCCACAATGCCTATTTTCATTAAAAAACATCCTTTTACTTTTTAATACAGAGATTATACCACAATTGCACTTATTCGTTCTTTTTAAAAATAGTAAAAAAAAAGGGAACCTCGAATATCTACGAGATTCCCTCTATTTCTACCGTCTTATGGCTACAATTCATAGCTTAAAACAGCAAAAAAGTACTACTTCATTTTTAAGCGATTATTTATTAATCGTTCTGTAAAGGAACAGACCAAAATGTGCTCGACTGATCGCTTCGTTCGGTTTATAAATGTTACCGTCATAGCCAGTCGTAATGTTGTTTGCTGCTAGTTGTTGTACATATGTGTAAGCCCAATGATCTTTTGGAACATCCTTAAATGCAATACTACTTGTTCCTTTTAAATTATAGGCAATTGCCACAATTTTCGCCATCTGCGCTCGTGTCAATGTTGCATTCGGGTCAAAAGTATTATTTTCACGACCACTCATAATCCCTGCTTCTACAACAGCTGCAATTTCTTTATAGTAAATGTGATTTGCCTGAATATCTTTGAAGCTTGGATTTTTCACATTTTTTGTATCTAAATTTAATGCACGGCTAATAATGACTGCTGCATGTGCACGAGTTAGCTTGTCATTCGGTCTAAATGTACCATCAGCCTGACCTGTAATGATATTGTGCGTCGTTAAATATTCAATCTCTTTATAGTAGACATAATTATTCGGAATGTCCTTAAACAACGCTGGTTTCGCTACAGAAACTGTAGCAGCTACATTTTTCGTTCCTAAAGTAGCGATTACCTTACCAGTCGCCCCTGGATTTTGCGCTGTAAACTTACCAGTGCTTGTAATTGTACCGATGTTACCTTCTACAGACCATTTCACTTGAGAAGGATTATAAACAATAGGCTTACCTGCGTCATCTTTTGCATCAATCGTAAAGTTAACAGATTCGCCTGCACCTACCGTTTTAGAGCTTGGTGCAACAGCCATTGTTGTAGGGGCATCTACTACTTTAACTTGATATGATTGCACAGCAGCGCCGTCATAGCCGATATAGATTCGGTCATCCCCAGCTTGTGTTGCTGTATAGTTCAAGCCATTAATCTGTAACGTTTGGTTTTGAGATGCTAACGATAAATGACCATCTAGAGGTAGTGTCGTATAGTTATCATCTAAAACATATTGAACAGCTACACTTGATGAAGCACCTACTAAAAGTGTTGCGTAGTTTGTACTATTCGTAAATTTGATATGTGTTGCCTTGCCAGTTGGCGCTGTACTTACTGCTTGTAGTGTGGCAGATACAAGACGTTGCGTATTACCTGAATTGGATGGCAAATTCGCTAAGACCACATTATTACTGCCGTAGTTTCGAATACCCATTGTTGTTGAGCCACCGCCATCTAAGTTAATGGCTCTGTCGACACCAAGTGCTACTAAATAATTCGCAAGTTGCACCATATTCATGCCCTTACTATGGGTTTGACGCCCGTCTACTGTAATAAAGTGCACTGTTTGTCCATTATTACTTGTAGCTACTACTGTACGTGGTGCAACTTCTTTTGCACGTGAGCTTGAAGTGCTCATCATAATATAAGGTTTACCATCCTTTACTAAGTAAGGACCGCTCGCCAATATAAATTGTGCATTTTGCCAAAGCTGATCAATTGAAAAATTAACACTCATTTCATCGCCAACAGCTACTTGGCTTAACTTATTGTGCCATTCACCGCCCTGTAAAGATACAACAAAGCCAGTAGATGGAATCGTTAATTTTTCTTTCGATCCATAAGGCTTAATTTGTGTTACTTTACCAGTTAACGTTTGTCCAAATGTATTTTCTGTAATCGGTGAACCAGTGTCTACCACTATTTCAAAGCCGTATTCATTAGTATCTGTTGTTTTGCTATAAAACTGTGGTGTGTAAATAATAGCTTCATATATATTACGTGTACGATTTAAGCCTGACATCTCGTAATTCGTTCCGTTATGGGATAGTGTCACGTCAAAATCAAAATAATCAATAACACCGCGACCATCAGATGTCATTCCAAAAGCCGTCGGAACATTCATATATTGGTCGGAACCGCTTGAAACTGTTCCACCGTTCAAAATAACATTATTTTTAGCTAGTAAAAATAATGGGTAACCTTCTGACATATTATAAAAACTTGCATTAATAGCACCAACTACTCGATTTCCCTCACGAGAAAGACGATTCGCATTTGCTACTGTCGATTCTTTTCCATTGACTGCTGCGGGCATCCCTAATTGTACTTCTGTCGTCGGATCTCCAACATTAATCGATAAATGATTAATAGAGTTTGTATAGGTATTACTGTATGTATATTGTTTATACTGTACACCTTTTGAAAGCGGGTAATCCTTCTTTACTGTTTGAAATGCATAGGCATTTAGCGGACTAACAACGATCGACATCATTACAACTAAAATCAGTAAAATTTTTGCTATTTTTTTCATTTTTTCGCGCTCCTCAAGTAATGTAGAGCCCTCACCTTCCCTTCTTTGTTTTACTTCTATAAGATTATCAAAAATATGCCAAAATAGCTATGGAACATTTAAGCTATTTTCCAGTTACATATAATTGGTAAAAAAACTATTTATATTGACGCATTTTACAAGAATCCATACATTTGACCTTATCTCGACTCTCTAACTTTGGTAAAATGATGTTAAAGTTTAGGAGGGAAAAATATGAAAAAACTATCAATCATTGCATTGCTTATGGCAGTGGTTAGCTTGCTCTTTTGGCAACCCCAAATGGCATCTGCTGATGAACTTTCAGGGCATGCTCATGAAAATGGTCTGCGCTACTTAATTTCGAAGAACGCTTTAGTAACGGATGCTAATGGCAGTTATCGTCCAAATGACAATGTCACGCGTGGTGAATTTGCTTCTTATTTAGCGAAGGTAATGAATCTTGAAGCAAATAACGGTATGGCATTTACAGATGTTCCAGATACATATGTGTATGCAAAGGACATTCAATTGGCTGCTACAGCTGGAATTATTACTGGATACACAGACGGTTCATTTAAACCTGATGCAGCCATTTCAAGACAGCATATGGCAATTATGCTGGAGAGAGCTATTGATTATTTAAAGATTCCTAAGGGTACTTCATCCATTACGTTTAAGGATAATGCATCCATTATTAAAGACTATCGCAATGCCGTAGCAATCGGTGCACATTTAGGAATCATTATCGGTTCTGATGGCTACTTCATGCCAGAAAAAAATGCAACAATTGGACAAGCTGCAACGTTTATTCAACGTTTAATGTTACTTGCAGGTGATGCTGCTGCTGACTTCTCTACTTATGCGATTAAAGAAATTTCAAATGGTACACTAGTTGGCAATCAAGGCTTCACAAGCTTTGATGCTGCGGAAAAAGCCTTAACAAAAAATACGCAAGTTATCGTTCAAAAAGATAAAATTGTAAAAATGACCTCTGGCTATGTTGTAACTAATAAATATGTTGCACTTTATTCAGAAACGATTAAAGATCAAATCGCTGTTGCTGGTAATACAGAAATGGAATATATCAGCAGTGATGCAGCACAAGTAAAAGTGCGATTAGCTGGTCAAGTAGGCTATTTAAAACAGGCCGATGTAACGCTAATTCCTTTTTCACTAAGTAAGGGACGTTCTTACTATTCAAACGAAAATGGTGAAATTAAACACACACTATACGATTACGCAACAAATAAATATTCTTCAAGCTATGTTTACGGAAAAGCACCTGCCTTCATGAAGCAAGGTGAAAAATACTATAGCTGGAATGGTATTTACTTCACAAATGGTAATGGCTCTTCTAAAGGTGACGCTTATAACTATTATCAATTTTTACCTGCTCGTGCAACAACACAATACACAGCAGAAGAAATCGATGCTTACATTATGAACAAGCTTGCGGAAATGGAAAGTACAGGTATTACACTTTATAAAGATGCCACTACGAAAAGTAAGCTTATCGGGTTAGGCCAAACATTAAAAGAGGTTGAGGCAAACTCGCATATTAACGCCATGTTAATTTTGGCACTTGCTCAGCATGAAAGTGCTTATGGTATGAGTGATCATGCACAAAACTTAAACAACCTATTTGGTTTATATGTTTATGACACGAATCCCCTTAATAAGAAATTTGACAGTGTAGCTGCAAATATTAATGAACTGGTTGATAAGTTCCTACAACCAAACTATATTACACCAGGTGGTGCTCCTGGGAAAAACTATGCAAACGGGGCAGTAGTCGGTTCAAAAGCACTTGGTTTTAACGTAAAATATGCTTCTGACCCGTACTGGGGAGCTAAAATTGCTGGACACTACTATCGTGCTGAAAAAGCGTTAGGCTTTAAGGATGCAAATAATCCTTATAAAATTGGCTTAACAACAACGACTGGTTTAAATGTACGTGTAGACACTTCTACTAGCAATAGCCCGCTCTTCACATATGCTAGAAGTGGGATGCCTGTTATTGTTATCAACACAAACCTTAACGGCTGGTATGAAGTACTATCTGATAAGCTCCACACTGGTTCAGCTTACATTAGTAAAGACTATATTCAGTTTATAGATACAGTGAAATAAAACAAAAGCTCCATCCAATAATGCTATTGGATGGAGCTTTTTTACATGCAATACGGTAGATTCCGCGATATAAGGCTAGGATTCCGCGATTCTACTCCTTTTTTCCGCGGTATGACGCTGGAATTCCGCGGTTCTGCACCTTTTTTCCGCGGTGTGACGCTGGAATTCCGCGATTCTGCACCTTTTTTCCGCGGTATGACGCTGGAATTCCGCGATTCTGCACCTTTTTTCCGCGGTATGACGCTGGAATTCCGCGATTCACTCCCCCTATGCAGGAATAATAAAAGGGCTGTCCTTAATAGGGCAGCCCTTTACTGTTAGTATCGAAGTTTTCTTTGCTCTGTTTTTATAATTGCTGATGCAATTACTACAAAACCTAACATTAATATAAAGATTAAATCAAGTAAGCCTGTGTGCATCGACACTGTAAACAGTGTAATGACAAATGCGTAGGCTACTGAGTGGAAGCTACGGATGCCACCTTGTTTAACTTTATTATAGATTAATGAAATTAATACACCATATAATAAGAAGCCAATTGCTACAAGCGCATAGCCACCATCTAGGAATAGTTGTCCGATAAAGGTAGGTGTTGTTGTTCTTGTTGGACGTGTAATATATTTACCTTCTTCCACGCTCAATGAGTTCACAACTTCCGTCACCTTCATACGAGGTGAAATTTGCTCACCAGGAAGAATCGTATTAAAGATCCCTTTGTGAATTTCGCCTTTTAAATAGCCTTCTTCTTGCGTGTATTCGATAATTTTACTTAAAACGATATGACCTGTCACACTTTCACCATTAATAGAACGCATCCATTTAGGTGTTAAATTTACTTTTTGCTCAACAGTTAAAAGCTTTTCTTTTTCTGTTTCTGTCAATTCAACATCTGGTTGATCACGATTATTGAATTCTTTCGTTGTATCTTCTGTTACTACTCGTAAGAAACCAAACATCGAGAACGCAACACCGATTACAAATAATGCTGTTAGGAACCAAGTTAATTTTACACGTTTCACAACATAGTGGAAAATAATAATTCCAGTAAATAGCATAATAATTAATGGCGTACGATAACCCATTAAAAGGAACAAGAACATTACAACAGCAAAGATCGTGCCGTATACAATTGCTTTCTTCCATGTCATATGCTTTTCTAAAATCATTTTGTAAGATAATAACAGTAAAATTCCATACCATAATAATTGGCTGAAGAAGTTTAGTTTTGGATCGAGATTACGACGATTCGATTCATCTGAAATCCCTAAACCTCCACCAAAAATCATCATTAAATAAGAAGCTAAACCGATTATAGTTAGTAATACAACAATGTGGATAACATATTTACCTAAGAAAGATAGCCCAAATGATGGGATTGTCCATTGTAATTTATCAATAATATAAACACCGATATAATAGCAAACAAGTGCTACTAGTACCGCTGGCAAAATTGATACACGAACGTTAAATAATTCAAATCGATGGAAATCGAATAGACTTGTAAAGAAATATAGTACTAATATAAAAGGTAAAAAGAAATACGGTGAAAACGTATCAATCTTATTGACCTTTGCGAAAACTTGCTTCAGTTTATTCATACATGTAATACATCTAAATAGATGTTATTGCCCTCCTCTATCGTGAATCAATAGTTGTTATTCACTATTATATTCTTTAGTTTTCCCTACAAAAACAAAGGTTATTATATCATAAATACGGATAGACTTATAGAAAGTATTCTATGGATTTTACATAAAAATGCTCAAATTTTTCATTTTCACCTAAATCTCTACGATTCAGTAATTATTTGGGTGTATGATGAAATGAAGTAATACTATTTTTGAGAAAAATACAAAACAAGGATGTGGATTTATTGAAGTTATTTCTTTCATTAATTACAGTCTGCGCTTGTTTGCTTGTTGTATTCCTATTACCGACGCAAGCTCAAGCTACAACACAAAAAATTGGCATCGTTTTCTCTGAAAGTAGCGAGAAATATGCCAACGCCACACACCCTGGTGGTACATATGAGGGACAAACTGTATCTCCAAAGGTAGATTATAGCTCTACATACAACAAAGAGCTAAAAGCTTTCCTTTTATATCAGCAACAAGGCTTCAATGTAGAGAAAATTTACGAAAAGGACTTAAATAGCTTAGAAAGTTTAAGCCAATATGATGCAATCGTCTTTCCTTATACGGTCATGATGAACCATCAACAACGCGAAAATGTCAAAATGTACGTTCGCAACGGTGGCGGTGCCATTTTTGCGTTCCAAACAGCTCGTAACGAGTCTGCCAAATTTCCAAAGGCTGGCCAAATGGACCTCTCTCCGTTAATCTATGATGTCGACTCATGGGTCATGGAATGGGATAACCTATCAGAAGTTTTCAACTCACGCTTTATCGACGATATCGTGTTGGGTAACGGAACAATTAGCAATAACAATTCAGTTCATCCAATTATCCAAAATGCTACTAACGAGCTCGGCAAAAGCCAACTAAGTTTTAAAAAATCTGATCGTGAGTGGGTTGAAATCATTAAACCATGGCAAGGTGGCTCTGCGTCACCGCTATTATATTTTTCGAATTACGATTATACTGATAAGCCACAAACAATGAAGAAAAATGAGTTCGGTGCAGCACATGCTATTGAATATGGCAAAGGTAGAGTCGTACAAATCGGATTCAAAATTTATGATTACATTACTATTAATACCAAAGCAGATTGGCAAGATAACGAAAACGGTGTTGCTTACTCTACAACACAAGGCGACTTAGACGCTCAAGTATTTATGAAGCACGCTTTACGTTGGGTTGTCGAAAATCATGATAGTGATGTGCCACGTCGCTATAATCTTTCGCTATACTCTGACGGTGTGCAAAGCTATGTAGCGCCATCTGGTAAATTCGTCTTCTACTCTACTGTAACGGTTAAAAACAATGGCAATGTGCCAGCCCGCGGTACACTAAAAGTAGAAATTCTCGATGCAAACGATCACGTTGTCGGTAAAGGGCATGATCGTTATATACCAGGCCTTGCTGCAGATGCAACAACTACTAATGCTGACCGCAAAGATATTAGTACCCACTCGGAAAAATATCAAATTTTTATGCCAGGAAATTTAGCCACTGGAACATATACGATCCGTACTTCCTTCATAGAAGGCCGCGATGATCGTAAAAATGCTGACGAAAAATTTGCAACCATTGCAGAAATTAAAACGCTCACACGTACAAAAGGTTCCAATAAGGCGTCTATTGAGGTTGCCCCTTTTTTTCCAGATGTATCAACATCAAATGGTGCTTATTATGACATAAAAAACTTACATGCATTAGGTATTGTGAAAGGTAGTAATGGTAAATTTAACCCCCAAAGCACACTCACTCGGATACAAGCTACTGACATGATATTACGTGCACTTGGTATCACCCCTTCAAGCTCAGCAAGCTTGAACGCCAGTGATATAAATGCGGGCGATTATGGCTATGCGGTTTTAGCCACAGGTGCTCGCTATGGGATTCTTTCGTTAGAAGATGGCAAAATTAACGCCCATCAACCAATGACACGTGCAGCAATGGCACATGCACTTGTAAAGGGCTTTAAGCTACAAGGCTTTACTAAAAATACATTCATTGATGTCCCGATATCTCATGTCAATTTTAAAGATATTCAAGCTCTCTTTGCTTTAAATATAACGACAGGCTACGCGGATCAAACTTTTAAACCAAACAACACGGTAACACGCCAAAACTTTGCCCAATTTGTAAATCGTACACTTCATGCAAATGCTAAATAACTTGATTGTTAGCGCTGATAGATTGTCTGTAATCTCCTTCATCCAATAAAAAAAGAGCTACGTCGTTCTAAAATATGAACGATGTAGCTCTTTCGTTTTATTGTTTTGCGTAGTATTGAGAAATACCTTTATAAATAGCTTCAGCAAATAACTCGATATATTGATCATCTGTCATTTTGCCACGGTCTTCACCATTTGTAAGGAAACCTAGTTCAACTAGAATCGCAGGAATTAATGTATTGCGAATAACATAGTATTGTTGTTCTTTAACTCCACGATTTTTCATGTTTAAGTTATTAACAATTTGGTTATTTACAAAAGTAGCGAGATCAACATCTTCTTGATACATATCTCCAGTTGTTACAGCATAATATGTTTCAGTACCTTGTGCAGAGGTGCTAGATGCTGAGTTGACATGTATACTAACGAAGATTTCGCCAAAGTTTGCATCGGTAAAATCAACACGGTCTTGCAATGAAGGATATGTGTCACCTGTACGAGTCATTAACACTTTCGCTCCAGCTGCTTCAAGTTTCTGTTTTACTAGTGTACTAACTTTTAATGTAATAGATTTTTCTGAAGTGGAACCTACTACAGCTCCAGGGTCTTTACCACCATGACCAGGGTCAAGGATGATAATACGATTTTTCAGTGCATTACCACTTTGGTTTAATAGTTTTAAGTAAGATTTATGCACATAGCCTGTTTGTCCATCAAAAGTAATTTGAGCCCAGTAGCCACTAATGCTGTTAACATGCACATAGTCGCCTTTACTTAATTTACCTAGTACCGTAGAAGTTGAGTTCGCTTCTTTGCGGACATTTAAACTATCAACAGTTGCACGACCTAGTAAGTCTCCTGCCACTGGTGGTGGAGTCGGATCTGGTATAGAAGGTTGTTCTACTTCCACATCCTCTGTACTATTTGCAACAATATAACCTGGTAAACCATTTACTACTGTTAAATAGTAGCCATTAACCGTTTTATAGACAGGCAGTTTAACATTACTATTGATTGTTGAAATTGTTTTAGAAGATGAAGTAGCCTTCACATAAAGATTGATACCTTGTGTTGTCTTCACTTCTTTTTGGATTTTTCCTAACGCATTACCGTCCGCATCTAAAAATTGTGCGTACGTTTTATAAATATAAGCAAATGCACCTTTATATGTTACTTTTAACCAGTCTCCTTCAACTGCATAGACTGATAGTTTTCCACCTTTATCGACTGTACCTACAATGTTAGTACTAATTGAAGAGTCTTTTGATTTACGAATATTCAAGCCATCTGTTGTCACTTGAATTAAACCGATAACCTGTGTTGTATCAGGAACAGTAACACCTTTTACAGGTAACTCTAAACGGTATTTTTCACTTTTAGCACGAGCAACAAATAATGCGAATTGTGCACGTGTTACTTGGCTATTTGGATTATAGTTTTGACCGCTTCCTTTTGTAATACCATTATAGTAAATCGTATTGATATATTGAACGTAGGGATGTGTAATACCTACATCAACAAAAGGAGAATCAATATTTTCGTATTCACTTGCGTCAAGCTTAAATGCCTTTGTTAATACATAACTCATTTCATCGCGAGTTAGAGGCTTGTTTGGTAAAAACTGACCTGTTGTATTTGTTTTAAAGTATCCTAGCTGTATAGCACGTTCAACGTAGCCTGAAAGCTCGGTACCAACTGTTACATCTGAAAAATTGGATTTATTGACAACTAATGGTTTGTTACCAGAAGCAACAACGGCCATTTTTGCAACTTGTCCGCGTGTCACGTTATTATAAGGCTTATAATACGTTTTACCATTTTCCGTGTACCCTTTAATAACACCTAAACTAACTAAATAATTGATCTCTTCATAAGCTTCATGCTTTTGGGGTACATCTTCAAAACCACCACTAGCATTTGCACTATGTATCGTAAACATAGAAGCTGAAATGAATAAGACGCATAATATAAGACTGATTTTTTTAAAGTACAATGTCTTATTTCCTCCCTTCATGTTCTCGTGTTATTGTGTTCATTTTAACAAAAATTCACATACAAAACTATCATAGATTGTAACTATTCGACATTTTTTTATATCACCCCATTTCATATAGATTCATAAAAAGAAGAGAGCCTGCAAGTGCAAACTCTCCTCCGTTTATACGTTATTTAAAAGAACTTCCATGCATTGCTTCACTTCAAACGTAGCCCTTGTCCGAAGCGAAGTAGAAATTGATTACTTATTCACTTGCTTAGCGCGCTCGATAAATGTTTCAAGCTGAGAAATTTTTAACATTTCATCATAGCCGAAATTGCCGTTATCTTTACCTGATGTAATACCGTTTGATGCGATAATTGAAATATATTCTGTTGCCCAATAGTTTTCAGGAACATCAGCAAATGTCACAACATCACCTTTATGCTCAAGACCAAAAGCAACTACTAAAACTTTTGCAATTTGTGCACGAGTCATTGGAGAAGAAGGATTAAATTTGCCGTGATCATCACCTGTAAAAATTCCTAACTTCGCCACAGCAGAAATTGCACCAGCATGTGCATAAGTAGGTTTTACGTCTGCAAATGACGTGTTTTTATCAGATGTATCTAAATTTAAAGCTTTTGCAATTTGTACAGCAACTTCAGCACGTGAAGCATATACTGAAAAGTCAATTGCAGCGTCTTTTACTTCAGCAGTCGCTACTTTTGTCACTTCAGCTTGTTGTTCTGCGTCAAAATCTGCTACACGTTTAGCACCAACGTAACGAGAACTCCAATAATATGGATCGTTTACATTAGAATAGCTAACGCCTTTACCTGTTTGAGAGTGAATCATTTTACCGTCACCTATGTATATCGCTACATGTGAGATACCACTACCACTCGTGTTAAAGAAAAGTAAATCGCCAACTTTTAGATCACTCTTCGCAACCGCTGTACCTTGCTGATATTGAGAGCTTGATGTACGGTTTAGTTTAATGCCTAAATCGTTGAAGACTTTAGAAGTAAAGCCAGAGCAATCTAATCCGCTAGTAGTTGTACCACCATATGCATAAGGAATGCCTAAATATTTCGTCGCTGTTTCAGTAACTTCATTTGCAGTTGCCGCTTCAGCGTTATCTATTTGAATTGTTGAAAATAACATAAAAGATGCAAAAATCGGTAATAACCATTTTTTCTTCATAAGTTTGTTATACCCCTCTCAAGGAACTTTTTTGCCTATACATAGACTATCACAAATGAAGGTATTTTAATTTTTCAATTGTGTAACGGTTTTAAAAGTAAAAAAAAAGCTGATATACCAACACTTTGTGGTTTATCAACGTTAAAATATGGGTATTAATTAATGGGTATTGCGGCTTTTTGTAACATTCCTGTAATATTAGCCATGCTTTGTTACAATAGAGTGCCTGTTGAAGTGCCAGGCACTCAAACAACTCAAATAATTCAAACAATTTCTAACGACTTTAGGTGGCACTCGGATTTGAACCGAGAAAAAGGTTTTACAAACTTTGCCTTACCACTTGGCTATGCCACTACGATTTTATTTATGAAAGATGAAAACAACCTAATTATTTTGTTCATTATATCGTTTCTTCAAATCCCAAAATCCTGGGACGGAATTCACATCATATTTTCGTATAGTATTGATGAGCTTAATAAGTAAATCCTGACGTAAATCCTCTCTAAAATGCGGATGGGTTTGATAAAGACAATGTTTCACTATAGGCTCAAAATAATTAATTACAGTTAATAAAGCTTTATCATCATATTTTGATTTTTTTACTAAGGCAATTAATTCTTGTGACATCTCCCTTCAGTCCTTTCTTACGTTTTTAATAAGGTCCGATAATTTATTAATGCTTAACTCAAGATTTTCAATTTTTTTTTCGAATCTAATGAAAAGGTAGACTGTTATTGCTATTGGAAAACCAAAATTTCCGATTATCATGATCCAATCAGATGGTTCTGTTATCATCAGAAATCCCCCTTTTTTTCCCCATGATTTTTAATATACATCATCATATTTTCCAAAGCTTTTTTATGGGTCTTAGAGACAGCTTGCTGTGATTTATTTAATCTTCGTCCAATTTCCGTATCGCTTAAACCTTCTGCATAAGCTAGACTAATTATCTCCTTTTGCTTTTTTGTCAGCGAATTTAATGCATCATACAATATCGGGCTTATTACATAATCATCTAAGTTATCCTTTAAGTTGACCTCACTAAAATGGCCTTCAGCTTGTTCATCAGCTATTAAATCGAGAAATGTTTCTTGTCCTTCATTAGCATTAATCTTGGCGTCTAAAGTAAGAGAAAATCTAGATTGTATAAGTCTCAATTTTTTGTCGAAATTAATTGAATTAAACTTTAGAGTTGAGGAAATATGAGAAATAAAGCGAATTTTAAAATAAAAATGTTTAAATAACATATCTAATTCTTTCATATTCTCCGTAGTTGGGTTTATTATGGTATCCATGTACTTTTCTTTGTTAGTTGGTATTTTCAAAAAGGAAATTACCAACTCGTTATTTATTAGCTGTTGATTTTCACCTTCAAATTTTTTAATTCTTTCTTCATCATCCCTTTTATTTTCCAACATCCAAAGCACTCCTTTTAAGAAGCATACATTCGCTTCCAAATTTTAAAAAGAGCATATGTTCTTATTTCGAGTAAAAAAAAGAGTGTAAGTTCTTTTTCAAAATAAACCATTTGTCCTTAAACCTAGTTTCTCTATCTTATGATTATTTTAACGATTTTATTATTTTCTTAAAATCACCTCCTTTTCTTATTGTATATAGAATAAACAATCTAAAATAAAACAACCTTTCAAAAAAATTTGTTTGAGTGTCAGGCACTCAAACAATTTCCAAACAATTTAATAAAACTATAAACAAACTCGAAATTGCTCGAGTTTGTTTATAGTCTGAAGGCACTTCTAATGCAGTATCAATGATTATAACTGGCTCATGAACCAAGTAGCTTGTCTATTACTAGTTTCGTTAAATTAGGCATGATTTCCATTGTATATTTTAATTCCGTTCTTTCGTATCTGTTATGTGCATCATAACCATACGGTCCAATATTAATTGCTGGAATATTTAAATCCCTAATGGCCTTATAATCAACAAAATGTTTTGTCCCCCAACTTGGGTTATTGTTAATAACGGATTGAATGCTATCTTCATCGTCATTAATTGCTACACAGCTCATATCACAAATATAAGGAAAATAATTTCTTTGGACAATCGGCTTATTATAATGTGGTTGCACTTTTTCGATAGCATAGTCTAAAGCGATTAATAGATTCTTTTCCTTTTGATTTTTACCAGTCACCTCTACACGTGGTGAATATAGTGACGAATAAAAAAGAATAATAGCAGGGCTTTTATCCTTTGCCCATTTCCAAGTCTCTTCTACAACTCTCGCTGAAAACATACGTACATCTAGTTCTTTATTTGCCAATAAGTTTTCTTTAAATTTCTTCATATGCTCTTTATAACTTTCACCAGCTTGTGAAATAATTGATTGCTCTAGTTCTTCATAAAATAACACCCTTGTTTCCCAAGGTAATTTTGTATATTCCTGTTCACTAATTTCACAATACCGCTTATAATGATTATTTAAATTTTCCACTACATTATTAAAGGCAATTTCTGCTTGGTTTTTCAACTTATCAAGAACATCTTTAGGGGACCATGATTGCACAAAGAAATTATAATATACATAGGAAGCAAGTGCTGTTTGAACAGTATATGTTTCTTTAAAATCCGTTTGCTTCAGCGATACTGGCGGCATAGGCGTTTCACCTAATGATTTATCGCATAGCTCAGGATTATATGCAATTTGTCTAGTTAACTCTGCTGCAATATAGTTAGGATCAAGTCCTTCAAAGCTTGAGCCCACGTGACTTTCAGCTCCAGTTATATAAAATGAAGGAAGCAGCTTCCCAACACTGCCTTTATAAATATATCTATTTTCATCGCCTTCATATCTAGGCGCTACAAAATCCGAATTTATTAACGCTTCATACTCAAATCCATATTCGTCTCTAAGTTGTTTTAAATCATTTAAGCCTGATAATACCCCGTGTGAGCTATCTTCCTCATCACATTCAGCAAAAAATACAATATTTCCTTTTAATTCTTCTGGGTGCTCTGAGTAATACTTTAAAAGATAAAAATTGCTGGCTACACCGCTTTTCATATCTAGTGTTCCTCTGCCAAATAACCATTCATTTGATTCCAAATGCTCTTTAACTAACGGAGGAAGCTTTTCATTTTTTAATGCTTCTTGAAGATTATTAGGAAAACAGGCTTTTTCTTTTAAGCTATTATAATCATCTATACCTACCGTATCGGTGTGACCCATTAAGACAACCGTTTTAGCGCTACTTTCTTTTGTCCCCCTTACAAAAGCAAATACGTTATATCTCTCAATCTCATCATCTACAGTTTGTGATGTAAACACATAGTCCGAATGTTTTTGAAAGTATGGTAGGTTAGCAATTGTTTTAGCAAGTGTTGTTGATATATCGATTTCGCCTTCAGTATTGACGATACTTTCAATATTGACAAGATCATTCGTCACTTTTAATACTTCATCATACGTTTTTAACATTAAACACAACTCCTAACTTGAAATAATGATTATAAAACCTGTTGTAGAAACTTCGCTGTTCTCTCTTCCTTTGGCGTTTTAAAAAATTCGGTGGGAGGCCCTTCCTCAATTATTTTTCCATCAGCTAACATAATGACTCTATCCGCAACCTCTCTTGCAAAGCCCATTTCATGCGTTACAATGACCATTGTCATCCCATCCCTAGCTAAACTTTTCATTGTTTCTAATACTTCACCAACTAATTCAGGATCTAACGCCGATGTAGGTTCATCAAACAGCATAACGTTTGGGTTCATCGCAAGTGCTCTTGCAATGGCTACTCGTTGCTTTTGCCCTCCAGATAATTGTTCAGGATAATAGTTAGCCTTATCAGCAAGCCCAACCCTCGTTAATAGCTCCATTGCTTTTTTGTTTGCTTCCTCCTTACTTTGCTTTTTCACCTGGATAGGTGCTTCAGTTATATTTTGTAAAACACTTAAATGAGGAAATAAATTAAAGTGTTGAAATACCATACCCATATTTTCTCTAACTTTATTTAAATTCGTTTTTTCTATATCAATCATTTCATCGTTAATGCTGATAGTTCCTTCATCTAAAATCTCTAAAAAATTTATACAACGTAACAACGTACTTTTTCCCGAGCCACTTGCTCCAATTAAAACAACTACTTCTGATTTATCGATTTCAAGACTTATATCCTTTAAAACTTTCAATTTACCAAATGATTTAGAAAGCGACTTCAACTTTATCATGCTTTTTCCCCTTTCCAACATCCATTCGGCTTTCAAGTTTATTGAACAACAGTGTGAATATTAAAACTAAAATTAAGTAATATACACCTACTACAAAGTAGGTTTCTAAAGGCATATAATTGTACGCTTGAGCGGATAAGGCATGGTTAAATAATTCTGAAACAGCAATATAGGCTACTAAAGAAGAGTCTTTTAATCCAATAATGAATTGATTGGCTAATGCTGGTATAGCTCGTTTAAAGCTTTGTGGCAAAATAATTCGTCTCATTGTTTTAAAATACGTCATTCCTAAAGAGCGGCCTGCTTCCATTTGTCCCTTATCGATTGATTGAATGGATCCTCGAAAGATTTCAGCAATATAAGCTCCAGAATGAATACCAAGTGCAATAGCTCCTGCTGCAAAATCCGAAAGAACAAATATACTAGAAATGCCGTAGTATAAAAACATAAGTTGTACTATAAGTGGCATACCACGAATAATAAAAATATAAGCGTTTGCTATTTTTTCTAATATCTTTATATTTGAAACCTTGAAGAAGGCAAAAACAAGTCCAATAACACAGGCAATTAATAAAGAAACAACCGTTAACTCCACTGTTAAAATAGTAGCTTTTAAAAACTCGATTCCATGTTTTTGGAATATCGAGGCTATATTCGTTAAAAACTCCATAAAAATCACCTAACCTCTTTAAGTGTTTTTGGTATAAAAGACTATTTTTAGAATATTCAAATTATTTTACCTAGTATTTTTCTATTAAACTAGGTAAAATAATTTATACAGTCTGTTTATTCTAATAAATCTTTGCCAAACCATTTTGTACTTATTTCTTTATAAGTGCCGTCTGCCACCATATCTGCTATTGCTTTGTTTATTGCATCTAATAACACTTGATTGTCCTTATTAATAGCTACTGCAATTTCTTCTCTTTTAATTTCTTCTCCTACTGTTTCAATTTCTAACCCAGATTCTTTCATCGCTGAAATGCCTACAATTTTATCTGTAATAACGGCATCTAGACGTCCTGGAGGAAGGTCTTGTAATGCATATATCTCACTAGGGAATTCTTTAATTTTATCTGTATATTTTTTTGCGTCTTCCACATACGTACTCGCTTGCATAACACCGATTGTTTTTCCTTTTAAATCTTCAAAAGATTTAATGTCTGTATTTTTACTTGAGATAAAGACTGTAGCTCCTGAAATATAATATGGGTCTGAGAAGTCCACCTGTTTTGCTCTCTCCTCAGTAGCTGTCATACTTCCAATAATGGCATCATATTTCTCTCCTCGTAGTCCTTGGAGAATCGTTTCCCATGGATTTGTCACAGGGTTCGGTTCAAGACCTATTCTTTTTGAAATTTCATTTCCAATTTCTACATCGAAGCCAACTAATTTTTCATTTTCCTTATAGTTTAATGGTTTTAGTAAACCGCTCATGGCAAATGTTAGCTTCCCATCATTCACTAATTTCATTTCCGATGTAGCGCTATTTTCTTGTTCTTTATTATTTGCAGCTGTTTCAATTTTTTTATTTGAATCTTTTTCTGAACACGCAACCATCAATGCAGCAATCACCAATAACAAATAGAATAGACTTTTCTTCATAAATACCAATCCCCCTCGTTTTATGATTAAGCTAATTCTCCACCATCAATGGCAATTGTTTGCCCCGTAATGTAAGCTGATTCATCTGAAGCTAAGAAGGCATACAACGCCCCTACCTCTTTTGGATCTGCATGCCGCTTTAAAGGAATGCCTTCATTTACAGCCGCTAACATTTCAGGTGTATACTCTGCCATTTGCATCGGTGTTAATACATATCCAGGACATATTGTGTTCACTCGAATGTGTGGTGCCAATTCTAATGCCATGGTTTTTGCTAATAAATTGACGCCTGCTTTTGAAGCGTTATAGTCCGCATAGAACGGATGTCCCGTAACTCCATTTGTAGAGGCTGTCATGAGTATAACGCCTTTTCCCTGTTCAACCATGATTTTTGCAGCCGCTTGTGACGTATAAAAGACACCATTTAAATTAATATTTAATACTTTATTCCATTGTTCTGGCGTAATATCAAGAAATTGAGAGCGAACGCTAATACCTGCATTTGCTATAAAAACGTCCACTCCACCTAAATCCTCTTTAATGGTTTTAAAGACAGCGTTTACACTTTCAGGGTTACTAACATCCACTACATAGCCTTTAGCAATTCCTTTGTTTTCTTTTACAGACTTTTCAATACTGTCTTCATTAATATCTAAAATG
Organism: Lysinibacillus sp. JNUCC-52; assembly: GCF_015999545.1. Classification (NCBI taxonomy): domain Bacteria; kingdom Bacillati; phylum Bacillota; class Bacilli; order Caryophanales; family Bacillaceae; genus Lysinibacillus; species Lysinibacillus sp. JNUCC-52. The sequence continues at coordinate 2,103,400 of NZ_CP065546.1, forward strand.
GCTACGATAGATCCTTCTTCGACAAAACGTTGTGCTGTGGCTAATCCTATACCACTTGCCCCTCCTGTAATGACTACTCTCTTCTTTTCTAAGCTACTATGCCTTGTCGTCATCAAATTCCCCCTAACGGTTATAACTTGTTATTTCCGCTTCATTTTTCACCTTTTCTTGATATACCCTCCATGAAATACACCATTTTGTAGGGTTATCTAAATAATCAGCTTCGATTAATTGATGAATGGTACTATTTTGTGGTGCACTTTTCACTACTTCTGGATTTTCATATGCTTCCTTTGAAATTTGTTCAAGTGCCTGGATATACTCATCTAAATCTGCTTTAGAGTAGGATTCTGTTGGTTCTAATGTGAATGGTTGAGGCACAATGTACGGATGATGACTTGTCCAGTAATGTAAACCAAAGTCTGTCATGCGACGCTGTACATCCTCTGTTGTAACACCTGTTTCTTTCTCCAGTTGCTCCCAACTATAACGAACTTGTTCCAACCGTTGCCCTTGTACATAAGGCACACTTGCGCCACGAATTTTGGAAACTCTACTATATAAATAGTTATTATTTAGCACAGCTGTTTCTGCCACTGCTTTAAGCCCTTCTTGCCCTAATGCTCGAATCCATGCATACGAACGTAAAATAGTTTGGGCTACCCCATGGAAAGCGCGCACTTTTCCAATTGAATGCTCTAATTGATCATTTAGCACATATTGATCCCCATTTTTTTCGACAATAGGTCCTGGTAAAAACGGCTTTAATTCCTTAGTTACGCCTAATGCACCTGTTGCTGGACCACCACACATATGTGGCGCTGCGAATGTTTTGTGTAAATTGAAGAAACACATATCGAAGCCCGCCTCTTTTGCACGTGTAATGCCTAATAACCCGTTTGCATTCGCTTGATCGTAGTAACAAATACCACCTGCATCATGTACAATCTTCGTAAATTCTTTAATTTTCGAATTGTAAATACCTGTGTCTTCTGGGTTGGCTACAACAAAGCCTGCAGTTCTTTCGGATACAACTGCCTTTAACTTTTCAATATCAGGGAATCCATTTTCATCTGGGTGTAAGGTAATAATTTTATATCCCTTTACAACTGCCGTTGCAGCTTGAGATGGATGAGAGAAAATAGTTGTAATAATTTCATTACGTTGCTCTGCCTCGCCCTTTACTTCAAAATACTTACGGACAATCGATGCCATGGCAAATAAAGCTTGTGTACCTCCACTCGGTTGGAAAGAGAATGCATCCATTCCTGAAATCTCACGCATCGCTAAATCCATGTTATGAATAATTTCTAACATTCCTTGTACAGTACGAATATCTTGTAGTGGGTGTAATTCCATTAGTTTAGGATTCCGAATTAATAGCTCATTAATTTTCGGGATGTACTTCATCGTACAAGTCCCTTGACCAATTTCTACATTAAAATCTGAACCTAATGTTTCTTGTGAAAGTCGAACATAATGGCGTAAGACACGGGCTTGCCCGATTTCTGGTAAGCTCGGCTTACTTGCTCGCTTTATATTTTGCGGTAAAACTGAAATACCATCACCTACTACATCTATCACTTCTTGTGAAACTTGCGGTACTTCAACTCCAACTTCACCTGGTTGATGAAGCTCGAAAATTATAGGTTCATTCCACTTGGCTTGATGAAAATCTATATTTACAGATTGTCTTTGAATTTTTAACATGCTAATGCTCCTTTCTGTCTCGTTATTTCGTCACAATTTTTGCTAAAGCACTTACTAGTTTGTCTATATCTTCTTTCGTATGCACTTCCGTTACACAATAAAGAGCCGACTGCCCATATTGTGGAAACTCTTCCGAGAGATTCTTTCCTCCGAAGATCTTATGCTCTAATAATTGCGTATTGATTTCTTCTACAGTTAATCCCGTATCATTAAAGTCGATCATAAATTCCTTGAAAAAAGGTGATGTCATTCTCGAACCTCTAATGTTCTGAATTTTATTAAGCTGCATCACAGCGTACTGACTATTTTGCATGATTGCTTGCCCTAAATCGTACATACCATTTGGTCCCATTAACGATAAATAAACACCTGCTGTAATACCCCATAGAGCTGTTTGCGTACCAACAGATTCTTTACCATTTTCTCTATCTGCAAAAGATGTACGGTCATATGCAATGTCACCAAAACCATACTCTCCTTCTTTTACCGTAGGAATAATACCAAACAATCGTGATGGGTATTCATTAACGAATTTCGGATCATTATGTGTCGCAATAAACCCTGCTTGCCCTCCACTATAATTCATATGCATCCCAAGTGGTTGAAGGTCTCCACATACAATATCAGCACCATACTGACTCGGTGGTGCTAGTATTCCAAGTGAAATGGGATCAACTCCAACTACGATTATGGCACCGAATTTTTTTGCAAGATTTGAAATCTCTTGCCCTTGTGATTCAATAAATCCTAAATAGGATGGATTTTCAAAATAAATCGCCGCAACATCATTAGATAGTTTTGATTCTAAATCGGCTAAATCCATTAACCCTGTATTAAGATTAAAATTCACATCTTCAAATGCTAATTGCGGTGTACCATAGTTTGTTATAATCTTTTTTCGCTCAGGCGAAACTGTACTAGCGAGTAAAATCTTAGTACGTTTCGTAATACGACTAGCCATACGAATCGATGTAGCTGCAGCCTGAGCCCAATCAAACGTTGGCACATTCACTACTTCCATATCAACAAGTTCAGCCATAAGACTTTGGTATTCAAATAAAGCTTGGAAACGACCATGATCTTCATATGGTTCTCCCGCATAAGCAGTTAAAAATTCAGCTCGTTGATTGACCTCATCACATACTGCTGGTATAAAATGTTGCCAGCAGCCAGCCCCTAAAAAGTTAAGATATTCATTCGTACTTATATTTTTATTTAATAAACCTTCAATATGTCGTCGTAACTCCAATTCATTTAAAGCTTTCGGGATATTCATTGTTCCTTTATATTGCAAATCCTCTGGAATACAAGAATAGAGTTCTTTAATGGAAGGCACTCCTATTTCGTCTAACATTTCTTGTTTTACTTCGGGTACCATATTTGGAATGTATGGATGAACTTTTTTACTCATGTAAATTACCTCCTAAAATTTTTTATGCTAAGCCGCCACCATCAACGGTTAATGTCGTTCCAGTAACCCAAGCAGATAAACCACTTGCAAGGAATAATACCCCCTTCGCAATATCTTCAGGTGTGCCCAACCTTGCCAATGGTCTATCTACAGCCGAACTACGAAGAAAACTAGACTCCTCTATATCTAATTGTTTTGCCTCCCCACGCAGTAACGGCGTATCTGTATCTCCAGGGCAAATACAATTTACGCGAATGTTCTCTGATCCATGGTCAATAGCCATAGCTTTCGTTAAATTGACAACTCCTGCTTTCGCAGCACAGTAAGATGCCGCTTTGTCTCCACCTTTTAGTCCCCAGCCAGAACCAGTATTGATAATACTGCCGCCTCCGTTGTTCCGCATAAGTGGAATCAAATATTTAGAAAGTAGGTAAACGCCTTTTAATGAAACATTAATGACAGCATCCCAATCAGATTCATCTAAATCTACAACTGTTTTTCTACGTATTATGCCTGCATTATTAAAGAGCACATCGACGTTTCCATGCTTTTCTTCAAGTAACCTCGCCACACGTTGGCAATCTTGTGAGTTTGTGACATCACACTTTACAAACTCAATATCTAAGCCCGCAGCTCGCAATGTTTCTTCTGTTTCCATTCCCTTTTGCTGATCGATATCAAGAATAATTGTTTTCGTCCCCACCTCACTTAGCAATTTAGCGGTTGCAAGACCTATTCCTGAAGCTCCCCCTGTTACTACTGCAATCTTCCCACCTAATTCGAAGTAATCTAGCAAATAAATGTACCCCCTTTTTTGTTTCTCAATGTATATAATGCAAAAACCATGCCAAATTAAAAAAGCTGATTTTACGAGATTCATAAATAATTCATCAGTATTTTTTGACACATCTGTCATTTCAAATGTTATTTTTGTCATAATATTTAGTTTTTTAATGAGATTAATTAAGAACTATCTAATAGTTCCTATAGAAGAAGCCTTAATGATTTAGCTTTCTGATAAAATAAGCATAAAAATATAAAAATTGAAGATAAACAAATTTTAATAAAAATAGAAAAAGTAGGAGGAATGATTAAAAGAAAAGAAAAATGAAATTGATATTGCAGCAATCAATATGCCTATCTTAAATACAAGAGTGTATTCAAACTTAGAGAGTTACAGGGGTTTCAAAGACAACTATCTACAAAATAAAACAAGAAATTGAAAAATAAAATAGAAATTCAAATAAAAATGTAGAATAAAAGTCTAAGAAAATGACTAGTATAATACTATAGAGAGAATATAGGGGCGATGAAATGAGCAACCGATTACACGTAACTAAAACATTTAAATCTTTAGATGAACAAATTGCTTTATTAAAAGGAAGAAAATTAATCATTAGAGATGAACAAAAAGCTAAACGTCATTTATTAGAAATAAACTATTTTGATTTAATTAATGGTTTTGAAACACTTTTATTAAAGGACGATAAAGCGATAGATAAAGAATTCGAAGGATATTACTTTGAGGATTTTTTATTGTTGTATGATTTAGATAAAAAATTGAACATTGAGCTATTAAAGCTTTTAGATAAATTTGAAACTCGCTTAAAAACATCAATGGCATACAGATTTTGCGAAAAATATTTTCGAACTGCTGCCGATGCAGATTGTTACATTAATTTGAGCAATTACACAAATCCGGCTAATAATCATTTAAGTTTACCTAGCGATATTGCTAAATCTATTAGGAATCATAAAATATTTAGAACTAACATTCGATATAACGGGGTTACGTATAGAACCTTTATTGAGTTTAGCAAGGCAAAATATACTTTTTTGTCTACTTATGATTCTCCGCCTTTTTGGATGTTAATTAAAGTACTTGAATTTGGTGCTGTATTCAAACTTTTATTAGGTTATGAAAAGGACGTATTTGAAAAAGTCATTAAAGATATGGGAATGAAGTACATAGATAAACAAAAATTTATTAATTCAATACGAATCTTTATTGACTTACGTAATACTTGTGCACATTTCCAACTGGTTAATAGATACCGTACAGCAAACAATATAAGAATAGATGCAGGAATGATTAATGATTTAGGATTGAGACCAAAATCAAATATCCGGGGATTACCTACTTATTATGAAATAAAACTTTATGATACTTTGTTAGTTATTTCTCAATTCGAAGATTTAAAAAACATAAGGAAGTTGATGAATGATTTTTATTATAAAAGATGTAATTCAAAAAGAGAAAGACAGTTAATGATGAAAATATTCGAAAGAATGGGAGAAAACAAACTTTCTAAATGGCTTAGTATAGGGAAATGCAACTAGCCTTCTATCCATAGAGTTGTGATTTTTTCTTTAATAATTAAAGCATATATGTTATTATTTAAACATATAATATATCGTGCGTGACGGCGAGTTATCCGATTAAAAGGTTAACTGTATAGTCAGAAAGAGATGCTCAAATGAGCATCTCTTTTTTTCTGTGCATATAGCATAGTAGGTTTAAGTGTCAGGCACTCAAACAATTTAGAGTGCGATGATGCCGCCCATAGGGGGAGTCGACTGCCTGTTAATTACTTTTTAATTTTCGATAAAGCGTCCTTGTACTGATGCCTAACTCTTCTGCAAGACGCTCCTTGCCCGCAGCATCATTTCCGTACTCAGATAACTTTTGATTGATTAATTCCATTTCCATATTTCTTAATAATTTTGGAGGCGTAACGTGAGAATGTTGCATCCTATTATGCTCAATTATATAGCCAGGTAAACTGTCTTTTGTTAATTGCAATGAATCTTCCATGACCATACTATATTCTAAAACATTTTCTAATTCTCTTATGTTACCTGGCCAATCATAAGCATTCAATTCTTCTAAAAATTCGTCTGTAAAATCGTTAATATATTTACCTGTTTTATGTTGGATTTTTTCTAGTAATGTAAAAATTAAGTACTCCATTTCACCTTTTCTTTCTTTTAATGGTGGTAGAGTTAAAGGAATCACATTTAATCGATAATATAAATCTGCTCGAAACTCTCCTTTTTTCACCATTTCCTCTAAAGGTCTATTTGTTGCAGCAATAATTCTTACATTTACCTTTCTAGGCTCTATTGCCCCCACTCTATAAATAAGTCCATTCTGTAAAACTGATAATAGTTTAGCTTGAAGATGCAACGGTAATTCGGTAATTTCATCAAGGAATAAGGTACCTTTATCTGCAATTTCAAAATAACCTTGTTTTCCTTTTCTCCTAGCGCCAGTAAATGCGCCCTCCTCATAGCCAAATAATTCACTCTCAAATAAAGTTTCTGGAATACTAGCACAGTTTAACTCTACAAATTTCCCTTTATGCGTAATACTGTTTGAATGAATATGATTAGCTAGTAAACTTTTACCAGTACCTGTTTCTCCAGTGATAACAATGGACGAGGAACTATTTGCAATACTATTTAGTTTGGTTTTAATAAATTGCAAATAAGGTGCATCTCCAAGTACATATTTTGTATCAAATCCTTTTTTTGTTTCAAATAATAAATAAGACCCCTCGTTATTTAGAACATTAATCACTATTTCCCCTAAACGAGCTAACCAGTATTGATATTTCTTTTGTTCAGTAGATAATTTTCTTTCCCCTTCATCTGTAAAACTTACAAACGTTAAATACCCAAAATGCCGATCATCTTTAACTAAATTCATCAATATTTCTACTTTTGAAGGACAATTGTTTTGAAACCTACACCCAGAGCATGTTTTCATTTTTCCAGGTCTTTGCACGTATTGAAATGGCTCGGAATAGTACTTTTGGAAAAAGGGTAAATGCACTTGCTCCCCTTTTCTTTTTCTATACTCATCTGTTGCTAAAATTTTACCTTTAGCAGTAAAATAAGCGACTTCTACTTGTAGCAAGTCTCCATATAAAATAATTATAGATTGTACTAACTTTTCACCATTTAACATAACATCACCCTCTCAGAAGTAAATTGAGTCATTGGCATTTTACACGAAAATATCCTTAACTTTATAATTCTACATTCGCTGGTGGGAACGCTTTATACGGCTATAGTAGACATGACATCCATCTCTTCTATATACATAAATTCCGCAAAAAAAGGTCCATTCCTTTAAAAATCGTTCAACAAATACAGACAGGCTAAGTCGAATACTATCAGAAAAAGGGATGTTAAATTTAAAGTGAGAAAATCCAAAATTAATTTTACTGTCTAAGGAGCTTTAATTTTATCCAAGTAAAAGGACATAACATTCTTATTAATGCTATGTCCTGCTTGTTGAGCTAAGCCCCTCATCGTTTTAAGTTAGATATTATAAAACCAGTCTTTATTGCTCATCAATATAGCAGTTATATATCGATAAATTCTCTCTTCATTTTCCGAAATCCATTTATCAATATGCTCCATAATCGTTTCGTCATTATATTTATTTAGCCCCATCTTATATATAGGAAGAATTTCAATTTCTTCTTTTCCTTTTAGTTTACTTATAAGTGTAGTGGCTGAAGAATTATTGACTATTTCATAATATGTCCAAACGCCCGACCTATTTGACTGAGATTGCCAATTCATCATCTCTCTTAATTCAACAAACCAATCAGGCAAATTGTTTTGTTCTTTTAATTCACCATATGCAATAAGAAACAACTCAGCCATAGAACTATATTCGTGAATGTTATGAAAGTAGTTATCAATATAGTTTTTAGTATATTTCACCGTCTATTCCTCCTCTCTATCGTACAATAAAAAGCTCCACCATTATTGGTAGAGCTTCCTTCAGTAGCTATATGCTATGAACTTTCGTAGCCCTCAGGCAATTACTGCTTTCTAGTCTAGTTATTGACTGGAAAATAGCTGGACCCAATAGTAAATCCCTTTGCTATCGACTGCAATAGCTACTCCCGTATTTGTATAATTTTCTCTCAAAATATTTTCACGGTGGGATGGTGATGCCATCCATGCTTTAACAGCCGCCTCAGGGGTTGGAATATTTCTACCTATATTTTCTCCTAAACTCGTATATGGATAATCAAATAAAGTAGCTAAATCCCATGGCATGCCGTAGTAAGGTGATTCGTGTTCAAAATAACGTCGATTCACCATATCCTGTGCCTTAATAACGGCAACTTGTGTTAAAGCTCCATCATAGGTAAGTATCGGCAGCTTCCTTTTTTGTCTTTCGTTATTGACTAAATTTAACACTTCATTAGACAACGTTGCTGAGTAGTTTTTTGTCGGAATATAAGACTTTGATAAATAGTCATAGGCTATTTCATAATTTGTTAGCGTCGTTGTAAAGTCCAAGCTTCGTTCCACTAGAGATGCAAATTGCGCACGTGTTACTAAAAGATTAGGTGCAAATTGCTTTGCGTTGACCCCTTTAATAATACCGACATCTGCAAGTGATTCAATGTAATCTTTTGCCCAATGGCTATCCGTAACATCACTAAACTTACTATTATTTTGAGAATCCACCTCAATTTTATATGCAAGCGTTAACATTTTAGCGATTTGCATGCGCTTCAATGGTGCATCTGGATTAAAGCAATCACCATTCTGCAATATCCCTAATTCTACTAGTGCACAAATCTCCTTATAAAATGGATGATCTGCTTGTAAATCTACAAAATTAGGCTTAGCAGACACACTCGTCTTCAGTTGCATCGAACGGGCAATGGCCGCTGCTGCCTCTGCTCTTGTTATTGCTTGCTCTGGCTTAAACGTACCATCCTCATATGTTGTCATATATTGCTTATCTAACATGTGCTGAATCGAGCTTCTCGCCCAATGTGAAGGCGAAATATCCTTTGCCTCCTCTGCCGCTAACGCAACGTTCGAGCTATTTGGTAGAGGTAATGCAAATGGAGTAGCCAGCAAAATAAGCGACATTCCGACAATACTAGATACTTTTTTTAACATAGCTACCTCCTATATATGTATGGAGTTGTTAATTAATTTCCGATTTCTCAACAGTTTATGACAGCTAGTTCTTTCGGATAATTGATTTTCTTTACCCATATTCCTTATATATAAACATACCATTATTACCTGTTTTTTCCTACTTCGATTTTTAAAAAATCACTCAAAGGTACTTCTTTCCTAAGAGTGATGTATGTCTTACTATTCAACTCCAATAATGTATAAGTCATCGTCATTTTTTTGTAACATGCGATAAAGGAATAAAGCCATTTGACCACGTCGAACATCCGTATATGGTGAAAATGTCGTAGAGCTAGTCCCTTGTGTAATCCCATAATCTAATAACGTTTGAATATAACGATCGGTTTCAGCATCCTTTGTAAAATCTGTAAAAGGAGCAGTTAATGATGTTGCTTGTTTTAAATGAAAGCCCAATGTCAACATTTTGGCCATTTGACTACGTTTAATCGAAGCATTTGGATTAAAATGCGTACCTTTTTGGATAATACCATTCGCTGCAAGTGCTGCAATTGGTCCATAGTATGGATGTGTAGTTGGCACATCGCTAAAGCCAGGATTCTCAACATTGGACGTTTGTAATTGAAGTGCTTGTGCTAAAAAATAAGCTGCTTCCCCTCGTGTTAATTGTTGATAAGGGCTAAATGTTGTAGACGTTGTACCAAATACGATTCCTTTGCTGTACAGTTCGCTTACTGCATTGTACAGCTCCATGTCACGATCGCTTTTTTTAATATCTACAAATGGCATTACAGCCGCTTGAGTCGGAATGACCGCCACACAAGGTGCCACAACTAAAGCCGTAGCAAATACCCATGCGTATTTGTGCTTTATTTTCATTGTCCTTCGCCCCTTTTAAATTGATTGATCTCTATCGAAAAATAATGAAAAGAGGGCATGCCCTCTTTTCATTCTCTATTACAGCCCTAATTCTTTTATATGTTCTTGTAAAATACGGTAGTTATAAACTAAATCTTGTTGTTCAAGTGATAGTGAACTATAAAGTTTTTGTGCAGCAATGACTTTCTTTTCAAATGTTTTTGCATCAGGATCTAATTCAGCAATAGCATCCACGACTTTTAGAACAGCAGCTATATCTTTTTCAGCAATTTTCAACTTATCGTAGTTGATAACTTGTCCTCTTACTTTTGAGTCTAGTGCTTTATACGCGGCTACTGCGTTCGCTACATCTTGAATATACGTACTTGATGTTGGAGAAAGGCTTGCGATAAGCTCCACAACCTTTTTCACTTCACTCATGTTTTTCTCTGCTTCTAGTAAAATTGAATAATTTGATACTCTTTGTTTATCTGTTGTATTTAAACTATCGTAATCTTTACGTACGGACTCAATCATACCAAAGTACATTTTATCGCTTGGTTTTAAAGCCGCAATACTTTTGTACACTTTAATGACATTATCTAATGACAGAAGCAACTGCTCATTATAAACGTATTTGCGTTGTGTGGCGTTTAAATTATCATACGCTTTTAAAATCTTTTGATATTGACTATCCATATTTTTCGATGTCATCAGCTTATCAATTTCATTGATTACACTAATAACAGGCTTAATAATTTTTTCTTGGTCTTGTAATGTTTTATAATTTTCGACTGCCATTTGCTGATCTTTAGGTAATGCATTATAGGCTGCACGAATTTCCTCAATACGTTTTACATATTGATGTGGCTCAATATATGGCAATTCCTCAATCATTCGTTGCACATTTCCTGCACCTAAAATACTTGTTTCAGCAGCTTGTAACTGCTTATAGTTTGTTACATACTGCTGCATGTCCTTACTTAGCGCATCATATAAAGTACGTGCTTGTACAGTATCCGTATGGAATGTTTTACTCGATGATTTTAGCTTACCAATTAATTCAATAACCTTTGCTAACGGTTCATAGCTTTGTAGCGTCGCCATGTTGCTCACATACGCCTTTTGGTCTTTAGTCAATTTTTCATACGCTTTTTGCGCAGCATTCACTTTACTTACAAAGTTATTTGAGCTTGGGTCTAAGTTATCGATTTGCACCATGACATTTAAAATTGGTTTTACTTGTTTTTCACGATCCGTTAATAACTTTACATTAGAGACAAGCTTTTTTTGCCCTGTTGATAGTTTGTCATAAGCAACACGTGCATTCATTAATTTTGTTAAATAATTTTCCTCTCCAGGAACTGCCGCATCTATTAAAGCGATAACTGTACTTGCAGATGTTAGCTCTGCTTCTGCTGTTACAAGCTTTTCATAGTTAATGATTGCTTGCTGTTTGTCTTGAGGTAATGCATCGTAGTTTGCACGAGCAGTTTTTAAATCGTTTAAAAATGTCTTGCTCGTTGGCTTCAACGTTTCAATTAAGCCAATTAAAGATGCCACATCTTCTACAGATGTTAACTGTTCATAGTTTGTTACACGCTTTTGAGATGCTGTATCTAAGGCATTAAAGGCTTTACGAGCTGCGATTACCTTTTTCGTATAATCTTTGTTCGTTGGATTTAGAGCAGCGATTAAATTAATCACTTTCACAACATTAGCGTTATTTTTCTCGTACGTCGTTAATGTTTTATATTGCGTCACTAATTTTTTCGCATTTTTGTCCATTGCTTTATATTCTGCAGACAACTCCACTACTTTTGCAACGAATGTTGCATCTGATTCATTTGCCAATGCAATCACTTTATCGTCAAACTGCTGAGCTGTAGTGATATAGCTTTCCGCAGTTAAAAGAGCTCGATAGTTCGTCACTAATTTTTGCGCTTCAGGCGATAGTTTATTATATTCTGCTTTCAAAGAAGAAACAGTTTCTTTGTAATCTTTGCGCGAAGTATTTAAAGCCAAAATAGGATCGATGAGACTCATTGCATCTACTTGGTCTTTTAATTTACTATCTTTATAGCTTTTTACGAACTCACGCTTTGCTGTATCTAATTTTAAGTAAGCTGTGTGAGCTACCTTTGCTTTTTTTGTATAATCCTTTGCTGCTGGATCTAGTTTTTCAACAAGGGTGATGACATTTAACACTGTCTTATTTGAACTTTCCCAGCTTGTTAGCTCTGCCAAATTGTTAACGATTTTTTTCACACTTGCTGCGTCGATTTTTTGACCATCTGGTGCTACAGGTGTGTTGTAGGCAGCTCGCGCTTCTTCGATTTTAGTAATGACATCTGGAGCTGTCGCAATGCCAGAAATAAGTTTTTCAATTTCTTTTGCTGCTGCAATATTCGCTTCAGCTAATTGTAAATCACTCGCATTTTTCACGAAATCTTTTTTAGTTAACTGATCGTATTCCGCCTTTGCCGCCGTTACTGCAGTACGATACGCATCAGTATTGGAAATACGTAATGCAGTAATTTGTTTGGAAACAGTAACTGCAGCTTGATATGGCAGTAAGTCATTGTAATTCGAAACTAAACGTTTTGTATCTGCATCCTTTAAATTGTTATAAGCTGTTTCAATGGCCGTTACAGCACTAATAAAGCTTGCAGCCGTTGGGAAGTCTTCTGGTTTTTTTGCGATTAGTTGTGTAATACTTGCAACTATTTTATCTGCGGAAGATAAGTTAGCTAATACATCTGTATATTTTTTATATGGCGTCACTGACGTAGTATTCGGATTATAGGCTGTAATAATTTTCTTTTGGTCTGTTGTCAGTGTACTGTAGCTTGTCGTTACTTCATTGGCTGCTTCAGCGATTTGAGTAGAAGTTGATGACGTATTTTCTAGTACGCGAACAAAAGCATCTAATTGGTCAGTTGTTATTTTCGCTGCAGTTGCATCAGCGTTTAATTTTGCTAGCTTTGCGATATCTGCTCCGCTCTTTTTAAAATAATTGTTACGTTCAGCTTCGTCGTAGCCGTATTGCAAAGATGTCCCTCGAACAGCTGATACAATGCCCTTAGCATCCTCGGCTGCTAATGCTGTATTAACAGCGTCATTGAAAGTTTCTTGAACAGTAAGATAGGGTATTAAAAATTTGTCATAGACTTCTTGAACTTTTGCAACATCCGCTACAAATGTTTTACTTGTATACGACAATGCATTGATGCTTTTACCAATATCAGTTAATTCCTTAACGAACTTTCGTTGTGCAACTACATAATCATACTTTGCTTCAATAAATGCTCGTTCATTTTCATTGAAATCAGTCGTGCTTAAAACTTTTACGTCTCCGTCTGCAATGACCATGTCATTGGCTGATGATGTTTCTGAAAGCTTACCGAATTGTTCAATCGTTTTACTTCTTGTATCCGTTGCTGCTACGGTATTTACATAAGCTACTTGCTCAGGTTGTGATACTGTTTGCGGTTGTGCTTCTTGCGCATTGGCAAGTGCAGTTGGTGTTAATAACAGACTTGTTAGGACACCCACTTTTAATGGTTTATTCAACTTGCTCATCCTTTCTTATTACGTTATATAGGAACATAGATATGTATGATTTATTTATTGCGAATCTACTATATTAAGTATCGGTATGCATCACTTGATTTCAAGCTAATCTAGTAAACTCACGTACTTCCTTTACTAACTTACAGATAATTGCTATTTTTAGATAGAATAGACTTTTTAAAGGAAGTTATTGTTAGGATACTATATAATTGGATTAGACGCATTTATCCCGCATCGGGTATAAGGAATTGAGCCGAATTAAAGTCCCACCATATCGAGAAAATTCCTGAAAAAAACTAGCATTTATACTATGTCATTTACCAGTAACTAGGTGTATACTACATCTTTAATATTTAATTTACTAGAAAGGGAGCTAGATATGTTTTATCACTACAAGTTTTGGCATAGCTTAACGCACCCCACGAACTTTACACAGGCTATTGAGTCAGGAGAAATAAGGGGCTATAAAAAACGATCATTTACGGTTTTCATCCTCTTTTTGCTCCTTTTTGTGATACGCGAGTTTTGGGGAATGGGCACTGAAAGCTTAACATCATTATTTGCAATAAATCACCAGGATGAATACTATACTGCCCGTTTGCTATCAATGGTCGGAGCAATTGTTTGGGGAATCATTTATTTTTGCTTCCACTATTATGGCGTTACATATATATTACATCTATTAACGGACATTCCTTACAAATGGATCCAAAAAGTACAGTTATATGTGGTGGCATTTTTGCTTATCGAAAAGGCCATTTTATTTGCAGTGTTCTATGCAGTTGGTTACTCTACAACGTTCTCCTTCTTTTCACTTGCCCCTGTTGTACAGCAAGTATTAGATAAAGATGTTGTGTTATTCATTATTAATCAGTTAACGGTGACAACTGTGCTGACGATTATTATACACTTTACGTTTCTTTCAAAATGGGAGGAAGCAACAGACCGTAAAGCATTATTAGCAAAAGTTATCGTACTCCAAGTAATAATGGCTGTTTTTGTTGGAATGATTAGCGTGTTACCACTACAAGAATGGATTACAAGGGGGTTAGGATGATGCGTTTTATAAAATCCAGACCTTGGACAAGCCTTAGTATCATTGTTATAGCGCTATTAGTCGGCGTGAATGCCTTCTTCGTTTTCAAGGATAATAGTAAAGTTGCCCGTTCGTATTTTGTAGATGAATTTCAACGAGCTACTACTGGTGACCGAGTTGAAACGGTGAAAAAGGATACGATTGTTGCGCCCGCTGAAACGTATACAATTTCTGCAGATGCCAAAACTTTATCAGCAGTAAACGTAAAGCGTGGGCAGGACATCAAAGCAACGGATCTTCTAGCTACTTATAAAACAGAAGAAGTTGACGATGAATTAACGAAGCTAGAGGCTGAACGGGATGCATATGAAACAGAATTAAGCGATTTAGAGTCTGCTTTATCACAAGTAGAATCTGAATTCGGAGACAAATCAAATCCGAAAAGTTCAATCAATACAGACCAAATTAGTGATAAATTAAATGTCACAGTTAAATTAGAGTTAGGCCAACAAAATTCACCATCAACAGCTGTTGCGATTTTAAATCGTCACATCGCAGAAGCGACGCGTCAAATTGCCGTAATGGATGCACAAATTGCACAAATTCAAGCACGTCAAGGCGTGATAAGCCCAGTAGATGGCGTTATTGCCAACATTATAGAAGAAGCTGGTACGGTGACCTTTGAAGTATATTCAACAGAAAAATCAATGCTCGCTTACTTATCTGAAGATGAATGGCAAAAAGTATTAGCGGGACAAACGGTTAATTTTGATTTACAACATTTTAAAGGTGAATTATCTGGTGTTGTACTTGAAAAGCAAATGATTGCAACAAATCATGACTCTACATGGGCAAAAGAATTAGCGAAATCGGCAAAATTGCCGAAACCAACTAATTATGAAGTAACATTACAGCAGGACGATGTGTTAGAAAATATTCCATTTTCTACAGTCGGCCAAGCTTCAATTGTTGTTAACGAAGCGCTCGATGCTTATAAAGTGAAGTCTTCTTGGGTCAAAAAAGCAAAAGGTGCTAAGCGCGTATATATTATCGATGAAAACGGAAAAATCCGTCTTGAAGATATTGATGTTGATTTTTCAACTGCCAATTCAACGATTTTCACAAGCTATTTCGATGAAGGCACACCGATTCTAGCTAATGAACACCGCAATATTTTAGCACGCTCCTTCTGTTCAATGCCTATTAAAAAAATAGAATGGCAACACTTTAAAGAAATTGGCTGGAAAGACTACGTCAAATATATTATTTTCTAAAACTTAATTAAGAACAAAAAAGGTATCAAGAATCATTCTTGATACCTTTTTTAGTGCCAGGCACTCAAACAATTTTCAAACGATTATGTGCCTCGGTAATTTGTTGCTAGTTCGTGATATTCTTTAGCTTTTTGATTGTTTCCTAATCGCTCATAACAAAGTGCTAATTGAACATACGGTAACCAAGTCCAAGCAGCATGGTTGATTAAATTTCCTTGTTTAGGTTGGTTTTTCACGTTTATTGCTTGCTCATACCAATAGATGGCTTGTTCATATTGTTCATCTACTAAAAATCTTGCACCTAAGCGACAACAACCTTCTGGACGAGGCATACAATATGCCAATGTTTTAAATAAAAATTGCAATTGTTTATCAGGATCATACAGGATTTCATAACAGTCCGCTATGTGCAAGCAAGCTGCTATCTCATCTTCTATCCATCCTTGTTTTGTTAATAAAAATTGTTTATATTTTTCGATCGCTTCTTCATACATGGCATGGTCCTTTAATTCATTCCCATAGTAAAATAAATCACGAGCCGAAAATTCCTTTCCTAACACTTCTCTTTGTTTATATATTTTTATATTTCGATCTGTATATGGCTTCTCTTTACGATGCGTAATCGCAATATTGGGTTGTATTATATTGCCGTGAACAGCTAAGTATTCATGGACTGCACCAACCCAAGTAAAATTGCATGAACGTTTTACTAGTCTGTTTCTTTTTAGGCTATATGTTGGCTCTCCATTCTGATCGAATGCTAAGTGATAGTCCATCATGACACTGTCTACTTCTTTAGAGCTGAGCTCTTTTGTTAAGCTCAAAAAACGTTGTCTTTCGCTTTCCTGTAAAATATCATCTGCATCTAACCATAAAATATAGTCTTTTGTTGCTTTACTAAATGAATAATTACGCGCTTTTGAAAAGTCATCTTCCCAGGCAAATTCATAAACATGATTAGTGAATTGCCCCGCAATATCTTTTGTTCTATCTGAGGAACCTGTGTCTACAATAATAATTTCATCAACAAGTTGTTGAACGGAAGATAAACAGCGTGCTAAAACTTGTTCTTCATTTTTGACTATCATACATAAGCTAACTGTTGCTTTGTCCTTTTTTTTCGTGAGGACTTCATTTTTAAATTTTTGTGCACCAAGTAATTCGGATTCTCTATAAATATGGAATGCAGGAAGACGAGTATCCACAAAAAGCTGTAAATCTAATGCAGCAGCTCTTATGCAAAAATGTCGATCTTCACCCCAAAATGATAAATTGTTCATCTGTTTAAAACGAACACCTTTTAAAAGTGCTTTTCTACTTATTAATGTGCACGCACCCAATCCACCTACTTCATATACGCCTGGTACTTTTAATTTCGTTATGAACGCTGCAGTTCGATTTGCTATTTCTATCGGTTCCAATTTTTCTCCATTTTTTATTTCATATAATGTGTATTCATCCATCATCCACACTTGCGGTAATGCTTCAACATCCTTTTGCCATTTGGTCCAAAAAATATTTGAAATGATATCCTTTTGTTCATGCCATAAATTTTGTAGTGTATTCGGATACAACATTAAATCTGAATCTATAAGGAATAACCCATCATACTGGAATTGAATTGCATGCTCTATAATAGCGTCTTTCATTTTTGCTACTTTTTCAATTAGTGAATCTGTCCAATAATGTGTTTTTTCATCTTTCATATAAATGTCATTTTGCTGATCATATTTAATAATTTTCACACGTTCATTTTCCGATTGAAATGACGCTAAAAGTTCTGTTGATTGTTTATCGTCATTATCATCTATAAATAAAAAATCCACTACAAGTTCATCTTGATTTAACGATTGCAGGGAAGTTAAGAAATATGCCAAAATATAAGGGTTTTGTCGCACAGGGCTGGCAATTAAAATATGAGGTTTCATGTAATCCTCCTTCATTAAATGCTTTGGAAAAATGTATTTTGATAGAGGTGAATTCACAACAATTGGTCATAGTTATATCAATATTCATATTTCACTTGTTTTGTTACAGAGCTTGTAATCAAAAAGCCCTCTTGCATGATGCAAAAGTCAACGACAATTGACTTTTCATCATACAAGAGAGCTTCATTTAACTAGGGGTATCGGCGATTTTTGAGGTTCTATCGGCTATTCTTAAGGTTCTATCGGCTATTCACCTCAGTTTATCGGCGGTTCCAGTTGTTCTATCGGCGATTTCCAGCAGTTTATCGGCGGTTCACCATGAATTTTCCATATCTTGTTGCGTTGCTAGCTCGTAATACATAGATGTTACACCGCTTATTTCATACATCATGCCATGTACATAAATTTTTTCACCGTTTGTACCGTTTAGGCGAATGGCAAATAGAGCATCTCCTTTGCCTACACGTTTAATTGTTACACCATCTGCTGAATGTTCAACATCAACAATTTTGTGATCAATCGTGGCTCCTGTATATTGCTCAATGCTAACATCCTTAACGGTAAAGCCTATTTCACTTGTTGGAATGAATTCGCTACTTATTTCAACAGCTGCTGAAGTATACATATCAAAACCATCCGTTTCAGCGCGAATGCCAACACGCACAGATTGACCTTTGCCATCAGACAAAGTTGCTATATAATCCCCAGCCTGCAATAGCTTCAACTCGTAATTGCCGCCTTTTGGAATGCTATCTTCCTCCCAACCTTCAAAATTGTAAGGTTGATAGACAAAGACTTTATCGCTTACCTCATAACCATTTGCAGTTGTCAGCTTGATATGAGCAGGATCAAATCCTAACTCCTCCTCAAAAAGCAGTGCTACGCCAGGTGTTATTTCATCCGTTTGCTGGCAATTGAGCTGGAGCTTGCCGTCTACTTCCGTAACAACAACCTTATATTTTTGCGTTTCGACGACTTCATAGTTTTCTTCCTTATCTATATTGTAGCCTATTAACATGAAGTAGCCCGAGCCCTCTCGAAGTGCCTCCACTGTTATGCCATTTGTTGTTTGATGAATGTTGAAAAATTCATGCTCACCATCCGTCGCAACATTATCATAAGAGTAAGCATCAAGTTGACTTGCACCAAGTTCGCTTGCAGAAAATTTCTGTAAAACACGGTTCGCTTGCATCGCCTCTATGCGTTGAATAAATAAGGCAAATTGAGAACGCTTCACTGTTTCTTTTAAACCAAATGTAGTTGCTGTAATCCCCTTTGTAATGTTGTGTTCAAACAAAGGTCCAACTGCATAATAGGCATCAGAGTATTTCACAATATCTGTAAACGGAAGTGTCCAATCTTCTGCAATATTGGCTAATTGGTAGGCCGCCGTTAACATACTCGCCAACTGTTCACGTGTAATCGCTTGATTAACACCATAGCTACCGTTCGCAAAGCCAGTCGTAATTCCTTCATTAGCTAAAGCAGCAATTGCGCCATAGTATTCATCACTTTCCTGAACATCCGTAAATTGCGGATTTATCACGTTTTGCGTATCTAGCGCCAATAAATTAGCTAAAATTTTCGCAGCTTGTCCACGTGTTACATCAGCATATGGCTTGAATGTACCATCTGCATACCCATTAATAATTCCTCTTGCTGCTAATTCTTTTACCGCAGCCCCATATTCTTTCGACATATCAACATCGCTAAAACCTTCTGCTGCTTGTGCTGTTGGCACTACTACAATGGCGCTTGTTGCTAATGCTGCAACGATTGCACCTTGAAATAAACTGTTCCGCTTCATCCGCTCATCCCCCTACACATTTTATCTATCATACTTGATAATACGTGGAGGTAATAGTAAAAGTTTCATATTCTTCTATAGTTATGTAATCTGGAGCCTTTCTAAATATAACGAGCAATCCCTAATGAGCGAGAAATCGCTATAATTACATGGTTTTTCCACCAAAAAAGCCTTGTGACTATAATGAAACAAAAGTTTCATTTAATCACAAGGCTAGTTACTAGTAAACTAGTTTATAGCGGTATGCTATTTATTAAGGTGCAGCAACGATAGTTACTTTTAATTCTTTTGTTGCGTTACCAACTTTAATTTTTAAAGTTACTTTAGCTTCTTTAACATCAGCATTTAAAGTAGCTGTTGCAGCTGCAGTACCGTTAGCAGCAATTTTAACATCTGTTACTTTTTCAGGTACGATTGTAACTGTATCTGCTGCAAGTGCAGTGATTGCTTTGTTACCGTATTGGTCAACAGTTGCAACGTTTACTACTGCAGGAGTATCATCAGTAGATTTTAAGTTAGCTACAGTTGAACCAGATACTAATGTAGCTTCTGTAATAGCTTTAGCTAAGTTGTAATCAGCTGTTGTTTCTGATGCTGTAAAGAAGAAATCTTGTGTTTTTTCTGTGTCAGCTGAAACAACAAATTTTTGTTCTAACACTTGACCAGTTGCATTAATTGTTACTTTTAATGTGAATTCTGTGTCAATTTTGTTAGCTGGTGTTGCTGAGTCAGTGTTTAAATCTGTATCAGCGATAGTTACTTTACCACCAGTTACTGCTGTTGGTGAAGTAATTTTACCACCTTGTACTGTTGCAGTATATTCGCTGTCAGCAAGTGCTACTTTACCACCGTTTAGTAAACCGTTAACTGTAATATCTTTAGCTGTTGCTACTTTAGTTTTGCCAATTTCAGCAATTTCATAACCATTGTATTCAGTACCGTCAGTTACTTGTACTTTAACTTCAACAGCAGAATCAATTGTGCCATTTGGAGTTGTAAGAGCCACATTTAATGTTGCAGTTCCGTTTTTAAGTGCAGTTACTTGATTTCCAGCTACTGATACTACGTCTGAAGTTCCAACTAATGTTACTGTTACAGGTTCAGCAGAGTTTTTCATTTCACGACCGTATTGGTCTTCAATGATTAAGTGATCTTTTGCTGTAATTGTAACTGGAGATTTAGAAGTTGAAATTACTAAAGGAGTTTTAAGTCCACGAACTACAGTTGGAACTGCTTTAGCTTTTACATCTACAGTAATAGTAGCAACTTTGTAAGTTGAAGTTTGGAATACTAATGCTTGTGTTCCAGCAGTGTTGAATGTAGTTTTGTAGTAAACTTGACCATCTTTCACTTCAAGAGCTGATTCAGCAACTGTAGTACCGCCAACTTTAATACCTTTGTTAGCATCAGCTAATACTTTTTTGTTAGTGATTACGTTGCCTTCTTTATCAGTAACTGTTAATGGGATTAATGTAGATTCTTCAGCAACAGCGATTTCTGGTTGAGAAACAGAGATTGCATTAGTTGTAGAAGTTTCTGCAACTTTAACAGTGTATTTAGCTGTTTGACCGTTAGTTGTTGAAATTAATAACACATCAGTGTCGCCAGCTTTTAAGATTGAAGATAATGCAACTACTAATTTATCTTTATCGCCAATTTTCACTTTAGTAACAGTGTTAGCGATTGTTAAGTTTGTAGTGTTTGTGTTTGTGATAACTAAACCTGTTGCTTTAGAAGCGTCAGTAATTTCTTTACCATATTGATCTTTAAGGTTTAATACGATATAAGCGTCAGAAGCTTTAGAAGAATCATTTAAAGCTAGTTCTTCACCTTTAGCGTTATAAACACCAGCTACTTCAATAGAAGAAACTGTAGATTCAGCAGATAATTTTACAGTTTTAGAAACTGATGTACCTGTAGCAGCATCAAATAATACTACTGGTACGATATCACCGATTTTTTTACCTTCTACAACAGCACCTGATAATTTAATTACACCTTTAGCTGAATCAGCTACAACAGTTGTATTAGCATTATCATTAGTTTTTAAAGAAGTTGTTTTTGTAATATCTGTACCATATTGGTCTTTAACTACATAACCAACAGTTGCAGTTGTACCAGCATCGAAAGTACCGTCAGCTTTAACAGCTTTGTCAACTACAGCTACTTCATCTAAAACTTCGATTGAAGTTACTTTTTGAGCTTCGATTTTAACTGTGCTTGTTAATACATTTTCAGTTAAACCAGCAACGTTTACAGTGTAATCAGCTGCTTGGAAGTTTGTAGCACCTACTAATTGAACTGATTTTTTGTCTTCAGACCAAACTAGAGTTACGTTTTGTTTGAAAGTACCACGTAGTAATTCAACTTTAGCTTTAGTAGTATCTTCTACTGCTTTGTTGAATTGAACTTCGATTGTTTTAGCGTTAACTGCTTTTACTGCTTCTAATTTAACTTCAGTTACTTCATATGTAACTACAGCTGAATAAGTTTTACCTTCGATTTCGAACTCTACTTTAGTTTCTTTGTTTTCTTCAAGTGGAGTTTCTAATTTTACAGTGTGTTTAGTGTCATCAGAAAGAGTTACTTCTAATGTAGTTGCGTCAACAACTTTAGCTTCTTTAACAGTTAAAGCAGCTTCGCCCACTTTTGTAATTGTACGGTGTAAGAATGATGCGAATTGACCACGAGTTAAAGAGTTTTTAGGGTTGAACGCTTTAACGTTTGTAAGTCCAGCATATTCTAAAGCGATAATTGCTTCACGGTTTTCAGTTGCTGTAGCTTTGTCTAAATCTGTGATAGCAGATTTGAAGTCAGATTCTTTGTAATCTGCTACTAAGTCTACATTGTAAACAGTGTTGATAGCACGTACTAATACTACTGCCATTTGTTCACGGTTCATGTTGTTTGTGTACATTAATTTGTTGTTAGAACCTTTGAATACGCCTGCATCTTTAACAAGTGCTGCATATTGTAGTAATTCTTGGTCTGGAGCTGAAGTTGGAAGGTCAGTGAAACGAGCTTCTGTTTTGTAATCAGCTGGAATTTCATATCCTTCAGAAATTAACCATTTACCTAAGAATTTTGCTACGTTACCGCGTGTTACCACTGCGTTCGGTTTGAATGTACCGTCAGTGTAACCTCCTACGATTTTAGCTTCCGCTAATGCTAAGATAGCGTCCTTGTGATCACTTGTTTCAATATCAGAAAAGCTTGCTGCGCTTGCTACTGGTACGATTGCTGATGCTACTAGAGCTGCTGATGCTGCGCCGACAACCCATTTGCTATATTTTTGTTTCATGTCTAAAAACCTCCTAGATAAATTAGCCACTTTTATGACTACGATTCTATTATAAGAGAAGTAGAACATACATATCCATGTGAAATATCTGGAATGAAAGATGTGGTAACAGTAATACTTTATTGGTTACACATACAAAATTTAGTTTTTTATATAGTGTTTTACCATCCAGTAATTAGTAGAGAAGTGTTGCTTTTATGCGGAAAATATACCATTTTACCCATAGGTATTGAGACTTTTTCCCTTCCATATATTTTTAGCTAAGACAATTTTCTCACTTAAAGGAATAGTGAACAAATCATGAATTTACGTTACAATAATATAGGTAATTTATTCATTAATTCCCTTGGAAAACTGGATTAATATTTTATGGAAACCAGAATCTAGCGATAGTGACTTTATTCTATTAAGGATTAATGGACTTCAATCAGCGGTATGACTGGGTTTTGTCGCGATTTGCTCAGTGGTCTGACGATTCGCTTCAGGGGTATGGCGTTTCACTCGAGTGTTGTGGCGTTTCACTTTAAGTTAATGGCGATTGTTGCTGCGCTACTAACGACCTCGACTATTCGCTAAGTTCTATCATTTACAGAGATGAGGATTTGACAGAAATGGTATTTAGTAGTCTTATTTTTTTATATGTTTTTTTGCCATTAGTAATTGTTTTGTACTTCATCTCTCCGAAGATGCTACGCAATACAATTTTATTGTTGGCAAGCTTGTTCTTCTACGCTTGGGGTGAACCGAAATATGTGCTTTTAATGATGCTGTCTATTGTGCTCAATTATGTACTCGGCATTATCATTGAAAATACAGTTTCACAGTCAAAGAGAAAAACACTTCTATGGTTAGTCATTGTTAGTAATTTAGCCATTTTAGGCTATTACAAATACGCTGGCTTTTTCGTGGACATTCTTAACAATTATTTGGCACAGCCTATTGAATGGCAGGCAGTTCCACTGCCAATCGGCATATCGTTTTACACGTTCCAAGCACTTAGCTATGTTATCGATGTTTATCGCAGGGACGTAAAGGCTCAGCGCAACTTTTTGGATTTATCACTTTTCATTACCTTATTTCCACAGCTCGTTGCAGGCCCTATCGTTCGCTATCAAACGGTAGCTGAGCAAATAAAAAAACGTATTGCTACAGCAGACGATTGGATGATTGGGACGCGTCGCTTTGTACAAGGTTTAGCGAAAAAAGTGCTTATCGCAAACCCAATGGGCGAAGTAGCCGATCATGTATTTAGTTTATCTGGTGGGGACTTAACAACTGGTACTGCCTGGATTGGGATTTTAGCGTACTCCCTACAAATTTACTTCGACTTCTCAGGTTATAGTGATATGGCAATTGGATTAGCACGTATTTTCGGCTTTAAATTTGAAGAGAACTTTAACTATCCGTATATCGCACAATCCGTTACAGACTTCTGGCGTCGCTGGCATATCTCACTCAGCAGTTGGTTTAGAGATTATGTCTACTTCCCACTTGGTGGAAGTCGTGTAAGCCATGAATGGAAGTTATATCGTAATTTACTTGTTGTCTGGACACTAACAGGTTTTTGGCATGGTGCAAGCTGGACCTTTATGGCATGGGGCTTTTACTATGGGATATTAATCTGCCTTGAAAAATGGGTACTGCTAAAATGGTTAGCGCGTATTCCACGTGTATTACGACATATGTATATTCTTATTATTGTCATGATTGGCTGGGTTTTCTTTAGAGCGAATGACTTTACATATGCCTTTGCATTTATCAAAGCGTTATTTGGGTTATCTGACGCCGCGCTGTACAATTATGAAACAATTTTATTGACTAAAGATTATGCTATTTACTTTGTTATCGCCATTATATTTGCGATGCCTGTTTATAAACTTTATCAAAATTGGAGCGAGCAAAAAGCTACCGTTTCCCTATCATTTGACTGGGGACTACGCATTACGCAAACAATTTACTATGGCGCTCTGTTGTTATTTATTACGATGTTTTTAGTGAACGCAACACATAATCCATTCATTTACTTTAGATTTTAGGTGGGACATCATGCGAAAAATACAAACGTTTCTTTTACCAATTACATTTTTTTGCATCATTTTCGGTGGCTTCGTCGTACATGTATTAACAGTGGATCGTCCACAATCAGAAATGGAAAACCGTCCATTAGCATCTGCCAATATTACGCCAAGTCCACAGGAAATCTTCTCAGGAGCATGGTCCAAACAGGTAGAATCTTATATTTCTGATCAATTTCCTGCACGAGATACATGGATGCGCAATTATGTTAACTTCCAGCGTGTTGTAGGCAAAACTTATTTAAATGATAAGTACGCAGTAGATGATAAAAGCGGCTGGATCATTTCAAAACCAGCCGTAGCAAAAACAGAAGAAGAGCTAGCTTCCTTTGCCTCCGATTTAAAACATTTAAGCGAGGGGCTAGCCGAAAAAAATATTCCGTTTACATTTTACTCACTACCAGCGAAGGCAACCTACTCACGTGAGCCAAGTCCAAGTTATATGCCTGAAGATGCGGGTATTGCCAACAACACCAAACTGCACGAATTTGTCACAGCTGCTGGTGTAAACAATATTCGTCTATATGATGAAATGCAGGATGACTTTTCTGCAGAGCGGAACTTCTATAAAACAGACCATCACTGGACAATACGTGGTGCATACTCTGGCTACGAGGCACTAATCAATACACTAAGCGAACGACTTGGCGAAACGATTGCTCCAATTCCATACGATGAAGCCAAGACATTTTGTTTACCAAATAAATTTGCTGGCTCATGGAATAAAATACTGTATATGACCGTCGATAATGACGAACAAATTTGCTATAACGAGCCAGACTCTTTCGCAACACAGTTTACTATTTACGACGGTACGATTGACGATGGGGTCACTGCACCATACGAAGCAGTGTACGGTCGCGCCAAACAAATGAGTCCCGATGCAGTCGTAAACTACGCTGAAGCCTATAGCCGTGACTTTGCTGAACTCACGATTGTTAATCAAAATTATGATAGTGACAAACATCTCGTCGTTATTAAAGATTCATACTTTAACACCATCCAATTTCACGTAGCCAGTCACTTTAAAACTTTAACCATTTTAGACTTACGTTATTTGGATAAAGAAATCATTCCTTACTTACAAAGCATGCATCCAGACTATGTCGTCCTTGCCTATAACGATCGCAATCTAAAACTAATGCCTGAGTAAAAATTAGTTTGATTATTAGTTTGCGCCAGGGGTATCGGCGGTTTCTGCCAGGGTATCGGCGATTTTCTGGGTTCTATCGGCGATTTCTGCCAGGATACCGGCGATTCTACGGGTTCTATCGGCGATTTCTGCCAGGATACCGGCGATTCTACGGGTTCTATCGGCGATTTCTGCCAGGGTATCGGCGGTTCTCCATATTCTATCGGCGATTCTACGGGTTCTATCAAATATAATAGATAAGAAAAAGCCGAATAAAATATTCGGCTTTTTTTTATCTATTATTTTTATTATGAATGTCTATAAAAGCTTCAATCATATGTTGACGGAATTGCTTTGATACATACGAATACTTTTTGTTTTTTAACCATGCGAAACCTACCATTTGATAACAGTGACTATTTTTCAAGCGAATGATTTTAGTATTTTCTAGTTGTTCACCTAAAAAGGAGTATTGCGGATAAAGTGTAATACCTTGTCCTTCATTTACAAGTTGTAAAACAATCGACATTTCCGTCCCTTCAAAGACAATGTTTGGTGTAAACCCCGCTTCTAAACAGCATTTCTCAAACATGCTAATCGATTCTAAACCAGATTTGTATCCTATAAAACGTTCATTTTTCGCTTCAAGTAAATCAATTTCATCGAATTGAGCAAGCCTATGATTTTTAGGAACAATCAAATCTAATCGTTCCTTTAAAACAGGTAGCCATTCAATATCCGTTCCTGTAATCGGTGTATTGGAAACACACAGCTCAATTTCCCCACTAATAAGACGTTCCTTTGCAACTGAATCGGGTAGGATGGATTGTTGAATACGAATATTCGGTCTACGATCATAGAAACTCCTAAATATCGGCGGTAGGATGGTGGAGCTCATTACACTAACGGATACGCGATCTTCCTCTATATCAGCCATTTCTAGCACTTCTTCATGTGCTTCTTGTAAAATATTTAATGCTCGCTCTACTTCCTGCGCATAATACTTTCCATAACTATTCAAACGAATTTTCTTCCCATCTCGATCGAATAAAGGGACACCTAATTCATTTTCTAATTTGGCAATCGTTTTACTTAATGATGACTGAGTAATATTTAAAGAAAGTGCAGATTGAGACATATGCTCCGTCCTTGCCACAGCTAAAAAGTATTGTAACTGTAAAAACTGCATAGTATCTCCCCTTATGAATCATAATGAATATAGATATAGATTTGAATATATTGTAGCGATTTCTGTAAACGATTACAATGATAGCGAATTTCAATAATCTGTACTAAACGGAGGAGTATTTATGAAAATTAAAGCAGCAGTTACACCTGGACAAGGTCAGGATTTTATTATTGAAGAAGTAGAACTAGCAGCTCCGAAAGCGAATGAAGTGCTAGTGAAAATTGTAAGTACAGGTGTTTGTCATACAGATGCTGTGGCACGTGATGCAGCCATCGCCCCACTACCAGCTGTTCTTGGACATGAAGGAGCGGGAATTATCGAAGAAGTCGGTGAAGGTGTCACGCGTTTTGAAAAAGGTGATCACGTTGTCCTTTCATTTGCACATTGTGGACATTGTGATAACTGTTTAACAGGTCACCCAACAGTTTGTGAAACATTCAATGATTTAAACTTTGGCGGTACACATGATGATTACACACATCGTTTATCTAAAGATGGCCAGCCACTTTCAACATTTTTCGGTCAATCTTCATTCGGTACTTTTGCCATCTCGCATGAGCGTAATGTTGTCAAAGTAGATAAAGATGTAGATTTAGCATTACTCGGACCTTTAGGCTGCGGTATTCAAACAGGTGCAGGTACTGTTTTAAATAAAATCAAACCAGAGTTCGGCTCAACTATTGCAATTTATGGTGCAGGCGCTGTAGGTTTAAGTGCGATTATGGCTGCAAAAATTGTAGGCTGTAAAACAATTATTGCTGTCGATGTACACGATTCACGCTTAGAATTAGCAAAAGAGCTAGGTGCAACACATACATTTAACGGTTCAAAAGTAGAGGTTGTAAAAGAAATTAAACAATTAACAAATGGTGGAACAAAATACGCAGTTGATACAACAGGCGTCCCTCCAGTAGTTCGCCAATGTTTACAAGCGCTACGTCCACTAGGCGTTGCAGCAGTCGTTGGTGTAACACCAGAAATGACTATCGATGTGCACAATGATATCATGGCTGAAGGTAAAACAATGATGGGTGTCATTGAAGGTGATTCCATACCAAACGTATTTATTCCTCAATTAGTGGACTACTATAAAGCGGGCCAATTCCCATTCGATAAATTGGTGAAGTTCTATGACTTTGACCAAATCAATGAAGCATTTTTAGCATCAAAAAGTGGCGAGGCAATTAAACCGATTTTACGAATTCAATAATGTTTCAGTGCTTGTTCGGGGTTTAGTGGCGTTTCACGCAGGGTTCTTTGCGATTCACTCGGAACTACAGGCGATTTACTCGGGGCTTCCGACGTTTCACTTCCCTACAAAACAAAAAAGCAGTGATTTCTACTACAAGAAATCACTGCTTTTACCGTTTCTTTAGTTTGCCGACGATCCATTGACTGAATGGCAAGTATGACAGTAGTTTTGTCAGTCCAATACAAACAACCAGCGTCCATAGCATGAGCAGTGGAACACGCGTCAGTGTGCTATCAAAATGCGCCACGAACCAGCTTGTTGATAGGCGCAAAACCTCCCAATGGATAAGGTATATCATAAACGCATATCGACTTATCATATGGACCACTTTTGTAGACGGTATTGACTGCCCCCAAGCAATTACACAAAGGACAACACTAATGACAAGTGGCACTAAATCGAGCCGTCTTGAATGTACCTCTGTGTAACCAAGTTGCACACGAATATATAAGAACAGCGCAGCTAGTACGACGAACACAACGGTCGCACCGCGATACTTTTTCGCTAGCGCGGCTAATTGTTCATAATAAGCACCAATAGCATAGGCTACAGCAAAATAACCGAGCCAGCCAGTAAACAGCAAGCGTATAACCATTACATTGTCCTCGAATATCGGATATGGCAATAAAATAATTGCATGATGCACAAGTGTAATCAATGCACTAATAGGTAAAAACCAAGCAATCGACCACTTAAAACGCTTCATTAGCGCAACTACCACATACAGCTGCATAATGACTACGACAAACCAGCCAACAAATTCGCCAGACATAACATTGTGATAAAACTTATCCAATAGCATGCCCTTCTGGTAAATTGACTCAACTAATAACGCATCTAAAAAAGCCCACACTAAAAAAGGTACAAAAATATATTGAATGCGACTCGACCAAAAATTAATCGGTAGTCGCTCACGATAACGATTCGACAATATTAAAATGGATAGCACAATAAACGTCGGTGTTGCATAGCAAAGTGCAATTCGCAAAAACAAATACAACGGTTGCTCAGGCTCTGCTCCAACCTCCATAATAACCCACGATGATGTATGCAATAGTAAAATAGATAGGCATGCCACCACACGTAGTAAATCCCATTCCTTTATCACTACAACATTCTCCTAGTACTTTCTCTCTCTATTAAGCATGTCATAGATTGTCGATTAATGCAATGGTGGTACTTGGCATCAGATTGACCGCAATCGGCATCAGTATATTTTTTTGTTTACAGGAAGCTTCTTCTTTATCCGTCGAAGTTATTTAAAGAAATTAGTAGAAGTGCATTAAGCGTGCCAGTCATTTTTCCATTAAAAGAGAACGAAAAAGCGTTAGAATGACGACAGTCAATCTAACACTTTTTTATACCCTTGTTTATTTCTAACCTGCTATCGATTGTTGAAATCGCCTTATAATATGGCTCACCCAATAGTCTTCGTCAAAGTGATGAACATAGATCGGGACCTCCTGTAAACGATGGAGGAAACCAGATGTCATGAGCGCTTCATCCGCTTGCTCACCTAAAACTTTTTTTAACTCATCTCGAATCAAAAAGACAAGCTCCAAATCTAATTCATTAAATGTATAATCGATCCATTTCAATTTCCTCCACCCCCACAACTTTTAAACATTCAATTGCTGCTTCTGTATGTAGCGCTAACTGTGAATTCGTCATATACAATGGCTTGATACTATCAAAAAATTCATCGAGCTCTCGACAAACCTATTCTCTGCTCAATATTTTCTCCATCGCGTTTAGTTGTACCGTGATAGCAAAATAAATAAGATTTCATCATTTCTACCCTAGAATAATCGTTTATTTACGAACGCTAACCACTCGTATTTTGCCCATATTATATCATATTCTGAATTACTTCTAAAATATCATACAAAAGGAACAGTATAGAAAATTTCCTACACTGTTCATTAAGAATTATTATTGTACTTCTACCTACCGTTCATATTCCTGTTAAATCGCTTAATTTGAAGCCCACCATAGCTTCTGGAAGAACTGAATTTCAAATTTTTTATCATTATAACTATTAGGTATTTGTCTTAAAAAACTAAAAACCCACTTCACAACCAATTGAAGTGGGCTACCAATATATTTTTCTAGTTAATTCACCATTTGAAGAGCTGTTTTTTTACCATAAATCGTTTCTACCCATTCCGGGTGGTCGATAAATGGATTGCGATTACCTTGCACCTCGTAGATTCTGTCGTTTCTTCGCTTTTCATAGTCATCTACAGGATCTTGTTGATGCCATTGTAAAAGGATTGAAAGTTTACCGTGATAAGGTGCTGTCCCATTGTTAACTTTTTCATTTAATTCAAGGTCAACTCTATCGCCTGACTCATAACGCGTTGCCATATAAAATAAGATGCGTGCTACATCCCCTTTTACATTATTAGGCGGCTCGAATGAATCTGAGTCTTTCAAGCAACCATTACAGCCTGAGACTGGACTACCACCATTGTCAAAGTCTAAATTTCCTCTGGCACTATTCACTTGTACATCAGTTGGTCGTAAATGATGGATATCTGTTCCTGGTCCATTGCTTGTACCGAAATTGCCATGTGATTTTGCCCACGTATGTTCTCGATTCCAGTTCCCTACATTGCCACCGTTATTTGTTTTCGGGCTTGATTTGCCAGAGTAAAATAACAGTACATTATTGACATTATTCGGGTCTTCATCCGTATATCTTAATGCATCCCAAGCATCGTCATATGACAGTACTTTTTGATTGGAGATAATATCGTGAAGCGCCTTTTTTAATGCTAGCCCTTCTTTGTCGTATGCAGATGCATAGTAGTCATTACCCGTTACTGTAACACTAACACTAAAGTTAGTAGTAACACTTTTCTTACCGTCGGATGCCGTAACACCCACAATATGACTACCCGCTTCTAAATTTAGCGTTAATATGTTGCCATTTATCGACCCTTTTGTAGCAGTAAATGTTAGTTTGTCATTATCAGGATCTGCGAAATGTTCCGTTAAATCAATTGTAATTGCTGTGCCTACAGCTACTGTCTTATTTGCAATAGGGCTTTTAACGATTGGTTGCTTGTTTTCAAAAGGTACAATGATGTCCCCTTTTGAGTTCGTGAATTTTATGCTCTCTAACGTTGCACCTTTCGTTAGTTCAATCAATTTAAAGTCGATATTGTCCGCGCCTCGAATTTCGCTAACATTTTTACCTTCAATTGTAATCTTTTTAAACGTATTGCCTTTTAAATCTACAATAGAACCTGGATGATTTGGCGTAATGATTACATCCGTCGTTTTAAAGCCTTCACCATGAAGCTCTACATACTTCCCTTTAAGATGTACGCCTTTTGTAATATGTGACGCAGCATCTAAATGCAATGCCACACTAGGCTTTGTAATGTTTAAAATGTTTTTCTTAAAGTTCTCATAGTAATAAGTGATTTCAGGCACAATCGGCTCCACAGTTGAACCTTTTTTCAAGTCCACTTGCACCATAACAGGATCATGGTCACTTGCACGGCCTGCCATATCTGTAAAGTCGGCATTAATATGAAGAATATCAATCAACGTTTTGTCTTTCAGATTATTAGAAACTAAAATATGGTCTAATACTTGCGAATTCCCTTGATATAAATATGTGTAACGATCCGCGTCTTCTGCTTTATTAATCATATTTGTCATCAATTCACCCTCATGAATTTTAAGAGGTGCAGCAAATTGATAGTCGTTAAAATCACCTAATGATACAACGTTTGCATCTGGATTTTTTGTTTTAATATCATTCACAAAGCCATAGACAATATTGGCGATTTTTTGACGTTGCACTTCACTTTTATATTGCGGCGGTTGAATTGATCCGAATAACGGCGTGTCACCTGATTTAGAATTCCAGTGGTTGGCAATCACGATGACATCTGCACCTTGGAATTCAAATTGTGCAGCTAACGGTTTTCTACTATTATTAAATGCTTCATTTGTCGGGTCAATTCGACCTGGGTTTAGCGTTAATTGACCGTCTTGATAACCAACGGCAGTTGTTGCATCCCCTGCTGGGCTACCTTCCTTCAAGTTCACTCTTGCTGGATTGTAAAGGAAACCAACACGAATATTAGCGTTAGGTGCTCCACCATCTGCATTATTCACCGGGTCAATATTGACAAACTTATATTCAACACCACTTGCCGCTTTAATGGCATCAATTAAACGTTGATAGCTTTGATCTGCCTTTGAATCACCAGCAGATTCACCATTATTATCTTGTACTTCCGTTACCCCAACGATGTCTGGTGTTTGCATATCAATAGCTATTGCTCGCGCTAATTTACGCGCTTTCTCATCGGTTGTAGACGTTTTGTTATTAGAGAAGTTTTCTAAGTTATACGATGCAATTGTTACCTTATCTTCTGCTTTAACAATTTTTGTTGTCTCAGGTGTTGCCGAACCTTTTACATGTGCTTGCTTCATCTGATCTAATGGCACATAAATCTTAAAGTTTTGATAGGAGTAGCCAACGATACCTGTAATCGGTCCATTAAACTTATCGCCTGTTGCCACTTCAAAATCACGAGCCGTTCCGTTCGGTTCTAATCTAAATTGGATACGATTCGGGTTTGTTTTCCCTTCTTCATATAAAACGCCACCATGAAGGGTGTTCGTTGGTTCACTTTCAAGAACCGTTACTAAATCTCCATGTTCTTGTGGACCGACAGCTTTAACATTGCCCACTTCCACGCGCATGCCTTCAATACTTTCCCAGAAATCAATGGCATCAATGGTTGGGTTGAAAACTTGCAGATTATCACTGTCAATTTGGCTAAATGACATTTTTAATTTATCAATTTGAATGGCTTTTGGTAGGGCTACACTACTTTTTAGCACTTCTACTTTGCCACCTTGGTCATTTCGTACATTGATTTGCGTTGTTTTTAAATCGGTTTGGTTGGCATCACTATAGCCATCGTACGCATATTCATCAACTTTACCTTTGACCGATACTAAATTCCCTACTTGAATTGGCCAAGCATTTTTCCCACTATAAAGTAAAATACCTTCCGATGTATTCGGATTATTATCTGCCAATTCATCAGGCGTTTGAATCGTATAATAATAACTACCATTTAAAGAAAATGAATACGTTACGATCCCTTCAATGCCCTCAATAGTTTTACCAGCATATGGTGAAGCATGCCCTTCTCCTTGAATATCATGGATTTGCAATGCATCGGTAATGTTATAGTCATAGGTCATCACTTCACTAAACGTGCCATCACTAGCTTTCACAACTGTTTTTAATGTTGTATTTGCCGTAATGTCGATTGGCGTTGTGTATTTCGTACCTCCTACAGTCGGATCACTACCATCTACTGTGAAATAGATTTCACCATTTGCTGTAGATGTCGATAAAGTAACAGTCGTTTTACCAACGAATGTTCCACTACCAGGAGATGCGATTGCTGGTTTTAATGCTGTACTATCCACGACAATATCATTAACAGAACGCGGAATCACTTGGTAATCATTATCGAACTGTTGGACAATGCCTGTTATCGATTCATAGGTTGTGCCTGCTGTTAAACCAAGCGTAGCTGTTTCATCTCGTACTAAGAAATTGCTGCCATCACTCGCAGTGAAGTTTGCCCAGCCGCTTCCTGTTTGAGCGTTCGTCAGCGTCACATTTTTTACCGTAACGAGTTGCGATTCATTTGCTTCTCCGACCTCTGCACCTGTTACGACTTTTGCAGTTGGCGCACCAACACCTGCCACTTTATCGATGATTTGGGCTGCGTCTAATTGCAGTAATCCTCGATAATCCGCTAATTTACCTTTAAGCGTTACTTCGTCGCCAATTTCCACATTGAGGCTAGATGGACGTACGGCAATACCCCCTGTTCCATCCTGCACCGAAATCGTATTTTTCAGCTTCCCTGCTACGATACCTTTGATTGTTACTGTTGTACCGTTCGCTTCTGTTCTTGCATTAGCGATAGATAGCACATCTGCTTGTCCACTAACTGTGTAACTATATGTTTGGACATCGCTATTTTCTAGTCCATCCGCTACTGCAATTGCTTTTAGCGTCGTTGTTTTATCAATGATAATTGGTTGCGAATAAACCGCGCTTTCCACAGTGGGCTCCGTACCATCCGTTGTGTAATAAATCGTTGCGCCTTCCGTTGCTGAAGCTAATGCAATTGCAGTACCAGTCGCAACCGTTCCAGAAGGTGTAGAAGCTGTTACTGCTTCTGCCTTTGTAATAGGTCCTACTTCTCCGCCATCCATTGAATGACTACCTAAATGATCAAATGTATCGATTGGATATTGCTGCCATTCTAATGAAGGATCAAATACATCACTTGGATTGATGTCACCAGAAGTAACTGCACTCTTTCTGACCAATGTTTTATCAACAGTTGACACACCGTTTACATCCCATGCTTTCCCTGGATCGAAGCCCATTTGACCAAAGGAATCAATAACCTCTTCGCCCTTTTTCAGCACAATCGCATCATTGCCGTTGAACGAAGTAACCGCTGATGGCAGTCCACCTTTATCTTTTATTGCTGCCACGGCACTAGAATTATAGATAATGATCGTGTCATTATGTGCTAAAGTTCCGCTTAACGTCTGTTTGTTCGTAGGAGTAGTCCCACCGTTTGTATAAAGTTCAAGTTTATATTGGCTTAAATCAATCGTTGAACCCGTTCCATTATAAAGTTCAATCGCCTTATTATTACTCGACCCTTCAATATATTCAGAGATAATCAAATCAGCTGCTGGTCCGGCAGCGACAGCTTGAGCAGGCATTACTGGAATCGATACACTAGCAACTAAAGTTGACGCTAGTAAAGCATTTAAAGACTTGTTCCATTTCTTTTTAGACATTGTCGTTTAGCTCCTCTTTAAGTATTTGCTTAAATCAAGACCAACTTCTTATCGAAGTAAGTCTACTATCTCCCTATCTCGACTTTCGGTTTGAACCTACACCGCAAGCGGCTTTCATCACATACTGCGTTCCATCAATAATAGTAAAACTATTTTTTCCACAGTACATGTATATGAAACCATAATAGTGTTAATACACTATTTACGTAATGTAAATTATACTATTTATAGAAATCTATTACTAAATTAATATAGTTGCCGGAAGGCTATGGAAAGCAATTTGAGAGAAAAGGACGAAATTATTGTCCGCTGCGGCGGGCCTTTCCGCTCAGCATAGTAAGCCATAAGCCTCGCTGTCGCGAGGCTTGTGGCTTACTATTTTTGCATTGTGAGCAGGAGTCACCCCACCCTCATTCGTAGCGACGGCAGCAACGGCTACATTAGTAGCATCTGCTATCGTACCAGTGGCTTCTGCAGCAGGATTTACAGATGTAGCAGGAAACGACCACGAAGTAGCAATCAATGCACTATCTGATGCAGGTATCATCAATGGATACGCTGACGGCTCATTCAAACCAAACCAAACAATTAACCGCGGTCAAGTGGTTAAATTATTAGGTCGTTATTTAGAAGCACAAGGCCAAGAAATTCCAGCTGACTGGAATACAAAACAACGCTTCAACGATCTACCAACATCAGCTGAAGCTGAATTAGTAAAATATGCTGCACTTGCGAAAGATGCAGGCGTATTCGCTGGTTCAAATGGTAACTTAAACCATACACAAACTATGCAACGTCAACAAATGGCAGTAGTTTTAGTACGTGCTATTAAAGAAATCGCTGGCGTAGACTTAGTTGCTGACTACAAAAAAGCTGGTTTCGTAACTGAAATCTCTGACCTAGAAAAAGCTTACTCTGCTGAACAACGCAATGCGATCGTTGCTTTAGAATACGCTGGTATCACTAACGTATCTAACTTCAACCCAGGTAACAGCGTAACTCGCGGACAATTCGCTTCATTCTTATACCGCACAATCGAGAACGTTATCAACGCTCCAGTTGCAGGTGTAAAAGACATTAAAGCTGTTAACAACACAACTGTTGAAGTAACATTTGACGAAGAAGTTGATAACGTACAAGCTTTACACTTCTTAATCTCTGATCTAGAAGTGAAATCTGCTGCTGTTAAACAAACGAACAAAAAAGTAGTTGTATTAACTACTGCAGCTCAAACAGCTGACAAAGAGTACACTGTATCTCTTGGCGAAGATAAAATCGGTTCATTCAAAGGGATTGCTGCGGTTGTGCCTACGAAAGTGGAATTTGTAGAACAATCAATTCAAGGTAAACTTGGTCAACAACTAACACTTAAAGCGCAAGTGACAGTTCCAGAAGGTCAAACTAAAGCGGGTATTCCTGTGACTTTCTTCATCCCTGGTTCTACGAACGGTGTGAAAACTCCAGTAACAGCTGAGGCTGTTACAGATGAAAACGGAGTTGCTTCTTACACTTATACTCGTTACGCAGCAACAAACGACACTGTAACTGTTTATACAAGCGGTGATCGTTCTAAATTCTCAACTGGTTATGTATTCTGGGGTGTTGAAACAATTCTAACAATTGAAGAAGTAACGACTGGTTCTTCCATCAACAACGGCGCGAATAAAACTTACAAAGTAACTTACAAACACCCGGAAACTGGTAGACCAGTATCAGGTAAAGTATTAAACGTATCAGTTAAAGAAAATATTGACGTTACGGTTGATAAATTACAAAACGTTACAGTTAATGGTGTAGCTGTAGTTCAAACTAGTGATAACAACACAAGAGCTGCACAAGTTACAACTGATTCTAAAGGTGAAGCTACATTCACTGTTTCAGGTTCTAATGCTGAAGTAACGCCAGTCGTATTTGAAGCGACTCCTGTAACAGTGACTAACCCAAATGGTACAGTTACAACAACTGGTTACGATCAAAAATACACTGCAGATACATTACAAGCATCTGCTGCGAAATTAACATTCGGTGCTATTCAAGCTGCTTACTCAATTGAAGTAACTCGTGATGGTGGCGAAGTGGCAGCTACTGGTGTAATGAACGGTCGTAAATATAACATAGTAGTGAAAGATAAAGATGGTAAAGTGGCAGCTAACGAAATTGTTAACGTTGCATTTAACGAAGATATTGACGGGGTAATCTCTACCGTTACTTCTGCACAATTCGTAAAAATCGAAAACGGCAAACAAGTTTACGATGGGAAAAAAATCACTGTTAGAACAAACGCAAAAGGTGAAGCAAGCTTTGTCATCGCAAGTGATACTGTAAACTCTTATGCTACGCCAATCGTTTGGATTGACATTAATAACCAAAGTGGTAAAGATGCAAACTTAGATAAAGGTGAACCTTCAGCAGTTGCACCAATTTCATACTTCCAAGCACCATTTTTAGATGGTTCAAAGTTAGTTTCTTACAAAGGTGCTACTCAAACTGACAAATTTGTTAGTGGGGAAACTGCAACATTTAAAGTACAACTTACAAACCAAAGTGGTAAAGTAGTACCGAATTCTGGTTACACAACGAAAGATGTTACGTACACTGTTTACAACACTGGTGCAAATAATGTAAAGGTTGGCGATGTTGAAATCGCTCCAAATCGCGTGCATACATTAGTTGCTCCAAGCGGTGAAATCAACGTTACTACTGTAGATGGTAAATCTTCTTCTGTAAAAGTTCTTGCTACTGGTGTAGCTAAAGAAACGAACGGTAACAAAGAATTTGCATTCACTTCAAAAGAAGCAACTGCAACATTCACTTCTTCAAAAGAAGTAACGAACCTATTTACTGGTGATATTCATTCATTCGATACAGAAAAAGAAACTGTCGTATTTACAGATGGTTCCGTTCTAAAAGATGCTGTGAAATATGCTGGTGAAACGGATAAAAAATATGAATACAGAAATATAAATCGTGCACCACTTTCTAAAGATGAGTTTGTAAACATTCTTAAAGGGGCAATTACAGGGGTAAAAGTAACTTATGAAGTGAAAGATAATACGGTAATATTCAATGTTATTTCTGTAAATGCTGGTGGGTCTAAGCCTATAGATACTGCTGGAGGAAAAGCAAATGACACTACTTCTGTTACAACGGCAAAAGGAAAAATTTCTGTAGCTCCTGCTTTAGCCACAGTTGGTGCTACTGATGCTGCTGAAACAAAACTTGAAGCTGTAAAAGCACATGTAACAAAAGAAGTGAATGATACTTCAGTAAATGTAACTGTAGTAGAATCTTCTACAACAGGAACTTATACGGTTACGTTATCTAAAGGAGCAAGTACAGATACAGTAATTGTGACACCACAATTTGGTCAAAAATTAACTGCTGCTCATATCACTTCATCAATTGCAGTGAACAGCAACAGTAAAGATTTAGATCTTACAATAATGTCTACACTTGCTGGTTTCACAATTGCTAATATAAATCCAGATGCTCAAGATGCTCTTGATATTACTACAGGTTATAACAATAATGTAATTACTATTTCTAAAACATCTGGTGGTACTACTAAAGGTTCTGATAGCACAGCTTCTACTGAAGACCCTGCTAATATGAAGAATAGAACTTTAAAGATTCACTTTGAAGCTCAAGCTACTGATTATATTAAAGAGAAGTTCACAGCAACTATTATAATTGATGATAAGGGTAACCGTACTACAAAAGTTGAGGTAGCTACTTGATAAAATAAAAAAAGAATAGTCACTTCATTGGCTGACTAGTTCAATGTAATAAGTGAGAATGAAAACCCATGTCTTGTGTTTAGCAATACATTGGGTTTTCTTTCTAAATACAAATCTTAAATAAAGTAAATTTTTCAATACAGTGAAATTCTAATAACATATCAATTTATCTTCTGTTCCCTCGCAATATGTTGCATAGTTCCAACATTCATTTTTTATAGAAGTTGTAACAAAGGGAAGATAATTTTAATTCGAAGGGAAAGAAGTGAAATAATGGGGACAAAACAAGGACAAGCCATTGCGCTAGGTAATCGCTTAAAAAGGCTACGCCATAAGCATCACTTAACGATTGCTGGGTTAGCTGATTTATTAGGCATTTCGCATAGTTATGTAGGTTTTATTGAAAATGGTTCAAGAAATGCATCTGAAAAAGTATTGAAAAAGTATGCGGATTTTTTTCAAGTGTCATATGCAGAATTAGCTGAATTACAATTACAACTAGAATACCCTACGCAAATAGAAAATCCTCTTACATTAACAGATGAGATGATGGAATTAAATAGTTTATTAATGAAATTAAATGAGGATTTTCGATCTTCAATTATAGAGGACTTTAAGGAGCAAATACAACAGACACTATATAATCTTCTAACGCCATACACTATTGCGGATATAAAAAAATACATTACGAAAATAAAAAATGATTGGTTTTCTGAATGTGAGGAACCGCTGACAGAAATAAAAAACTACAAGGGCTATATTGCCTTATCGAGTGAGCAATTATATTTTGAATTATATGTAGAGCACAGTGTATTACATGTTCTGCTACTATATTGCGATAGAAAACAACGAACACTTTTTGAAAATTGGTTAGGTGATTGTTCCATCTCTTATCAGACTGAGGAAAATTTACAGCACATTAGCGAACCTCAGAAAATATTAAATATACTATGGTTAAGTCCCAATATGTCCTATCGACAACAATATCAATATTTAGTAACAAAAGAGCTACTTTCTTTGGAGTTAAACTATTTTGATGCAAAACTAAATTGGTTTGTTCATAATTACGATAAGCATAATGCAATGCAAGACATACAAGAAAACATTAGCTAAGGAGCTGAAATCTCTTTGATTTTCCATTCAGACTTTGATTTACCTAAATACTTAAAAAAGTTTCTTCAACATCTAAAAAGAAAGTACTATTCAGAAGAAACCATTATTGGCTATGAAAATGATATAAAAAAATTCTCATCATTTATTTACCAATTATATGATGGTCAAATCTTAACAGATGAAATATCGAAAGATGACATCTTAGAATATCTAGATTTTTTAGGTAACCAAGATTATAAACCTAACTCTATTAATCGGTATTTTTACGGTTTAAAGGCATTTTTCAAGTATCTTGTTATCGAGTTGGACTTTAAAGTCGACCCAACAATCGGTATCTCTACTCGAAATGTTTACGTCCCTTTACCCGAAATATTAGATATAGATGAAATGGCATTAGTATTGTCTACAGCCAAAGAATACTCTGAGTTTTACCATGTATTAATCAGCTTGCTATATTATACCGGTTCAAGAATAACAGCTGCTCGAACGTTGTTAAAGGAAAATGTAGATATAAAAAATAATAAAATATACTTC
The DNA here is from genome assembly GCF_015999545.1 of Lysinibacillus sp. JNUCC-52. Taxonomy (NCBI): domain Bacteria; kingdom Bacillati; phylum Bacillota; class Bacilli; order Caryophanales; family Bacillaceae; genus Lysinibacillus; species Lysinibacillus sp. JNUCC-52. Next base: position 2,144,122 of record NZ_CP065546.1, read on the forward strand.
CCACGGATTAAAGGCGGAAGAGATTTGCATTTACCATTACATCCTAAATTGCATCAAATATTGATAGATTATTTACACAATACCAAAGACAATGGATCAGACTATTTATTTCCATCTCCCGTAAGCCGGAACATGCCAATAAGCGGCGTAGAAATTCGTATCAAATTGAAAAGGATCGGGTCACAATGCAATATTACAAAACGTTTAACTCCACATGTTATCCGTCACTGTACCGCAACTCATTTAACACTACTCGGTGTAGACCAACATTATATTGCTACTTTGCTTGGACATACTGACTCTCGCTCCACTGCACGTTATCAACATTTGAAAGTAGATGATTTGAGATCAGCTATGAAAAAGTTGAAATGAGAATAAAACAGCGAATATTTATTCAAATATAACAATAAATATAACAGAATCAAAGCTTAGAAACCCACCAGTAAAACTGGTGGGTTTGACAACGCGTAAAACGCTAGCTTACTACCTCATGTCTCACGACATTCTGAAAGGTCCGCCAACCGAATGCTTTTTTCTGCTTCCAGTTATTTTATTCACAATTAAAAGGGTCAACGATATCATTCATTGACATTTGATCATAGTGTATATCTTCTTGTAATTGTCTTTTGATATACCGATGAATCATATTTCGATTTCGAGCGACTGTATCCACTAAGTATCCTCGACACCAAAATTGACGATTGCCCAATTGGTTCTTTACACTAACATATCGGTCGAAAATCATGACGCTACTTTTTCCTTTTAAATAGCCCATGAATGCTGAAACACTTAGTTTCGGAGGAATTTTCACAAACATATAAATATGATCCGGGCACGCTGCTGCTTCAACAATTTCTACACCTTTTCTTTCACATAACTGCCGTAGTATTCTTCCTATTTCCGCTTTGATTTGACGATAAAATTCTTGTCTTCTATATTTCGGTACGAAGACGATATGATACTTACAATTCCATGTTGTATGTGCTAAATTTTTACTATCCATTAAGACTCCTTTCGTACAAAGTCGGTTGACTAGACCTGATTTTATTGTACGATTGGAGTTTTTTTTTTGTCTATAGGTAAAAGTTTTTGGGAACTCCCTGCATAGCAAGGCTTTTAAAGCAGAAAAACTCTACCGAGATTAAATCTCGATAGAGTTTTTTTAATACTTAACTTGAATATGAAAGAAATTAAGTGGCAACAAAAGCATCACCATTTCCATATACTGTACCAAACAAATTAGTTAAACTTATATACCTTATTAATTAACTAATTTAACAACCCATGCAGAAGTATTTGTATCCCAAGATACATTTACTTTTACATCTTTTCCGATGTACTCACCTGCATCTGCACCTGTTACTGTTAAAGTAGCTGCAAAAGTATAAACTCCTGTTTTTACAGACGTAAGATCAACAGCATCACCATTGTCATCAACAACAGTTAATTTAATAGTGTTTGTAGAAATTGCTCCTGTAACTGCATCAGTTGCAATTGTAGATGCAATATTAGTTAAAGCACTTAAATTAACAGAATTTCCTCCTACAGTATTTGTAGTTTCTGTAAATGTTACAGTTAATTCATTATTATCAGTACCAGCTTGAGCTACCGCTACAGAAACAGTTGGAGCAGCTTTTGCTACTAATTTAGCAATTGCAGCATTAATTGCATCTGCCTTAACATTCTTTTGGTTAACAGTTCCTTCTGCTAAACCAAGTGCTGTATTTAACGCTGTCCAAGTAGATGCTTTATAATCAGCTTCTTTTTTACCTTTAGCTGTATCTACTGCATCTGCTAATTTTTTCGTTGCTGCTGCTTCAGCTGCTTGTTCAGAAGAAATAGTTACCAGTTGATTGATTGCTGCAGCGATAGCTGCTGTTTTTGCTTGAACTTCAGTTACATTAGTTTCAGGTAATGCATCAGCAGTTGTTTTAGCTGATGTATAAGCTGCCCATGAAGCTGCTGTATAAAGAGCTTGGTTTAATGCAGCTGCTTCATTCTTTTTAGCTGCTAATGCTGCTTTAGCTTCATCTAATAACTCAGCTGCAGTTTTATCAACAGATAAGCTGATAATATTAAATTTGTAAGTGCCATCAGTTTGCTTTGTAACTGTTACTTGAGCTTTTTTACCTGCTACAACAGATTTTAAAGCTGCTACAAATTGTGTTTTGTTAATCGGTTGATTTAATTCATTATAATATGAACCATTATCATAGCTAATTGCATTGTAGCTATCAATTGTAATTTTTTCAGAAGCTTCATTAATAGCTGTTACATAACCTGTATGAATAGATGGAATTTCTAGGCTTGATGCAAAGCTTAAAGAAGCAGTTTGGTTTGGTAAGCTTACTTGAGAAGCAGAAGCTTGAACAGATACGCTAGATGTAACGTGCATTGAAGTAACGTTAAGTACTGCTTTACCTGCTACTGAGTTAACTTTTACAGTTTCAGTTGTACCAGCTTTAACTGTTTTTCCTACAAGTCCATTACCAGAAACTACAACGTCTGCAAATTGAGCAGTTACTTGGTAAGCTACTTCGTATAAACCAGTACCTGCATAGTAATCAAATCCGTTTTGATCAACTGATTGATATTCGAAGTATGCAGTTTCTGAACTTGGTAAAGTAGTTACTTCTTTACCGCTAGCATTAACAACAGATAATTTAGCGTTTGCAATTACTGCATCTACGAAGTAAGTAGTTTCACCTACAGTTTGTAAGTCCGCTTTATCTAATCCAACTTCTTTACCGTTTTCTAAGTAAACTGTTGGAGCAGCAAATGCATCACGTACGCCCTCTAATTTAAATTTCGCTTCGCCTTTAGAACCTGTAACTTCAATTTCAAAGCGAGTGTTTTTGTTTACAGCAGCATTACGTTTGCCATCTGCACTGAAGATTGTAACAGCTTTATCTGTGCTGTAGCTTCCATCAGCAAATGTTACATAAGCTTTAGTTCCAGCTGGAGCAACTTTACCATCTTTGTCAGTAACAGTTACAGTGTACTCACGTCCACCATCACCAGTACCTTTGTTGTTTAGGTTAGCAACGTTTTTAGCAGCAGCATTTTGAACACCTTCAGCTTTAACAGTTAAACCTAATGTATGGTTTAGTGCGAATTTAACAGTTGGAGCAGATGCTTGTAAAGCAGTGTTTGTGTATTTACCAACTTTATTAGTAGATTCGTCTACGAATACGATTGGAGTAACAGAAGCATTAGAACCAGTTAAAGTGAATGTTGCTTCACCATTGCTGTTAACTTTTACTTTTACTACATTTACGCCACCAGTTGTTACTTGAGATGGGTAATCAGCATTTCCTACAACACCAGTATCAATAACTTTAACGTCACGAACTAGTTTATCAGGAGATACGTCAACGTTTTCTGCAAATGCTACGTTTACATAGTTGTAATCAACTGTGTTTGATGTGCCAACATATTGCGTGTTGTATGCATCAGTTTTGATTTTGTAAACTTTTTTAGAGCCATTTGCTAATTCGTTACCAGTTGTAACTTCAGTAATAGATAGACCTTCAGCCCAATATACTTTACCAGAAGCATATACAGATGATCTGTCAGTAGCATAAGCAGTTACACTGTCGTTATGTTTGTAGTAACGAGTGTATGAATAAGTAGCAACACCATCAGCGTTTGTGTAAGCAACTTTTTCAATTTTTTCATTTAATTGGTTGTTTGTGCTGTTAGCGATGTTGAAAGTTACTGGAATACCTTCTTTAGATTGACCTTCTGGTACAGTAACTTCAGCTTTTAACGTTACTTCTTTACCAACTGTACCTTGTACAGATGGAGTTGTAAGTTTGATAGCTGTAGGCACAACCGCAGCAATCCCTTTGAATGAACCGATTTTATCTTCGCCAAGAGATACAGTGTACTCTTTGTCAGCTGTTTGAGCTGCAGTAGTTAATACAACTACTTTTTTGTTCGTTTGTTTAACAGCAGCAGATTTCACTTCTAGATCAGAGATTAAGAAGTGTAAAGCTTGTACGTTATCAACTTCTTCGTCAAATGTTACTTCAACAGTTGTGTTGTTAACAGCTTTAATGTCTTTTACACCTGCAACTGGAGCGTTGATAACGTTCTCGATTGTGCGGTATAAGAATGAAGCGAATTGTCCGCGAGTTACGCTGTTACCTGGGTTGAAGTTAGATACGTTAGTGATACCAGCGTATTCTAAAGCAACGATCGCATTGCGTTGTTCAGCAGAGTAAGCTTTTTCTAGGTCAGAGATTTCAGTTACGAAACCAGCTTTTTTGTAGTCAGCAACTAAGTCTACGCCAGCGATTTCTTTAATAGCACGTACTAAAACTACTGCCATTTGTTGACGTTGCATAGTTTGTGTATGGTTTAAGTTACCATTTGAACCAGCGAATACGCCTGCATCTTTCGCAAGTGCAGCATATTTTACTAATTCAGCTTCAGCTGATGTTGGTAGATCGTTGAAGCGTTGTTTTGTATTCCAGTCAGCTGGAATTTCTTGGCCTTGTGCTTCTAAATAACGACCTAATAATTTAACCACTTGACCGCGGTTAATTGTTTGGTTTGGTTTGAATGAGCCGTCAGCGTATCCATTGATGATACCTGCATCAGATAGTGCATTGATTGCTACTTCGTGGTCGTTTCCTGCTACATCTGTAAATCCTGCTGCAGAAGCCACTGGTACGATAGCAGATGCTACTAATGTAGCCGTTGCTGCCGTCGCTACGAATTTTTTGTATTTCTTTGGTTGGTTAGCCATAGAAAAATTTCCTCCTCTAAGTTCAAAAATTATGTCTCTACTACATAGTTATGTAGTAAATAAACAACTACACATAAAAGTATAGTTGCATCCCTAAAAGTTGTCAATCATATTTTGGGAAAATTACTAATTGGTTTCCGGAAAATAGTGGACATCGAACTCTCTTTTACCATTGTCGGCTATCTGACGCTTTTTTTCAAGTGAAAATATGCAACTTTTCCAACAAAATCTAATTTTCTACCATTCTATTGTTCATATTTTCTAGAATGATCTAAAATAATGGATAATTAAGTTAAATGATAATACGAAAAAAGCTCAAGCATATAAATGCTTGAGCTTTTTTCGCTTGGGCTACCAACCGTTGTTTCCTTGCAGGGAATTCTATTATTTCATAGAGGAAATTCCTATACACCTACAGTCTAACACTTTCAATTTAAAACGACAATACCAATTTTTAAAAATTATTGACGTTTTTGCCTTGCCACTTCCAATAAGAAAAGTGGTAGTGCGATCTGACGCTTGATGCGCTTAGGTTCTTTCATTAATCGGTAAAACCATTCAAGGCCAAACTTTTGGAAAATTTCCGGAGCACGTTTGACTGTACCTGCCAACACATCAAACGATCCACCAACACCTTGGTAAATCGTTGGGTGCAAACGGTCACGATTGGCGTTAATCCAATTTTCCTGTTTAGGACTTCCCATTGCAACAAATAGTAAATCCGGTTGGGCTTCATTAATACGATCGATGACCTTTTGTTCGTCCTTTTCATAGCCGTCCTGTACGCCAACTATTTTAATAGAAGGAAATAGTGATTCTAGCTTTGCTTTTGCTGCATCGGCAACACCAGGTTTACCTCCGTAAAGGAAAATTGGCTTGCTTCTTTTTGCAGCTTCCTCACAAAGCTTCATCATCATATCGACGCCTGTAACACGTTCACGAATTTGCCCTTTTTGAATTTTTGAGGCAAGAATAACACCAATACCATCTGGAATTTGAAATTCTGCTTCGTTTAATAGCTTTTTTAGTGCTGGGTCTTCTTTTGCTTTGATAATTTTTTCTGGATTGATGGCAACAACGAGCGCTTTTTGTTTGTGTTCAATGCGCTCAAATGCCATATCCATTAATTCATCGTAGCCTTCCGTATTGACGTTAATGCCAAGTACTGTTTCTTTCATCGGTTTTTCGCATCCCCTAGTAAGTGGAACTGGAAGCCAGCCTCTTGCCATTTTTCACGGTTTAAGCAGTTTTTCGTATCAAAGACGATTTTTGTTTTTACAGTAATGTCCGCTGCATCATATGCTTTGAACTCATTGTGATCTGTTAACACAACAATGATGTCTGCATCTTTTGTTGCTTCTACTAAGCTTTGTGTTTGTGTAGCATGTTTGTTTTCTTTAATGTGTGGATCATATGAAATCACATCTAAGCCTAAATTTTGTAGCTCATCAATAACGATTGTTGATGGACTTTCACGCATATCATCAACGTTTCCTTTGAAGGCTAGTCCAAGCACAGCTACTTTGCCACCTGCGATTTTGTTTTCATTTAAAATTGCTTGTGTTTTTTGTGCTGTAAATCTTGGCATGCTGTCATTTGTATTACGTGACATATGAATAATTTGTGCTTGCTCCCCACCTAGCTCAACTAGGAACCATGGGTCTACTGCGATACAGTGTCCACCTACACCAGGCCCTGGAAAGTGTACATTTACACGTGGGTGATAGTTGGCAAATTTAATTGCTTCCCAAATGTTTACGTCTAATTTTTCAGCCATTTTTGCAAGCTCATTGGCAAAAGCAATATTGACATCACGGTATGTGTTTTCCATTACTTTTACTAATTCAGCTGTTGTTGCATCAGTTAAGTGGATTGTGCCATTTACAAATGTTTGGTAAAGCTCTTTTGTCATTTGAGATGATTTTTCATCAATCCCACCAACAATACGATCGTTGTTCACTAATTCTTCAAAAATACGACCAGGAATTACGCGTTCCGGTGAATGTGCTACAAATAAATCAACGCCAAACTCTAAGTTTGCTTTGATTAGCTCAGGTAGCATAACGTGTTCTACTGTTTTCGGTGGTACTGTCGATTCAAGAATTACTAAATTTCCTTTTTTCACGTAAGGCACAATCGATGCCGTTGCTTGACGTACATATTCTAAATTCGCTGTATTGTCAGGGTTAATTGGCGATGGTACTGCCACAATGAAAACATCCGCTTCTTGTGGTGTCGTTGACGCTGTTAAGAATCCTTCATCTACTGCTTTATTTAGGCGTTCTTGTAAACCGTTTTCTTCAATATGAAGTTTTTTCTCTTGAATACTTTTTACTGCTGCTGGGTTTACGTCAACCCCATGTACTTTTATGCCGTGGTTGGCAAACATTACAGCCGTTGGTAATCCGATATAGCCAAGTCCAACGACACAAATTGATTTCGTCATTCTCTATTCTTCCTTCCGTTTCAAAAACGAGTAGTAAATTTTTATATGGTCATTAAAATGCATTTTCACATTTTTGTTCTGCATTATAGTATACATCTTTCAAGGGAAAGTGTGAATCAATTTGTTATTTTGCAGTATTTTCTGTGTGTGATTTACATATTGTTGGGTTTATCGTAGGTTTTTGGGAGTTGATTTATTGGTTTATCGGCGATTCGTGGACTTCTATCGGCGATTTACTTGGGGGTATCGGCGATAAATCCGCTGCTATCGGCGATTTATTCTGTTTTACCGGCGATTTTGGGACTCCTATCGGCGATTCAAACAAACCAGACAAATTGTACTTCGTATATTTGCCTGCGTTACGCCATGTTTGTAAAGATTTTTGTAACAAGCGTTTAGCAATATACTCACTATCAATTTTCAAAAACTCACGACAGTCCCTGTTCGTTATCGTCTCTCCAACAAGCATGTAATAATCTTTTAGTGCTTGTACATGTGCATCGGTAGATTGATGCTGACAACTCTGACAAAACCAAGTTCTTTTCAGCTTTCCCATTCCAAAGCGCCCACAATTTTCGCAAAAAACGCCTCTTTGTAAAGCATTAGGATCAATTTGATAATATCGGCAAAGCGGATAAGGCTTTTTGTGTTGTAATTGTGACAAAATTATATTTGTTATTTCAGTCGTAGCTATCCCCTTATTTTTCACTATTAGCCTATGCAAATACATTGGGAGTTCTCTTCCCATTACTATCGGTAGCCCTTCACCTTCACGAAGTATTTCTACATTATTAAAGGGAAAAACAATTGCTCCATATATTGGTATCACAATATCATGCTCGTTAAGAAATTGGTGCATTGCCTGAATATACTGTTCGAGCTGAATTTCAGGATGCGTAAAAACTTGAATTTCTCCTGTATCTACAGTACGAATTAACTGGCGTGGGTCATTTTTGAAATGCACAGTACCACGTATATTTTTAATTTCTAATATAATAATACCGCTTGATGTAATGACTAAAATATCAATTTGCATGGGGAGTACCGTAGGGAGCATCACATTGTGGAAGATGTGACAGTTACTGAGCTGTGGCAACTTTTCTAGCTCTTTCAAAATATAATGTTCTGCAAAATCGCCTGCTTCCTTATTTTTCAGCTCCTGTTGTAGGGTTGTGAACTGCGGATGTGAAGGATGCAATCGTCGAACAAGCGCTTGCAATCCCAATGTCAGCGATGATGGCGCAAAAGGTTTAACAATCAATAACTTCACCCCTTTTCTTTTTACTATAACAGCATAAACGTTGTATAAAAATAGGGTGTTTGAAATTAAAAATTTACTGTGGTTTACGGGTATTAAACTTGTTAAATCTTATGGTTTACCGGCGATTCACCAACTTCTATCGGCGATTTCTACCGCGTCATCGGCGATTCGTGGGCTGCTATCGGCGATTTACCTAACGTTATCGGCGATTCCATCAAATTCAAAAAAACAATAAGGAATCGCCATTAGTATCTGGGATTCCTTATTGTTCCGCTTTCTAGCAATTTTAAAATGGATTGTGCCTGTTGCATGTGAAGTGCTAGTACATATTGGCTTGCTTGTAACAAAATTTGTGATTTCACCATATTCATCATTTCCTTCGCGATATCAGCATCGCGAATTCGGGATTCCGCAGCAGTTAAGTTTTCTGCTGTATTCATGTTGGCATTATAGGCATGTTCCAGTCGATTTTGGTATGCACCTAGTCGCGACCGCTCAGACGATACTCGCTTTAATGCCTCGTCCATTGTTGAAATCGCCTTGTTTGCATCATCTCGTGTTGCAATAGAAGTAGTGTCGTCTAAACCGAGTGCCCCAGACCCCATATCATTAATGAACAGCTCAATGTTTTGCCCCGCATTTGCACCTGCTTGAATTTTGATGCCATTCGTCGAATAATCACCATTTAGTAAAGTTTTCGTATTAAACTCAGTATCTTTAGAAAGACGTTGAATTTCCTTTTTTAGCTCTTGAAATTCCTTATCGAGTTGCTGACGATCATTATCTGTTAGCGTATCATTAGACGCTTGCACTGCTAGCTCTCTCATTCTTTGAATCATTGCATGTGTTTCATTAAGCGCACCTTCAGCAGTTTGTACAAGTGAAATGCCATCTTGTATATTTTTCGATGCCATATTTAATCCGCGGATTTGGGCGCGCATTTTTTCAGATATGGCAAGACCCGCCGGATCATCGGCTGCACTATTAATACGATAGCCAGTAGAAATTCGCAGCATCGCCTTGCTCATTGCACTATAATGGTTATTCATATTATTTAATATCGACATTCCCGTAGCAGACCACTTTCCAAGCATCTTCCCACCCCCTTGCGAACAGTATTTCTATTTATATCGGTGTCAGCCAATTGCTTTCAAGTACTATTGGTAATAAATCCAAATAATTGAAAATCGCTGTAATTATCTTTATTAATTAAACTGTTAAAGCACCCGCTTCTTCTTCCTGAAAAGTGGGTGCTCATTTGCTGTACCTTGTATTCAATTTTTATTAACCTCCGAATTGTGTGCTCTTTTGATGTAATAGCTCATAAAAGAGAGCTTCATTGTAGTCTAATAATGCTTGATCTATTAAATAGTCAATATTTTTTTGCTCAATTTCTGTAATTAGCTGATCTATCTCACCAACAGTTGCGGAAGAGACAAGGGGTAACTGTGGCTTTGGTGTAGCGCTTTCAAGAATTGGCGTTAAATGTTCATGGACATTTGTAATGAGTAATAGTTGATAAAGCGGTAATCGAATAAAACGATTTCCTTTTTGGAAAACAAATACCTCAGATAAATTTTCGATTTGTTGTGTATGCAAGTTAATAATCATTTCTTTCCCTTCGATTGGAATGAAATGAAAAATCTCATTCTCTTTTAATATTGAGAAATATTGATAAGCAAATACGAGACGCAATTTATCTCCAGAAATTTTCGTGTAGAACGGCTTCATATATTGAACCTGCATCATCCTTCATCCCTCCTCGTTATCTGATTATTCAGATTTTAACATAAATAAACGTGCTTGTTAACCATCTTATGTTCAAATTTTTTCTTTCTGATCATTCAGCTTATCATGTCCGCATTTTAATCGTATAATGGAAAGACAGTCTTTTTTCCTTAAAACTACAGATGACATTTTAGATCATCCAAATAAAGCTAAAGTCATTGGCCAATGCAATTGAGAGGAGTGAGGTTATGGCTTTGTCTATTTCGCAACTAGCTAAGGAACATCAACAATTTATACTTGCTAAATTAAAAGAAGCTGAGCAGGATTTACATCCGTCCTCAAGCGAAGACGAGGAACTTGTGCGCCGTGCAGTTTTTTCTGTACGTAACAAATCTATCGTATTTGATCGTTTTAATGGAGCAAGTTCTATATTATATGCAAGCGTACAGGATGTAAGACCTGCAACTGTAGAAATTGATTTTGCTCACGGGACTTTAAGCTGTAACTGTCCCCAACAAAAATGGTGTCGACATCAGGTTGGCGCACTACTTGCCCTCTATCAGTACTTTGATTCGGTCCAAAACTGGTCAAGTGCTTGGCGTTCCCAAAAATCAGTACAGTTAAAATCATTGGCTGAGGAACGAAGCCCTGAAAGCTGGCAGATGATGGTTGATGAAGTAATGAAACGTCTATTACCGTCTGGTCGCATTTTAGAAGGCTACGGACTTTCAGCAATTCGTTCTGATGCATTGGAGCGACTTCGCAAACATATGCCATTTGAACGCGAGTGGCAACCAATCTATAAGCTATTTATAGAGCTGTCCATCTTGAATGCGATTTGGCGTCATTTAAACAATACACAGGGTCATTCGTTAGATTCACCCTATATGAAATACTTTATCGATCAAAGTGTGCAATCATTCGAAAGTATACTGACTGAATTAACGAATCGCTCTCGACTTTTTGCAACGGATCCATTTTATGATGCACTTCAGCAAATCGTCCGAAACTTTTTACTTGAACGTGAAGGGCTATTTGCCAATCGACTACAAATCTACATGCTGCTTTGGGCAGTGCTTTTTTATGAGAAGCCTCGACGCGAACAAGAGCTAATGCTTATTAGCAAGCTTGAAAATTTGCCACCCGAGATTTCTTTACAATCGTTAAAGCTCATATTTTATGTGCTATTACAAAAAGAACAATTATTACAGGAAAGTATTGCACAGGTTTCATTATCTCAGATGCAAGACTTGTTCGAATTAGCTACTTTTGCAAAGCGTGCTGGCGAGTCACATTCACAAGCATTAATTTTGCGTGCGATGCTCCCATTTGCCGAAGCTTTTTTACAAGAAACTGTGCCAGTCGTACAGCGAGCGCAATATGTACGACAATTCCAACTATTATATGAAGATATCCAATTGACCGAGGAGGAAGAAACGACATTGTATAGTGCGTTCGGTGTATACGGTTTACAGCCATATTCATTCTTCCTTATTCGAAAAGAACGCTACCGAGATTGGGCGGCATTACATCAATTAAATGTTTCATCGTTTTCTTATTTAGAAATGTGTGGTCTAAAAGATGTGTTACACATAGCGCCTGCAGCAGTTTTACCGTTGTATCATGTTTATGCAATGGCAGAGATTACTCAAAAATCACGTATGAATTATAAACAAGCTGTACGTATATGGAAAAGTATGCGAAGTGCAGCAAAACGAGCAGGTAAAGTGGCTTATTTTGAAACATACATGCAAACAATCCGTGCAGAATATAAACGACTTCGTGCACTACAGGAAGAGATTGAGAAAGGAAACTTAGTATGATGACATTAGATGCTCCCTCTCCGTTTACAAAAAGACTACAGTTACGCATTGAATCAGCTCAGAATGGCAATTATACGGTGCAGGGCTTTACTGCAAGTGGTACCGCAATAGAGGTAGAGACACTTATTTCTTCATTATTTTTCAACTATGAGGCAAATACTTATGGCTTAATGACCAATCGTACAGAACTTTCCATCGATATTTCTACTGCAGAACTACTCGATATCTTTTCTGCGCGCTACAGTCATCCATTTATCCATTGGCAAGGGATTAATGAGGAAAGTAGTGCGATGATAGAACAAGCACAAAATTTACAGCAATATTGGCAAGATCCTTTACTTTGGTCGCATGTAGTTATTGCAGATGATTTTTCATCGCTATCATTTTCTATAGAAAGTGAAGATTCTGCGTTACTTGAAGTAGCTGTACAGCAAAAACTTGCTCATGCTGGACTTCTTGTGTCGGATGTACCGAAGCTACTCCCATTTTTCTTACGTGGTGGCTGGCCTTTAGAACAGGATCGACAAGCTGGCGCTGTTACTGTTTCGCTACGTTTAAGTGAGCCTGAGGAAGATTCCGATGTTTGGCTTTTGGAAACAGTTCTTAGTACCGCTTCAACAAAAAATTATTGGACACCTGCTGTTCGTAAAAAATTACTACCATTAGTCGATGCATTACCAACTAAATGGCAGCCATTTGCGCTGGATATTGAGCAACAACAAACACAAATTGTGGAGCTACTTTCAATTGAGGATATACAACCTAATATTTTTATTCATGTTACACTCGACGATTTAGAGGTACGTAAATTTCTACGAGAAGACTTAGCACGTTTACAGGCCCTTGGTTTTGATGTTGTGCTACCAGCATGGCTAAAAGATTTAAAACAGTCAAAAATTCGTGTGCGAGTTAGCACAGGTAATATCTCAACGAAAAAAGTTGCTGGACTTGATGACATATTGACGTTCAAATGGCAATTTTCAATGAATGGTGAAACGATATCAGCAGAGCAATTTAAAAAGCTAGTCGATGAAAAACGAGAGTTCATACGCATAGGGACAGAATGGTTCCGAGTGGATGCCAACTGGATGCAAGAAATGCGCGCTTTAATGCAACAGGCTGAAGATGAAAGTTGGACTGTTCGTGAGCTTTTATTCCGTGAGCTACCTGAAGACTTATCTCCGCTAGAGGAAGAAGAAGATGCTGATGATGCAATGCGAGACGATCCACTTTTTGCCTTTGAGTTACAGCAATCTTTAAAATCTTATATGGAGCAGCTGCACGAAAAGAAAGGTCTTCCACCAGTGCCTGTTCCCCTTTCATTAAATGCTAGCTTACGTCCCTATCAGCAAGAAGGTTATGAATGGCTTATTTTTATGCGCGAACAAGGTTTTGGTGCCTGTCTAGCTGATGACATGGGACTTGGAAAAACCGTTCAACTTATTTCTTATTTGCTACATGTCTATGAAACAACGGATGCCAAAGAACCAACCATCATTATTTGTCCGACTTCAGTACTTGGTAACTGGCAAAAAGAGCTTGCTCGTTTTGCTCCATCGTTGATTGTGCATACGCATTATCAGGCAAATCGGACGAAAGAAGAGGCATTTGTAAGACTTATCGAACAAGAAAAGCCACATGTTATTTTATCAACTTATGGAACAGTGTCACAGGATGCAGAATTTTTACAAGAAATCGATTGGGCAACTGTTGTTCTAGATGAAGCACAAAATATAAAAAATATGCAGACATTACAATCTCGTTCGATACGAAAATTACATGGTAGGCACCATATTGCTCTAACAGGTACACCTGTTGAAAACCGATTATCGGAGCTTTGGGCTATTTTTGATTTTATTCATAAAGGGTATTTAGGTAGCTTCGGACGCTTTAATGAAGAATTTATATTACCGATTGAACGTGATGAATCAGAATCACATAAGCAAAAGTTACGTGCAAAAATTCAACCGTTTTTACTTCGCCGTACTAAGCGAGATCCAAATTTACAGCTTAATTTGCCTGATAAGCAAGAGTCCCATGCATATTGTGCATTAACTGCAGAACAAGCATCACTGTATGAGGGCTACATTTTAGAAACACTTGATCAGCTAGAGCAATTAACAGGCTTTCAAAAGAAAGGCCGTGTCTTAAAGATGCTCAGTAAGTTGAAGCAATTATGTAATCATCCTGCACTGTATTTAAAGGAACCTTTCGAGGATGCTGCAACGATGCTTACACGGTCCGTCAAGCTAGAGCGAATCGTCAACATGGCAGCGGAAATCGTGGATAATGGTGAACAATGTCTTATTTTTACACAGTACATTGGCATGGGACAATTACTACAGCATTGTTTCAGTGAAGTATATAATGTTGATGCGCCATTTTTAACTGGTGCGATGCCTAAACAGCAACGTGACCGATTAGTGGAGGCTTTCCAGGCAGGTGAATTCCCTATATTTATCCTCTCATTAAAAGCTGGAGGAACGGGATTAAACTTAACAGCTGCAAACCATGTTTTGCACGCCGATCGTTGGTGGAACCCTGCTGTTGAAAATCAAGCAACAGACCGAGCATACCGAATTGGGCAAACTCAATTTGTGCAAGTGCATAAGTTTGTGACTATTGGGACGATTGAGGAAAAAATTGATAAAATGCTTGCGCAGAAATCTGCATTATCAGAAGAACTTATTCAATCGAGCCAGTGGTTAACAGAGCTAGACGATGATGAACTACGCGATTTAATAACACTGGATTATAATATATCTTAAAGATGCGCCAAGAGCTAAACGTTCTTGGCGCTCTTTTAATTAGCAACATAACAGTGAACAATGTTTTTCTTCTTTCCTACTTACTTCTAATATTTAGTTGTGTGAAATGTTTATTGCTGTGCGGTCTTCAGCAATAACAGGTATTTTTGAAAGTCCACAGCTCCCCTTTCTCATAAATATTAATTACGGTGCATGCTTAGCATTTTTATAGGAGAATGGCGAATAAAAAATGTTTTAGCATTGCTCCGTATGTATTGCATTAGTCGGTTATACTACTGGTAATTGCAACTCTTTTTCTGGCAACACAAAATCGTTCAGAATCTCCTGATCGACGGATGACGATGGCGGTACTGCACACGCTTTACTATCTGGTGGCTTCAGCCTATAAAAGCGGACATCCTCAACAACTACCTCAGTTATATAAATTTTTGTGCTTTCTTCATTCATAAATGATCTGGACTGAATTCGCCCATTGATCCCAATTAGTGAGCCTTTTCCGCAAAATCTAACGATATGCTCTGCCAGCTTTCCCCATACTGTACAAAGTATAAAGTCAGTTTCCACTTCCCCACGGCTGTTTTTGTAATTGCGATTAATGGCGAGGGAAAAATGAGATTGCACGCGATTTCTTGATAGTTGTCGTAACACAGGATCCTTTGTTAATCTTCCAACCAGTCCGACTTGATTCATCCATTCACCTCCTTTGCTTTTAATTGCTCTCATCTTACAAGATGGCAATCCCCATTGGCAAAAGTCGATTATAAATTTTTGGAGCAATATTCAAACTGAAAATTTATTTTTCACCATTTTATTTTTTATTTGTTGGAATTTTTTCAGAGTAGAAACTTGGTGGCCGTAGGTGAAAGTGTGTATTCCTTAAAAATTAAATTTTGCATATTTAATGAAGTAGTAACGGAACAGTCTCAACAACAACAAGCTGTAATTGATTATGTTATACTAAAATGAATGACCGACTTAGGAGGATACATAATGAAAACATTTAAAATGCTTTCCTTTGACCTTGTCACTCAAGAGGGCATACAAACATTTCCTTTAGTCGATGGCATTATTATTAACCAGGAAAACAGCCATCAATCTTGGATTCTTGAACTGTTTATCGATCGGAAATATCGACCAATTTTTGATGAGTTATTAGCGAATGCAACAGTATTTAATGTGCGAGCAGTTATTTCATTCCCCGACAATGAACCAGCGCCATTTCGGGTTGTCGTTCATACTGTGCAGGAAATTGGTGAACATATCTCTGTGCTTTTAAAAGGTACTTTAAAAATTAAGCGTTCAAAATACGCGGAACAATTACTAGCCGATCTCCTAACAGAGGGTGTTTCACAAGTAGAGTTACTAGACCGCTTCTCAAAAGGTATGAAAGAACGACCAAAACTAAAAAATGATTAATTTTATGTAGCGATACGTTGTTTAACGTATCGTTTTTTTGCTGGACAAGTTTTCGTTTTTGGATAAAATATGGTGTAAAAAGGGGTGAATTACATGAATACTGTCATCCGAGAAAAGCCGTTAAAATTATTATGGCTCGAAGCTTTATTAAGACGACTTCGGGAGCAAGATCCTGAGGCAGGCTACTTTATGGAACAATTTCGAAGGCTTGATGCTGGTTTTGCTGGTGAACAAAGAGTCGATAAAGAATGGGAGGAGATAGTATGTCCAAATACTTTTTTCGTATTGCATAATGTATTGCTTGCAAATACAGCCAATCACTTTCATCAACTTGATACACTCTTTATTTGCAAGCATTTCATATTAGTTGTGGAAATTAAGAATATTAACGGAAAGCTAGACTTTGATGGTACTACATATCAATGTACACGAACAAAACCTGATGGAACAGTAGAAGGCTTTCCAAATGCTATTACTCAAATTCAACGTCATATTCGATTTATTAAAATTATATCTGAAAATTATTCTCTCCCTATTGAAGGTGCTGTTATTTTTTCTAATCCTTCCGCAATCATTGTAAACCATCCGAATACTGTTCCTATTTTCCATGTATCCGGACTCCAGAGTCATATTCAAAGTCTATTAAAAAAATACACCAAACCCATATTAACGGATGAGCAACTAACCCGTTTTGTGCAGCTCATTCGTGCTCAACATCAACCCCAAAAGTTATTAACCCGTATAGATTCTTCGCGCTTCCGTCACGGAGTACTTTGTCCAAAATGCAACTATAAAAATCAAATGTTGTATTATCGAGGCATTTGGAAATGTTCAGTATGTCGACATAATAGCGTAGAGATTTTTGCAGAGGCGCTACAAGATTATCAATTGCTTGTGAGTCGGACTATTACCAATAGTCAATTGCGTACATTCTTTAGGATTGAATCGAGTGATGCAGCAAATCGCTTGTTGCGAAAATTTCATTTCCCTAGCATTGGTACAACTAAAAATCGCGTCTACCATCTCCCAGATAATTTAACAAAATATATGAAGCAATTCTTTTGACCAAATCTTATGCGGAGGTCCGCATAAGATTTTTTTGAGGTGTACTTCATACATAGCGGAATTCTACCTCTGCTCCGCGGAATCCTACCTCTGCTTCGCGGAATCTCTCCCCTGCTCCGCGGAATCTCACCCTTGCTTCGCGGAATCTCACCCTTGCTTCGCGGGAATCCTACCCTCACATCTGCTCCGTGGAATCTCTCCCCTGCTTCGCGGAATTCTACCTCTGCTCCGCGGAATTCTACCTCTGCTTCGCGGAATCACGGCCCTGCTCCGCGGAATCCTACCTCTGCTTCGCGGAATCTCACCTCTGCTCCGCGGAATCCTACCTCTGCTCCGTGGAATCCTACCTCTGCTCCGTGGAATCCTACCTCTGCTCCGCGGAATCCTACCTCTGCTCCGCGGAATCTCACCCTTGCTTCGCGGGAATCCTACCCTCACATCTGCTCCGTGGAATCTCTCCCCTGCTTCGCGGAATCCTACCCTCACATCTGCTCCGCGGAATCCTACCTCTGCTCCGCGGAATCACGGCCCTGCTTCGCGGAATCCTACCCTTGCTTCGCGGAATCCTACCTCTGCTTCGCGGAATCTCACCTCTGCTCCGCGGAATCTCACCCTTGCTTCGCGGGAATCCTACCCTCACATCTGCTCCGCGGAATCCTACCCTCACATCTGCTCCGCGGAATCCTACCCCTGCTCCGCGGAATCCTACCTCTGCTCCGCGGAATCCTACCCTCGCCTTTGCTCCGCGGAATCTCACCCCTGCTTCGATAAAAAAAGTGATTCCGTTTGACGGAATCACTTTTTGTATTTATGGAGTAGTCATAGTATTACGTTCGTTGACAGTATTGTTGTTTCTATCAACACCGTTTGCATTTGGAACGTTATCATAGCCATTTGAGCCATTTACATCCGCATTTGAGCCAGGTGTTGTTGCTTCAGGCATTACAGTGCTTTCATTTACTGTGCCATCATTTACTGTACCGTCGTTCACTGTGCCACGAGTGTTGTTGTTTACATCACGATCATAGACATCATGATTTCGATTTGGATCTACAACATCTTCCACATCGTTAACACCTTCTCGAACGTCGTTCTTCACGTCTTCCATTGGGGTTTCATTCGCTGCATTGTTACCCCAGTTACAACCTCCAAGGAATACTGTAGCAAGAATAATGGTTAAAAAAGACATTTTCCACATATTAAAAAACCTCCTCTCTTGAGTACTATGTCAGCAAATACAACTTGTGCATTTGTGATCCTACATAGATTGCCCGGGAAAGGAGGGAACTATCCGATTTTTGTACAAACTATTTTTGTTTTTCTTTTAGCAACTGCTCAATATAAGCTGCTTCTGCTTTACAGTTATAGGTATAGTTTGTACCTAGCTCTTTTTGTAAAGCATCGATTGTTTCGATCTGCTTAGCAGTTGGTTCTTCATTTAAAATTTTTGCAATTACTTCATCGATTTTTTGTGCCATTTCTTCATGGAATTCAGTACTCATCAAAACATCGGCTGGGATTTTTTCGATCCAAGCGGCATTTTCCTGAAAATAAGACTGCCAGCTAGCAATGAAGTCTTCCATAGAAAAGCGTTCTTCTTCCCAACCAATACTTGCTAAGTATGATTCAAAAGATGTTGAAATCGAACGCGTAATGCTAATTTTAACACCTGAAGACAATTCCTTATACATCTATATAATCCTCCTACTTTTTAAAAAACCTAAAATCTCATGTATTTCAATACAATTCCATCGTATTATTAAAACTATACTAATTTCTGTCAAAAAAAATTAATAATAAGAACACTATTCGACAAGATTATTTTATAACTTTTAGCCTATAATTGCAAATTAAGGTTGTTTTGGTTGCTCTGGCCCTATTGCAAATAAAATATCTGCCTCACAAACAAGCTCGCCATCAACAGTCGCAATTCCGTGTCCTTTACCCATTGAACCGCGCAATTTAATGAATTCCACTTCTAATTTAAGCTGATCGCCTGGTACTACTTGACGCTTAAAACGTGCATTATCAATGCCCGTTAAAAACACTAAACGTCCTTGATATTGTTCAGACTTTAATAAGGCTACCCCACCAACTTGTGCCAATGCCTCAACAATTAAAACACCTGGCATCACTGGATATCCTGGAAAATGTCCATTAAAGAAATCTTCGTTAATTGAGACATTTTTGAAACCTACCGCACGCTTGCCTTCCTCTAATTCCACAATACGATCTACGAATAAAAAAGGATAACGGTGTGGTAAAATTGCTTGAATTTGTTCTGCTGTTAACATTTCTTTTCCCCCTCTTGAGTATGTAAGTTGGTTTTTTACATAAAATATGTACCGAACGTCCAATCCTGAGTCCACTCCATTTAGCAAGCAACGAGCTAGCTTGGCCAACAGAATGAGCGTCTCAAACACAATTCGCCGTTGTCTTCATCCAATAGCGCGCATTTGAAGTACAGTTACAGTATTAAACCTTTTTATGTGAAACACAAAGTATGGTAAAGAATATTATTATTCTTTACCATTCATTATGTCAAATATATGCCGCCATGTTTCTAAATTAAAGACATCCATTGCTTTTCCTTGACCAATCACACTGTAGCCAACCATCGTACCTAAAATAGCAGCCACAATGATTAAAACAAGAACAAGTACAACACGTAACCAAATCGGAATCAGCCGTATTTGCACCCATCGAACCTCGCGTAGCTCTCCATTTGAGCGACGTCCCTTTTCTTCTGGTGGCGTATCGGTTTCTTGTGTCGGCACAGAACGTCGACGTGAATCGTTTGTCATAGATATTGTACCCCTTCATTACTTACTCAAACATGTACCTATCTAATGCCATTAATTAGCCCTAGCATTTGGTCAGCTAGTGTTACGGCTCTTGCATTAAATTGATAAGCACGTTGCGTTTCAATTAAATCTGTCATTTCCTTCGACAAGTTTACATTCGATAATTCGAGTGTACCATTTTGCATGCCGATTTGCTGACGATTTGCGCCTTGTAAATCTGTTACAACTTCAGCTTGTGCAAATCCTAGCTCCGCTAAGTTATTCGGTAAGCCTAAATATGTGCCAGATACATGCTCCATTAGCTGTGGCTTTTGGAATTCCGTTACAGCGAGATCCGTACGAATAATATCTCCATTCGGATATGTTGCTTCTAACGAGCCTCCATCGCGAACAGCAAATCCTTTTACATTATCAGGTAATGTTATAGGCTGTCCATTTGCATCAGCTACTGGATAGCCATCTGTATTAACAAGCATTACCGTCCCATTATTTAAAGGTGATAAATAAAAGTCACCTTGACGAGTATACACTGTTTTCGTACCATTTTCACCATCTGGCATTAAAATGTTGAAATATTGTTTTGGCTTCGTAAAAGCTAAATCAAGGTCACGGTCTGTTGTTTGAAGGGAACCTTGCTTATGATTTGTTTGAATTTGGCCAAGCATTGCGCCAGAGCCGTAGCGTATACCTACTGGTGATTGGCGCGCTGTAGGATCCTTTGTATCATTATTAAATTGCTGGTACATGAGTTCATTGAACGTAGCTTGTTGTGCTTTATAGCCATGTGTACCACTGTTAGCAATGTTATTACTAATTGTATCTAGTTTATTTTGCAATTGGCCCATTGTATT
This sequence comes from Lysinibacillus sp. JNUCC-52, assembly GCF_015999545.1. Taxonomy (NCBI): domain Bacteria; kingdom Bacillati; phylum Bacillota; class Bacilli; order Caryophanales; family Bacillaceae; genus Lysinibacillus; species Lysinibacillus sp. JNUCC-52. The sequence continues at coordinate 2,165,037 of NZ_CP065546.1, forward strand.
CGTTGCGGTAATCATTGTTCGTAGCATGAGAATACGCCTCCTGTTCGCCTAATTATAGTTTGCCGATTTCGTTAACAGCCTTTTCCATACTACGATCATAAGCCTGCAACACTTTTTGGTTTGCTTCAAAAGCTCGATACGCTGTCATTAAGTCTGTCATTGTGCGACCAGAATCTACGTTAGAGCGTTCTAAATAATTTTGACCTAATGTAAACGATACGCCATTTGCGCCGTAAGCAGTAGGTAAAGCCGCTCCATTTTCTGTACGAATTAAGCCATTGTCTTGTTTGACTAGCATGTTCGGATTGACAGCAAATGATACACCTACACGTGCTACTTGCTGGTTGTTTACAAAAATAGTGCCGTCTTGATCCAGACGGAAATCATCATTTGGTAGCTGGATGCGTTGTCCAGTTTCTGATAATACGTAAAGTCCTTGCGCATTTACTAAATAGCCTTGACCATCTAATGTAAAATTCCCGTTACGCGTATAGGCTTCTCCACCGTCTGGATGTGCTAAACGGAAGAAAATTGAGCCAGTAACACCATCTTCATTTTGCGGTAAGTATCCATCAATTAGGGCCATATCTGTTGTTAAATCCGTACTATAGATTTGACCTTGTATGTAATTTGGCAATGTTTCTTGCATATAAATTCCTGTATTTAACGCACCAACTTGGCTCATATACTGCGAGCCTGCTTGCTGATTGGCAGGTGCATTTGTTTTACCTACGCTCGACATTAGCATATCTGGAAATGAACGAATTGTGGATTGATCAGCTTTATATCCAGGCGTATTTGCGTTTGATAGGTTGTTTGTCAGTAATTCTGTTCGTCTTTGTTGTGCTATCATACCTGTTGCTACTGTATAAAACCCTTTGAACAAAGGAATCACCTCATTGTATTTTTATAGGGATGCTGGAACACGGTCAATATTTTCTAGCATAATACCAGTGCCAATTGCCACACAGTCCATAGGGTATTCAGCAATAAAGACTGGTACTTTTAATTCTTCGATTAATAGTTGGTCCATACCGTGTAGCAATGCGCCACCACCAGTAATAATTACACCGCGATCAATAATATCCGCTGACAGCTCAGGCGGTGTTTTTTCCAACACGTTTTTAGCTGATTGTACGATCATTGCTACCGATTCATGTAATGCACGCTCGATTTCTTCAGAATGAATCGTAATAGTACGAGGTAAGCCTGTTACCATATCTCGACCACGAATATCCATTGAATCGTTACGTCCACCTTTAAATACAGTACCGATTGTTATTTTGATTGCTTCTGCTGTACGCTCACCGATTAGCAATTTATATTCCTTTTTAATATATTGCAAAATATCATTATCAAAAACGTCGCCCGCTACCTTAATAGACTCACTTGTTACAATGTCACCCATTGAAAGTACTGCAATATCTGTAGTTCCACCACCGATATCAACTACCATATTGCCACTTGGTTGGAAAATATCCATTCCTGCACCGATTGCCGCAACTTTTGGTTCTTCCTCTAAATATACTTTTTTACCACCAGATTTTTCAGCGGCTTCGCGAATAGCTTTTTGCTCTACACTAGTAATGTTTGTTGGGCAGCAAATTAAAATACGTGGTTTAGATAAAAATCCTTTTAAATTTAATTTATTGATGAAATGTCTAAGCATCGCTTCAGTAACATCAAAATCTGCAATTACTCCATCACGTAATGGTCGAATTGCAGTTATATTACCAGGCGTACGCCCCACCATTTGACGAGCTTCTTCTCCTACAGCTAAAACTTTGTTTGTCTTTTTATCTATTGCTACCACTGAAGGTTCATTAAGGACGATTCCTTTACCTTTTACGTGAATCAATACGTTCGCAGTTCCTAAGTCAATGCCTATATCCTTCGAAAACATTTTTAAAATTCTCCTTCCCGCCAGTTCAAACTACATAACGTTCCTATTGTCTATTTATCTAGAATATTTTATCACACCCCATTGGTAATTTCACCTAAATTTAGTTAATCCGCTTGTTTTCCTACAATTATATGTACACAAGTAGCAAAGTACAAAAAAAGAACGAATCATTCTTGACTCGCTCTTTCTTTCCACTTGTTTTTCGTTGCCTCTCCTCCACGAATATGACGTACGGCTTTATGGTAGGCGAGAATCTCTTTCACTTGATCAGCTAATCCTTCATGAATTGTTGGTAATCGCTCTGTTAAATCTTTATGCACCGTACTTTTTGAGTAACCTGTCATTTTCGCGAGGACACGCACAGTTTCACGCGTCTCAATCAGTAGTTCACCGAGGCGTATGCAGCGCTTCCGAATGTGCTCGTGCACGTTCTTCGTCCTTTCCACACAATTTCACAAAATGGCTTTGGCATCAGATGCACGTCTGCGCATTTCTTCACCTTATGTGGGGACAAAGCTATTCAGAACACGTTTTGCACTTTCTCGTTAAAATGCTGATTTTTTTAAAATGCTAGTAATTTTTTAGGATTGATATATTTCCCGTTTTCTAGAACTTCAAAATGCATGTGAACGCCAGCTGCTTGATTCCACTCATTGTCAGTCGCTTTACCAAGTGCCTGACCTTGTGCAACTTCATCGCCTTCTTTAACGACAATGTCCTTCACAGAGCTGTAATTTGTTTGCAAACCATTTGCATGTTCAATAACGATTTTATTGCCTGTGAACGCATCTAGTTTTACTTCTAGTACTTTACCACTCAACGCAGCAACTACTTCGAATTCCTCTCCATTCATAGAAAGAGAAATGCCTGATGAAGTTGTAAAAGTTTGATTGAATACCATTAGTGCATTTTCACGCGACTCTTCATTGGCTTCTACTTCATAAAATTCCTGTGAAACTTGTACTTTACTAAAGTCTGCTTCTTTGAATGGATACTTCATTGTTTCTGTTCGTGCATTTGTTTCAACTACTGGACCTGGGTCAACTTGTGCTAGATCTGGTAATGGCGCCTCTTCTTTTGATACGAGACTATTGTAACCAAATAACAAACCTGCTAACACTAACGCACCTCCACCGTATACTACCGGCCAAAACCAAGGTTTTTTCTGCAATTGTCCTTTTTCATTTTGAGAAGTTTTACTATTTTTATCCTCTCTCATTTTCATCACCTCTAGTTGCAGTGTGAACAACTAAAAGCTATTTTAAACATGCATCTATTTTTTTTATCTCAACTTGTTGATAATAATAGTGTAAAATTTCTGAGGCGGTCTTTCCTTCGGTCGCCATCGCATTTGCACCATATTGACTCATACCGACTCCGTGACCATATCCTTTCGTTGCTACTTGAACTTTTCCTGTGTCCTTACTATAGGTAATCTTAAAATCTGTCGACGGTAATTGTAAGAGTGTTCGAACCTCTCTCCCAGACCACACGTTGTTCCCCATTTGTAGCCGCTCTACACGTCCTGAATCATTAAGGAACACTTGAATACGATTAAAATCTGCCGCCTGCCATTTAATCGACCATAAGGCATTCCATTCGGCTAATGTCCATTCTTCTATTGTTGCAAACTTTGGAGAAGTTTGATCGGATATACTTGCGACGCTTTGTAAATATGGCAAGTCGTTACCACTGTAGCCATAAGCACTCTCTGTTTTTCCATTGCTCGTTGAGTGAAACATTGCCGTGATTAATTCATTATCATATAGAAGAACTTGTCCTTGAGTTTCTGTAATAGCTTCGACAATTTTCTTTTCATTTCCCGGGAAATTGCTAGTCCAATTTGCTTTTCTTTGTTCCTTATTATAGAAAACTTGCCTTGCAACAGTAGGTGCAATGGCATTCTTGCCGTAATTTGTCGTTTTCAGAGCATATGTCCTTGCAGCAATTGCTTGTGCTTTTAAAGCTTCCTTATGGAAAGAAACAGGCATTTCAGCTGCAACTACACCAACTATATACGTTTCTAAAGGAATTCTTTCTTGTTGTCCCTCCACTTCTATGAATATTTCACAGGCTTTTTCCGTCGTTTGTGGAGCTTTAACATTGTCTTCTGTTCGTCTCTCACTGAATGCTAAAGGCAGCATATATAATGTGCCAATTAAACAAATAACAGCAATACTCATTATCCATTTTTTCATAAGGAATAATATGCGAGATTTCTTTAATATATGAGTGTTCTACTAAACGTAAAAGTCTCATTATCTTGTTTTAAAGAGTAGATTTCGATTTAATAACAAAAAATCTCTTTGCTTATCATAAGCAAAGAGATTTCATTAGCGTTAGTTTGTTGGTAATTCCAAAGATGCTTTTTCTTTTTGTACAACTTCCATCGTTGTTACACGTTCAATATTAGCGCCAAGTGAAGCTAATTTCCCATGGAAATCTACATAACCACGATCTAAGTGATGAAGCTTTGTAACTCTCGTAATACCTTCTGATACAAGACCAGCTAAAATTAATGCAGCGGCAGCTCGTAAATCTGTAGCCATTACCTCAGCTCCCTGTAAGTCTACAGGTCCTTCGATAAAGACAGAGCGGCCTTCTATTTTTGCGCCTGCATTCATGCGACGAAACTCTTCTACGTGCATAAAACGGTTTTCAAAAACAGTTTCGGTAATAATACTCGTACCTTCTGCAGTTAACATTAATGCCATCATTTGTGATTGCATATCCGTTGGGAATCCTGGATGTGGCATTGTTTTAATGTCTACAGCTTTTAATGTACTTGGTACATGTACGCGTATACCTTCATCTAGCTCTGTAATTTCTACGCCCATTTCACGCATTTTAGCTATTAGAGCCGTCATATGCTCAGGCACAGCATTTTCTATCGTTACATCACCTTTTGTTATCGCAGCAGCTACCATAAATGTACCTGCCTCTATACGGTCTGGTATAATGTGATGTTCAATTCCATATAATGTGTCGACACCTTCTATACGAATCGTATTCGTACCTGCACCAATAACACGGCCTCCCATACTATTAATGAAGTTAGCAAGATCTACGATTTCAGGTTCTTTTGCTGCATTTTCAATAACAGTCGTTCCTTTTGCTAGAGATGCTGCTGTCATAATATTTTCTGTAGCTCCAACACTTGGGAAATCTAAATACACATTCGCACCTTGTAAACGACCCTCTACCTTCGCTTCCACATACCCGTGCCCAAATGAAATTTTTGCACCCATTGCCTCAAAGCCTTTTAAATGTAATTCTATTGGACGTGAACCGATTGCACAACCACCCGGTAAAGCTACACGTGCAAAGCCATTACGAGCAAGTAAAGAGCCCATTACTAAAATTGATGCACGCATTTTACTAACAAATTCAAATTGAGCTTCACTTGAAAGATCCTTTGTTGCGTCTATATATACAATATTGTCTTCTGGTATATATGTAACATCAGCGTTTAGACTTTTTAGTACTTCATTTATGGTATAAACATCTGCTAAATTAGGGACTTCTTTAATTACATTTTCTCCTTTTGAAGCAAGTAAAGCTGCTGCCAGGATTGGTAACACTGCATTTTTTGCGCCCTCTACACGAACTTTTCCCTGTAGCTTTTGGCCGCCAGTCACTATAATTTTATCCACCCTACGTCCCTCCGAATTCAATCTCTTAACCTATCGAAAATTTATTTTAAAAAAAGATGTATAATGTCATAATCAGTAAACAAACAACTTTATAGTACAACTTTTCACACGCTCGTTCAAGCGTCCAAATCACTATTTTAATGCATTTATTGATATTTTGCTATTTATTTATTGTACGCATTATTTTTTTTTTTGTGAATGACCAATAACACGGTAAAAAATGTAATTCTCTTATACATAATGAAAGTTCGTGACTAAAATATATCCGTTTATATGGATTGCTAAACCTCTTTTGTACATATTTCAAAGGACCACATAAGTTATCTTATGGAGCCCTTCGAAATATGTACCTATAAAGTTATGCTTCCGTCTACGTATTATGTTTATCTCGCTAAATTTAAAATAAGTACGGAAGTTTTCCAGACCAGCTTGAAATTTGAAGAAAGAAATTAGAAACTGCTGTGCCTATCGCAATGCTTAACAAAATATAGATCAACTGTATTTGAAATACTTTATTTTTCTTAAATAGTTTTTCTAACATGAAGGCTTGCAAAGCGTAAAATGTGATAGCAATAAAAAATAGATGCGATAGAATTCCCATTAAAGCTTCTTGCCCTACTGCTTCATAAATTTCCACATCGTGTTCCTCCATTTAAAAAACGGGCAGATATTGAATCTGCCCGTTAAAAATTGAATTAGATATTACCCTCATGAACGTTGATACGATTCAACGCACGTTTTAATGCTAGGTCAGCACGTTTGAAATCAATGTTATCTTGTTTGCTTTGAATTCGTCCTTCAGCACGTTTAACGGCTTCTTTAGCACGTTGAACATCGATATCTTCAGCAATTTCAGCAGAAGGTGCTAAAATTGAGATCTTTTCTGGACGAACTTCAATGAAACCACCGCTTACAGCTACAACTTCAGTAGAACCGTCTTCTTTTTTCAGCTTCACTGCACCAATTGCAAGTGGAGCAACCATTGGAATATGGCCAGCAAGAACACCAATCTCACCAGAAGTTGTTTTCGCGATTACCATTGATACTTCAGAATCGTATACTGGGCCGTCGGGAGTGACAATATTGACTGTAACTGTCTTCATATTTTTTCCTCCTCGTCCCTAGTATTAAACCTCTACGCCCATGCTTTTCGCTTTTTCAACTACTTCTTCAATAGAACCAACTAAACGGAAAGCATCTTCTGGTAGGTGATCGTGTTTACCATCAAGGATTTCCTTGAATGAACGAACCGTTTCTTTAACAGGAACGTAAGAACCTTTTTGACCAGTGAATTGTTCCGCAACGTGGAAGTTTTGAGATAAGAAGAATTGAATACGACGAGCACGTTCAACTGTTTGTTTATCTTCATCAGATAACTCATCCATACCTAAGATAGCAATGATATCTTGTAATTCACGGTAACGTTGGATTGTACGTTGTACGCCAGTTGCTACTGCGTAGTGCTCAGCGCCTACGATTTCTGGTGATAATGCACGAGAAGTCGAAGCTAATGGGTCAACCGCAGGGTAGATACCCATTTCAGATAATTTACGCTCAAGGTTAGTAGTTGCATCTAAGTGGGCGAAAGTTGTAGCTGGAGCCGGGTCAGTATAGTCATCGGCTGGTACATAGATCGCTTGAATAGAAGTTACAGATCCTTTGTTAGTAGATGTGATACGTTCTTGTAATTTACCCATTTCAGTAGCAAGTGTTGGTTGGTAACCTACCGCAGAAGGCATACGACCTAATAGGGCAGAAACCTCTGAACCTGCTTGTGTGAAACGGAAGATATTGTCGATGAATAAAAGTACGTCTGCACCTTGCTCATCACGGAAGTATTCTGCCATTGTAAGACCAGTTAAAGCTACACGCATACGTGCGCCTGGTGGCTCGTTCATTTGACCGAATACCATCGCTGTTTGCTTGATAACGCCTGAATCGCTCATCTCGAAGAATAAGTCGTTCCCTTCACGAGTACGCTCACCTACACCAGCGAATACAGAGATACCTGAGTGCTCTTGTGCGATGTTGTTGATTAATTCTTGGATTAATACAGTTTTACCTACACCTGCACCACCGAATAGACCGATTTTACCACCTTTAATATATGGTGCTAATAAGTCTACTACTTTGATACCTGTTTCAAGGATTTCAACTGAAGTTGAAAGCTCATCGAAAGTTGGTGCTTCGCGGTGAATTGAATCACGACGAGCATCAGCTGGAATTTCTTCACCTAAGTCGATTACTTCTCCTAATACGTTGAATACACGACCAAGAGTCACTTCACCAACTGGTACTGAGATAGCTTTTCCTGAGTCTGTTACTTCTGCTCCACGTTGTAAGCCATCAGTAGATGACATTGCAATTGTACGAACAGAATCATCACCTAAATGAAGTGCAACTTCTAATGCAAGAGTTGTTGGTTCTTCATTAGGACGTTCAATCTTAACTGTTAATGAGTTATAGATTGCTGGTAATTGGCCATTGTCGAATTTTACGTCAACAACTGGACCCATTACTTGAATAACATGTCCTTTATTCATTACTGTGTACCCTCCTATCGTATTCTTATACGACATTGGTGAGCTGAGCCTATTCTAAGGCTGCAGCCCCACCAACGATTTCTGTAATTTCTTGTGTAATTGCTGCTTGACGTGCACGGTTATATTGCAATGAAAGATCTCCGATAAGATCAGATGCGTTATCAGTTGCATTTTTCATAGCAGTCATACGAGAAGCATGTTCACTTGCTTTTCCATCTAATAATGCGCCGTAAACTAGGCTTTCCGCATATTGTGGAAGTAATACTTCAAGAATTGCTTCACCAGATGGCTCGAATTCATAAGAAGCTTTACTGCTTACAGTTGCAATATCAGTTAATGGAAGAAGTTTTTTCTCTGTCACTTCATTAGCGATAGCGCTAACAAAGTGATTGTAGTACATATAAAGCTCATCATACGTACCGTCAATGAACATACCAACAGCATTACGAGCGATTTCTTTAATATCAGCAAATGACGGTTGGTCAGGAAGAGCAACTACACTGCTAATAACATTATGATCACGTTTCACAAAGTAATCACGAACAACACGACCTACTGCTAACACAACGTATTCGTCTTTTGATTTATGACGCTCGTTGATTGTACGTTGCACTTGACGAAGGATACTTGAGTTGTAAGCACCTGCAAGACCACGGTCAGAACCAATGACTAAGTAAGCTGTTTTCTTAACAGGACGTGCAGTTAACATTGGATGTCCACTGTCTTTTGTACCTGAAGCGATAGCGCCTACTACGTCCTGAATTTTTTCCATGTAAGGAACGTAAGCTTTAGCGTTTTGCTCTGCACGACGTAACTTTGAAGAAGAAACCATCTGCATCGCTTTCGTAATTTGTTTCGTACTCTTTGTTGAATTAATACGACCTTTTATTTCGCGTAAGTTTACCACTGGTATTTCACCACCTTTTGTTTTTTAATCAAGCGACTATTTTTCTTACTTATTCTGATTTAGCGAAAGTTTTTTTGAATGCAGTTAAAGCTGCTACGTATTCCGCGTCAGGAGCAAGTTCTTTAGTAGTACGAACATGATCTAAAACGTTTGTGTGGTTTGTATCTAACCAGCTTAAGAATTCAGATTCAAAACGAACGATATCTTGAACTGGAATATCATCTAAGTGACCTTTAGTTAATGCATAAAGGATTGCAACTTGTTTTTCAACTTTAAGTGGTTTGTTTAGGTCTTGTTTAAGAACTTCAACCGTACGTTTACCACGCTCAAGTTTAGCAAGTGTGATTTTATCTAAATCTGAACCGAATTGAGCGAAAGATTCAAGCTCACGGAATGCAGCTAAGTCAAGACGTAGTGTACCCGCAACTTTTTTCATCGCTTTAATTTGAGCAGATCCACCTACACGTGATACAGAAAGACCGGCGTTAATCGCTGGACGTACACCTGAGTTGAATAAGTCAGATTGTAAGAAAATTTGTCCATCAGTGATTGAGATAACGTTAGTTGGGATGTATGCAGAGATATCCCCAGCTTGTGTCTCAACGAATGGAAGAGCTGTGATTGAACCATTTTGATATGTTTCATTTAACTTCGCAGCACGTTCTAATAAGCGGCTGTGTAAGTAGAAAACGTCACCAGGGTAAGCTTCACGACCTGGAGGACGGCGTAGAAGAAGTGAAAGTTCACGGTAAGCTGATGCTTGTTTAGAAAGATCATCATACACGATTAATACGTGTTTACCTTGTAACATGAATTCCTCTGCCATAGATACACCAGCGAATGGTGCTAAGAATAATAATGGAGCTGGTTGAGAAGCTGATGCTGTCACAACGATTGTGTAATCTAAAGCGCCATGTTTACGGAAAGTTTCTACTACACCACGTACAGTAGATTCTTTTTGACCAATTGCAACATAGATACAGATCATGTTTTGGTCATTTTGGTTAAGGATTGTATCGATTGCTACAGATGTTTTACCAACTTGGCGGTCACCAATGATTAACTCACGTTGACCACGACCGATTGGTACAAGTGCGTCAATCGCTTTGATACCAGTTTGTAGTGGTTCGTGTACTGATTTACGAGCCATTACACCGAAAGCTGGGCTTTCGATTGGACGAGATTTAGTTGTGTTGATTGGACCTTGTCCATCCACTGGTTGACCTAGTGGGTTTACAACACGGCCAATTAGTTCTTCACCAACTGGTACTTCCATAATACGACCTGTACGACGAACTTCATCGCCTTCTTTGATGTCTGTGTATGGACCTAAGATAACGATACCAACGTTACCTTCTTCTAGGTTTTGAGCCATACCCATAACACCGTTAGAGAACTCTAGAAGCTCTCCAGCCATGGCGTTGTCGAGGCCATGAGCAAGAGCGATACCGTCACCAATACGGATAACTGTACCAACTTCGCTTACTTTAAGTTCAGATTCATAATTCTCAATCTGTTGTTTAATCAGACTGCTGATTTCTTCAGCCTTGATGCCCATGTATGTCACCTCTCACATTTCTAAATTATTAACCGATTAATTCACGTTTTAGACGCTCAAGTTTATTCACTACTGAGCTATCATAAATATGGTTACCGATTTGAACACGAATACCACCTATTAATGAAGGATCGATTTCGTTTGTAATGTTTAATGATTGTTTCCCAACAAGTTTAGAGAATGCCGCAGAAATTTTAGCGCTTTCTTCAGCAGAAAGTTCACGAGTTGAGAATACAGTTGCATCTGCAGAACCTTGTGCCTGTGCAGCAAGCTCAGCATATGCGTTTGCAATTAGCTTCACTTCGTTTACACGTTTTTTCTCTACAAGTAGTTGAACTGTGTGTAAAACTTCTGGCGTTGCACTTGCAAAGATTTCAGCTACCATTTGTTTCTTGCGTTCGATAGAGAACTTAGGCGCGTTTAAAAGTGTTAAAAAATCAGGAGATTGTGTAACAACTTTTGTTAACTCGTTTAAGTCTGCCCCAACTTCTGCAAGAATATTTTTTTGTTGCGCAATTTCAAATAGAGCTTGAGCGTAACGCTTTGCTACAGTTGAATTACTCATTGAGCTTCCCCTGCCTTCGCAATCGTCTCTTCAATTAGAGCACGGTTGTCTGCCTCAGAAATCTCTTTGCTAAGGACTTTAGATGCTGCAAGTACAGATAATGAAACGACTTCATCACGTACAGCTGCGATAGCCTTTTCTTTTTCAGACTCGATTTCACGTAAAGCCGATTCTTTTAAGCGGTTAGCTTCATTGCGAGCTGCTGTAAGAATTTCTTCTTTTTGCATTTCGCCTTGCTTCTTAGCACCCTCAACAATCGATTGTGCTTCCGTACGAGCTTCTTTAAGAAGACTTTTTTGTTCTTCTAAAAATTTGTGCGAATCTTTACGAGCTTTTTCAGCTGCTTCGATCTCACTAGCTACTAATTCTTCACGTTGTTGCATAATGCCCATTAATGGACCCCAAGCGAACTTTTTAAGTAGAAGCATTAATACTAAGAAGATGACTAATGTTGAGACGATATCTCCACCATTAAATCCTCCACCTGCACCTAGTACAAGATTGTCTAAAAACACGATTGTTTCACTCCCTTCAAGAGCTTTAACTTCAACATATTAGTTTGTAATACTTAAAAACTTACCTATTTTAAAAAGCTATATTTGCACATAGCTTTTATCAGTTCCAAAATGAAGGGCGAAGTTTCATCTGGAGAATCCTGCTTCGCCACTAGTAAAATTCAGTATACAACTGAATTATTTGTTCATTACGATGAATGCTACTACTACTGCGATGATCGGTAATGCTTCAACTAATGCAACCCCGATGAACATAGTAGTTTGAAGAACGCCACGAGCTTCTGGTTGGCGAGCGATACCTTCAACTGTTTTTGATACGATAAGACCGTTACCAATACCTGCACCAAGTGCACCTAAACCGATTGCGATTGCTGCTGCTAATAAACCTAATGAACCTGTCATTTTAAAATTTCCTCCTTGGAATTGTTTGTTTTTTTGGTTCAAGCATAAATTTTATGCTTTATATTAATGGTCATCGCTCACTTTATGAGCCATGTAAACCATTGTTAACATTGTGAAGATAAAGGCTTGGATAAAGCCGATGAAAATAGAGAAACCTTGCCATGCCATCATAGGAACAATTGCACCTACGAACCCTAAAGGACCTGATACGGCTAAACCTGCGATTAATGCAAGTAAAATTTCACCTGCATAAATGTTACCGTAAAGACGCAGACCTAATGTTAAAGTGTTCGCAAACTCTTCAATAATTTTTAGTGGGAACATAAATGACATTGGTTTGAAGAACGTACCAACATAATGGCCTGTACCCTTCATTTTGATACCATAGTATTGAGATAATACTAAAATCATTGTTGCAAGAGTCATTGTAACCGTTGGGTCAGCTGTTGGCGATTTCCACCAAAGTTCATGGTCATAGACGATAGAGAATGGAAGACCTAATAAGTTAGATACTGCGATAAACATAATAAGTGTGATACCTAGAATGTGGAATCGTCCACCAGTTTTCCAGTCCATGTTGCTTTTGATGATATTCTTTACGAAATCCATAATCCATTCCATAAAGTTTTGCATACCAGTCGGTTTTAACTTTAAGTTTCTAGTTGAGATAACAGCGATTAAAAATACGACTATTGCTGCAACTAGTAACATCATCACTGTAGATAAGTTAAATGTTAAAAAACCTATGGTTACTAACGGAGCTTCATGATTCATTGTTATTTTTCACCTCTCTTTCTAATAAAGCACAATTAGTGGTTCCTTACATGAGATACAATTCTCTCGACAAAGAGAACTACGTACGGAATCATTAGCCCTATGACCGTGCTAATCAAGTGAAAATAGTTTGGCAACGAAATGGCTATAGCGACTGCCGCTACACCTGATCCAAAACGCAGTGCTGTACCAAGTGAACCTATTTTCTTCCCTTCACTAATGGAACGATCAAACTTCTCCATACGGCGAACCAAAATCCAAAAATTATACGTACCAAAAAATGCACCGATTGCGATGCCCGCAAAAACTGTTTGAAAGGACGTAAAGCCCCAGCCTAATGCGCAAAGTGCGAGCAAAAAAAATAACGCTCTCTTCTGCACAGCAAAAATGTGATGCAAATCTAGCATTGGTTTGTAGTCTCCTGAATCATTTTTTCGAGTAAAGAAAACGTTTGCTGACCACTTTGTGAAATCAGAAAAGAGCAGTGAAAAACACTACTCACAGCGGAATAGTAATGGGAGAGTCATTTGAATGAAATTACAGGTGTAAATTCCTAATAATGCCTTACACCCCTTACTGATTCGGTGATTTACCGAAACGCACAAAACGTTGCAAATCGACAGCGATGGTTTGAACTGTCAATTTAGTAGAAACTTGATATAACAAGTGTTTCAACGTCTATCAACGAATTGAAACCCTTATCATTCTTACCCTTTGTAAGCATACAATAGGAGATATTTGAAGTCAATTAGTAAAGGAGAAAAACTTCACAGCTACTATACTCTTGTCAAATTGTTGACAAATTTGTGTATGAACTTTCATAGATTATAAAAACTTTTTTGGAATAATGCAAAAAAAAGCTAATTTACGACATAAATATGCTCGTAAATTAGCTCAGCAAAGAATTTTAGTTCTTTTTGCTTATTTTTTAGAAGTCAAAATGATATATTACTTGCCTTTTTGTAAAAAATTCAAGAGCGCTTCCACGATTCGCTGTGAAGCATGTCCATCGCCATAAGGATTAGAGGCTTTTGCCATAGCTTCGTATGCATCTTTATTCTCTAGTAATTCTTTTGCAAGAGTATAAATTGTTTCCTCTTCGGTTCCTGCTAGTTTCAAAGTTCCAGCAGCGATTCCTTCTGGACGTTCTGTTGTATCACGAAGAACTAGAACTGGTTTCCCTAATGACGGCGCCTCTTCTTGCACACCACCAGAGTCCGTTAAGATCATATAAGAATTCGCAGCAAAGTTATGGAAATCAAACACTTCAAGAGGTTCAATTAAATGCACTCGGTCATTATCGCCTAATATTTCATTGGCAATTTCTCGAACAGCAGGGTTCATATGCACTGGGTAGACAACTTGAACATCATCATGTTCAGCTAATATCCGTGTAATCGCTCGGAACATATGGCGCATTGGCTCACCAAGATTTTCTCGGCGATGCGCTGTTAATAATATCATGCGATCGTTTGCTATTTTTTCTAACACGGGATGTGTATAATGCTCACTCACTGTTGTAGCTAATGCATCAATAGCCGTATTACCAGTGACAAAAATAGTATCCGCATTTTTATTTTCATCCAGAAGATTTTTCTTCGATACTTCTGTTGGTGCAAAGTGCAAATCAGCCATGACACCTGTTAACTGACGATTCATTTCCTCTGGGTAAGGTGAATACTTATTCCAAGTTCGAAGACCTGCTTCAACATGTCCAATCGCAATTTGATTATAAAATGCTGCTAAGCTTGCGATAAATGTTGTCGCCGTATCACCATGCACTAAAACGATATCAGGTTGCGCTTCTTTCATGACTTTATCTAAACCTTGTAATGCATTTGTTGTCACGTCAATTAGCGTTTGACGATCCTTCATTATATTTAAATCGTAGTCGGGTGTGATTTTAAATGTTTCTAATACTTGGTCAAGCATTTGGCGATGTTGTGCTGTTACAGTCACGATTGATTCCACTTGCTCGGGATGTTTTTGTAATTCCAATACAAGCGGGGCCATTTTTATCGCCTCTGGTCTCGTACCGAAAATCGTCATCACTTTCCATTTTTTCGTCAAAACGATTTGCACCGTCCTTTGGTTATATTGTACATCAAGCGTTATGGTCTACATCCAAAATAAGTGAGACCTAATTGCCTAAACATACTATGAAACGTCCTTCAATAATGAAGGACGCTTTCAAATGCTATAAAGTTGCTGTAGGAAAACGATATTGCTTTTCGGGCAATTTCCTACTTATTATTTCGTACCGAATAAACGGTCACCAGCATCACCTAGACCTGGAACGATATATCCATGATCATTTAACTTTTCGTCAAGTGCTGCAATATAGATGTCCACATCTGGATGCTCATCTTGAATTACTTTTACACCCTCTGGCGCAGCAATTAAACACATAAATTTAATGCTTTTCGCACCGCGTTTTTTCAGTGAGTTGATAGCTTCCACTGCTGAACCACCCGTTGCAAGCATTGGGTCTACAATAATGAAATCGCGTTCTTCCACATCTGCTGGAAGTTTTGCATAGTACTCAACAGGTTTTAATGTTTCTGGGTCACGGTAAAGACCAATATGACCAACTTTCGCAGCTGGAATTAGTTTTAATACGCCATCTACCATACCAATACCTGCGCGTAAGATTGGGACAATTGCAAGTTTTTTCCCTGAAAGAACTTTTGTTTTTGCGATTGTTACTGGTGTTTCAATTTCAATTTCTTCTACAGGCATTTCTCGCGTAATTTCGAATGCCATTAATGTTGCGACCTCATCAACTAGCTCACGAAATTCTTTTGTTCCTGTATTTTTATCACGAATATAAGTTAACTTGTGTTGGATTAGTGGATGATCAAATACGTATACTTTGCTCAAAGGGGTTCTCTCCTAACCGTTCGGATTTCATTTTTATCTCAACTAGTATAACAGAAAACATGAGCTGTCTCAAAAATAAATTCGAGATATTCCCTTTTCCAGAGTGTTTGCTACAAATAGAAGCAAATTATACATCAAGTATAGAATCAACTTGCTCAATCGCCATCGGTTTATAATAGAAGTAACCTTGTCCGACCTTACAACCAAGCGCACGTAATATCTCAACCTGTTCCTCATTTTCGATTCCCTCTGCAACAGATGTCATGCCTAAATTTAAGGCAAGCTGAATGATTGAACGGACAATTGCCAATGTCGCTGCATCATTTATATCATTAATAAAGCTACGATCTATTTTTAACTCCGTGAACGGCAATCTTTGTAAATAACTAAGTGAGGAAAAACCCGTCCCAAAATCATCCACTGATGTTTTAAAGCCATAGCTCTTTAATTCTTGAATAATGGCAAATGCGGTTTGAAAATCTACTAAGCCGATATTTTCAGTTACTTCTAAAATAATATTGCTTGGGCTAATCCTATATTTTTCAACTAAAAGTCGGATATCCCTTACAAAATGAGGATAGTAAAAATGATCAGGCGATATATTGACCGCGACTTTCACTAACTTTTTCCCCAATTGTTGACGCTCCGCTAGCCAAGCAAGAACAATTTCTAAAATTTGTATGTCAATTTCACGAACCTTCCCTGCATTTTCAGCAACAGGTATAAACATTGCTGGTGATACAAATCCGAGCACTGGAGAATGCCAACGAGCTAGCGCTTCAATACTTTGAATTTCCCCCGTTCGTAAATCTACTTTTGGTTGTAGATTTACTGAAATCTCTTTATTTTTAAGTGCTTGGGATAAATGATTTAATACCGTCATTTGTTGTTCTAGTAAATCATTGCGTTCCTTCGTAAAAATCTCCATATGTGTCCCTGGCTTGTTGGCCGCATAAGATAATGCATTATCTGCAAATCTTATTGCATCTGCAATTTTAATATCTTTATCAAAAGAAGAAATTCCTGTCTTTAATGTAATATACATATGTTTACCATTTATAATAAAAGGCTGGCGCGTTAATTCTTTTATGCGAAGCTCATAATCATTGAGCTCTTCATCAGGTGTCAATTGTGAAATAATAAGACTAGAACTTGTGAATCTAGCAATATACTCTTTCAAATCATTATTATGTTCTTGAAGACGTCTGGCCATTTGCCTTAATAATTCATCCCCTGCTTCTCGCCCATATAATTCAACAACTTGATGAAATTCACTTGGTTTTACTATTTTAATAAAGCCTATTCGCCCTCGCTGCTCTTCCTTTTCCATCTTATTTAAGAAGCTATGTCGATTTGGTAAGCCCGTCGTAATATCTTTATATGCTAAATCCCATATTTTTTTCTGTGTTTTCGCATACGAATATGCTAATGCAACGAGTGCTCCTATTTTTTGAAACACGTTGTTAAAAAATACACTTTCCCCTGGGTATTGAGAAAATATTGCAAAAAGTCCGATTGCTTGTTGTTTTTGATTGCGAATAGGTACAAACCATCCCGAGTGATTATTTGTTAGGTTAGCAAAATTTTTAAATTCTATTGGAATAGCAACCTCATCTAGCTTATAAGCGATTATCGGTGTTTCCTGTTGCATTACCTTTCGATAGAAGTCACTCATTTCGAAAAGCTGAGGCACATGTTGGCGAACACTACTAGACGTAAAAACTTGTAATTGATTTGACTCTGTTTTAATAAGAACTGAGCTAAACACATATGGCGTGAAAAATTGATTTATTTTGCTACAAATAGTGTCCATTTTTTTATAAAATGGCTGGTCTTTTTCTATTGCCTCATAAACGGTTTTCTCTAATTCCGCTATAAAATCTTCAGTATGATAATACGTAATATCCTTCACAATTATTAACACGAATAATGTAACATTATCATCATTTTGAAAAGGAAGGGTTTGCATTTCTGCCCAAAATGGTGGCTGTTCGAAGCGATGATGGTGCAACTTTTCTGTCGCCATTGCTCCACTATGTATTTTCTCTTTTATTTTTTCAAGCATTGTCGTCTGTAACCCACTTGAAAACATCGCAAAATAATCTGTTTCTAGAATCTGTGAACGTATTGCATTTGTAAGCATGCAAAAAGAATTATTACACTCTACTATGAAATTAGTATTAGCATCCAAAATAACGTAGCTTTCTTTAGATTGTTCACCTAAGTTACGAATTGTCGTTAATAAAATATTTTTTTGTACGTCCATAGATTTAGTAACCATCCAACCCCTCCCGTCTATATCCATCAATTCTACTCCTTTATATTGTACATAAAAAATTCGATAAATTGTCACTTTTACAAAAAAACAATTCTCCTTCGGGACATTAATTGTCCTCATCCAATATAATATAACCTTTTATCCTATATTTATGTAAAAAAATCCAAAAATAAGATGAATTTATTTTTATATAAGCAAAAAATATAGTTTTGCAGTTTCATCTAGTCGGCTTCATTCCATAAAAACTAAAGGCTGTGCCTAAAGTGAACAACACACTTAAGGCACAGCCTATAATTAAACAATAATAATTATGCGTATAATGGATGCTTATCAGTTAAAACTTTAACACGATCTTTTGCATCAGCTTTTACAGCTTCATCTTCTGGGTTTTTCAGTACAGCTGCAATAATTGCGCCAACTTCTTTCATATCTTCTTCTTTAAAGCCGCGTGATGTAACTGCAGGTGTACCAATACGAACACCAGAAGTAACAAATGGAGATTCTGTATCGTATGGAATTGTGTTTTTGTTTGTTGTAATACCTACTTCATCTAATGCATGCTCTGCAACTTTACCAGTTAAGCCAAGAGATTTTACGTTTAGTAGTAATAAGTGATTATCAGTACCATTAGATACGATTTCAACACCTTCTTCGATTAACACTTCTGCTAAAGCGCGTGCATTTGCTTTAATTTGTTTAGCGTAGTCTTTGAATTCAGGTTGTAAAGCTTCTCCAAATGCGACTGCTTTTGCAGCGATAACATGCATTAATGGTCCACCTTGAATACCAGGGAATACAGATTTATTTAATTTTTGCTCCCATTCTTTTGAAGCAAGAATTAAACCACCACGTGGTCCACGTAATGTTTTATGTGTTGTAGATGTAACAAAATCAGCGTAAGGAACTGGTGATTGGTGCTCTCCTGCCGCTACTAATCCAGCGATGTGCGCCATATCCACCATGAAGTAAGCGCCTACTTCGTCTGCAATTTCACGGAATTTAGAGAAATCGATTTCACGTGGGTATGCAGATGCACCAGCTACAATTAGTTTTGGTTTGTGTGCTAATGCTTTTTGACGAACATCTTCATAATCGATAACATGTGTATCTTCTGTTACTCCGTACTCTACGAAATTATAAAGGATACCTGAGAAGTTTACAGGCGAACCATGTGTTAAGTGACCACCATGTGATAGGTTCATTCCTAGCACTGTGTCACCTGGTTGTAAAATTGTATGGTATACAGCCATGTTTGCTTGTGCACCAGAGTGCGGTTGTACGTTGGCATATTCTGCCCCAAAAAGTTCTTTCACACGATCACGTGCAATATCTTCTACTACGTCTACGTGTTCACAGCCACCATAGTAACGTTTTCCAGGATAACCTTCAGCATATTTGTTAGTAAGAACTGAACCTTGTGCTTCCATTACTGCTTCAGATACAAAGTTTTCAGATGCAATTAACTCGATATTCGCTTGTTGACGTTTTTTCTCAGCTAAAATCCCATCTAATACTGCTTTGTCTTGTACTGCTAATTTTTCGTATGCCATGTTTGAAAAAGCCTCCTAAGTATAATCGTTATTTACATGTACCTCTGACAACAGAAGTAGAGTTATTTATATACAGCACGTTCGCCACCAATTAGTTTTGGACGTGTTGTTGCTACTGTGACAACCGCTTCTCCTACTGTTCGCACTGATGTACGAACTGGAACAGCTACTTCCTTTAAATGCATACCAATTAAAGTTTGGCCTATATCAATACCTGCATGTGCACGTATCGCTTCTACAACTATTGGGCTTTCCAATTTTGTATAGGCATAAGCTGACATCGACCCGCCTGCAGTGCGAACAGGAATAACGGACACTGGTTCATAGCCCAACTGTTCTGCAACTGAAGCTTCCATCGTAATCGCTCGATTGATATGCTCACAGCCTTGGAACGCTAAATATAGCTGATGTTTCTTGGCAAATGCCTGTAATGGCTCAAAAATTGCTTCTGCTGTTTCAAGTGCACCTGCTGTGCCAATTTTCTGACCAATCACTTCAGACGTAGAGCAGCCTACAACAAAAATAGTCTTTGGTCGTAATACTACTTGCTCTTCGAATTCACTGAGTAACTGAGTCAATTGCGTTTGGATTTGTTGCACAACCATTAAGCTCAGCCCCTTATTTTAATGTCTTTTATTTACGCTAGGCGTCAAGCTAAGGTAAAAGTGACAGTGCGAGACTGTCACTACCTATTTGTTTTTGTGTGAACGGCTGAAAACGATCTTGTATTACTGTTCTAATTCAGCGATTTTTTCCACACGGCGTGTATGACGACCACCTTCAAAATCTGTTTCAAGCCATGTTTGAGCAATTTCACGTGCAAGGCCAGGGCCAATTACGCGCTCACCCATCGCTAAAATATTTGAATCATTATGGCAACGTGTTGCTTTAGCACTAAATACATCATGCACTAATGCACAACGAATGCCTTTTACTTTGTTCGCAGCGATGGACATGCCAATCCCTGTGCCACAAATTAAAATGCCTTTATCAAATTCCCCGTTAGCAACACCTTCAGAAACTGGCTTTGCATAATCAGGATAGTCTACTGAATCCGCAGATTGTGGACCAAAATCTTCGTAGCTAATATTAAGCTCATCTAACAGTTGCATAATCTCACGACGTAAGTTATTGCCTCCGTGATCAGAAGAAATTGCTATTCTCACTGGGTTCCCTCATTTCGAATTATAGTCAACATTAGTTTACCACTTCTCTTTCAAGAATAACATGATTTTTGTTGCAATTTTATGCTGATTTCTCCTAAAAGACGAACATTTCTTGTAATTCGAATTAAAAACGTTCATTTTTAAGTCAATTTCCTGTGGATAATGTGAATATCCTGTTAATAAATTCGGGTAATGGTCTTTTGTTGTAATATTCCCTCTTCAGAAGTTTTTCTACCTTTTCAACTACAGTGGACATACTATTTCAATATTTTTTCAATTGTACCTGTTAATAACGGTCATATCCCCTCACAACGCGTAATTGGTTTATCAATAGAAAAGACTGTGGATAAGCTCGATTTTTTGAGCCTGTCCACAGTCTTTCAGTTGCCTATACTATTGAATGCTTTTTTGCTACGCTTCTCTATCGAATTGTAGAATCATTTTATGCAATGCTTCGGATTGTTTTTTCAAATCTTGCGCAAGTTGTTCTACTTGTTCAATTGCATGTGCTTGCTCTTCAGTTGCACTGCTTACTTCCTGTGCACCTGCTGATGTTTCTTGAGCAATTGCTGCTACTTCCTGAGATTGTCGAGCAGTTGTTTCAATATTGTGCATCTGTTTTTCAATTAATGAAGAAATCTCTACGATTGCTGTTGCCATTTCATGGACGCTTGATGACATCCCTTCAACCGCAGTCGTTGTTTCGGAGACACGTGCGGCCTCTTTCGTTGCAAATGCTACCTGTTGATTCATTTGTTTCACAACCACTTCAACATTATGTTGCATTGATTGAATAAGTGTCGTAATTCCTTGAACAGCTTTTGCACTTTCATCGGCCAAACCACGAACTTCTTCTGCCACAACAGCAAAGCCTTTGCCATGTTCCCCTGCACGTGCTGCTTCAATAGATGCATTTAATGCGAGTAAATTTGTTTGTGCTGCAATGTCGCCTACTAAACTAATGATACGTTCAACTTGTCCAGCATTATCTTCTAATGTACGAATACTTTCTAGTGCTTCATTGTTGCCAGCCGCAATTTGTTGAATGCTGTTAACTAACGTTTCAATCGCTTTTGTTGTATTAGTTAAATTATGTAAGATCTCTTTCGATTGCGTTGCAGACTGTTCTGCTCTCGTATTTACTTCTGTTGCTAATGTACGCACATCCTCAATCGCTTCTGCTGTATCTTGCACTGCTGTAGCTGACGCTTCTGCTCCTGCGGAAATATGTTTTACTGTCACCGCAATACCATCAGCTTTCTTTGTTGCTACTGCGGTTTCATCGGATAGCTTAATAATTGATTGATTTGTTTGTTGGAAGTTTTGATCGATACTTTCCACCATATGGCGTAAATTTAACACCATTTGTTGGAAAGCTATTGCCACTGAACGAATCTCATCGTTCGTTTTTGGCATCACTACATCCTGTCCAATTTTTCCTTCTGCAACGCGTGTAGCAGAATATTCAAGACGCTGTAAAGGCTTGATTAAAATAACACTGAAAATTGCAGCTAAAATACCTGACCATATAATCCCTAATAAATAAGTAATCACTTCAAATAGCTTACGATTAATCTCTGGGAAAAAAGTAGGTTGTATAAATTCAATGAATATAAAGCTGATACTATAAGTGATCAGTGCTAGAATACTTACAAATAATACTAATTTAAGTCGTAAGCCAAACTGTTTTTTCATAGTGCCCCTCAATTCTTCTCAAGTATTTTAACTAACTGTTCTACTAATTTCTCTAGTTCTGCAAATGTTTCTTCATATATGGCTTTATTACCGCCGTAAGGGTCAACAACATTTTCTAAACTTCCTTCATGCACATATTCTTTCAATGTAAAAACTTTTTCTTCTTTGTTTGGATAATTAGCGATAATCGTATCTCTGTGTGCTGTTGTCATTGTTAAAATCAAATCGGCCCACTCTATTTCAGCCATCGATAATTGTGTAGCTGCATGTTGATGTGCCATATTCGCTTCATTTAAAACTTGCTGCGCATGTGCTGACATTTCAGCGTTCGGCATTGCATAAATCCCAGCAGAACGAACCTGAACATTGTCGATTTGCTTCTGCTTTAAAATAGCCTCTGCCATCGGACTGCGACAAGTATTTCCAGTACAAACAAATAATATATTCACACTTATCACCTTCCTTATTATTTTCGGAGTGCTAAAATACTCATAATGATAAAAACAATCCCTGCAATAATTTGAATTTTGTTCCCCAAAATAACCTGACTTCTGCGAGCTATAACTAAAGCCCCATATGCACAAAGAAAAGCACTCAATCCAGCACTAATAATAAAAATTGTTTTTTCTAAGTTAAGCATACCAAAAGAAACACTTACTGAAAAGGTATCTAGGCTAGCAGTCACAGCTAATAAAACTGGTGAAATGGTTATTTTCTCATTTTTGCTGGAAAACAAAAGCAAATGTAATCCAATGCTAAATAATAAAATACACGAAATCCATTGGCCCCACTCTAATAAAAACCGCACTAAGTAATTTCCTAATTCAAAGCCGAGTAGTGGAAAAAGCATATGTAACGTTGCTGTCCACATGGCCAAAAAAAATCGATATTTTACATTTGGAATTAATACAAATAAACCGACGACATCGACAGACGTTAAAATACCTGCAAGAATACCCTGCAAGAATGCACTCCTTCGCTTCCTAATATTTTATCATTTTATGCTCGGAAATACATTATTATCAATAATGTTCATATTAAAAAAAGGGCTATCTAATAAGCCCCTTAGAGATATCTGGCGGATACTGGTTACTTGTATGAGCCAGTAATAATAATTGAAAAGGTCGTTTAGAAAGTTCTAAAACAATAGCGTTTAAAATAGTCGCTAATAAATAAACTGACTTTGTCTACAGCCTGAGAAGTGATATTTGCGTTATTGGTATATTGGATCAATATAAATATTTTGAACATTCACTTCTGTTTTGTAATAACCGCTATGTAAGTTAGGCAAACTTACATAGTATCTTTCAATTTTTAAATCTGCGTAACCTGCTAATCTACTATATTTTGTTGAATCTGCTGGTATGTTTGTAGAAACACCATACGATTTAGAAAATGAGAAATTAATGCTTCCCCAATCAGTATTAGTTGTTGCAGCAAAGCTTTCTGATTGATTATTTGTTAATGTATAAAGTGAAGCTTTTGTCCAAAAAGGTGTGAACTTTGAATAACCCGAGAATACTCTGTTTTTATATTGAGTTCCTATTAGTCTATGTCCTAATCTTGCTAAGGTAGTAAATTCTGGAGCATAGCCGTTTGAATTGATATAATTTAAATGCAGTCGCATCTCTTTAATATTATCAAAAGCAGTTATCGATCCATCTGATTTCTTGATGTATAAGTTTTCAAAATCTACTTTTGATGAACTTACTAGCTCAAGATTAAATGCATTAGCTGATACGTCTTGTGAACTAAAAATTAAATAAGACTAGAGTGAAGCTAAGTAAGAGAGATACTTTAAAAAATACTTTTTTCATTACAAAACCCCTTTTCCTATTTTATTTTTTTACTTCATGTACTATTTTATCGCACAAAAAAATAATAAAAAAATCAATTTTTTCTTTAAATAAGTCAAAATTTGATAAGGAGGGTTTATATTGAAACAAAGAAAAAATATAAATGTTTCAGAAGCCATTCTATTGGTGAGTTCTTTTTTTATGTTTATGTATATTTCAAAAAACATGATTTTTGTGAATGAATTTTCCGATTTCTTTGAAAGGAGTTCATTATGGCTCATATTACCTTGTATTACACTAATAATTGGAATAATTTCTTTTGTAGCTAGAAAGGAATAGTGGTTGATGTGTAAGTCGGGGTTGAATGATGAAAGTTGATAATTAGAGGTGGCAAACATATAGAAAAAATCTCTCTGATTTCGGAAAGACACTTGTTTAGTAGACACAAAGCATTTATCAAAAAATGACTACTGGACACAAGCTAATGAGCATTTAATATCAATACTGGAACTCTACTATGTAAAATTATTGGGAGTAGCAAAATCCGCTATGGCTTGAATACATTCAGATGATGTTACTTCTTAAATATACTTTTTGTTGTTTTTTTAATATGAAAAGTGGGCTGCCACCAAAAGTCATTTCAATGACTTTTGGGACAGCCCTTTTTATAGGTTGTCTTATAGAATCGCTAATAGAGAGAACATCTAATCGCCAATAAAATTGGGAGAATCGCCAGGAAAAACGCGTGTTGCGCCACGAAACCTTAACGAATCGCTAATAGTATGCCGATGCACGCCTCACAATCTTATAGTGAAAACCACTTGCCCCCAGCAGCTTTTTCAAGTCTGTTCATAATAGCCGCGCCTACACCTTCAGTAGATGTCGTCGTCACTAAAATAACAGTCGCTTCTGTTTTATCACAAGCTCGCAACGCATGATAGAGTGCTGCGCCCATCTCTTCTTTACTTCCCGCTTCGCCAATTGAAAAGTAATAATTTGCTTGAAGATCTTTAAAGCTCCCTGGTGCTAGAAGTGCTACTTTATGATGCTGCGCGTGAAGTTGTTGTATAGCTTGCTGTACTTTTTCTTCATCACAATCGATTAAGTATACGGGTGCATTCGGCGCATAATGTGTATACTTCATGCCTGGCGCTTTTGGTGTCTCTTCCATTGTCTGCTCTATTTTAGTCGGTTGAATAACTGGACCTATTACGGCCTCTAACATTTCTTTTGTAATACCACCAGGACGTAATATAACTGGTGGTTCATGTGTAACATCTAACACAGTCGATTCAAAGCCAATTCCTGTAGGACCTCCATCTAAAATATACGGTATGTACCCATCTAAATCATCTTTTACATGAATCGCTTCTGTCGGGCTAGGTTTCCCGCTACGATTCGCACTTGGAGCAGCAAGTGGTTTTTGAATTTGCTGTAATAATGCTAGTGCGACTGGATGATTCGGCATACGAATGCCGACTGTCTTTAATCCAGCTGTCACACTTTCTGCCAAAACATTTTGCTTAACTGGCATAACAAGTGTAAGCGGTCCTGGCCAAAATGCATCCATACATTTTTTTGCTAGCTCAGAAATATGTTCGATATAAAGAGAAACTTCCTCTTTCGTTCCTATGTGGACAATAAGTGGATTATCTGAAGGACGCCCTTTTGCCTTAAATATCTTTCTGACTGCATCATCATTTGTAGCGACTGCACCTAAACCGTAAACCGTTTCTGTTGGAAATGCCACGACCTCCCCAGCATTCAAGATATCCACAGCTTGTGCATAAGTTATTTGACTATTCACATTACTATCCACAATCTTACACACGGTTTCCATATGAAAAACCTTCTTTCAATCGTTGTTTTTTTCTGAATTATCCACATTTTGTTTATAACTTATCAATAATTGTGTATAAGTTATCTGAATTTGTGCACAATTATTCGAAAAATCCTTTTATCCATTCCCAAATAAAGAATGTTACTTGTTCTTTTTCCTCTGCCTTTTCTTCCTCTTTTTCTGGTTCACAAATAGACGGGAAAATGCTACACCACCAGTTATCACCACGTGCATCGCCTATTTTTACGACGATTGAATGGTACATATTTTGTGGATAAAACATTGCATCTTGTCTCTTCGGTGGAAATAAGTTATCCCCAAGTAACACTTGTGTACGCAATTGTGGATAATTTTCTTTTAATTCTGCCTCAATACTCTCTTTTAATGTAACAAAATTATCATTATCCACATTTGTAGTTGATCCTACTTGCATTAAATAAGGTTTTAAATCTTTCACAAGTTGCTCTTTTTCTAGCTGATCATCAGTTGTATTGCTATTTGCTATCACTCTTATACGAAAATCGTTTTCTTGTTCACTATTCGTAGCTTCCTTTGCAGAACCTATTAATGATGGAATATATAAAATACATAGTTGTAAAGCTATCGCCATAATTACTAGTCTAGCAAAAGCTAGCAAAATATTTAATTTTGAAAATCTAACAATCTTGTATTCGTTTAACATAAAAATCCCTCCTTGCTCAACATTGTTGTCAAGAAGGAGAAACTTTATACATCAATTTCACAAAAAACCATACGCGGTTTTCCATTAATATCTTTTTCAACGGTAACAGTGGCTTGTGGAAAACTTTCTTTAAAAAATTTCGCTACCTGCTCTCCTTGTGTATAACCAATTTCAAGACCGATTAAAGCAGGCTTATTCATTAGAGCTGGGAGTTGTTGCGCTAATTTTCGATATAAAATAAGTCCATCCTCTTCTGCAAAAAGGGCGCTATGGGGCTCATGCTCCAGTACGATGCTAGACATGTCCTTCGCTTCTTCAAATGCTATATACGGAGGATTAGATAAAACAATATCAAACGTCTCTCCGATAAGAGGTGCCGTTAAATCGCCTAGACGAAAATCAATATCTGCCTCAAGTATTTGTGCATTTTTTTGTGCAGTAGCTAATGCTGCTGTTGATAAATCAGTTGCCACTACTGTTAGCTCTGGACATTCTAGCTTCATAGAAATGGCAATAGCGCCACTACCTGTCCCGATATCTGCTAGCTTTAATGATTTCTTTTGAAATAATTGATCTATACGATTGTTTGTTGCTAATACTAATTCCTCTGTTTCTGGTCTCGGAATAAGCACCGATTCATCCACAAGAAATGTCCGTCCATAAAATTCTTCACTACCGATACAATATTGTACAGGTCGCCCACTAACATGCTCTTCAATCAGCTTTTGAAACTGTTCACTTTGTTCAGCCGTTAAAGAATCTTGTAAATGGAGCATAACACCCGAATATGTTGTACCCAATATATGTTGCATTACAATACGCCCCGCGGTTTCTTCACGTCCATTATCCACTAAAAAAGAAGAAGCCCAATCAAGGGCCTCCATCACATTTTTATAGGTCATCATTTAGTCGCTCTAGCTTGGATGCTTGCTCTTCTAAGATAAGCGTATCAATGATTTCGTCCAGTCTTCCTTCGACGATTTGATCAAGCTTTTGAATCGTTAAGCCAATACGATGGTCTGTAACGCGGTTTTGTGGATAATTGTATGTGCGAATACGCTCTGAACGATCGCCTGAGCCTACTGCGGATTTACGTGTTGCGTCGATTTCTTTTTGAGCTTCCTGCAAATACTTATCAGCTACACGTGCACGAAGAATTTTCATCGCTTTTTCACGGTTTTTAATTTGTGAACGTTCATCCTGCATCGATACAACAACACCTGTTGGTAAGTGGGTCATACGTACAGCAGACATCGTTGTATTTACCGATTGCCCACCTGCACCAGATGAAGCAAACGTATCTACGCGGATATCCTTTTCATGGATTTCAACATCTACCTCTTCAACTTCAGGTAAGCATGCAACTGTCGCTGTCGAAGTATGAATACGGCCTTGTGATTCTGTTGCTGGTACACGTTGTACACGGTGTGCACCATTTTCAAATTTGAATTTCGAATATGCGCCTTGCCCATTAATCATAAAAATGACTTCTTTATAGCCGCCCATTGGGTTTGGCGTTGCTTCCATAATGTCAATTTTCCAGCCTTGCGTCTCAGCATAACGTGAATACATGCGGAATAAATCTCCTGCGAAAATATTCGCCTCATCACCGCCAGCTGCTCCACGAATTTCCATAATTACGTTTTTATTGTCATTCGGGTCTTTTGGAATTAACAATACGCGTAGACGTTCTTCTAGCTCTTCTTGCTGTTCTTTTAACGAGTTGAATTCTTCCTTTACCATCTCATGCATATCAGGATCTTTTTCGTTATCTAACATTTCACGAGTATCAACTAGTTGCTCTTTCACGCTTTTATATTCACGATAAGCATCAACTGTTTCCTGAATATCCGATTGTTCCTTTGAATATTCACGTAATTTTTTACTGTCGTTTACAATATCTGGATCACTTAAAAGCTCATTTAGCCTTTCATAACGATCTTCTACTGCTTGTAGTCTATCAAACATGGGCTTCACCTCTATTTAGTTCATTTATCTATATCCAGTAGGAATCCGCCTCCATTAAAGATAGCGAGACGTATTTTTTACTCTATTCGTTTTAAACATTCCGCCTACAATAGAGTGTGACGAAAATTTGTTTAGGCGTAGTAGTCATGCATTATTTCCACTACTTAGTATAAGGAAAATTCAGCATGTATGCTACATTTTCTTCGGTCAACTGCTTAAAATCATTAAGCTTTCTTCCGATTAAAGGTATTTCAAAGCGGTGGATGTGCGTGGCATTTACGGCAAACAGGATAGTAAGCATCGTTACCACCAATTTTTATTTGGTCACCTGTATAAACAGGTTTGCCATTTTCATCGACACGCAAGTTCATTGTTGCTTTTTTATGACAGAACCAGCAAATCGTTTTCATTTCTTCAATTTTATCTGCATATGTAAGCATGTACTGACTACCTTCAAATAATTCATTTTGAAAATCATTCTTCAGGCCAAAGCCCATAACAGGGATGTCTAGTTCGTCGACAATATTAGCTAATTGTAGCACATGAGCCTTTTTTAAAAACTGCACTTCATCTACAAGAACACAGTATGGTTTTACAACATTGTTTTTTACAAGTTCAAAAATATTCGTATCCTCATAAATTGGAATAGCTTCTTGTCGTAAACCTACTCGACTTGAAACAAAACCTACCTCATCTCGCGTATCGAGCCCAGATGTAAACATCATGACAGGCTTTTGCTGTTCTTCATAGTTATGTGCAACTTTTAAAATTTCAATTGATTTACCACTATTCATCGCACCATGTTTATAGTATAGCTGTGCCATAGTATTTTCTCCCTCTCTATTTTCAATGATGGATTTTGAAAGGAATTATTTTAGCAATTAGCTTAAATGCTTGCACCATAGTGTTAATTTTTTATACCGAACCTACTGTCAGTATCGAATGGATTTGCGCTAGCTTAAGCACATTTCAAAATCCGGTCTTTGTTTTATTGGACGTACGTGCAACGCCGTGGAAAATCCAAATACGTCAAGACGCAAATGAACGTATGCACATTTTTATACTGAAAAAAATACCTGCCAAGCACATGCTTGGCAGGTATTAAACTAACATTAGTTTTTAAGACCGTATTTTTTGTTGAAACGATCCACGCGACCATCAGCAGACGCGAATTTTTGACGGCCAGTGTAGAATGGGTGACATTCGTTGCAGAACTCGACAACGATGTTTTCTTTCACTGAACCAGTTTTGAAAGTGTTACCACAAGAGCAAGTTACTGTTGCTTCTTTGTAGTCTGGATGAATTCCTTGTTTCATATTCGTTTTCTCCTCTCGCCCTGAACCATCTGGAACAGAGTATTATCGAACTGCACCTTACATAGCCCGAATATGTCGGCTACATATGTACACGTTGCATACTTTTGAAGTATAGCATAGTTATTTTATTTTTTTCAAGCAAAAGATATTAAAAAACGATTATTACAATATTTAACCACGCACTTCGCGATAATCATTATCTACTAATCCTATTTGTTTATTGCGCTCTTTAAATCGAATATTATGCGAAGATACATACGCCACTTTTGGGGCATCTGGCTCTAAAAATAATTTTGCACTATTTAACGCTAAAATACCATCCGTAAACGCGCCAGCAATTAATCGTACTTTACTAGGATGATCAATAAAATCACCTGCACCATAGATGCCTTCTATATTCGTTTCACGTTTCTCATTGACGATCGCCACACCATCTTGAATTTCTAATCCCCATTCCTCAAGTGCACCATAATCACATTTTAAGCCATGATTCACCACAACCGCATCTACTTGCACGCATTCCATTTCATCTGTTTCTTTATTGACAATGGACACATACTGTATGACATCACCATCACTATGTAATTGCACCACTTCATATGGTGTTTTTACATTGATAGAGGATTCTCGCATACGTAAAACATTTTTTTCATGACCACCAAATTCATCACGACGATGGACTATTGTTACACTAGCAGCAATAGATTCTAGTTCATTCGCCCAATCGACAGCGGAATTGCCGCCACCTGAAATCAGGATATGTTTATTGCGGAAAATCTCTAATTCTTGCACAGTATAATGTAAATTCGTTACTTCATAGCGGTCTGCACCTTCAATTTCAAGCTTTTGCATTGACAGTACACCATAACCAACCGCTAAAATGATTGCTTTGGAATAATGCTTTTCGCCTGTTGCGGATGTTAAAATAAATGTCCCATCACTGAGCTTTTCTAATTTTTCTATCTTTTGATTTAAAACAATTGTTGGATCAAACGTTTTTGCCTGTTGTATAAGCTGCTGAATCAACTCGCCACCTAAAATAGGCTTTACGCCTCCGACATCCCAAATCATTTTTTCAGGATAAATAAGCATGCGACCACCCAACTGTGAGCTAAATTCGATAATTTTTGTTTTTAAATCGCGCATCCCGCTATAAAAAGCTGTATATAATCCTGCTGGTCCACCCCCAACAATCGTTACATCATACAATTCTTCTGGCATGTCTTTCTCCCCTTTTCTACTTATAACGTTTGCCTTTTCTATTGTTCCCAAAGATAATGACATTCATTCTCAATTAAAAATATGCGGAATCTATTTTATTCCTTTAATCGAGCTAATAAAAATAAAAAATATGGTGCCCCAAAAACTGCTACAACAATTCCAGCTGGTATTTCAGAAGGCTCTAAAATTGAGCGCCCTACCGTATCAGCTAATAACACTAAAAAGCCACCTAAAAGTGCTGAAGTCGGAAGCAAAAATTGATGGTTTGCTCCTACAAGTTGACGAGCTAGATGTGGTGCAATTAATCCAACAAAGCCAATTCCACCGCTAACAGAAACACTAGCTCCAGCTAATCCAACTGATGCGGCTAATAGCCAACGACGTTCCTTTTCAATAGAGGCACCTAATCCAATCGATGTTACTTCTCCTAGATTGAGTATGTTTAACACCCGTGATTTCATGTAAATAAATGGGAACAAAATTAATAACCATGGTAATAAGGATAGGACAAACCTCCAATTTGAACCCCAAATACTACCTGCAAGCCACGTAGCTACAAATTGATAATTTTCAGGAGTAAGGCGAAGTGTTAACACAATCATTGCTGAACTAATGCCAGCTGCCACCGCAACACCCGTTAAAATTAAACGCATTGGTGTTATACCTTCATGGCGCTTATAAGACAAAGAATAAATTAACACAGCTGTTAACCCTGCCCCTATAAAGGCTAGTACTGGTAGCAAATAGACGGGTACTGATTTAGTCGTTGGGAAAAAAGAAATATAAAGCATTACAGCTAAACCAGCTCCTGCATTAATACCTAAAATACCTGGATCTGCTAAAGCATTTTTTGAGATGCCCTGTAAAACAGCTCCTGCTATTGCTAAGCCCATCCCTACTAAAACCCCAATGACAATTCTAGGAAGCCTAAATTGAAATAATATTAATTGCTGTTGCGCATCGCCTTGTCCAAAAAGCGTACGTATTACTTCCATTGGTGTCAGTTTAATTACACCCGTGTTCATGCTCATTACAAAGGTAACTACTATTAAAACGATTAGTGTAGCTATTATAAGGAAGTTTTTCCTTCTGACGTTTTGTTGATTCTGTGTTAAAAAGTCGTTACTCACAGTTCCTTTCCTCCTTTTCGGGCTAAATAAAGAAAGAATGGAACCCCAATTAAAGCAATTAATGCACCAATCGGCGTTTCGTAGGGTGGATTAATAGTACGCGCAACTAAATCAGCAAGTACAACAAGTAATGCTCCATATACTAATGAACAGGCGATGATCCATCGATAATCATGTCCTACTATGTATCTCGTAAAATGGGGAACAATTAATCCTACAAAACCAACAGCGCCTACAACTGAAACTGCTGCCCCTGCTAAAATTAAAACAATCACCATCCCCCACACTTTTACGACAACCGTTCGTTGGCCAAGCCCAATTGCTATTTCTTCACCTAAGCTTAGCAATGTAATTGAGCGGGATAGCATAAGCGCACCAATCATCGCGACCAATATCCAGGGCGATAAAATTCGAAGATGACTCCACATCGTACCAGATACTCCACCCGCATACCAAAATGCTAAGTCTTGTCCAATGCGGTAATAAAGCGCAATGCCTTCACCTAACGCACCAAGTAAAGCACTTACAGCAGCGCCAGCAAGAACGAGACGCATAGGTGTTAAGCCACCTTTAGATAATGAGCCAACACCATAGACTATCGCAACGCCGAGACCTGCACCTACAAACGACCATAAAATTAAATACATATAGGGCATGCCAGGAAAAAAGGCAAAGCAGACAGCAAGCATAAATGCCGCTCCAGAATTCAATCCTAATAACCCTGAGTCCGCTAAAGGATTGCGCGTCATACCTTGCATGATTGCACCAGCAACTGCGAAGCTTGCACCTACTAACGCTGCTCCAAGTACTCGTGGCAAACGAATATCATGAATAATTTGATGTGTTGTTAATTCTGGTGAAAATTGCGTAATTGCCGTCCAAACAGTACTTAATGAAATATCTGCTGCCCCTAAAGAGATGGCTAAGCCAATGGCAAATACTAATCCAATAACTCCTAAAATTAAAGCTACTATTCCGCGTATTGGGTGAGATTGTTTTTGTAGCTCAGCTATATCACTGAGCCCTTCTACTCCTGTCGACGCAGTCATTCTACTTCCTCCTCTTAACTTCCAATGCTCCGCTTAATCTTTCATATTGTATAGCTGATACGATAGACAAATTGGATTTTTACTATATGGACAGACAGCCATTTCTGCATTGATATTGAACACAGTTTGTAAATTTTCCTTTGTCATCACTTCTTGAGGGCTGCCACTTCCGATTAATTTCCCGTCACGCATCGCCATCATAAAATGAGAAAAACGAGACGCATGGTTTAAATCATGCAATACCATAATAATTGTCCGTCCCTCTTCCCGATTCAGCTTTTCAAGCAATAATAAAATATCTAACTGATGTGCTAAATCTAAATAGGTAGTCGGTTCGTCCAATACTAAAATATCCGTACCTTGGGCTAATGCCATGGCAATCCAAACTCTTTGGCGCTGACCACCTGACAATGCTTCTATTGGCCGATCACAAAACTCTCTCAGTCCTGTAACATCAATGGCCCAATGAATATATTCATAATCTTCCTTACGCAATGTACCCAACCCTCCTTGATGAGGGAAACGGCCATATGATATTAATTCAAAAACAGTTAATCCCCCAGGAGCTGTTGCTGTTTGAGGTAAAATTGCCATCTTTTTTGCCACTTCTTTTGTCTTTAATTGATGAATGGCTTTACCGTCTAAAAAGACAGTACCGTTTTGTGTTCGTAATACACGCGCAATAGCCTTTAATAAAGTAGATTTTCCACAGCCATTTGGGCCAATTATTGTTGAGATTTGTCCTTTAGGAATGGCCACACTGAAATCATCCACAATAAGCATCGAGGAGTAACCAATTGCCACATGTTCGATCTCCAATACTGACATACAAAACTTCCTTTCGTTTTTAGATTTGCAAACCAAATTGTGCTGTGTACAAACCGTAATATGCGTTTTTCCTAGCCATTAATTGTTCATGTGTTCCTTCTTCTATAATCCCCTTTTTCGAAACGACGACAATACGGTCTGCATCTTTTATTGTCGCCAAGCGGTGTGCAATGACTAATGTTGTACGTCCTTTGGAAAGTTCTTGCAATGCTTGCTGAATAGCCTGTTCTGTTTCTGTATCTAAAGCGGAAGTGGCCTCATCCAAAATTAATATTTTGGGGTTTTTCAAGAAAATACGTGCTATAGACAGCCTCTGTTTCTGTCCACCTGATAACTTCACGCCTCGTTCACCAATTAACGTATCCATTCCATCTGGTAATGCTTGTATCATCTCTTCAAGCTGTGCTCGTTTTGCCGCATACCAAATATCTTCTTCACTCGCCTGTAAATCTCCGTATGCAATGTTTTCTCGAATCGTACCATCAAATAAAAAAACATCCTGTTGTACAATGCCGATATGGGAGCGTAATGAATGAAGCTTAAAATCGCGTATATCTAGCCCATCGACTTTTATTGAACCTTCACTCACCTCATAAAAGCGTGGGAGTAAGCTACAAATAGTTGATTTCCCCGCTCCAGATGGACCAACAAGCGCTACTGTTTCCCCAGAGTGAATCGTTAAATTAATATTATTTAATGTGTGCTCTGTATCGGTGTAACCAAATGAAACTCGATCAAACGTAATATTGCCATCAATAGACTCTATTTGCTTAGCTTTTGGATGGTCTTCAATTTCTGGGGCTGTTTCTAAAAAATCAATATAGCGTTTAAAACCAGCCATGCCCTTTGGATAACTCTCAATAAACATATTTATTTTGTTAATTGGACCGAGTAAAATTCCAGAGAGAAGAATAAAAGCAATAAATTCGCCATTCGTTAAATAGCCCTTTAATACAAAGTATGCGCCGACAAATAGCGTAAATAATGATAAGACTTTCGTTAAAATACCAGAGATTGCTTCATTCCAAGCCATCACCTTATAAGAAAACAATTTGGTTGCTCGGAATTTTTCATTATTCTTTTTGAAGCGGTTTTTTTCATGGTCTTCGTTTGTAAATGCTTGAACTACTCGAATACCGCTGACGTTATTTTCTACACGAGCATTAAAGTCCGCAATATCGCTGAACATTTGATGAAATGCTTTCGACATAAGCTTGCCAAAAATAATCGTTAGTACAAGAATAATGGGTACAAGAATAAAGATTAATAGCGTAAAGGTAGGATCAATATAAAACATTACGCAAAAGGAACCGATGATTGTCATCATTGCAACAAACATATCTTCTGGACCATGATGGGCAAGCTCACCGATGTCCATTAAATCATTTGTTAAGCGTGAGACAAGATGTCCCGTTTTATTGTTATCAAAGTAGCGGAATGAGAGCTTTTGAATATGATTGAACGCTTCCCTTCTCATATCCGTTTCAATATTGATGCCTAGCATATGCCCCCAATAGGAAACTATAAAATCTAAAATCGAATTAAAAATATACAGCAATAACAGCAAACCACATGCCATCATAATCCACTTTAATTCACCATCTGGAAGAATATCATCAATGACTTTATTTAAAACTAATGGAAATGCCAGCTCAATGAGGGCAACTAAAATTGCACAGGAGAAATCTAATAGAAATAAGCCTTTATATGGCCTGTAATAAGTAAAGAAACGTTGTAGTAACATGGATGGAACCTCCTAATATACGACTAACAACTTTAAATTGCTCATACTTGTTTATGATTTATTTAATGAAAGCTACCTAATCTTAAAACTAGGTAGCTCACCTCATATATTTTCCGCAATTCTACTTGTTATTTTTCCTGCGATTTTGTAAATTCCACTATTTTATCCGCTAAATCTTCTGCTTGATGGAGTCCAGATAACGGATCAGAAGCAAAATAATATTCGGCTTCTAAAGGAATTGTTTTATTATTTTTGACAACATCAAGATTTGTCCAAGTTGGAGGGAATTGCCCACCTTTATTAAAGAAATTAATAACGAAGACGTAATCGCCAACATAGTCACCTACTACTTCATAGGAGATATCATAGCGGCCACCGTTAGATTCCTTTGTATCAAAAAGCTCCTGAACTTTTTCTTGTGGTTTTACACCAAGAATTTGATACAGCGCTCGGCCACCTGATACGCTTGTATTCCCAACAACCGTTGCATTTTTTTCAAATACATCAAAAATTGTAAAGGTAGCACCTTCTGGTATCGCATCATTTATTTTTTGTTGTGCATTCGTTACGCGATTTTCAAAATCTTTGACAAATGCGTCTGCTTCTTCCTGCCTTCCTAAAAATTCGCCCATTGCTTTGACCTCATCAGTCGCAGATTTATAGGCTGTATCAGAAAAGACGATCGTCGGTGCAATTTTTTCATATTTTTCAACATCTTCTGGATTCCAAGTAATGATTAAATCTGGCTTTAATTCTAAAATCTTTTCTAATGAAGCATTTCCGTCTGTCCCGATATTCGTAATTTCACCGTCTTTATAGTACGATTTTAAAAATGCTGCATAGTCTAAATTAGCTACTACTGCCCCAACAGGCACAACATCTAATGCAAGTATTTGTCCAAGATACCAGTCTGTCACAATACGTTGGGCTTTAACTGGAATCTCTACTTCGCGCCCGCTATCATCCGTAATAGTTCTAGTCTCGGACTCCTCCGTTTTAGGTACACTATCATTATTTTCAGCTGGTTGTTTTGTATCCTCGCCACATGCTGCTAGTAAAACTAACAAACTTAGTAAAAAGGGCGTCTTTATATGTTTAAGCATTTTTTTCATCATGACTTCATTTTCCCCAATCTTAAATCGTTTTGCTTGCGCGAGCTGATTCTTATTGTATTGAAAATGATTCTCATTTGTAATAGTGAATTCGGACATAGCAGCTGTATATTTCAGCCTATAAATACTAGGCGCCATACTTGTCTCCTTTTTAAAGGCCCTACTAAAATAGTATTCATCCTCATATCCAAGAGAGATGGCTATTTGTTTAATGTCATATTGATTGGCAATTAAATATTGTTTCGCACGTTTAATTTTGAGTTGCTGCAAGTAAATTTGTGGCCCTATTCCATAACGAGCCTTAAACACACGTAATAAATGTCGTGTACTAATTTGAAGTGAATCAGCGAGCGTTTGGATTAATAACGGCTCTTGAACATGCTCTTCTAGATATAAACGTGCTAATTCTACTTTATCCATTTCATGTGGCTTCCCCTGCCCTTCAGTTAGCTCTTGAAATATCCGATAAATGAGCTTGTAAAAGGATGCTTTGACAAATAAATGGTCATGAATAGAACCTGTCTGCCACTTGATAAACATATCTTGTAGTAACGTATGAATCGGAATTGGATTAGCAGGTATACATGAGAACTCCGTTTGAAACGGTTGATATTGCATTTGTAAATGTTGCATAAAAGCATCATCATAAATGACATCACCTTTATAGTGAATAAGAAAGTAGTTCAAAGGCTTTTTTGATTTTATATGTAATGTTTGGGATTTTCCAATATGAAAAATGCTAAATCGTTGTACATAATAAGGATTCTCTCCAATAACAATTTCTGCTTCCCCAACTGTAATGATTAATAACGAGCTGTATTTCATTACTTCTTTCTTTTGCCCCGAGTTGTTAACTACACATTCCATGTGTTTTACTTTGATATGGGCATTTTCCCATAGGAGCATATAAGCATCGTAATTCATAGCGTTCTCCTCAACTAATAAGACATACCACCATTATATTGATAATGATTCTCAATTTCATTATACTTTTTAGAGAACAAGAAAAAAACACCAATTACTAACAATAGTTATTGGTGTCAGAGTAGAGATAAGCTCACTTCGTTGATTTCCGCTACGGACGGACGCTTTCCGCGGGCACACACGTAAGCCGCAACCCTCGCTATCGCGCGGTATGTTGCGTCTCACGTTCTGTGCGTTCCCGCAGGAGTCGTCCGCCTTCGCTCCAATCAACTAGTAAAATTGTTTGAGTGCCTGGCACTTCCCGCAGCGGAAATCAACGGCAGTCAAATAACAAAATAAAGACACCATTCACTATTACTAGTCAATGGTGTCTACAATTTTAAAGAAGCCCTTTACCTTTAGTGGCTTTTTTCATATCTTCATTTAACTTTTCGAAAAATTCTTCGTTTGATTTTGTAGTGCGCAGCTTTTTCAAGAAACGCTCCGCAAAATCTGGGGCATCGGAAAATGTTTTTCGAATTGCCCATAGTTTCTCAAGTTGTTCTGGTTCAAGAAGTAATTCTTCCTTACGCGTACCTGAACGACGAATATCAAGCGCAGGGAAAATACGACGCTCTGCTAATTGTCGGTCTAGGTGCAACTCTAAGTTACCAGTCCCTTTAAATTCTTCATAGATTACTTCATCCATACGTGATCCTGTATCTACTAAAGCTGTAGCTAAAATTGTTAAGCTACCACCTTCTTCGATATTACGAGCAGAACCGAAGAATCGTTTTGGTCTATGGAAGGCAGCAGGGTCGATACCACCAGAAAGCGTACGTCCGCTCGGTGGAATCACTAAGTTGTAAGCACGTGCAAGACGAGTAATAGAGTCCATTAAAATAATAACGTCACGTTTATGTTCTACTAAACGGCGTGCTCGTTCTAATACGATTTCAGCTACCTTCACATGATTTTCTGGTACTTCATCGAATGTAGAACTCACGACATCCGCATTTACAGAACGCTCAATGTCCGTTACTTCCTCAGGGCGCTCATCGATAAGTAAGACGATTAATTCAGCCTCAGGATGATTCGTTGTAATGGCGTTGGCAATTTCTTTAAGTAACGATGTTTTACCAGCCTTTGGCGGCGCAACGATTAAACCACGTTGACCAAATCCTACTGGTGCTACTAAATCCATAATTCGAGTTGATAGATTACGCTGAGTAGTTTCAAGCTTAATTTGTCGATCAGGATATAATGGCGTTAACGCTGGGAAGTGAACACGTTCTTTTGCTACTTCAGGGTCTTCTCCATTTACAGCATCCACCTGTAGTAGGCCATAGTAGCGTTCATTTTCTTTAGGTGGGCGTACTTTTCCAGACACCTTATCCCCATTACGAAGGTCAAAACGACGAATTTGAGAAGCAGAAATATAAATATCTTCTTTACTTGGTGAGTAATTTATTGGACGAAGGAAGCCAAAGCCTTCTTGCGAAACAATCTCAAGTACCCCTTCCATAAAGAAATAACCCTCTTGCTCTGAACGCGTTTTCAAAATAGCGAAAATTAATTCCTTTTTCGTTAGTTTGCTATAATACGAAATTTTGTATTGGCGTGCGAGGGCGTAAAGCTCTTTTAACGTCATGTTTTCTAATTGAGCGATTGTCAATGCAGACATATGCACAACTCCAGTCTTTTTCAAAATATAATGCATGTATTGGGGTAAACATAGAAGTTTAAGTAAAACTATGGGATGGTTTTAATGAAGAAGAAGGTACCTAGTGCAATAAGTTGCACTAGGTATATTTTAGAAGAAAATATTATTAATAGCTAGGTTTTTTATCAAGCGCGTGACGACCTTCTACAAATCGCACAGTACCTGATTTCGCTCGCATAACAACTGAATGTGTTAATGCGTAAGCTCCTTTGTACTGAACACCTTTTAATAGCTCACAATCTGTGACAGCAGTTGCGGCAAAAATCGCATCGTCACCTTTTACTAAATCATCTAAGTAAAGAACTTTATCTACATCTACGCCCATTTGTTTACAGCGTTCTAACTGTTCTTCGTCCTCTGGCACTAATTTGGCCTGGAAGTCTCCGCCAAGGCATTTTAATGCAACAGCTGAAATAACACCTTCTGGTGCGCCGCCCATTCCAAACATAATGTCGATGCCTGTTTCATCAAATGCCGTGTTAATGGCAGCACCAACATCCCCATCTTGAATAAATTTAATACGTGCTCCCGCTTCACGAATCTCATCTACTATTGCTTGATGACGAGGGCGATCTAATAGAGTAGCTACTACATCAGAAATATCTTTATTTTTTGCTTTTGCTACTTGTAATAAATTATAAGTAACAGAGGCATTAATATCAACTTTTCCTGCCGCTTCTGGTCCTACAGCGATTTTCTCCATGTACATATCTGGTGCATTTAATAGATTACCCTTATCTGCAATAGCTAATACAGTCATGGCACCATTCGTACCTTTTGCTACTATATTTGTACCTTCTAAAGGATCGACTGCTATGTCTACTTGAGGTCCGCCATTACGAAGGCCAAGCTCTTCACCGATATAAAGCATTGGCGCTTCGTCCATTTCACCTTCCCCAATTACTACTGTAGCATGCATTGGAATCGTATCGAACATTGAGCGCATTGCTGTCGTTGCTGCATCATCTGCCTCAATTTTCAAACCGCGACCCATCCATTTCCCGGATGCGATTGCTGCTGCCTCTGTTACTCGTACTACTTCCATCGATAAACTGCGTTCCATTGTTGTTTTGCCTCCCGTTATCGGCATGTTACATTGCGCCGAAACATTCAAATTACCTTTATTGTAACATAATTGGCTCGAAACTTTTACCTCACATTACTCCTTTACCTCTGCAACACTCACCATAATTGTTTCACGTCGAATATCTGCGCCTAAGTCACGTAATTTTTCAATAAGTGAGCTATAGCCACGTTCAATATGATAGATATCGTGAATTTCAGTTTCCCCTTCTGCTAATAGGCCAGCTAATACTAATGCTGCACCTGCGCGAAGGTCTGTTGCAGTTACACTTGAGCCATGTAATTTACTTGGACCAGTAATTATCGCAGTATTTCCTTCTACACGTGCGTTGGCATTCATACGACGCAGCTCATCAATATGCTTAAAACGAGCCGTATAAATCGTATCTGTTATTTTTGAAGAGCCAAATGCCTGTGTCATTAACACGGAGAGTGGTTGCTGAATATCCGTAGGGAATCCAGGGTACACAATCGTCTTAACATCAACCGCTTGCAATGTAGATAGGTCTGTTTTTGGAACAAAAATACTTTCCTCACCTATATCAATTTTGACGCCCATTTCACGAAGCTTTGCAGTAATTGCCTCTAAATGTAGTGGAATTACATTGTCTATAGTAATGCCGTCGCCTACTGCTGCTGCCATAATCATAAACGTTGCAGCTTCAATACGGTCTGGAATAATTGTATGCTCCGTACCGTGCAGCTCATCAACACCTTCGATACGAATTACACTTGTACCTGCACCTTTAATATTGGCACCCATATTGGTAAGAAGTGTTGCTACGTCAATTATTTCAGGTTCCTTTGCTGCATTTTCAATAACCGTACGACCCTTTGCCCGTACTGCAGCCAACATAATATTGATTGTTGCGCCAACACTTGCGACATCTAAATAAATTTTAGCACCAATTAATTCCTCTGCACGTAAATAAATCGCTCCGTGCTCATTTGTAATTTTAGCGCCAAGTGCCTCAAAGCCTTTAATGTGTTGATCAATCGGACGTGGTCCTAAGAAGCAACCACCTGGCAAACCAATGACCGCCTTTTTGAAGCGACCAAGCATTGCCCCCATTAAATAATAAGAGGCACGGAGCTTTTTTACATTACCATTTGGCAAAGGTAGTGCAAGCATATCGGACGGATCAATAATCATTTTGCCATTGTCAAATTGTACTTCTCCACCGATTTCTTCTAACAAGGCTTTTAAAGTCCAAGCATCTGAAATTTCTGGAATCCCTCCAATTGTCACTGGAGAGTTCGCCAAAATTGATGCTGGAATTAAGGCGACTGCACTATTTTTTGCACCACTAACTTTAATTGTACCCTTTAGACGATTTTCGCCTGTAATTTTATAAACAT
This sequence comes from Lysinibacillus sp. JNUCC-52, assembly GCF_015999545.1. Classification (NCBI taxonomy): domain Bacteria; kingdom Bacillati; phylum Bacillota; class Bacilli; order Caryophanales; family Bacillaceae; genus Lysinibacillus; species Lysinibacillus sp. JNUCC-52. The sequence continues at coordinate 2,207,180 of NZ_CP065546.1, forward strand.
CCATTTTGCGTTCTCCCTCATGATTGGAAAGTAATTTTTGCATGTGACTCACTTTATAATCTTATTATTCACCTTTTCGCTTATTCCAATCCGCTAAAAATCCTTCAATTCCTTTTTCCGTTAATGGATGGTGGAAAAGTTGTTTTAACACTTTAAAAGGAGTTGTTGAAATATGAGCGCCCGCAAGAGCTGCAGCCGTTACGTGTTGAGGGTGACGGATAGAAGCGGCAATAATTTGCGTTTCAATGTTGTGGATTGTAAATATGTCTGAAATTGTTTCAATCAGCTCTACACCATTTTGACCAATATCATCTAAACGTCCGATAAATGGTGATACATATGTAGCACCCGCGCGTGCAGCCATTAATGCTTGGTTTGCACTAAAAATTAGTGTTACGTTTGTTTTGATGCCTTTGTTTGCAAAGAAGCGGCAAGCCTCTAAACCTGCTGGCGTCATCGGTAATTTAACGGTAATGTTCGGTGCAATCGCAGCTAATTCTAGACCTTCTTTAATCATCCCTTCAGCATCTAAGGCAATAACTTCTCCACTTACTGAGCCATCTACAAGCTCTGCAATTTCACGTAGTCGATCATGAAAAGAAACATTTTCCTCTTTTGCTACTAATGATGGATTTGTTGTAACACCTGATAAAATACCCCATGCATGTGCTTCTTTAATTTCGTCAAAGTTTGCTGTATCAATAAAAAATTTCATAATATTTCCTCCCAAACCCTATTTATTTATATTTTTAATTTTTTTCAAAAAAAGTTATTATTTCAAAAACAAGAGAAGGTCGATTGCTAGCATCAACACTTCTCTTATTATGTGTATTCATCTTTGCTTTTGTACCATATAAGAAGCTTAATTATGCTTTTTGTGCACTTCCAAATTCACGGATTTTACCGATAACTGTTGATTTAATCGCTTCACGAGCTGGCGCTAAGAATTTACGAGGATCGTAAACTTCTTTATCATTGTCAAGAATTTCGCGAATCACTTTTGTAGCTGCGATTTGATTTTCAGTATTAACGTTAATTTTAGCAGTACCTAATGAAATTGAGCGTTGAATATCTTTTGTTGGAATGCCTGTACCACCATGTAATACTAAAGGAAGATCTGCTAATTTTGAGATTTCCTCCATTTCCTTAAAGCCTAAGTTTGGTTCACCTTTGTAAGGACCATGTACAGAGCCAAGGGCTGGTGCTAGGCAATCGATATCTGTTAATTCAACCATTTTACGGCATTCCTCTGGATCAGCGTACATAATACCACCGATTACGCCATCCTCGTCACCACCAACTGTTCCAAGCTCAGCTTCAACAGACACACCTTTGGCATGTGCATATTCAACTACTTTTGAAGTCGTTGCGATATTTTCTTCGAAAGGATGGTGTGAAGCATCAATCATAACAGATGTAAATCCTGCATCAATCGCTTCTTTACACTTTTCAAAGCTAGAACCATGGTCAAGATGAATAGCAACGGGAACAGTAATGCCATAAGATTCCATCAAACCTTTTACCATGTGTACAACTGATATAAATCCACCCATATATTTACCTGCGCCTTCAGATACGCCAAGGATTACAGGTGATTTTTCTTCTTCTGCCGCTTGTAAAATCGCTTGTGTCCATTCAAGGTTGTTGATGTTGAATTGACCAACTGCATAACCTTCTGCCTTTGCTTTAATTAACATCTCTTTCATAGATACTAATGCCATACTAAAAATCCTCCTTTTAGGACTATTCTTTATACATAAATGTGCTATTTAATCATAGCAAAAATATAAGCACCTGAAAAGAAATTTCAGGTGCTTATATTTTCTGCACCGAAAGCGAAGGGCAACGTAGCGACAGGTGCCTTTTTTTTCATAAGCACCTGAAAAGAAATTTCAGGTGCTTATATTTTAGCACCGAAAGCGAAGGGCAACGTAGCGACAGGTGCCTTTTTTTCATAAGCACCGAAAGCGAAGGCAACGTAGCGACAGGTGCCTTTTTTTTCATAAGCACCTGAAAAGAAATTTCAGGTGCTTATATTTTTGCACCAAAAGCGAAGGCAACGTAGCGACAGGTGCCACTTCAAATAAAAAAAGAAATAGGGCATATGTAAAAAACAGGCGGTGCTTGCCACTGCCTGTTTCTTATGTGTTCAATGTTTTATTTACTGCATCACGTACTTCAAAAATATCAAATGGCTTAGTAAAGTAACGAATTGCCCCTAAATCCAATGCTTCCTGTACTACATCTAGTTCACCGTAAGCAGTCATCATAAAGACAGGTAGCTGAGGCCATTTCTCTTTTAAACATTTTAAAATCTCTATGCCATCCATGCCAGGAATCTTCATGTCTAGCAATACACAATCCATGGATTCTTCCTCTGCGTAACGTAGTGCTTCAGCGCCATTAGCTGCTAAATATGTAACATAACCTTCTTTTTTCAAAACTTCATTTAATAGCAAACGAATTCCCTGCTGATCATCAACAATTAGTAATCGTTTCACATTGCATTCCGCCCTTTTTGAATTATTATTTTGCACAAAGAAATCTATATTATGTATTATTCTCCTTTTACAGCTTAATACCTTCTAGTATTATAAATTATCTACTTTTGCTTTATGCTTCACACATACATATAATATTGATTGAGGTGGAATCATGTCAAAAATACTAACAACACAGCTGAGCGGATTATTACAAAGAATAACACAAAGTGAAGAGGAATCTATTGAGGAAACTGCACGTTTACTTGCACAGGCGGCAATAGGAGAAGGAAATGTCTATTTTGCTTGTTTTGAAGAAATGCAAGTTGTCGAGTTAAATGCACTTCAAGGTGTTGAGCGTTTTGCAAAGCTACTCCCGTGGACAGCGCACACAGAAGTTAGTGAAGCTGATCGTATTTGTATCTTTACCCGTAGCGCACATGATCAGCAAGCATTAGCATTAGCCAAAAAATTGAACGAACAATTTATTCCATTTGCAGCAGTAGCTAGTGAAGTAGCAAATGCAGAAAATCCATTAGCCGATTTAGCGTATACATATATTTCTACTCGTATGCGCGGAGGCTTGTTACCTAATGATTTAGGAGAGCGTATTGTTGTACCGCATGCAATAGCTGCCCTATTCATTTATGAAGCCGTGAAAATTGCTTATGATGAAATGCTTGGACTCGATGATGAGGAGCTATAAAAACTCCCAAAAAATTAAGGCTAGAAACAAAAGGATGTCTCGAAAATTTTCGAGGCATCCTTTTTAGCAACTTCGTGGAATTCCACTCTTCTCCCGCGGAATTACGGCTCGCTTTCGCGGGATTTCACCCTCCTTCCGCGGAATAAAGACTTACTTTCGCGGAATTCCACTCTCCTTCTGCAGAATAAAGGCTTACTCCCGTGGAATTAGGATTTTTTACTATATTAAAAGGATGCCTCGTTTAAACGAGACATCCTTTTTATCATTTTATTTAAATGTTGCGCCGATGAAATCACGGAATAATGGTTGTGGACGGTTTGGACGTGACACTAATTCTGGGTGGAATTGACAAGCTACGAAGAAGTTGTTTTCTGGTAGCTCAATAATTTCCACTAATTTTCCGTCTGGGCTTGTACCTGAGAATACAAGACCTGCCGCTTCCATTGCCTCACGGTATTCGTTATTAAATTCATAACGATGACGGTGACGTTCGTACACAAGCTCTTGACCATAAGCAGCTTTTGCTTTTGAGCCATCTTTTAACTTACATGGGTATAAACCTAAACGTAATGTACCACCAATGTCTACATTATCATTTTGATCTGGAAGGAAATCAATAATAGGATATTGTGTTTCCGAATCAAGCTCTGTGGAATGCGCTCCATTTAAGCCAAGTACGTTACGAGCAAATTCTACTGTTGCTAGTTGCATACCTAAACAAATACCTAAAAACGGCACATTATTTTCACGAGCATACTGAGTTGCTAAAATTTTACCTTCAACGCCACGATCACCGAAGCCGCCTGGTACTAAAATGGCATCAGCATCTTTTAGTAATGATACAACATTGTCTGCATCTACATGCTCTGCGTTAATCCAATCAATTTCGATATCAGAGTTAAACGCATAACCTGCATGTTTTAACGCCTCTACAACTGAAATGTACGCATCTTGTAATTCAACATACTTACCTACTAATGCCACTCTTCGTTTATTTGGTAGGCTCTTCACTTTTGCAACAAGCTCGCGCCATTCTTCCATATCTGCCTCTGGTGCTTCAATGCCGAAATGATCAAGTACGATATCATCGAAATCTTGAGCATGTAGATTTAATGGTACTTCATATAAATGCTCTGCATCACGAGATTCGATAATTTCATGAGGTTGAACGTCACAGAATAATGCTAGTTTTTCTTTCATCTCTTGTGGTACTTCTTGTTCTGTACGCACGACAATAATATTTGGTTGAATCCCTAAAGATCGTAATTCTTTAACAGAATGTTGTGTTGGTTTTGTTTTTAACTCACCAGCAGCTTTAATGTAAGGAATTAACGTACAGTGAACATACATTACATTGTTATGGCCTAAATTTGTTTTCATTTGACGAATTGCTTCTAGGAATGGTAGTGATTCAATATCACCTACAGTTCCTCCAACCTCTGTAATAACAACATCTGCATTCGTTTCACGTCCTGCACGTTGGATACGTTCTTTAATTTCATTAGTAATGTGAGGAATTACTTGAACTGTTCCGCCGTTGTAATCACCACGACGTTCTTTTTGTAAAACAGATTGATATACGCGACCAGATGTTACAGTTGAATGTTTGCCTAGGTTAATGTCGATGAAGCGCTCATAGTGACCTAAGTCTAAGTCAGCCTCAGCACCATCATCAGTAACAAATACCTCACCGTGTTGGTACGGACTCATTGTACCTGGGTCAATATTGATATATGGGTCAAATTTTTGAATCGTTACTTCTAACCCACGGTTTTTTAATAAACGTCCTAGAGATGCTGCTACAATCCCTTTTCCAAGTGATGACACAACCCCACCTGTTACAAAAATATACTTTGTCATGAAAAATTCCTCCTTATGTTGTACTGGATCTTGTTAGTAAAAAAAGGATATTGTGTCCTTCCATTCTGTCATATCGCTTACTGATTTACCTATTTGCAGGAAGGAAACGTAAACCTATAACACGAATAGTTGGACATGAATAAGAAACATAATGCTTTCCTATCCCTAAAATAAGAAAAGCCGAGAATGCCTACATTTAGAATGTAGTCGATTCGAAGCTGTAATCGTTTCTATATCTTTTTTACTTTTCTAAATTGTTCTTTGTAGTAAAACTTTCATAGCTAGCATGGCAGTAAGCAATCTAATTATGTTCTCCATGAGAAGCTTTACCATATAACTCAGTCACCGATTAATATACATAATGATTAGTTTACCACTTTCGTATTCAAATCATTATTTATTAGCATGGGAGAGCTTGACTGATGATTCATTACATCTCGGCGTAATTACTTCCGAATTTTATTCGAGCCTGGTCGAAAAGCCCCTTTTTAATTCTTAAATATTCGCCTTGACCTTTAACTTGATTCAGCAAGTTAAAAACAAAAAAAACGCCCCTCCTGCATAGGTTTGCAGGGGGAGCGTATTATATACACGGTCTTTCTCCTTTTTTTAAGGAGCCCAAGTAAAAGATTAAACGGAACCGTGTAAGAAGTCAAGAATTTTTAATACAAGTACTGAAGTAAGAAAATTCAAAGCGTAATCGTATTACACTTCTTCCTCTTCTTCTTCATCGAACTCTTCTTCCTCTTCTTCAATGAAATCTTCATCAATTTCATCCTCGATGTCTTCAATATCTTCTTCGTCGTCGAAGTCAATATCTTCTTTTTCTTCATCGATTTCTTCATCTTCTTCAACAAACTCTTCATAATCTTCGTCGAAGTCAATGTCATCTTCTTCTAAATCTTCTTCTAATTCATCGTCTTCATCAAGTGTAGCTTTAGATTTTTTCTTGTGCGTTTTCACTGATGGAGCTGTTTCTTCTTCGATTTGTTCTACTTTGAACCATTCGCGTAAGCCCCAACCAGTTTCTTGATTAAATAAGAAACGTCCATCAACATTCATATCAGTGTAGAATTGTAGTAGGCGTGATTTAATATCTTCATCACTATAACCAACAAGCTCTTTAATAATTGTAAGCAGGTCATTAAATGACACTGAAGCACGTTTTTCAGTTAAAATTGCATAAGCTAAGTTAATTAACGATTCTTCCGCTAATTGTTCCTTTGTCATTTCACGAAAATTCAATTCGTGCACTTCCTTCCTCTCATCACAATGGACGTTTTAAAATTATATAGTGCTTTATTTTCGGAGCGCAGCTAAAAAAGACCGCACAAAAGTAACTTTCCATACCATAAGCATAATACCCATTATATACAATGTTTTAGTCTCTTTGCTAGCTTCAATTACTGTTTTTTATATTACACATTTTTTTTATCCCTAGAAAAAATAAATAAATCGATAATAACAATAAAGGAATAGCGCCAATTTGCTTATTATACAGGAAAATTACTCCCAATACTAAAGCTAAAACAATAATGTAGTGAATTATTGATTTCATCCTCTACTGCGCCCCCTCTTTTTTACATTTCTATTATAGCGAAAATGAAAAGAAGTGCCTAATCGTATGACTAGACACTTTTAAATACAGCAGCATGTCGGATTTACTAGCATTTACATTCCACAAATTAGCAAATTAGCACCGATTGTTTTACATGTTGCGACGGAACTGCCCACCAACTTCATATAAAGCCTTTGTTATTTGTCCTAAACTCGCTACTTTAACAGTTTCCATTAGTTCTTCGAAAATATTCCCATTGTTTACAGCTACCTCTTGTAGGCGAGCAATAGCTGCTTCTGTTCGTCCTTCATGTTGTTGCCAGAACGATTGTAAATTACGAATTTGCGTTTCTTTTTCTTCTGAAGATGCACGTGCAATTTCCATGTTATCGATTGCATCATCTGTAGGCGGATTCGGATTTAAGTACGTATTTACACCGATGATTGGTAATTCTCCCGAATGCTTTAACATTTCATAATGCATCGATTCTTCTTGAATTTTCCCACGTTGATATTGTGTTTCCATCGCGCCTAGCACGCCACCGCGATCATTAATACGATCAAACTCTTCAAGCACAGCTTCCTCTACTAAATCTGTTAATTCTTCAACGATAAATGCCCCTTGTAATGGGTTTTCATTTTTCGCTAAACCATGCTCTTTTGTAATAATCATTTGAATTGCCATAGCTCGACGTACAGATTCCTCTGTAGGCGTAGTAATTGCTTCATCATATGCATTTGTATGCAATGAATTACAGTTATCCTGCAATGCCATAAGTGCCTGTAATGTTGTGCGAATATCATTAAAGTCAATTTCTTGTGCATGCAAGCTACGACCAGATGTTTGAATATGATATTTTAGCTTTTGTGCACGTTCATTTGCACCGTATTTATTGCGCATGACAACTGCCCAAATACGTCGGGCCACACGACCTATTACTGTATATTCAGGATCTAATCCGTTGGAGAAGAAGAATGATAGATTTGGTGCGAAATCATCTATATTCATACCACGACTTAAATAGTATTCAACATACGTAAAGCCATTTGCGAGTGTAAACGCTAGCTGGGAAATTGGATTAGCTCCAGCTTCCGCAATATGATAGCCCGAAATGGAAACAGAATAGTAGTTACGCACTTTTTTGTCGATAAAATACTGCTGAATATCGCCCATCATTCTGAGAGCAAATTCCGTAGAGAAAATACATGTATTTTGCCCTTGATCTTCTTTTAAAATATCTGCCTGCACCGTACCACGTACAACTTGTAATGTTTTCGCGCGCGTCTCTGTAAATTCTTCGACTGTCAAAGGCCTACCAAGCTCCGCTTCACGCAACTTTACTTGCTGATCGATCGCTGTGTTCATAAACATCGCTAAAATTATTGGCGCAGGTCCATTAATGGTCATAGATACAGAAGTAGAAGGAGCACAAAGATCAAAACCAGCATAGAGCTTCTTCATATCTTCAAGTGTACAAATCGAAACACCTGATTCTCCAACTTTCCCATAAATATCTGGACGGTAATCAGGGTCCTCACCGTACAACGTAACCGAGTCAAATGCAGTTGATAAACGCTTAGCATCATCGTCTTTCGATAAATAATGGAAACGTTTATTTGTTCTTTCTGGTGTACCCTCGCCAGCAAATTGTCGCTTCGGATCTTCACCTTCACGTTTAAACTGGAACACGCCTGCAGTATACGGGAATTCACCTGGTACATTTTCACGATACACCCAGCGTAAAATTTCTCCATAATCAACAAACTTCGGTAGGACTACTTTCGGTATTTTTGTCCCTGAAAGACTCGTTGTTTTTAAAATTGTACGAATTTCCTTATCGCGCACCTTCGTTACAAATTCATCACCAGCATACGCTTCTTTTAAGGCTTGCCAATTATCTAAAATACGCTTAGACTCCGCTGTTAATTCATCACGGACACCATTCGCTAAAGATGTAAGCGATGCGACAAGTGCATCATCTGGTGCCTTTTCTTTCACTGCTGCGATTGCACCCTCTAGTTGGAATAGACGACGGGCAAAGGAAACTTGTTGTTCTGTTTTTTTATGATAGCCACGCACTGTATCTGTTATTTCACGTAAATAGTAACGGCGATCATTCGGAATAATAACATCCTGTTTTTGCGTTTTAGCAAATTGCTCATAGCCTGTTTCCCAATTGCTACCTGTTTTTTGGTTAATAATATGAACTAATGCAGCAAATAAAGCATTCGTTCCTTTATCATTAAATTGACTAGCTATCGTCCCGTAAACAGGCATTTTATCAATTGGTTCATCCCAAAGCTCGCGTGAACGTTGGTATTGCTTTTGCACCTGACGTAGCGCATCTTCTGAGCCCTTTCGTTCGAACTTATTAATGGCAATAACATCTGCAAAATCAATCATATCGATTTTCTCAAGCTGTGTCGGTGCACCAAATTCACTTGTCATAACATACATGGACAAGTCTGTGAAATTTGTAATTTCTGCATCCCCTTGACCAATTCCGCTTGTTTCTACGATGATTAAATCATAACCAGCTACGCGCACGACATCTAACACATCACCAATAGAAGCGGAGAGCTCTGTACGAGAACCACGCGTCGCCAAACTTCGCATATAAACTCGGTTGTTGAAAATGGCATTCATTCGAATACGATCTCCTAGTAATGCTCCACCTGTTTTTTGCTTTGTTGGATCGACCGATAAAATTGCTACACGTTTTTCTGGGAATTCTTTTAAGAAACGACGAATAAGCTCGTCTGTTAAAGAAGATTTACCAGCGCCTCCTGTCCCTGTAATACCTAAAATTGGTGTACCTTTTGAACGTTTGCGTGCTTCCTCTAACATTTTTTTCGTATCTTCATCATCATTCGATTCAGCTGCAGTTATTAAGTTCGCCAATAATTCTGGTGTCTCTGTCGTTAAAGCATTCAACTTTTCTAGATAGTCACCTGTTGCAGTTGGGAAATCAGTGCCTTTAATTTGCTCATTAATCATGCCTTGCAGCCCTAAAACACGGCCATCTTCAGGCGAGAAAATGCCCGCAATGCCATAAGCATGTAATTCCTTAATTTCACGTGGCAAAATAACACCACCACCACCGCCGTATATTTTAATATGCGGTGCCCCTTTTTCGCGCAATAAATCAAACATATATTTAAAGTATTCCATATGGCCACCTTGATAAGAAGATAACGCAATACCTTGAGCGTCTTCTTGAATCGCAGCATTAACGACTTCTTCTACAGAGCGATTATGGCCTAGATGGATAACTTCCACACCACTTGATTGTAAAATACGTCGCATAATATTGACCGAAGCATCATGTCCATCAAAAAGACTAGATGCTGTTACAAAACGTACGTGATTTTTTGGACGATACACTTCTACCTTTGTCATATGAAACCCCCACTTTCTCCCCTTAGTAAATCTTTTCATTGATGTTTGAAGCTAATTCGCTTGATACGAACATTTTCCGCAGGCAAGCAACGAGCTGCTTCCGCTTCACTTGTGTTCGTAATTTTTCAGCTATTATGAGCTCTCTGCCATACAAAATCATGAAAAAAATCGGTAATTGCAATGTCGCATTATGCAATTACCGACGAACCCCTTTGGAACTTATTAAAACCCCTTAATGCCTGAAATGAACAATGTTGTTTGCATTTCGATATACTCGTCGAGTGAATGTTGACGATGCAGCGCCCATTTACGGAACGCCCAGCTTTGTCCTTGAACAACTAAATTATTTGCTGCCAAATGAATTTGCTTATCAGTCATCGTTAGTTCTCCTGACTGCACACAGCGTTGCAACAGCCTCTCAAAAGTGGCAACCATCTCAAACTCTTTACCGAAAACATAGCGCTGTGCTTCTTTGGACAATGATTTCGTTTCTTGATACATAATTGTTAATTCATCGACCATGCTATCAATTTGTAAGAAATACTCACGAATCATTTCTTTTAACTCTTCTATCGTACCTGCTTTTATTTCATAGCTTGATAGTCGCTCCATCGCATGGTGGTAGATGCTATCACAAACAAGGTATAGTACATCTTCCTTCGTACGAATATATTCATATAATGTACCAATACTAAAACCTGCTGCTTTTGCAATCTCTCTTGTTGTCGCTCGATGAAAGCCTTTTTCTTTAAATAGCTTAATAGCACCTTGAATCATTTGTTCTCGGCGGATGGCAATGAGATTTTCGTCTTTCACGGTTGACTGGACTTGGGGCCTTTTGTTTTTTTCTGTCATAAATTATTTCGTCAACATACGTGAGATAACAAGACGTTGAATCTCTTGTGTACCTTCGTAAATTTGTGTAATTTTTGCATCACGCATATAACGTTCTACTGGATAATCTTTCGTATAACCATAACCACCAAAGACTTGAACCGCCTCCGTTGTGACGCTCATTGCTGTATCACCAGCCATTAACTTAGCCATTGCCGATGCTTTACCATATGGAAGACCATTCGTCTCTAACCAAGCAGCTTGGTATGTAAGAAGACGAGATGCTTCAATTTGTGTTGCCATATCAGCTAATTTAAAGGAAACACCTTGGTTTGCTGTAATTGGCTTACCGAATTGTACACGCTCTTTTGCATAGTCAACCGCAGCATCTAATGCACCTTGTGCAATTCCCACCGCTTGTGCCGCAATACCGTTACGTCCACCATCAAGTGTTGTCATTGCAATTTTAAAACCTTCTCCTTCAGCCCCAAGTAGGTTTTCTTTTGGTACACGGCAATTATCGAAAATAATTTCTGTCGTTGGTGATGAACGAATTCCTAGTTTTTTCTCCTTCTTCCCAACAGAGAAGCCTTCAAAGCCCGCTTCCACGATAAAAGCAGAAGTACCGTTTTTCGCTTCTGGATCCGTTACGGCAAATACGATATATGTATCTGCTACTCCACCATTTGTAATAAAAATCTTTGAGCCATTTATAATATAATCATCGCCATCACGTTTTGCATAAGTTTTCATACCGCCTGCATCCGATCCAGATCCTGGCTCTGTTAAGCCATAAGCACCGATATGCTTGCCCTCTGCCATTGGTCGAAGATATTTTTGTTTTTGTTCTTCATTACCAAATTTAAATAGTGGCCAACCAGCAAGAGATGTATGCGCAGATAATGTTACGCCTGTAGAAGCACACACACGCGATAATTCTTCAACAGCTATCACATAGGCAAGATAGTCAAAACCTGCACCACCGTATTCTTCAGGCCATGGAATCCCTGTTAAGCCTAACTCAGCCATTTTGTCGAAAATCGCACGATCAAATTCCTCATTTTCATCGCGTTCCGCTGCTGTTGGTGCTACCTCATTTAAAGCAAAGTCGCGAATCATTTCACGTAATTGTTCATGTTCTTCTGTTAATTGAAAGTTCATTGTCCATTTCCCCTTTAATTTTAATGAATTTCATCTAAGACATCATTGGATTCCTTGCGGATGTGTGAGCATTTAACATACTCTTTACAATGGTGCTAAATCTATTAAATTAAATGTTTACTAATAACGAGTTTTTGTATTTCACTTGTACCTTCATAAATTTCCGTTACTTTGGCATCACGGAAATAACGTTCTACTGGATAATCCTCGGTATAACCGTAGCCTCCAAAAATTTGTACAGCTTCAATCGCTGTTTGTACGGCTGTGCGTGAAGCGAAGAGCTTAGCCATCGACGCTTCTGCTCCACAAGGTAAACCTTTCGCACGTAAATCAGCTGCTCGATACACAAGCAGTTTTGCCGCTTCAACAGCAGTCGCCATATCGGCAAGCTTAAAGCCAACTCCTTGTTGTGCTGAAATCGGTTTACCAAATTGCACACGCTCTTTGGCATAGTTGGTTGCCGCTTCAAGCGCCGCTTCCGCAATACCTAAAGCTTGTGCCGCGATTCCTATCCGTCCAACATCCAAATTAGCCATTGCTATTTTGAAGCCTTCCCCTTCCTCCCCAAGAAGGTTTCCAGCTGGTATTCGACAGTTATCAAATGTTAATTGGACTGTACGTGAACCATGTAGGCCCATTTTATGTTCATCCTTACCAATAATTAAGCCTGGCGTACCTTTTTCAACAATGAATGCTGAGATACCACGTGTTTTTTCAGCTTGATTGGTTGAGGCAAAAACGATATAAACATCCGCTTCGCCTCCATTGGTAATAAATACTTTTGAGCCGTTAATAACATAATCATCACCATCACGCACTGCTTTAGATTGAAGTGAGCCTGCATCGGAACCCGCGCCTGGCTCCGTTAAACAAAATGCGCCTAAATATTCACCAGCTGCTAACTTCGGAACATAGCGCTTTTTCTGCTCATCATTACCAAAATAAATAATAGGATTCGTCCCTACTGAAGTATGTACGGATAATATAACACCCATTACCGCACTCACTTTCGATAATTCATTGATAGCGATGATGTATGATGTAAAATCCATTGCAGAGCCACCATGTTCTTCTGGTGTTGTAATCCCCATTAAACCTAGCTCACCCATCTGTTGCAGGAGTTCTCGCGGAAACTCTCCTGCCTCCATACGCTCTACCCACGGTGCAATCTTCTCTTGTGAGAAACTTCGCACCATATCACGCATCATTAACTGCTCATCTGTAAATTGTAAATGCATCTATAATGTCACCCCTCTATGCTGTCACGTAGCATTACATTTTAATTTGCTTTAGCATTCATCGCTGAATCAAGCTATAGTCCTCAGCATGACGCCGAGGTGTAATTTATCCGAATCTTCCCATCCCCATAGGATTATTCGTAAACGTAAAAGCCTCTTCCTGATTTTTTACCAAGCCAGCCTGCTGCTACATATTTCCTTAATAAAGGGCAAGGTCTATACTTACTATCGCCTAAGCCTTCATGTAAAATTTCCATAATTGATAAACATGTATCTAAACCGATAAAGTCTGCTAATGTTAAAGGTCCCATCGGATGATTCATGCCTAGTTTCATCACATCATCGATGGCTTCTTTCGTTGCAACCCCTTCATACAATGCATAGATTGCTTCATTGATCATTGGCAGTAAAATACGGTTTGCAATAAAGCCTGGGAAGTCATTTACTTCCACTGGTGTTTTCGCCAGCTGCACAGTCATTGCTTCGACAGCTTTGTACACTTCGTCAGCGGTAGCTAAACCTCTAATAATTTCGACAAGTTTCATAACAGGCACTGGGTTCATAAAGTGCATGCCAATTACTTGCTCTGGTCTGTTAGTAACCGCTGCAATTTCTGTAATTGGCAGTGATGATGTATTTGTCGCAAGAATGGCATGTGCAGGTGCAATTGCATCTAATTGCTTGAAAATAGATTGCTTTACTTCCATATTTTCCACTGCTGCCTCGATAATCATATCTACATCACTAGCATCCTTTAAATCTAGTGACATCTTGATACGGCCTAAAATCGCTGTTTTTTCATCTTCTGTTTTACGGCCTTTTTCGACATCACGCGTTAAGTTTTTTGTAATAACGCCTAAACCACGCTCAAAGAACGGTTGTTTAATATCATTCAATAACACATCAAAGCCTGCCTGTGCACAAACTTGTGCAATCCCTGAGCCCATTTGCCCAGCACCAATCACCATTACCTTCTGGATTCCCATCATTCATGTCCCCTTTGTTTTGGTACTTCAATCATGATTGCATCGCCTTGCCCTCCACCAGAGCAGATTGCCGCAACACCGATTCCCCCACCACGACGCTTTAGCTCATGTGCTAGTGTTAATATAATGCGTGCACCAGAAGCCCCTATAGGATGGCCAAGTGCTACAGCACCACCATTAACATTCACTTTTTCTGCATCTAGGTCGGCAAGCTGTTTGCTAATAAGAGCCACTGCTGCAAATGCTTCATTGATTTCAATGACATCTATGTCAGCTAATGTTTTCCCCGTCTTTTTTAGCAGGCTATTCATAACGAGACCTGGTGTTTGTGGGAAATTTTCTGGCTCAATTGAAATTTCCGCATGCCCAATAATTACGGCAAGTGGTTCCCTACCTTCACGCATTGCACGTTCTTCACTCATTACAACAAGTGCACATGCCCCATCATTGACGCCAGGAGCATTACCAGCTGTAATTGAACCATCCTTTTCAAAAGCTGGTTTAAGCTTAGCAAGTACTTCCTGTGTAGTTCCTGGTCTTGGTGCTTCATCAGTATCTACTACAAGTGGCTCACCTTTACGTTGTGCGATTTGCACAGGCACAATTTCCTCAGCAAAATAGCCTTGGTCGATTGCCGCAAGGGCGCGTTCATGACTGCGAACAGCCCAAGCGTCCTGTTCTTGACGACTTAGCGAAAATTCAATTGCAGCTTTATTGCCATAGCTTCCCATTGGTGGTCTTGCCTCATTGAAGGCACAAGTTAACCCGTCATAAAGCATTCCATCGACCATTGTTGAATCGCCCATACGGAGACCCGTTCGACCATTAAGAAGATAGTAAGGTGCGTTTGACATAGACTCCATACCGCCAGCGACAATCACTTCCTCGTCCCCTAAACGAATTAGCTGATCGGCTAACGTTACAGCGCGCATCCCCGACGCACAAACTTTATTAATCGTCTCTGTTTTGACCGCTACAGGCAAATCTGCTTTTAGAGCAGCCTGTCTTGACGGTATTTGTCCTTGCCCACCTTGTAAAACAGTACCTAAAATCACTTCATCCACTGCATCTGGTGCTATATTTGCTTTTTCAAGTGCACCTTTAATGGCGATGGCACCTAAATCACTTGCGTTAAGTGCGGACAGTGATCCAGCAAATTTACCAAATGCAGTTCTTGCTCCTGCTAAAATTACAGCTCTATTCAAGTAAAACACCCCTTTTGTTTTACGTTTCTCGATGAAGCATCAAAGCAATCTCCATTGACTGAACGCTCGCTCGACTCTTCCCGATAAAAAAATGGGAGTTATTAAGCAACTCCCATTTCTAATTAATCTTATTCTACAAAACAATTAATTATTGTGCAATTTATATTTTTCAGATAAAGAAAATATTTCTACAATAATTATTATTTCTCTGCGTTTAACTCCTCATTCTTGTTTGGTTCCTGAGTTTCCACTGAAGCTACTACTTCTTCTAGCACCTCTGCTGTTACTTCTTCGTCACTCTCTGTAACAGCTTTTACTTTTTCACCAAACACAGAGCGCTCTAATAATTCCGCAACGTCGAACGTACTAATTGTATCTTCAACCTCTTTCGCTTTCGTGCCATCTTCTAACATCGTTAAGCAGTACGGACATCCTGAAGATATTACAGAAGCGTTCGTTGCTAAAGCTTGCTCTGTTCGTGCAACGTTAATGCGATTGCCGACATGCTCTTCCATCCACATTAAGCCACCGCCTGCGCCACAGCACATTGCCGTTTCACGATTACGTTCCATTTCTACAAGTTTGACGCCTGGAATGCCTCGTAAAATTTCACGTGGTGCATCATACACATCATTATAACGACCTAAATAACAAGAATCGTGGAATACAATTGTTTCATCCACTTCATGATTTAGTACTAAACGATTTTCCTCTATCAATTCATTCAGTAATTCAGTATGATGATAAACCTCGCCTTTCCAACCAAAATCTTGATATTCATTTTTAAAGATATTGTATGCATGTGGATCAATCGTTACAATTTTCTTCACATCATTTTTCTCAAATTCATCGATATTTGCTGTCGCTAGTTCTTGGAATAAAAACTCATTTCCTAAACGACGTGGTGTATCTCCAGAGTTTTTCTCTTTATTTCCTAAAATAGCAAATTTCACGCCCGCTTCGTTTAATAGACGACAGAACGCTAGGGCAATTTTTTGTGAACGATTATCAAATGCACCCATAGAGCCTACCCAGAATAGGTACTCCATTTCTTCGCCCGATTTTTTCAATTCTTTCACAGTTGGAATATTAATAGTTGGGTCTAGGTCGCGCCAGTTTTCTTTTTCTTTTCGGTTTAGACCCCAAGGATTCCCTTGACGTTCTATGTTTGTCATTGCACGTTGGGCATCAGAATTTACTTTCCCTTCCGTCATTGTTAAGTAACGACGTAGGTCAATGATTTTATCGACATGCTCATTCATAACTGGACATTGGTCCTCACAGTTACGGCAAGTTGTACATGCCCAAATCTCTTCCTCTGTAATAACGTCACCGATTAAAGAAGGACTATAAATATCCTCAATTACTGCCCCTTCAGCACCTGCTGCCATTGCAAGCTGATTGCCTTTTGTATTCGCAAAAAATTGATATGGCACCCACGGTTTTTGCTTTGTTACCACCGCACCTGTGAACGTTAAATGATCACGAAGCTTAACGATTAAATCCATTGGTGATAGCATTTTCCCTGTTCCTGTTGCAGGACACATATTTGTACAACGCCCACATTCTACACAAGAATATAAATCAAGCATTTGCTTTTGTGTAAAATCTTGAATACGTCCTACACCAATAGATGGGATATCTTCTTCATTTTCAGCATTTTCACCCGCTTCTTCAAGCGCCTCGAAGTCTATTGGTGTCAATGTACCTGTGCGATCTAAACGATTCATGTACACATTAAGTGGGCTGACAATCAAGTGGAAATGCTTTGATTGAGGTACATAAATTAAAAATGTAAGTAAAATTAATAAATGGGCCCACCAAGAAATATAGAAAATCGTCGCTGCTGCCGTTGCTGGTAAAAAGCCAAAAATTGCTGCAATGCTAGAAGCAATGGGCTCAGTATAAGTTAAACCTTCATCATGCCAAATAAGGCCCATACCGTTTGCAAGTAATGTTGAAAGCATTAAGCCTCCAATAAAAATTAAGACAAGACCATTTTTCCAGCCTCGTTTTAAACGTACTAGTTTTTCTACATAGCGGCGATAAAACGCCCATACTACCGCAACTAATATCATTAATACTACTAGCTCTTGGAAGAAAGTGAATACGCTATAGAACATGCCAAGTGGTAAATGCGACCCTGGAGCTAACCCCTTCCAAATTAAATCGATAGCTCCTAACTGAACCATCAAGAAGCCGTAAAAGAACATAACGTGAATTAAACCACTTTTAGGATCCTTTAATAGCTTATTTTGACCAAACACATTCACCATTAAATAACGAATACGTTCTTGGACACTTTCATCAAACTCAACCTTTTTCCCCAGTTGTACGAATTTATAGCGTGTTTTTAACAGATAGATAAATAACCCTACTGCATAAAGCACAACCACGATTGTTAGAACAATGTTTGCAATAACTAATGGACTCATGGTTGGTCCCCCCTTTTAGTTTGTCGTAAATTTTCTCTCTTTGTGTTAAATTTTCTAGCTCATACGTAAATGTATGACATTCCACCACTATATTCACATTCTAATAAATGAGTGAGCATTCAGTCAACATAAAACAAAAATATTTCTGATAATTTTATATTCTTACATTTTATAAGAGAAAAAGCTACCCTGAATTTTCCTTCAAAGTAGCTTTCTTGTATTTTATTTTATCGTAACTACCTTTTTTTCGTACAATTACTAACGTTCTCTGTAAAAAGGTCATTTTAAAATATTTTTTAAAAAGTAAGATTATTCTAGCTCTTTAGCTCTAGACACGTATTACCGCTGTTCTTGCCTTATTTTTTAAACACTTTCCCACTACGAATATATTCAATATCAGGTAAATTTAAACGAGCATTCACAACACGTGCAGCAGCAAATAAATAATCTGACAAACGGTTTAAATATTTTTGCACAATAGTCGGTACATCTTGCACTTCTTTCATAAGCGTTACCATTTGACGCTCTGCTCGGCGGGCAACAGTTCGCGCAATGTGTAATGTTGCAGCCGCAGGAGCTCCTCCTGGTAATATGAATCGCTCTAATGGTGGCGCTTCATCAGATAATGCATCAATACGTGCCTCCAATACTTCAATCGGCGCTTCAGCAAGCTTATAATGACGCTCCTTCATAACATTGGCCAAGTCACCACCTGCATCAAAAAGCTCATGTTGAATTGTTTCTAAATCAACTAAAATGTCTTTAAATAATTCGCGATCTAATTCGCTCACTGCCTTGCCGATAAAAGAATTTAATTCATCAATTGCCCCGTATGTTTCAACACGTAAACTATCCTTGTCTACACGCCCTCCAATTAAGCTTGTTTTCCCCGTATCGCCTGTTTTCGTGTAAAGTTTCATCCCTCTTCACTCCTATGCTTTATTTTTATAATTTTGTATTGCTTGAATCGTCGTCTCATAAACACCTTTACCAATGATTTTACCGACATCTGTAATCGGCCCACCATAGCGCATTTCCTCACCCTTTTGCGTTGCCGCAATAAGTAAACTATCTGTCGCAGTACCTGTTGCAATTGTATCGCTACGGTGATCGCGAATGTTTTCCATTTGCAATGCCTTTGTTTTTGCTTCATTTGCAGTCATCAGTGCTTGGAAAAACGCCTCTTCTGATAAACAACCATTGATGATGACCCACGTATTAATAGTACCAATATATGGCGCATCCTGTCTTTCGTGTGTGCGAGAGACATCAACAGCATTTCCAACACCCGCCGTGACAACGACAAACACACTACCGAAAGAAGTGCTATATTCATTAAGTGCATAGAGTTGTGTAGGAACAGCAGTTAGCATTACTACTGTGCTAGTTGCCGAAAAGTGTTCTCTTTGTAAAAAATCTGTGACCTCTTGTTTCACATCACTCACGACATAATCTCCTGGTACAGAGCGATTTAATAAGCAGTCATACCACCCTATTCCAGGATTATGAACAGCTGAAGAAACTGTTTTTAACGGAACATTTGATTTTAGCTGGATATAATTGGTTGTTACTTTAAAATCATCTTTCACAATGACTGCTCGTTGCTGATATTCACTTGATGATGGCATGATGGTAATTTGCGGTTTAGGTATTTCTGGATGGGCATATGTTGTCACTCTTGCCTTGTAGACGTCCTCAATTTGAGAGGCTATTAATACTTTATGTGGTTCACCTAAAGCATGTACACAGCCACTTTCCATTAATAATAATTCATCGCAATAGAGGGAGGCTAAGTTCATATCATGCAACACCATAATTACGGTTAAACCACATTCAATGGCTTCCTTGCGCACCATATCTAAAATTTGGCGTTGATGAGCAATGTCTAAATGATTTGTCGGCTCATCTAACAATAATACTTCCGCTGTCTGTGCTAAAGCTTGAGCTACAAAAACTCGTTGTTGCTCACCGCCTGATAGAAACTCCATTGATGTATGTTCGTAACGTGTGACGCCCGTTTGCTCCATGGCATATTGAACCGCTTGCTCATCTCTTTCTGACCACTGAGAAAAAAATCCAGTTTGATGTGGGTAACGACCAAGTGATACTGCCTCACGCACTGTATTGGAAAATGCATTGGCATGTAATTGTGGGAGGACAGCCATCTTTTTTGCCAGCGCGCGCGGACTGTACGTTTTAATATTTTTACCGTCCAATGAAACCGTTCCTGCTGTCGCTGGTAATATGCCACTAATTACTTTCAATAATGTTGATTTCCCACTACCATTCGGTCCTAATATACCAAGGACTTTCCCCTTTTCTACCGTAAAACTTACATCCTTGACGATTGGGATGTCCTCATAGCCACCTGATAGATGTTCAACGATAATCATACACGTACCCCCTTGCTTCTACGCTGCTTATAAAAAATATAAGAAAAGACAGGTGCACCAATAAATGCAGTAATAACACCTATCGGTAGCTCACGTGGAATAATGATTGTACGCGCCACTAAATCGCAAATGATAAGTAATGTTGCACCATTTAAAAACGATAGCGGCAGTAAATGACGGTGATCTGAACCCCAAATCATGCGGGTCATATGCGGCACAACTAAACCGACAAAACCAATTGTTCCAGAAACAGCAACTGCCGCCCCAGTAAGCATTGAGCCTCCTACTAAAATTAAATATTTGCTACGCTTTACATTGACCCCTAAATGCTTCGCTCGTTCCTCTCCGTAAAGCAAAACATTTAACTCACGTCTTTGCGTCCACAAAATAACAGAGCCAATGACAACAAATGGGGTAATCATTTGTACATATGGCCATCCACGCATTGACACCGAGCCGAGTAACCAACCTATCACTTGGCGGAGCTCTTCACCTGATAACGCTATCATTAATGAAATAAGCGAGCCTAAAAACGAACTAAATATAACTCCCGTTAAAATTAGTGTCTCCATTTTTAGAGAACGGTCTACTATTCTGGCAAAGCTCATCACAGCTACCATCGTAAGGATTGCCCCGATCATACTGAGCGTTGGCAATACATACAAACCGACGACGGGTAGAGAGATGCCAAAAAACAATGTCATAACAGCGCCAACTGAAGCACCTGAAGATACCCCAAGCGTATATGGGTCTGCTAACGGATTTTTTAACAATCCTTGAAAGGCGGCTCCTGCAATTGCCAATGATGCTCCTACAAGGCCTGCAAGTAATACTCGTGGCAAACGGATTTTCCATAAAATATTGGCAGCAGTTTCATCTGCCGCTTTATTCCAAAGTACTTCTAATGGAATATGAACCGAGCCTATTGATACGCCACACCAGATGCTAACGATAAGTAACGTAATGGCTGTTACATAGGCAAAAGCTGTTTTTCTCACTCGAAAGCCTCAGGATAGATGGCTTTCGCTAACTCTTCAAGCCCATCTGCTAAACGTGGGCCTTGACGACTTGTTATATTTTCATCTACTTGTACAATCGCTTTATTTTTTACAGCTGTAATTGTATCAAAGCCTGCACGTTGTGGAATTTTCGTTAAAATATCGGGCACATAATTATAAGTGACCACGATAACATCTGGATTTTTTGTAATGATTTGTTCCGCATCAATTTTGAACCAGCCATCCGTATCAGCTGCAATATTTTCAGCATGAATCATTTCTAGCATCTCCTGCATAAACGTATCCTTGCCAGGTGTATAAATTTCTGGTTCATCTGACGTTTCTACAAAGACTTTCTTTGGTTGTACATCCTGCAATTTTGCTTCTATTTCCTCAACCTTCACTTTCATATTGGCAATAATTTTTTCTGCCTCTGGTAGCTTACCAGTGGCGCGACCTAATTGCTCAATCGTCGTATATGTCTCATTAAAATCACGAGCGTTTGTTACAACAAATACTTTTACACCCGCTGCTTCCAGCTGATCCTTAGCTCCACCTAAAGAAGCTATACCTGATTCATGCGCAAAAACGATATCTGGCTTTAAAGCTATAATTTGTTCAATATTAAATTCCATACTGCCGACCTTTTCCTTGTCAGCTACCTCTGGTGGATAATCATCATAATCATTTACGCCAACGATTTTATCGTTTAAGCCAAGTCCAAATAAAATTTCTGTGTTACTTGGAATAAGCGAAATGATTCGCTCAGGCGGTGCCTCCAGTACAATTTCTTTGCCAGTAGCATCTGTCATTGTTAGCGGGAATGTTGCTTCCTCAAGCTGATTTGTTCCTTGCTGCTCCTGTTGCTCTGACGCAGTACTGTCGTCTTTCGGTTCTTGTCCACAAGCAACTAAAATGCCCATTGCTAAAAATGCGGATAAACCTAACTTCCAATATTTTTTCATTGTGAAACCTCCTTAGATTGTATGTGCATGTTTCAGCTCTGTTCAGTTGCATGATCGATATTATGTAGGTATTTCATTATTCGAACTCTCACCTTTATTTTCAATTATTATCGTCATTAGCTTTCTAAAACATAAAAAATCCCCTCGTCATCATAACGAGAGGCGGTGCTTGCACAAAAAACCACCATCCTATCCTCGTAGGCTGCAATGTATCGTTCTATAAAGGCAGGTCTCCTGGCTCGTGCTTCAAATGCTTTTTCATGCCTTCCCAAAAAAATTTCAGTGGCATTGATAGAAAAAACTCACACTTACAGTGGCGGGACCGCATCGGAATTACACCGATTTCCCTTTTCACTTTACTTTAGTAAAGAACCTTTATAATATTCAGTTGATTTTATTATACATGAAAATCGAAATAGATAACGATAAAAAAAGAGACCTTAAGTTAGCGTCTCTTTTTTATAATTATTGATTTCCAATGCATGCATGTGCTTTCCGCTTCAAACAATTCCTTTAATTGTTTGCGTGCCTGGCACACCGTAATCTGGATTGCCTGCGTCTTATACTGTGTGCGTTCCCACAGAAGTCTACGTGAATCTTTCTTTGTTCAGCAATTAGAATATTCAGAATTGTTTATGCGCCTGACACACGAACTATTCTCTACACAATATCCGCAAAATATTGAACAGTTTTCATTGGTGCACCGATCTGGCGCAATGCCCATGTATCTTCTAAATAAATATCAGCTAGCTTTTCATACTTGCCGCCAAACTTTGCTGCCCATTCGACTGCCACTACACTTTCGTATAGATGTGCCATTTTTTGGGCTACTCCCTTTGCCTCGTAGGTTTTCGTAGCTTCATCCAACGCGCCAAAAGTTTGCAATGTTGTTTCGATTTTCTTCAGTTGTTCCCTTACGATTTGTACCAATGAACAATTTGTTAACTTCGTCAAGCGCTCCTGCATCACACGAACAAATAATTCGTGGGCCTGAAATTTATCTACTAAGCGAATAAGCTCTAGCGCTAAAATGTTAGCAGTCCCTTCCCACACCGTAAGTACTTGAGCATCTCTAAGTAAACGTGGCGTTACAAAATCCTCGATATAGCCGTTTCCTCCATGCAATTCAATTGCTTCGCTTGCGTAATGCACCGCCTGTTCAGCTGTTTCCTTTTTCATGATGGCGATATTCAAACGATTAAGCATGATGTCCTGCTCACTGCCCTGTCCACTCGTTACCTTGTCATACAACTGAATAAGATCAAAAACAGTAGCCACTTCTACATGGAGCTTGGCCGCATATTTCCCTATTGTATCTTGAATCATTGGAAATTGAATTAAAGGCTGCCCGAACGCATTTCGATTTGATACATAATGCTTCGCCTCTAAATAACCTCGACGCATAATGCCAATAGAAGCTACAGCGTTACAAATTCTAGATAAGTTAAGTGCCTCTAACATATAATAAATTCCTTTATTTTGTTCACCAACGACATACGCTAGTGCACCATCAAATTCCACCTCACCCGATGGCACTGCTCTGACACCAAGCTTATCCTTTAAACGACGAATGCGGAGATGATTAACCGTTCCATCATCTTGACGCCAAGGTACAGCAAATAATGTTAACCCTTTGGAACCTGCTGAAGCTCCCTCGATGCGCGCTAATACCATCGCCACACCACACATCCCTACATTTGATGCAAAGTACTTCTCTCCATACAACCGATAGTGATTACCGTCTTGAACAGCCTCTACAACATTTGCACCGACGTCTGACCCGCCTTGCCGCTCCGTTAAAAATGTTGCTCCCTCATATAGCTCTCGATCTCCTGTTGCACAAACATGTGGTAAAAACCTATTCTTCACCTCATCACTCGCATAATGATCTAGTAAATAGGCGGTTGCCATCGTCAAAGTTACTGGACAATAGAAGCCAGGCTCTGCATGTGACAATAAATAACCTTGCGCAAAGCTGTACACATAATTCCCCTTCTTCCCTAACTGGGGAATTTCCTTGTGCACATAGCCAACAATCCCTGTGTTATATGTCTCTTCAACCGTTTTTTTGTAGCCTTCATTGACCCAAATTTGCGCTATTTCCTCGCCATACGCATTATAACGCTGCAGCCGTGGTTCTCCCTCTCTATCCGTATGCTTCGCTCTTACGTCAATATCATTTGCACAAAGCTCGCCAAAGTCCTCTAACTCCCGTTTAGCATAGTCTAAAAGCTCTTTATCTAGCATCATTTCTAATAGTTTGTGTAATGTCTCATCTTCCGTGAAAAAGTTAGTTGTGCGATTTGCATCTTGCTGTAACACTTTCATCCTTATCTCACCTCTTGTTCCTTCAACGATTGTTTTAATATTTTCCCAGATGCATTTCGTGGTAGCGCTTCCACTCGTTCAAATAATCGTGGAATTTTATATTTTGCTAGATGCTCTTCTAAAAATATTTTAAGTTCGTTTTCATCTATCTCCGCTTTTGTAGCATACACTGCCTTTACGGTTTCCCCCCACTGCGGGTGAGGGACACCGATTACCGCTACCTCAAAAATACCTTCGTAGCTTAAAAGTAAATCCTCGATCTCCTTCGGATAAATATTGACACCGCCCGAAATAATGACATCTTTTTTGCGATCCACAATCCAAACGAAGCCGTTTTCATCTTTACGAGCTAAATCGCCTGTTTTCAGCCATCCATCGATAAACGCTGCCTTTGTTGCTACTTCGTCCCTGTAATAGCCCATCATATTGCCTTCACCGAATAACACAATCTCGCCTACTTCATTCACACCGACATCTTCCCCATTGTCGTTAATAATACGAAGCTCTGTACCAAGTGGTGCACGCTGACCGATGCTTCCCGCTTTCAAATCATGTTCATTTCCAAACATTAAAGACCCACTTGGTCCTGCCTCTGTTAATCCATAAACACATGTCAGATTTTCTGTTTGGAAGGCTTTTTGTATATAGCGAATTTCATTTTGTGATAAAGGTGCACCTCCGTAAACCCACCATTTCATCGAAGATAAATCCGCTGTTTGCAATCTCTTCGTTTCGGCTGTTAATAAATAAGCGACAGGCGCTCCAAAAAAGTGTGTTGTTTTTTCTTGTTCAATCGAATCTAGCAATAAATCTGGTGTGAATGTTGGCGTTAATACAATTGTGGAGCCAACAAGGACGCCTGCCATTAAAAATAAATGTAATGGTGCGGAATGCGTTAACGGCATCATAAGGAGAATGCGACTTGTAGGTTTTACTTCCATTTCTATTGCAATCATTTGGGCTACAGTTAAAATATTTCGATAACTAAAAAGGACACCCTTCGGTTTTCCTGTTGTGCCAGATGTATATAATATTGTGGATGCATCGTCTTCATTTAGCTGACAATCAATTGGTTGTGTACTGGCATGTTGTATTAATGTCTCATATTGAAGCCACCCTGCCTCCACAAGTCCTGTTTTAATTTTTAAAGGCACACTAGGAAGGTGCTCGACGGCAGCAAAAATAGCTTCATGCACTAAAATAGCTTTCGCCTCGGCGTGCTGTGCAACATACTCTACCTCCTGCAATGTAAATTTAGCATTGACAGGAACGACAATTGCACCAATACGTTGAATTGCAAAATAGCTAACGACAAACTCTACAACATTTGGCATAAAAATAATGACTTTATCATCTTGGCGAATGCCCAGGTCTATTAAAGCGTGTCCGAGGCGTGTAGCTTGCTCATCTAAATCACGATAAGTCATTCTTCTTCCATGACAAACAACAGCTTCTTTTTCAGCATACTTTCGGGCATTTCGTGCTAACAAATTTGAACTATTCATCGTGCATCTCTCCCTTTAAAGTTAATAATTTTTCACTAAACATGCCATGTAATTGCAGTAATTCATTTTTCATTTGTGTAAGCTCAGCTATTTTACTATCAATTTCTTGTATTTTTTGGTCGCCATATGCCACAGTACGTTCCAGTTGTTGCATTCCTGAACGATCAAAATCAAAAAGCAATACCATTTCCTTGATTTCTTCTAATGAGAAACCATAACGCTTTCCCCTAAAAATAAGTTTGAGCTTCGCCATTTCTTTTTTTGAGAAGGTCCGTTGATTCGTAGCTGAACGATGAGGACATAGAAGCCCAAGCTCCTCGTAATAGCGAATAGTACGTGTAGACACATTAAATTGCTTTGCTACCTCCTGAATCGTTTTCAAACCAGCTCCTCCTTCACAATTTTCATCAGTATATCATTTACGTTAACGTAAACTTCAACAGAAAAATAGAAATAAACAGAAAATTAAGTACTCAAAGAAGCTTAAAAGTGTCAGGCACGCAAACAATTCAGAATTTTTGAAGTGTCAGGCACGAAACACGTCCACCGACATAAAAAACCCCGACACATGATTGTGTCGGGGTGATAAAAAGTGTATTACATTTTTTCTGGTGCAGATACGCCGATTAGACGTAATGCGTTAGCAATAGTAGTACGTACAGCTGTAATAAGTGCTAAACGCGCTTCTGTTAGCTCTTTATTCGAAGCATCTAATACTTTTTCAGCATTATAGAAGCTATGGAATGCAGCTGCTGTTTCTTGAATATAGTTAGCGATACGGTGCGGTGTACGGTGTTTTGCTGCATCCGCTACAACTTTCGGGAAATCACCAACTTTTTTCAATAAATCAATCTCTTTTTCAGCAGTTAACAGGCTTAAGTTCGCTGTGGAAGCCGCAAAGCCTTGTTCAGTTGCTGAACGTAAAATTGAAGAAATACGCGCATGCGCATATTGCGCATAGTAGACTGGGTTTTCGTTTGATTGGGATACGGCTAAATCAAGGTCAAAGTCCATATGCGAATCACCTGCTGTTTTCACGAAGAAGTAACGCACAGCGTCTAGTCCAACTTCTTCAACAAGCTCACGCATCGTTACAGCATTCCCTGTACGTTTTGACATCTTAAATTTCTCGCCGTTTTTATATAACTGAACCATTTGAATTACTTCTACTTCAAGTGTGTCTCGATCATAACCAAGCGCTTGAATCGCCGCTTTCATACGTGGGATATAACCATGGTGGTCAGCGCCCCAGATGTTAATTAGTTTATCAAAGCCACGAACAATTTTATCTTCATGGTATGCGATATCTGGTGTAAGGTACGTGAAAGAACCGTCATTTTTTATTAATACACGATCTTTATCATCACCAAATGTTGTTGAACGGAACCAAGTAGCGCCCTCTTCCTCAAAAACATGACCATTCGCTTTTAATTTATCTAACGCCACTTCAATTTTTCCGTTTTCATATAATGATGTTTCAGAATACCATACATCAAAATTAACGCGGAAGTTCGCTAAATCTGTTTTCAATTTATCTAATTCTAATGCTAGACCATGTTGACGGAAAAATGCAAAACGCTCTTCATCAGATTTTGATAAAATCGAATCCCCATGCTCACTCGCTAATTTACCTGCAATATCGATAATATCCTGACCGTGATAGCCATCTTCTGGCATATCTGCATCAAGACCTAAAGCTTGCTTATAACGTGCTTCTAGAGAGTAAGCTAAGTTATTAATTTGATTACCTGCATCGTTAATGTAGTATTCACGAGATACTGCATAGCCAGCCATATCTAAAACATTACACAATGAATCCCCTACAGATGCTCCACGTGCATGACCTAGATGAAGGTCGCCAGTTGGATTTGCTGACACAAACTCCACTTGTACTCTTTCACCAGCTCCTGCGTTTGAGCGTCCATAATCTGCACCTTGCTCAAGGACTGCTGTTACAACACCTGCTAAGAAATCTTTACGGACAGTAATATTCATAAAGCCAGGACCTGCGATCTCAATTTTTTCGATATCAGTACCTGTAGTTTCTAAGTTTTCTAAAATTGCCTCAGCAATTGCACGCGGTGGCTTTTTAGCTAATTTTGTTAATTGCATTGCAATATTTGTTGCATAATCACCGTTTGCTTTATCCTTAGGTGTTTCAAGGTGAATCGTTAACTCTGTGCCAGCTTCAACTAAGCCAGCTTTTTCAACAGCCTGTGCAATCGCCGTCTTAATGGCTTGTTGTACTTGTTCTACTGCGTTCATCATTGTACCTCCGTAAATGTAATGTCTAATGTATAATTGCCAACATTTTGTCCACCCATTAGTAAATCATACTGCACATGAAAATCTCCGCGCATTTCATGTCTAGTAAATAACATGTTTTTCGTTTGAGTCACGAGTGGCATTGAACCAAATTCACTTTCATAATGGCCTATTTGTTGTTCAAAGATATTGAGTGGTAAGCGCATTTTCACTGCCCCTGCGCGCATAATAAGTGCCCGTTCTTTGTCTAACTTCATCGTCGTGCGGATTGTTTTTTCATCCTGCACCTCTTCATATTTTAAATATAGGGAATCTGCTTTATTTATAAGCTGCCCATCTAACCACATTTCAAGGGTTTCGGACTCCCCATCAATCGGACGAATCGTCGAAATGAGCTTAATGTTCACCTGCGATTTTTCTTCGTTCACCATCATGGACGCTCCCTTTTATTCTTTTTACTATAACCTTTTTATTATAGGTTAAATGTCTACTTTTTTTCAAGATAGAAGTGAGTATTGTTTTAAAGCATTGGCAGACAAAGGGAAAAGATTTACTATTATTTATAGATCTTCGAGAAAGGAACTACTATTATAGATGTTACTTCACATTTTTGTCAGCTTTTGTATTACCTTTACATTAATTATTTTAACGTATTGGCCGTTTACTCATCCGGCTCGAAGACAATCATTAATTAAAGATTTCAAGCCCATTTTAGTGGGTATTTCTTTTGGTCTGACAGGTCTTATACTAAGTGGCATTTCGTTAAACTATTTGAACGGAACACTTATAAACATTCATATTGTACCGCTTCTCTTTAGCGGACTTATCGGTGGTCCGTGGTCGATTGTTATAAGTGGCATAATAATGGCTATAGGAAGCTTAATCATCATCCCTACACAAGCCATACTCTCAATCACAAGTTTATCAAATATTAATTTACTGGTGGTTTCTATTGCCCTTGCACTTCTGGCATCTAAAAAGCCCATTTCTTTTCACACATTAACAGCTTATTTTTATAGCTTGACGATTGAAATCACGGTAATGCTAGTATTAATTGTTACTTTGCCAGCGATTCTAAAGATGAAGATTATTTTTGGATTTATAGCCTACGCTCTTTTTACATTTTTTTCGATTTTCGCTGTTATTAAACGTTTACAAGCGACAAGTGAAAAAGTACAGCTAACTTATCATCTTAAAGAAAAAGACTATTTAACACAGCTTCCAAATAATTTAGCAATTCGTTCATTTGCGCAAGGAATGG
The DNA here is from genome assembly GCF_015999545.1 of Lysinibacillus sp. JNUCC-52. Lineage (NCBI taxonomy): Bacteria > Bacillati > Bacillota > Bacilli > Caryophanales > Bacillaceae > Lysinibacillus > Lysinibacillus sp. JNUCC-52. The sequence goes on from NZ_CP065546.1 coordinate 2,236,757, forward strand.
TTTTAGAAACGGACAATTTTTCAGTGCTACATTTTGACGTCGATGATATGAAAGAAATTAATTTCAAGTATGGACATTTAGCGGGTGATGGGGTTATTAAACAACTCGCCACGATTATTAATGACTACGTAGAAGCTATAAACGGTATTGCCGCCCGAGTTGCTGGGGAGGAATTTTATATTATATTAAAAAATGCTCCTCCAGCCATCGCTCTATATCACGCTGAGAAACTGCGACATCAAATTGCACTTCATTCTTTCAACATTAATGCAGAGCAAACTACGCCATTAACCGTGTCGATCGGTATTAGTTCAAGTCCTGATAACGGTATAGAGTTTGATGAGCTTTCCATTATCGCCGCACAAGTTACAGCCGATATAAAAGCATCAGGTGGTAATCAAGTCTTACATGCTAATAACATCAAATTCGACAATGAAAACTAATATTTGATCTACTTTCAAGAGAATCTGCGAAAACTATGCAGATTCTCTTATCCTTTTACTAATCGTCATTGACAGTTGTTTACTCTAACACTACATTTATATTATAATTTATCAGAATTTTCTACCCATTAATAGAAATGAGGAGCGCTAATGTTAACCGTTGAAAAAATCCAAGCCGCCAAAATTAAACTTGCACCTTATATTTATCAAACGCCTGTCGTGCGCTTACACGGACTTGACGATTTGTTAAATTGCAACGTTTCGATTAAAGCCGAAAATATGCAAAAAACGAATTCCTTTAAATTACGCGGTGCTCTTAATAAACTGTTGTCGATGCCACTTGAACAATTACAGCATGGCGTTGTTGCAGCCTCCTCTGGCAATCATGGTAAAGGTGTTGCCTTCGCAGCGAAACTATTAAATATTCCAGCAACAATTGTTTTACCAGAGACAGCACCAAGTATAAAAGTTGATGGTATTCGAGCGCTAGGTGCAAACGTTGTTCAATGTAAACTTGCAGAACGGCATTTAATTACGGAAGCACTAAGTTTAGAACATGGCTATGCTATCATTCACCCTTATGATGATTATGACATTATGGCCGGCCAAGGAACGGTAGCAATAGAAATATTAGAACAACTCCCTCAAGTAAATGCAATCGTTGTGCCAATTGGTGGGGGTGGGCTAATAAGTGGGGTCGCCACTGCTATAAAAGCTTTAGCTCCTCATGTCAAAATAATTGGGGCAGAACCAGCTGTCGTCTCACGTTATTCAGAAAGTATAAAGTCTGGTGAAAGATTACTTTTAAAAGAGCAAAAATCTTTAGCTGACGCACTCTTAACTTTACAGCCTGGTGAGCGAAACTTCCCCATTGTTCAAAAAATTGTCGATGACATTGTTCGTGTAGACGAGGCTTCTATAGAAAGTGGGATGAAAACATTGCTAGAAGCAGGCAAAATATTGGCTGAGCCCTCCTCTGCTATTGGAATCGGAGCAGCTCTTCAAGGGCATTTACCAATTTCGAAAAACGATGATGTTTGCTTCCTTATTTCAGGTGGCAATGTTGGGTTAAATCAATTACAGCATTTATAAGGAGGCTAACATTATGAAGCAAGTATTTATCAATCAAGAACCTATCGGGCATTATTCACCAGGAATGATTAGTAACGGCAATTTGTATATATCCGGGCAAACTTCAGTAGATCCAGCTACTGGCAAACCTGCAACGGGTGGTATTCACGCTGAAACGTTAATGGCTCTTCAAAAAATGGAGGTTGTTCTTCAAGCAAGTGGACTTACTAAAGAGGCTGTCGTCATGTGTAGAGTTTATATTACCTCTTCTGATTTATGGGGAGACGTAAATGAAGCCTATGCACAATTTTTCGGTACTCATAAGCCTGCGCGTGCCATTATCCCCATTAAAGAATTAAGCCACGGCTGCTTAATTGAATTGGAGGCTATTGCTGAGCTTTAAAGTATTATGACTATCCAAGAGAATGATTATAAATCAATAGTTATTAAAGCCAAGTTTATAAAATATCTTACATCCTATCTAAACAGCTTGTAGGTGATATAAATGATAAAAATTGATACATTCATTGCCATTGAAACAAAAAGTATTTATTCCCATACGATGGAACAGCTTCAACAGGAATTTACGAGTATTCAAAGCAACGATGCGTTACAAATCCTTGCAAAAAATTTAACGAAAAGTAAAGGTCATTTTTTACATGGGGCTATTATTGTAGAAATAGACGGTGTGCCCATTACGTCGTTGTTTGATTGGGATGATTGTGACTTACTATGGCCCGGGTTTTTAACGATGATTATCGATTACTTACGTGATGGTTTTGGTGAAACATCGATATCATTGAATAATATCCAATGGACTATAGAAAAAATTAGGACAAAGCCAAATCATTTAGTCATTTTTTCGTCAAAGCGTGGTATGGGGGAAATGTCTAAAGGCATGTGCACTGAACAAGACTTTCTTCAAGCAGTCTTGTTCAGTGCACATCAATACTTGACGTTAAGACAACAAGATACACGAACATATACGTTAAATGGCATGGATGGAAAATACAATTACCTCAAGTGCCAGGCACGCAAAAAATTTACTAACAAATAAGGCTAGCTCATCGCTAACTCCACTCACTTTTTTTAGGTAACTTAAAAGAGCATCCGCAATGAAAACTGTGGATGCTCTTTCACCTTTAAGCTTTATCAAAATTTACTAAAAGGAATAATTTCTTTGCGACCAAACGAGTGGTTGTTATAAATGAAGCACCCTGTATAAAAAAGCAACAAACTGTGCACGTGTGACAGGTTCATTCGGTCTAAAACTGCCATTATCCCCTAACGCAATCCCATAATCTTCGAGAATAGCAATATAATCATGAGCCCAATGTGTTGTATGAACATCTTTGAAATGACTTGTCCCCTCTGAAGTTAATCCAAATGCCAACACGATGATTTTTGCCAATTGCGCTCGTGTTAATGATTCGCTTGGATGGAAGAATCCATTGGACCCGTCTATAATTCCTGCCTGCTGCAACTTCATAATGCCCTCATAGTATGGATGATTTGCTGCAACATCATTAAATGGTGTTATTTCGCGACTTGGCACTAACGTAAAGGCACGAGCAATAATAATTGCAACATGCTGACGCTGAATTGCATCATTTGGACGGAAAGTTCCGTCTGTATAGCCATTGATTATTCCACGCATTGCTATATCCTCAATCATTTCTTTTGCCCAGTTTGTAGAAATATCACTGAATGTTATAGTTGGCGTTGGATTTTCTGGCACTTCAGGTTGAATAGGATTTTCTGGTTCTACTGGGATTTCTGGTGTTGGTTTAGGATCTGGTTTTGTTTCTGGCGTGGGAATATAACCACCACCACTGCCCCCTGATGAACTATTTTCTATCCACTTCGCATATAGCGTTGTATTCCCTACTACCGTATCTTTTGAAAAATCCCACGCATTAATAAGCGTAACTTCTTTATACCATCCACCAAATGTATAACCTAGTTTCGTCGGTGCAGTTGGTTCTGTTATTTTTCCGTTATATGATGTATTCTGAGGCGTGACACCACTGCCTCCATTTGATTCAAATGATAATGTATAACGATTAACTTTCCACAAGGCATACAACGTAATATTCGAGGCGTTAATAGTAAACGTGTTATTTGCGATATAGTTTATACCACTGCCATCTGCTTTTGTATTCCAACCATTAAACGTAAATCCAGTTCTTACTAGATTGCCAGTATTAACAGCTACTGTAACGCTATATCCATTTTCATAAGTTTGACTATTGACTGGTGCTTGTCCACCCGTTGCTCCATTTCCGTCGTATTTTACTGTATATTTAATCGGAGCTGTTTTATTGATACTGAATGTTACGGTAATTGAGTTACCAGCGTCATCCGTAACAACGAGCACATACGAGCCATCCGCGTCCACAGCCATCCCACTCACAAACGGTATACCATTAAGTGTTGCAGTACCTTCGTTAAATGTAATGGTTTTTGAGGAATTGTAACTTCCTCCTTCCGCTACACCGCTGACAAATGGCGCGGTCTTATCGATGGAAAATGTAATGGATGTCGTATTACCAGCGCCATCCGTAACAACAAGTACATACGAGCCTTCCGCGTCTACAGCCATCCCACTCACAAACGGTATACCATTAAGTGTTGCAGTACCTTCGTTAAATGTAATGGTTTTTGAGGAATTGTAACTTCCTCCTTCCGCTACACCGCTGACAAATGGCGCGGTCTTATCGATGGAAAATGTAATGGATATCGTATTACCAGCGCCATCCGTAACAACAAGAACATACGAGCCTTCCGCGTCTACAGCCATCCCACTCACAAACGGTATACCATTAAGTGTTGCAGTACCTTCGTTAAATGTAATGGTTTTTGAGGAATTGTAACTTCCTCCTTCCGCTACACCGCTGACAAATGGGGCGGTCTTATCGATGGAAAATGTAATGAATGTTGTATTGCCAGCGCCATCCGTAACAACAAGAACATACGAGCCTTCCGCGTCTACAGAAGAGCCGCTTGTAAAGAAAGCGCCGTTCAATGTTGCTGTACCTTCATTAAAAGTTATTGTCTGGTTAGCATTGTAGCTCGCTCCGTTTGTTACACCGTTGACAATAGGGGCGATTGTATCCAGTGTTATCATTCTTAAATATTCCAGTGATTCATTTCCCGCTCCATCAACAAGCTTAAAGGACAATATTTTTTCTCCGTTAACAGTTCCTATAGCTAGCATAAAGCTTGGTACGTAAGGCATTTGTGTAAATGGATTTCCATTAACCGAATAACGGATAAACGTAATATCATTTACACCCACATTTGGCGTTATTGAAACGGATACACCTGTACTATTCGTATATTGGTTACCTTGATTTACAATTACCGTCCCTGTCGGAGGAGTCTTATCAATTTGAAATTGGGTGTTTTTTGATTGGCTACCTGCTGTAACTGTTAATGTATACGAACCTTCAGCAGTAATCTGTGTTCCACTTGTAAATGGACTTCCATTCAAAGTTGCTGTGCCAATGTTAAACTGTGGCGTTACATTCGTGCTGTATATGCCACCATCTTGAACTCCTGTTACCTGAATGTCGACAATTTCGGAGTATGTAATAATTAAATATGGACCCCAACTACCGCCGTGCATATTTGATTCCATCATTTGTATATAATGGTCCATAAATAGTATTCCGTTTTGAGCAGCCTCTTGAGCAGTCATTCCTGAAAGAATAAAGGTTGCTCTAGAATCAGCTTTCGTGGACTCCTCTGATATATAGCTAGTAAAATCAAATGGCGCTAGCGTAGGTTTAAGCATCGTGACATTATTGGCTAGCATTCTTGATTGGGTAGATCCAGAAGTAGGAGTTGGTGGTGATGTTATCCCAGTATCTTGAATCCAGTTATGATCAGTACTTGTAGAAACTTTTAGTGAAAAATTAGTTGTTGCTTGGAGAGTACCACCTGTTACAGGAATATAAAGATTTGCACTTTCAACCTTATACCCTGCAGGAATGGGTGGCAACTGAAACTTAAGCAATACTTGAACCTCCAAAGGCGTACCATATGTTCCCTGAAAGCCTACATCAAGATATCCCAGGTTCCCATCCTCATAAGTAAATCCAGCATCAATACCTTCGTATATTATTGTTGTGTCCTCAGTTGCATAAATTGGTACCAAACTGTTATTGGCAAATGCTACATCTTGATTACTAAAAATAAAGATTATGCCCAAACTAACTATCAAAGACAATAAACTAACAATCGAAGCTATCTTCTTCCTCATCATACATACTCCCTTTCTATTAAATTTTCTAAAATCACTACGGTAATAATTTAATTTAAATACCTAGTTGTTTCCTCAATCGCTTTTTCTTCTTGTTTAATCCTTTATTCTCATTGCATACACATTATTCAAATGACATAAAATCTCCCTCACTATTTTTTCATTAAATACTATTTAAAATATCTTTTTAATTATAAAAGTGGAACTCTATTAAAAATACTGACAAATGTTAATATTGCACTATTAACATTTTTACTAGAAGTGTCAGGCACCCAAACAATTCTCAAACAATTTTTCATAAAAAAATGAGGCTAGCCAAATAGCTAACCCCACTTAAAATCGCTTTATATAAACTTTTACAAAGCCCCTATTATTTCACCCAGCCTAAAATCATTTCTCGTAATAATTTACTCGCTGTGTTGGCTGTCATTTCTGATGTGTCATAGATTGGTGCCACTTCGACTAAGTCAAAGCCGACAACGTTCACACCACTTGCAGCAATTGCATGAATTGAAGCTAACAACTCTTTAGACGTAATGCCGCCACAATCTACTGTACCTGTACCAGGTGCATGTGCAGGATCTAGTACATCGATATCAATTGTCACATAAACATTCCGTCCTGCTAATGTTGGTAGCACTTCTTTTAGTGGCTCTAGTACTTCGAATTTTGAAATGTGCATGCCGTTTTCTTTCGCCCACTCAAATTCTTCCTTCATACCTGAACGAATCCCAAATGAATAAACATTTTTCGGCCCGATGTGCTCTGCAATTTTACGAATTGGCGTTGAATGTGATAATGGCTCGCCTTCATATTCAACACGTAAATCAGTATGTGCATCGAAGTGAATGATGGCTAAGTCATCGTATTTTGCAGAAACAGCCTTCATAACAGGCCAAGATACTAAGTGCTCCCCGCCCATGCCGACAGGTATTTTCCCGTCTTCTAGCAGCTTCACAATGAATTTTTCAATTTCATCTAAAGAACGTTGTGCATTCCCAAATGGTAACGGAATATCCCCCGCATCGAAATACTTCACTTCTTCTAACTCGCGATCTAAATATGGGCTATACTCTTCTAGTCCAATTGATACTTCACGAATACGTTGAGGGCCAAAACGTGACCCTGGACGATAACTAACTGTCCAGTCCATTGGCATGCCGTAAATAACTGCCTGAGCATCCTCATATGTAGGATGACTTTTTATAAAAACATTCCCTGAATAAGCTTCATCAAATCTCATATTTAGCCTCCATTAATATCTGAACTCCGTATTAAATTCAGTTTTTATAGTCGTTTCTCGTTGAGGACTTACAGGTTTGTAATGAAACCTCATTCACTAAATCCTCGTATACATTATTGGCACGTCTAGCAAATTTCAATTAAAATCTACAAAGTGTAATGTTTTTGTCGAAAGCTAGCGTTTCATATCAGTACAAAAAAAGTATAGATGTTTTTGAATAAAGTGCAATAGTTTTTGCTTAGAATTCCGATTAAAGAAGAATATTCAGACACATACTAAACTCAAGTTGTTAGAAAACGAGGTGAAGTCGGATGAAAAGAAAAATCTATCAACGTAAGCAAAAGCGTGTGAAGCGTTCACGCAAAGCGCTTACACTTTTTGTCGCCTTTGCATCTGCAATAGTAGTAGCATTTATTGCACTACGCGTCTATGTTCAAGTGGCTGGTGCACCGCCATTAACTGTACCGAAAGCCTCTATTTTCTTAGATGAAAACGAGAACCAGATTGGAGACCACTTTACGAATGAACGTCGCTATTGGGTTGGTCTTGATGAAATATCACCCTATTTAGTAAAAGCAGCAGTGGCCGTTGAAGATAAGGACTTTTACAAACATAGCGGTTTTGACTTTTCTCGTATTGCTGGTGCGGTATTAGTTGATATTAAAGCAGGTAGTAAAGTGCAAGGGGCAAGTACTATCACCCAGCAATATGCGCGTAATTTATATTTATCTCATGAAAAATCATGGACTCGAAAGGCAAACGAGGCATTGTATGCTTATAGATTAGAAGTTTTTTATAACAAAGATGAAATATTGGAAGGTTATTTAAACACTGTATACTATGGACACGGAATGTATGGAATAGAAGCAGCAAGTCGGTATTATTATGGGAAATCTGCAAAGGACTTGACGCTAGCAGAGGCATCGATGCTTGCTGGGGTACCTAAAGGTCCAAGTATATATTCACCAATCGCCAATATCGAAAAAGCGACGAATCGCCAGCACGTCATCTTGAAACTGATGGCAGATCAAGGTGCGATAACACAGGACGAAAAAACACGTGCTGAGGAAGAGCAGCTTGTCTTAAAGAATGATATGTGGGTCGCTTCCAAATCTGTTGCACCTTATTTCTTAGATGTTGCTTGGCAAGAAGCAAGTGAGATTTTAAAAGAAAAGAATTTAGACATAAGCGAAGGTGGTTGGACAATTCAAACAACACTTAACCTTGGTCACCAAAAGGCAGCGGAAGAAGCAGTCGCTAAAAATATGCCTAATAATGATTTGCAAACAGGATTTGTGAGTATGCAATCTAAAACAGGCGCCGTTACTGCACTTGTTGGTGGGAAGGATTATGCCACTAGTTCTTTTAACCGTGTAACACAAGCAAAACGACAACCAGGTTCAACGATTAAGCCAGTTTTATATGCAGCAGCATTAGAAAATGGCTATACACCTTTAACGTTTTTAGATGTAGGACAAACAACATTTACTTATGATAATGGACGTGGAACTTACTCTCCTAAAAACGTAAACGGTCAATTTGCCGACCATGATATGACGTTGGCACAGGCCATTGCGATTTCCGATAATATATATGCAGTTAAAACATTAGAGGATATCGGATTTAAAGCATTCCATAATATAGCGGACCGCTTTGGCGTAACAATTGGGACAAAGGACAATTTATCGCTTGCTCTTGGAACAATGGAAACGACACTGTACGAAATGACAAATGCATATAATATTTTAGCGTCAGAAGGTCAAAAAACGGCGCCAACAACTATTATTTCCATTAAAAATGCTAATGGAGATGTTATTTACGATAATAAGAACATTGAAAAACAAGAAGAAACGGTTCTTTCGAAAGAAAATTCCTATATTCTAACAGAAATGATGACTGGCATTTTCGATCCTGTATTTAGTGATTACTCTCCTGCTACAGGAATTAGTATTCGTTCACGTATGACGCATACCTATGCTGCAAAGTCTGGCTCAACTAATAGCGATCAGTGGCTTATAGGATTTACACCAAGCTTAACGGCTGGCGTATGGAACGGCTACGATCAAGGTAAAAACCTATCTACGAAAGAAGATACAGCTGCTACGAAGCAAATATGGATTGACTTTATGGAAAGCGTAAATAAAGGCACTAAAAACGAGGACTTCTCGAAACCAAAAGGCGTTAAAGGTGTTGTCGTTGATATTGAAACAGGAAAGCTTGCTACAGATGCCTGCCCTAAACAACGTCTCGTTTATTTAGAAACAAAAGATGTACCAACGGAAAAATGTACTAACTTTGATATTCTTGATAGCAATACGTGGGGAGAATTTTGGAATATGCTTCCGTTCTTCAAAAATAAACAATAATGCGCAACCTTTTTCTCGAATAGTCGTTTTATTTTATTGAAAAGCTCTCGACAAAGTTATAGACATAAAGCGAAAAAAGAAAAGCTTTCTCTTCCCCGGAGACGTGTCCGTGGGAACAGAAAGCTTTTCTTATTTTTTGGCCCTGGAAAGGATGAGAATCATGGGGCATTTGGCTTGGGTTTGGGTTGTCAAATGTCGCATAGCCCTCATCACATTCTTGGAACCAAGTGTCCTAGCTTACTAAAATGTAAGCTCTGAATCAAGTGTACTTTTTTTCATATCTACTTTCAACCTAATATCGAAAGCGATTGCAAAATGTCACAGATTGTTCAATCATTGATGGTCTTTTATACAAATAAGTCTTGACGTAATTGATTGTCACTGCGCTCCCAAAGTTCGGGATTTAGCTCCGCTAAGAAAGAAGCTAACACTTTTTTAGAGGCTTCATCCATATGATCAACAATAATTTGTCGTTTCATCGACTTATCCATCTTATTAACGTGATCAGCTAAAATTTTATAACCACGACGTTTTTCACGATTTACGACCATTTCACATGCTGTTACACCTGCATAGTAAGGACCGTCTGCTTTATGATCAATTGTTACCCATATTAACCAGTAAGGTTTTCCCCCCTCTGAATCAGCTCGATCTGTCGTAAATTTGATGCCTCGTTCAACATCGCTACGTGCATGCATCGCCCCAACTTCAACGGAAGCTTTCCCCTCTTCTATATCAATAATGACAGGTGATACGTTTTCTAATGAAAGCGATCCAATTCCATATCCTTTATGGCCATCTGTCGGGTCATTTTTTATAATTGTAAAGCCCATTTTTTGTTTCGGTTTCTCTTCATTTGCCATACTTTAATTCCCTCCATTCTGCTATTATAAAGTAAAGCATATTCTTGCGCTTTTGTGCATAAGTAAGAAGTTTATTATTTCTTATAAACTAACTATACAACATAATTCTAAAAGGAGGCACTATTATGCCATACGTAACAGTAAAAATGATTGAAGGCCGTACAGAAGAACAGAAACGCGCACTAGTAAAGGAAGTAACAGAAGCTGTTTCACGCACAGTAAACGCACCAGTGGAAAACGTCACAGTTTTTATCGAAGAAATGTCTAAAAACCATTACGGCGTTGCAGGCGTCCGCTTCAGCGATAAATAATCATAACCTGGGTAGAGCAACATACCGCTCTACCCTTTTTTAGTTTTATCGGCGATTGCTAGAAGTTTATCGGCGATTTGCGGAGTTTTACCGGCGATTCTTACTTACGCAAAGGGAGCTGACTTTCCTCTTATGAAGAAGCTAAAACGAATACTACTGATTTGTATTCTAATCATTGGTTTATTACTTATTTTTATTAATCCTATTCAACATGCAGTGATTGCTCATTTAAGTAAACAACTAAATACGACTGATTATAGTGCAGAAGATTTACAGAACAACAATCATGCAACAGCAGATTTTGAGTTTGACGACGTTCAATCCCTTTCCATAGCGCAAGTGTTAAAAGCACAAACACAAATTGATCATTTACCTGTCATCGGTAGTATTGCCATTCCAAATGTGGACATGAACCTTCCGATTATTAAAGGCGTTGGCAATGCCACTCTTGCGGTCGGAGCCGGCACGATGAAAGCTAATCAAAAATTGGGACAAGGAAACTACGCCTTAGCTGGTCATTATTTTGAAGAGAAGGACATATTATTTAGTCCACTCTATCAAGCCAACATTGGGGATGCCATTTACGTTACTGATTTAACGAATATTTATGAATACAAATTAACGACTAAAAAAATTATCGCTGCTACAGATGTGTATGTCATTGATGATATCCCTAACGAAACTATTTTGACCCTTATTACATGTGCTGATAATGGCACGAAACGCCTATCAATCCGTGCTGATTTTGTTGAACAATATCCGCTTGATCATGCACCTGCCAAGCTATCAGAAGCTTTTTAATATAGGAAAACCCCCAAGACTTCATTGCCTTGGGGGTTCTTATTGTATATTATTTCATTTCGGCTTCACGACGACGTAAGAAGAACAATGCACCTAAAACTAGCATTACACCAGTTAGTGTAAGCGCTGTTTGATTTGCTCCATCTGTTTGTGGCAGTTTGCCTTGAGCTTTTAATTGCGCTTCTAAACGTTGTGCATCTTCCTTGATTTTATTAATATCAAGTGTTTTTGCAACATTCGCCTGATCCTCTTTTGATAAATTATTATATTTATCAAGGAAATCCTTATACGCATCTAGTGTGTCTTTATTTGCAGTAGAAGGATTGTATGGCGGTAAGTTTTTACCTTGATCAATCACATCTTGTACTGATGGTTTAGACGTGTCTGGTTTTCCAGGTGTCGTTGGATCTTTTGAATCTGTTGACGGATTTTCTGGGTTACCTGGCTCATCTGGATTTGTAGATGGATTTTCTGGATCTGGCGTTGGTTTATTCGGATCCACTGGATTTTCTGGATCTGGTGTTGGCTTGTTCGGATCCACTGGTTTCTCTGGATCTGGTGTTGGCTTGTTCGGATCCACTGGTTTCTCTGGATCTGGTGTTGGCTTGTTTGGATCCACTGGTTTCTCTGGATCTGGTGTTGAGCCACCACCTCCGCCTCCGCCTGTATAAACAGGTTTAGCAATTGCTTCACAATCGTTTACAACAATTGAACTTATTAAGCTGCTTCCTTCATATACATAGTACGTCCCTGGCTCAACTGTATAAGGAATTGTTACCTTACCACTTGCACCCGTTGTACTAGTTGCAATGATCATGCCATTTTTATCTTTAATAGTAAATGCTACACCCTCACGAGGGTTGCCGTATACATCTTGAATTGTTAGTGTAAAAATAGGGCATGCATTTTCAGTTACCTCAACACTATCGGCACATTTACCTTCTTCATAAGTAACATGAATGTTACCTAATTTTCCTCCAAGCCTATTGTATACGTCATAGGTTGTGCCCTCTACTAACAGCGATTTGTCTTGGAAAATAATTTGTCCAATAGCGTCTGTTACTCCCTCTGTCACATAGCTACCTGTCGTTGTTTTTATAACAACTGCTACACCAGCACCTACATGGCTTACTCCACCAAATTGGTTGACTGTTAACGTAAATTGAGGACAAGCTTTAATAACTTTAACAGTTCCTGCACAGTTTGTATCATCATTTACAATCACTTTCCCAAATAGCTCATCATTATCAATAAAGACTTTATATGTGCCACCTGGAACTTTATTAATTGTAAATGTAACGGCGCCACTATTATTAATAGTGCCCAGTTCAATCTCTGTAACATTATTTTCAGATACTAGTTTCACTTTTTTTCCAACATCATCATTCGATGCATTATCAATCGTTAATGTAAATACTGGGCAACCTTTAATAAATGTAATTGTCGCTTCACAATCTTGACCAACTGTAATTGTTTCAGCCATCGCTTGACCGTCTACAAATACTGTATATGTGCCACTCACAAGTGGTGTAGGCACCGTTACTTTGCCAGTAGCATCTATATTTCCTAAATTAATAGTTGTTCCTGTACCATCTTTCTTCACTGTCACAGATTTTCCTACTAACTCAGTTGGCAGATTGTTGATTGTTAATGTAAATATAGGACATCCCGCTACATAGTCAATCACTGCTTCACACTTATTGTCCACTGTAATCGTTTCTATTACAATTTGGCCATCTACATATACGGTATATGTGCCGTTTGTTAGTGTTGGAGCTTTAACTTTTCCATTTGAATCTAGATTACCTAAATTAATTATTGGACCTGTACCATCTTTCTTTACTGTCACTGCTTTTCCAACTAAATCAGTCGGAAGATTATTAATCGTTAACATGAATACTGGACAGCCTATGGCAAATGTAATTGCTGCTTCACAGTTACCATCTACTGTAATCATTTCAGTCATTAATTGTCCATCTACATATACTGAATACGTACCACCTGCAATAGATGTACTCGATGTTACTTTACCATCAACATCTAGATTTCCTAGATTAATATCTGGGCCCGTACCATCCTTTTTCAATGTAACTACTTTTCCTGCTAGTTCAGTTGGCAAATTATTAACTGTTAACTCAAAGTTTGGACAGCTGAACCCAGCATTAATTTTTGTGTTTTTGATTATTCCAATACCTGTCGTTGCATCAAATATTACATCTATTTTACCCGAGATTTTTTGATAGCCTAATGGTGCTTTCACTTCTTCTAATTTATACGTTTTATAATTGTATACTTTAGAAGTTTGTATTGTTCCATCAGCGCCCGTTGTTAAATTACTTTCTAACAACACAGTACCTGTAGAGTTGTATAGATTAAATACAGCCCCTTCAAGAACAGTCGATGCATTAGTTGAATCTACTTTTTTAATTGTAAGCTTATCTCTACCTACAACCGTTGCGCCGGAGGCAACCCATTGTATCTCTGTCTTATTGCTAGTAGTCTTGGCTAATTCTGATTTAAATTCACCTGCGAAACTAGCCTCATTACCAATAGTCGCACCCTGTGCAGCTTCAATAAAGGTTTGATAAGTTAGTTTGTACTGATTTTCAATATCTTGAAGGAATAGGAGTGTAAATTTCGTTTTACCTGTGATATCAACGCCTACTTTGATTCGAGCAACTTCACTTCCAGCACTAAAAAATGCATATTCTTTACCTTCTTCAATTGTTGCTTTTAATAAGGTTCTATATTTATCACTTATACTACCTACATCATAGTATTGTTCTTCAAGCGCAAATGTGTCTGTCAATAACATTTGGTCGCCTTGTAAAATATCCGTTAATTCTACTTCATTCGCAGTAGTCGTTAACTTTGAACGACTTTCATTTAACATAACTGTCCAGTCTGCTAAATCGCTACTTGGTGTATTTTGTTTACCTGTTTTGCTTAATACTTCGCCACTATTAGTCGGTGTAAATGGTACATCTTTGTCAAATACTTTTTGCATTGTGCCATTTTTAGTAGCATTTAAAATAGCTTCATTGCTATACGTACCTGTTACTTTTTCATCTTTAAGCGTGGTTTTGTATATAATACGATATGCTTCTTTATCTAGCGTTCCTAAATTTAAGTTAAAGCTTGTAGGAGTTACATCTGAAAAAGCATATCCACTTAGAGCTGGAAGAACCGGTGTAACACCATTAGTAGTATTGTTTAAAGTTAACTTATAGACTTCTAAAGATCCAGCCACTAATTTTTGACCACTACTAAATGTATCAGTTAGTACAGCGTTTGTTAAATGATCCAAATTATAATTGACATCAACTGTCCATGTAAATTGCTTGGTCGAACGATCGTATTCAACCATTTTATTACCATTGCCACTCGTGTAACTATCAACAGTATTTGTTGCATTTTTATCGAAACCATATTCATTGCCATTTGGTCCCCATGATATAGAAGCTGAATTTTTATATATCAAATCAGACGGTACGGAATCTGGTTGGAAATGCGTTTTATATTCGATTACTTGTTCCGTTGTAATTATAGAAGGAAATGTTAACTTAAAGCCTTTTGTTGTACTTTCATTAGCATCACCAACAGTGATTTCTCTATAACTGTCGTCATCTTGTTTAAATTCGACTTTTACACCACTTAATGCTGTTAGGTTTTTAAATCCATCACCTTTAAGAGATAGACCAACGTTTTGTTGGAAATTATCCACTACTACAACATTCTCCATTGGTTGTTGGTCACTATTAACTTTAAGCATCCATGATAATAGTTTATTGTTGTAATCTACACTTGTGGATCCAGATTTATGGAAAACATTTTGAGATAACTTTTTATTATCTGTTTTTTCTGTTCCAGCTGCAATTACCTTATTTGAAACTTGAACTTCATTAAGTGAATCAATACGATTATCTAATTTTGTTTCATATTCAATGCGATAAGCTTTTTTTCCAGCTGGTAAGTTAAATTTTAATTTATAGACATTACTAGGATCTATCGTTGGTTCAATTGATGTAGCTGTACTATTTATCGGAACATAGGTTAAATTTGATTGTACGTCCAATTCGTAATATTTCGCACTTCCAGCAACATATTGATGATTTTGACTTGTCAGCTCATCTATTAATACTCCATCTCGCTCTGCTACTTGGTCTAAATTATAATCAATTCTCCATTTTACAGTTTGAGTTATAGAATCGTAGGAATTCGCAACAAATTCCTTTTTTAATGGCTCTGCATACTGTAACGAAATATTATTTGAATTTATAATCGAAGTTTTCGGAGTAGAATCATCAAATAATTGAGCCTCATTGTTTACAGATGGGGATGTACCTGTAAGCACATTACGGTCAATTGTTGTTTCATAAGTGACACGAACAGCTCCATTAATTTGACCAAGTGCTATATCAAATCCATCTGAAGTATCCGTTATATTTACACTATCAACAGGAGTTTCTATACCTACAGATTTCACAGAACCATCCATATTTAAGATAAGCGGTGCAACTTTCACCGTCGTTTTGTCAATTACTAACCCAGGTATTGGTGTATCCTTTAAAATTGCATCTGACAGTGTTTCCCCTTGATGGTTGATATCTATCGTCCATAATATTTTATTGGCATTTCTATGATCTAAAACTGCATCTCGATATGCTTGTCCTTTTTTAGATGGTGTTGTAACCGAAGGATTAAATATTACTGTTTTGCTATCCTGTAAAACCCCTTCGTAACTAATTACAAGCGTTTCTGGTTTATTTGCCTCAAATTGACTACTATCAAAATCGCGTTGCAAATTAAACGTACCATTTAAATCACCTGAAGCAACATCATCCACTGCATTTTGATTAAAGGTAAACTTTACTTTATTCGTATTATCTACTACATACGTTCCATAGCTTGTCCCTCCAAGAAGGAGGTTTCCGCTTGTAACACCTGTCGCAAATTGAGTAGGTAACTGGAACTCGACAGAGTCACCAACAACTAATCCTGTTGTTTCTTTTAGTTGCCAATCAAGATATACAAAAAATTTGTTTGTATTACTCCAAATTATTGGACTTCCAACTATTGATACCGCTGTTGCTGCATCATTTCCTTGTCGAATGTCTAAATTACTTATGCTGAATTGTGTAGGCACTATAACTAACGGGTCAACTTGTAGTGTAGTTGCCTTTTCTTCATTATCTGAGATAATTTTATCTTCATCAGTCGTTTCTTCACCTTCCGTCACATCGCCAGATTCTGTATCACCTGGCAGTATTTCAGTTGGGTCACTACTAGAATCAGCTCCACCAGCTTCCCCCGTTTCTCCAGGTGTTGGCACTGGTAAATCTGTGTCGCCTGTGCCCGCCGAATCAGAAGTAGTTCCGTCAGTTCCTGTTTCTACAGATGGAGGTAGAGAAGAATCTCCTTCTTCCGCAAATACGGATAGCGGTGAAAGTACAGTTTGGAACACAAGCAATAATGTAATGATTGCTAAATTTAATTTTTTCATGTTTCTCTCCTTTTCTAAGTTCAGAGAGATTCCTATAGGCGTTTGCTGACGACTTTGCACGCTCTCTCAATCTCGAAAGCTCTGCTCCAAACATTCGGTTTGCCCCTCTTCCCCTTGAATAACTCGTCGTCGTTACGATACATCCAAACCGTCTTACACGCGGTCAATTATCATGATGTCTTGTCAATGTGTTGTACCAGTTGTATGTATCCTAAGTTGATGTGACGCCTTTACCAATATAATGGCCTCACCCCCTTTTTAGGTTTTACTTCATTATAAAAAGCTTATCTAAACAAATTCTAAACATTGCCATATTTTTCATTATCATTTCCTAGATATCTCGCCAACACTTTAAACCAATATGAAATTATACATAATAAAAAACACTAAACTGTCACTATATTCAAGTGAGTTTAGTGCTTTTATATTATATATATACAATTTGGTTTTGTATATTCTTAAAATAGATATAATTTCTTATATTTTCTTTTATTGTATTTGTAATAACTTTAAAATCTGTTGTTTAACTCCCACTTTTGTACTATTATCCTCTAAAATATCAAGCGGGAAATATACTTTATGATCTCGTTTCATTCGACCAGAAATGGAATCCACAATAATAGATTCCCTAGATAGTTCACGTAATTCTCCGTTTTTCATCTCTAAAAAAATTGGGACACGTACTTCTTCCTCCCCTGGTCGATAAAAATCATAAGGAAGATCTGCTGTTGTATCATGTACAAGATAGTATTCTGGATTAATATCTGCTTGTTTAAATAATTCTTGGAGCTTTTGATATTTCTCAAGTTCCACGCCTGGATCTAAATCAATGTACTGGAATAGCTTACGATTGACAAAACGGCGACTTAAATCACTTAATATCGCGTCTTCTTCTTGCATCCATAATTGAAAATAGGTAAAAAGAATACTTTCATCAAGAGCAAGATAATCTTCCAATGTAATGGAGTTTTGGAAAAATGCTAAAAAGTGGGTAGGCTCATGCTTAAACTTATAGCCCGCTTGGCTTAATTGTTTCGCTCGTTTTAATATATTATTTAAAATAACCTCTGCGCTACGTGAGACAGGATGGAAATATATTTGTAAGTACATTTGATAGCGGCTCATAATATAATCTTCTACGGCATGCATACCTGTGGCTTTAATTACTACTTGGTTTTTGCGTGGGCGCATTACTCGTAATATGCGTTCCATATCAAAATGGCCATAGCTTACACCTGTAAAATAAGCATCACGTTGTAAGTAATCCATACGGTCAGCATCTATTTGGCTCGATATTAAGCTTATGACTTGCTTATTGGGATACGTTTTTTCTATTACTTGCGATACTTTCTCAGGAAAATCAGGTGCTACTTTTTTTAGCACTGCGTGTACTTCCGTATCGCCAAGTAAAATTTGTCTCGTATAAAATTCATGATCTAATTCGAATACATTTTCAAATGCATGTGAAAATGGGCCATGCCCTAAATCGTGTAATAGGGCTGCACAAAGCACTAATAGCCGCTCGTCCTCATCCCAATCTTGACGACCTACAAAAATATCATCGACAATACGACGCACAATTTCATAAACACCAAGTGAATGACTAAAGCGACTATGCTCTGCTCCGTGGAATACTAAAAACGTAGTGCCAAGCTGGCGAATTCTACGCAAACGTTGAAATTCTTTTGTCCCTACTAAATCCCAAATAACCTGATCACGTACATGTACATAACGATGTACTGGATCCTTAAAAACTTTTTCCTCTTGTAATTTTGCCTTGGCATATTGTGTCAATTGTACAGCACCTCCATTTCATCTTTCTTCTATTATATGCAAACAATATAGAACTAGCATAGAGATTGCACTGTAAGTAGAGAGACTATCAACCTAATCGAACGCAATTTTCGCATGTTATAGGTGACTATCGCTCTAAAACAAAAACTACCTTCAGCCACGTGAAGATAGTTTTTTATTACTTATTTTTTAATTTTGCTAATACTTTTTCCATTAGTTCTTCTTCTGTTAATGCAGCTACAGGGCGACTATTTACAAATGTAAATGTTTTTTTTCGTCCTGGACCACAATAAGAGTGACATCCAATTTCGATGGTTGCATCAGGATCTATTTCCTTTAATTTTGGAATTAACGTTTTTAAGTTAACGGCCTGACATTCATCGCAAACTTTAAATTCGTTTGCCATTTTGTCAACAACCCTTTCTATATAGTATTTTGTTTATTAAAATTTTTTAATGCACGCATAACCTTCACATATTTAAGTATGCAGCATACGCACAAACCTACATCCGGTATTGTATCGCATTTTTCCCCTTGTATTCAAGCATAATTCCTTTCACTTGGATGAATAAAAGGTTAAAAGATTGGTCATGCTAGACATAAATAAGGAAGTTCCAAATAAAGGTGGGAGGATTATATGATGAGTAAAGTAAGACAAGATGCTTGGTTAGAAGAAAACGATGAATTGCTAGCAGAGGCAGTAATTCGTCACGTAACAGAAGGTAGTACACAGTTAAATGCCTTTGAAGAAGCTGGTGATGCGTTAAATCGTACTGCTGCTGCATGTGGTTTCCGTTGGAATGCAGTTGTTCGTAAAACTTATGAAGAGCAACTAGCAGAAGCGAAAAAAGAAAGAAAAGAGAGAATGCGAGTGTTGGGTGCACCAGCAAGACGCCGTTCCTCAAATATGTTTACCATTAATAATAGTGATGCAGATAGCAAGTCAATTCCACTGTCTGCCTTATCTCTTGATATTGTCATAGCATATTTACTACGTTTACAACATTCTGGTGAAATAGGAAATGAGTCTTCAAAATGGAGACAACTTGTACACGTAACCTCTGAGAAAAATAAAAAGCTAGAGAAAACTATTGCTCAGCTAGAAGAAGAAAATCGAGCAATTCGCAAAGATTATGAGCAGTTTGTACAAATTATGAACCGTGCTAGACGCCTTGTAACGCTAGATGAAGAGGAAGAACGCATTGCTCCTGTATTCAAAATGGAGAAAAACGGTAATCTAGTTGTTAGTGGTCCAACATATCAAAAAGAAAATGGCGATGTGCTTAGTTAGCACATTCGCCTTTTTTATTTACCATTATTTCAACTCAAGCATTTTAGCATTTCGCTCGAGCACACGTTGTAAATAAAATGCATATAGTTGTATTTCTTCATCATGAAAGGGCTCTAAACGTACTTCCTCTGCAAATGAAAGGACCATTTGTTGTAGCCGAATTACAACGGCTTCTACTGTTAATGAGGCATCCACTAGTTCACTTAATGAAGCCATCACATCTGGTATAATTTTAGGATACGTAAATTTCGTTACCTCTCCTCGTAAACTCTCAGTGTAAAAATCACGAATAAGTGCTGCTCGTTCCGCACCACTTCCTTCAATACATAAATATATTTGTACCGCGACACCTTGTCGTAATCGTCTTTGTGAAATACCAGCAAACTTCTTACCTTCAATACTTAAATCATAGGACCCTGGGCAATAAGAGCCAACAATTTCATAGGCTTCAATTTTATCGGCGGCTTCTGGAAGTAAAGCTTTAATTAGCGCTACCATTACATCGTAGCCGTCATTAATGCCAATTGCGCTAGTTTGTTCTGATAAAACAAGGGAAATATTCAGTATGCCTTCATCCAGCACTACTGCTAGACCGCCTGAATTGCGTACGATTGGGTGATAGCCTCGTTCCTCGAGCAACTTCATTCCTTGCTGTACAAATGGTAAACGATGATCTTGAATCCCGAGCACAACAGAGGCTTTATGTACCCACGTGCGTATCGTTGGTGGCGATTCAAGCTGTCCTACTAATTGACACAATGTATCATCGGTTGCAAACGACTCAAGTGGGGAACTGTTTTTCATGCTAATAGATTGATCATATAAACGCCATATTGGCTGTTGTAAATTACTGTTCATTTATTTTGAAAGCTCCTCTATTTACATCTCTTCTCTTTAGCATACAGCATCCATCGAAGGTGTCAAATTAGTGAATTTCAGTCATGAATTTAGGGATTTTGTACAAACTATGATAAACTAAATTAAGAATGATTTTCACTTAAAAAGGAGTGCTTTGAATAATGAATGAAGCAGCAATTACATTAGATGGTTGGTACGCATTACACGATTTCCGCTCAATCGACTGGGCTTCTTGGAAACTTGTATCTGCTGAAGAACGTCAAGCAGCAGTTGAGGAATTTATTGCTTATTTAGAGAAGCTAAATGAAGCAGATGTTGCTAAAACAGGTGCTCATGCATTTTACGCAATCGTTGGTCAAAAGGCCGATTTTATGATTATGACATTACGTGAAACGATGGATGAATTACAAGAGCTTGAAGCGGAATTTAACAAATTGGCAATTGCTGATTTCACAATCCCTACATACTCTTATGTATCTGTTGTCGAGCTTTCAAACTACTTAGCTGGTGAATCAAACGAAGACCCTTATCAAAATCCACATGTGCGTGCACGTCTATACCCTGAACTACCTCGTTCTAAGTATGTATGCTTCTACCCAATGGACAAGCGTCGTCAAGGCAATGATAACTGGTACATGTTATCAATGGATGAGCGTAAGTCTTTAATGCGTTCACACGGTATGATTGGTCGAGGCTATGCAGGAAAAGTAAAACAAATTATTACTGGTTCTGTTGGATTTGATGATCACGAGTGGGGCGTTACACTATTCGCAGATGATGTATTACAATTTAAAAAATTAGTATACGAAATGCGTTTCGACGAAGTATCTGCTCGCTATGGTGAGTTCGGTGCATTCTTCGTTGGTAACCTTCTTGATAATGAAAAATTAGTGAACTTCCTATCAGTTAAATAAAAGAAAAAATGCGCGTCCATATAAAATGGGCTCGCATTTTTTATGCTTCATGTTCCTCACTGTTTTCTGATTCTATGATTAAAATAATGGTATGGATAAAAAAGCCTATTAGAATCATTACAAATACTAAATACCAATCATAAGGTTGATTGTAATACTCAGCAATTCCAACAGCCATGAATGCACTTACGATAATTGCTACAAACATACTGAAAATACGCATAGTACTACTCCTTTATAAAAGCCATAATCATTTCAATTTAGTATGTCTCAAACAAATTTCAATATACTTGCAAAAATAAGTTTTTTCATAATATAGACGCAAATATTTATTATAAATTGCGCCATTGCTATGTCAGTCATTGAAAGGTTTTTTTATTTACTGCAACTTGTCACAGTAAAATAGGATGCTTCCTGTTCAAAATTGAACGAGAAGCACCCTATTTTCCATTGTTCAATGCGCTAATGTAGCTTCATGAGCTTTCATCCTTAACTTTTAAAATTATAATAATCGTATGAATGAAAAAGCCCACTACAATTATTAATATAAAAAGATACCAATGGAGAGGCTGACCATAGATATTTCCGAGTAAAAAAGCTAGTACAGCACTCAATAAAATCCCAATCCAAACACCAATCTCCATGCCTTCCACCTCACATGTATTAATACACATGCACACTTTTATTCACATTCCCCACACCAATTGCGCCCTGATTCTCTCCAAGCAAACATAAAAAAATAGAGGGCGGTGCCTTTAATTTGATTCATACAGAGTTTACTCCACTCTACACTTATATAACCATTTGGCTTTCATCTCCAAATTATAAAAGTGAAGGACTTCTGTAAAAATAAATTAAATTTTTTCTATTTTTCTTTACCCCATTTAGATGAATACTATCTAAAAACTTCCTTATTTTTACGGACTACTCACTATTACTAATATATGCTTCTGCAAATTGAAATGTGATTTTCTTTCTTATGGAAATTAAACATGTCTACAACACCTTTGAGCATATACTGGTTGCGAGGAGGTTTGAAAATCGCTGTTATAAAGACGAATGAAGCACAAACTGCTTTGCTTGCAAGGCTTATGCGTTCGGAAGCTGAGGGTGAAGGTGAACTGGGCATGCTAATGGTTGGCAATGTTGGCGTCAATCGTGTACGAGCAGATTGTCTCGATTTTGGTGATATTCGAACACTCGAGCAAATGATTTATCAACGTCCAGGGGGGTTTGAAGCTACAACAAAAAGTTATTTTTATCAACGGGCACGTGATCAAGACATTCGATTAGCAAGAAGGGTTATTGAAGGTGAAAGGTTCCATCCGGCTACTCGCTCACTGTGGTTTTTCAGACCTGAGGGCGGTTGCCCTGAACAATGGTATGGTCAATGGAATACGGGGCGTTACAAATCGCATTGCTTCTTCTCACCAACTGAAGAAGATTGTCCTCAAATTTAAATGAAAGAAGGTCGATACTTATGATGCCTTACTATTGGACACCGACAACTCAACAACAAATGACACCTCCTCCAGTGACGCTTCCAAGCGGACGGCCACCTGGACGTGAGGAGTCGTACATTGAAAACATCTTACGTTTGAATCGAGGAAAACCTGGAACATTCCACTTTTCCTTTGAACATGCTGTTGAGCAAGGAAAAAACACAAAAACGGTACGTGGTGTAGTAGAAGCTGCAGGTAGGGACCATGTTATTTTAAGAGAAATTAAGTCAAATCACCGCTTTTTATTCCCAATGATTTACTTTGATTTCGCTGAATTCGATGAGGAAATGTCTTATTTCAATCAAAATCCATAACTGAAATGAGGTTTGGACAAAAGAGAAAAGTGTTAGATTGACCTCAATCAATCTAACACTTTTTTGTTGCACAGTTGTTGTCCCCACCGTAAGCCGCAACCTTCGACATCATGCCGAATAGCCGTATCTAACGCTACGTGCATACCCGCAGGAAGCATCGCCTTCACTCGTTATGTCCAAGACTTACTAGTTATTCCCTTGCAAATATTGTAAAGTCGCTTTTCCTAATGTTTTTGCTGCAATTAGCATTGCACGTTCGTCAAAATCAAAACGTGCATGATGATGTGGATAGGCTGTTTCCCACTCAGGTTTTTTGGCACCTGTAAAGAAAAACGTACCAGGAATGTTCTCCAGATAATACGCAAAATCTTCTCCAATCATAAACGGTGGGCACGTAATAACATTTTTCACCCCAGGAATATCCGCTGCAAGCTGTTGAACAAATTGTGTTTCTTTCACATGATTATATACGGGTGGATATCCTCTTGTATAACGATATTCATAACTTGCACCAAAGGCAAGACACGTAGCTTTTAATATTGCCTCTAGCTCATGTTCCATTTGTGTACGTACTTGCTCCTCAAAAGTCCTTACAGTACCAGTTAAAACTACTCGATCTGCAATCACATTAAATGGATTTATCGCTTCAAAATGTCCAATTGTTAAGACGGCAGATTTTAAAGGGTCTATACGACGAGCGACTAATTGCTGGGCATTTATCACAAATTGAGAAGCTAGTACAACCGCATCGATGGAATGATGTGGCTCTGCACCATGTCCTCCTTTTCCTTGTAAAACAATTTCCACTTTATCAGCAGCCGCCATAATCGCCCCCTCTCTCACTAAAATATCCCCAAGTGGCGTCGGTGCCCATAAATGTGTACCAAATATTACGTCTACCCCATCAAGACAACCATCTTCTATCATCGGCTTTGCTCCGCCTGGCGCAACTTCCTCTGCATGCTGATGAATGAACACTACATTGCCTGCAAGCTCATCCTTCATAGCATTTAGTACTTTGGCAAGTCCAAGTAGTGTTGCGGTATGCCCATCATGTCCACAAGCATGCATTTTACCGTCGATCTTAGACTTATAAGGCACATCATTTTCCTCTTGGATGGCTAATGCGTCAAAATCAGCACGTAACGCCACCGTTTTTCCTTGCTTTGCACCACGTAACGTTGCCACGACGCCTCGTTCACCGACTTGCTCCCTTACTTCATGCCCTAATGCTTTATGAAAAGCTGCTATGTAGGCAGGTGTTTCCACTTCTTCAAAGGAGATTTCCGGATTCTGATGTAAATGACGACGAATTGCTACCATCTCATCAAAGCACTCATCAAGCAAATTAAATAATTTTTCCATCACTATAGCCCCGCTTTCTTTTGTTCCATTTTTAGTAATACTAGTGTACTCTACTAATCCTTACAAAAACAATAGGAATTAAAATTATTCATAAGCCGTTGCCGTTTTAGCTATAAAAAATAGCATGCCAGCATTACCTAGCACACTACTTTTTAAATATTTCTGTCCAAAGGTGGTGAAAAAATCTCCGTTAATCATTTTGCATGTTTTAATGCACTAACAATAATCAAAACCCAACCGGCTAAAAATAACACACCACCTATTGGTGTAATTGCCCCAAGTACTTTAATGCCGCTTACCGCTAACACATATAGGCTACCTGCAAAAAACACAATCCCTAGGTTAAAGAAAATTCCCGCTAACTTTAATTGTTTGACCTCACCTAGCAATTTCGAGCTCATTAATAGACCGATTATGAGTAAACCCGTAGCATGGAACATTTGATATTGCACAGCTGTTTCCCAAATGCTAAGACCATAATCATCTACAATATCCTTTAAAGCATGTGCACCAAATGCACCTAATGCTACTGCTAAAAAACCATGAAGTGCACCTGTGACAATAAATTTTTTCATCTTAATTACCCTACCTTTTTCATCTTAGCGCTCCAATTACTAGTATTAGGAACGTTTAATGTCTTTATTTAAAAATCAAAAATCGAATCCCCATTTGCACCATCGTCATGCTGTATCTTTGTTGCATTTAAAGTAGATGGCTTTTGCTCTGTAACTAACATTTGTGGTAAATGTTTTGGTTGCATGTTTGTGTTATTTGTAGGTAAATCCAGTACTACATCACATAATGCACGAATGGCTGTCAGTGCCTCGCGAATTTGCTGTTCATTCGTTGCATTATTTGCACTAGCTAATTGTTTTTCAAGTTGCTGCATGACAGCTTCATATGAAATCATTGCGCTCTCTCACCTTCTGCTTTTGGCACAAATTTTAGGCAGTCCATGCCAGACGATTGTTTGACAACAACTGATGGTAGTTGCTTTGTTTTAAAGCCGTATGCTACACAAGCACGCGGTGTTTGCGGGTCCCATGTTACTTTGAAATAATGACATTTAAAACAATTTACCTGCATTGCCGTGCCTCTCTTTCTTCTTAATTAACTGTACCATGATTTTTATAGTGTATAAAGCAAACGATTTGTGCCACTTTACCCTAGACACCAATCGATTGGCTGTTCTCCCCAATCATTTAATTGCTCATTTATTTTTGAATACGGTTTGCTGCCAAAAAAGCCTCTATAGGCACTTAATGGACTTGGATGTGGCGCTTCTAAAATGACATGGGGTGTTGCATGTTGATAAATTATTTGCTTTTTACGCTGTGCTGGTTTGCCCCATAGCACAAAGATAATTGGTTTTGGTCGCGCTGCCAGTTTTTCAATAACAGCGTCTGTGAACTGTTCCCATCCTTGGTTCTTATGAGAATGGGCCTGTCCCGCCCTGACTGTTAGTACAGTATTTAAAAGCAGGACACCCTGCTGTGCCCATTTCGTTAACGTACCATGCTGAGGAACTGGGCAGCCAATATCGTCTTGTAATTCCTGTAGCATATTGCGTAAGCTTGGCGGGTGTGGAACATCTGGCTTCACAGAAAAACTTAAGCCATGTGCTTGGTTCGGGCCATGGTATGGATCTTGCCCTAAAATTACAACTTTTACATCACGATAAGCAGTACAATGAAATGCATTCATTACATCGCTTATCGGTGGATATATCGTCTGTGTCGAATATTCATGTGCCACAAATTGACGTAACTGTTGGTAGTATGGTTTTTCTAATTCATCTGCTAGTATTGTTTGCCAATCATTTGGGAATACTTCTTTCATTGAAATTACGCCCCTTTCTTTCTTACAACGGTACAAAAAAATAATGTGTTATTCAAGTTTCAATTTATACTGACCTTATAAAAATATTGATTTCTGACTATTTTTACAGAATCAGAATAGGACTATACTAAACGGTAGATGAAACTATTCAAAAACGAAGGAGATCTTTCACATGGCTCTTAAAAAAACTTTAACAATTGCAGGTTCAGACACATCTGGTGGCGCTGGCATGCAAGCTGACATTAAAACATTCCAAGAACATGGCACATACGGTATGGTGGCACTAACAGTAGTTGTTACAATGGATCCAAATGGTTGGACACATAATGTAACTCCATTACCAACAGAGCTTCTTCAAAAACAAATTGATACAGCATTATCTACAGGCATTGATGCAGTAAAAACAGGTATGCTTTCAACAGAGGAAATTATTCGCATAGCTGGTGAAGCAATCGCAAAATCTGGTACTTCTAATGTTGTAATTGATCCTGTTATGGTGTGTAAAGGTGATGATGAAGTATTAAATCCTGGGAACACTGACGCTATGATTCAATATCTTCTACCGCTAGCTGCAGTTACAACACCGAACCTTTTTGAAGCTGGTCAATTAGCTGGCACAGGTACACCTAAGTCAATTGATGACATGAAAACAGCAGCTCGTAAAATTCATGAGCTAGGTGCAAAAGCCGTTGTCATTAAAGGTGGTAAAGCATTAGCAACAGAAAAAGCAACAGACTTATTTTTTGATGGTGAGACATTCTACTTATTAGAATCAGAAAAAGTGGCTTCTACTTATAATCATGGTGCAGGCTGTACATTCGCTGCATCAGTTACAGCTAATTTAGCTAATGGTCTATCTGTGAAAGAAGCTGTAATTGAAGCAAAAGAATTTGTTTCAGCTGCTATCGCACATGGTTGGGCGTTAAACGACTATGTTGGACCAGTAATGCACGGTGCGAAATCTCGCTTTGGCGCTCCAGAAGTGACTGTAACTGAAATTTAAAAATTGTAAAAGTACATTTAAATAGTAAAGAGAGCACTAATTAAAGTGCTCTCTTTTGTTTTTTTATTATAAAAATAGGTTCTTACTTCCATCTTGACCATACTGTCTGAACTTGATTTATATTGGTGATACCTTCCTTTGTTTTATAGTAGACTGCTTGCAATACTTATAAAGTTGATTGGAGTGGAAGGCGGGCGACTCCTGCGGGAACAACACAAAACGTAAGACGCAACAGACCGCGCGCTAGCGAGGGTTGCGGCTTACGATGGCCCGCGGAAAGCGCCCGCCTGTAGCGGAAATCAACAGCAGTAGTCATCACTTCTATATTAATTTTAAATAAAAAATAGGTTCTTACTTCCATCTTGACCATACTGTCTGAACTTGATTTATATTGGTGATACTCTTCCTTCATTTTTTAGTAGACTGCTTGCAATACTTATAAAGTTGATTGGAGTGGAAGGCGGGCGACTCCTACGGGAACAGCACAAAACGTAAGACGCAACAGACCGCGCGCTAGCGAGGGTTGCGGCTTACGATGTGCCCGCGGAAAGCGCCCGCCTGTAGCGGAAATCAACAGCAATAGTCATCACTTCTATATTAATAAGACTATGGAATAGAAAAAGGTATCTAATTAGAACTGACCTATCCCCCTTGCTTACAGGTCAGGATTTTTCTAATTAAATACCTTTTTTTACATATAGTTAACCATTAGTTCGAGCCGATAATCCCATGGATCGTTCATAGAGATAAAACTAGCTAATGCTTTACTTTCCTTTTTACGCTCCGCCCGTGCTTTTGCTCGTTCAGAGGCAGTCTCATGCAATTTAGTTTCCTCAACTGTTTCAGGTATAACACGCGGAACTGCCGTAGGCTGATTATGTTCATCAAGGGCGACAAAGGTTAATAATGCTGTCGCAGCAACTTTTCGCTCACCTGTTTTAAGATTTTCCGAAATAACTTTCACAAACACCTCCATCGAAGAAGTCCCTGTCCATGTCACATAGGATTCAAAATAAACAGAGTCCGTCGGTCGAATAGGTTGTAAGAAATCGACTGAATCTGTGGAGGCAGTGACACAATCTCTTCTACTATGTTTGGCTGCGGAAATTGATGCGACTTGATCGATATCACTCATTAAGCGACCACCAAAAAGTGTATTATGATTGTTTACATCATTCGGAAAAACACGACTTGTCCGCATAACTCTAGATTCTTTACAAAACTTATAATCCTTCATCCCATCAATTCCTCCTATTACTTATTTTTTGTTCCTATTATAATGCAATATTTTAATTGAAAAATCAATCTTATTTTCTGAAAATTTAAAATTTTTACTTTTACACAATAAAATAGGACAAGATACAGTATCGCTATATATGCCATATATTAGCTGTATATGGGAGGGAGACGTATGAAAAAACAAAAATCTGAGGAAACAACTGAAGAATCACGCTTGTTAGCTGGAGAAATCACTTCTTCTAAAGTTGAAGTAATCGCATCCATTATATTAACTCTCGGTTATTCACTATCTACCCTTGCCACGATTTTAGCGTTACAGGAGGAGGAGGAAGATGCACAATTACTTGCTTCCAATTCACAAGATCAAAATCAACAATTTAAACAAATGTGCAAACAATTACAAGCTGTTAATAATCGTTTAGATTCCATTGAAAAAAAGCTCAATCGTTTTTAAAAGGTACATATCCTATTCGCTCCGTTTGCATGGAAGATTAGTAAGTAATTTTGATACGTATACATGTAAAAAAACCACAATCCTCCGTCATAAAGAGGATTGTGGCTTTTTTACTATACTATGATAATGAGCTTTCATGTCTTCTCTACACGCAACAGCTCTAAACCTAAATATGTAGAAGAACGTCATCTATTGTACCAAGATAGAAATCGTTTTTGTTCAACTTAAAATCCCCTTCTACATGGTAAGCTGTCCCACTCTACGTGAGAGAAGTCAAATATGCAACATCTTTTTATTTTGTGAAACCGCATACAAATTAAAACGACACTTTTTGTACATATTTGCTTTCACACTCTATATATTGATACATTACAATAACTTTTTCAAGGATTTTGCTTTAAAAAAAGAACTAAAGAATCATAAACTTTTACAATTTCACTATTTTACATGCGTATAAAATATGAAAATCAGCCTCAACAAAAATTGGTCATAAAAAGGTCATTCAATTTCCCTTTGTGACCTTTTTTGACTATACTTAAGAAAGACATAATCGAGAGGAGTGTTAAGATGCAAGAAGTACAAGTAGAGACGTTGCAAGAATTACTAAATTCTTTCGCCAACAAAGACGTTTATATCCATCTTGAGACGACAAACGGTTCTTACGCAGCACACTATGATGAAAAGTTTTTTAACGCTGGTGCATTCATACGTAATGCAAAAATTAATTACGAACTGGCAAAAGTGGTAGATGACTCTCCACATCGTGTCGGCTTAAAAATGGCACATGGTTGGGTTTATGCTCAAGGCATTACACATTATGAATTAGATGATTTAGGCCGTTTGTTAATGGCTGGACTAGACTATTCAGGTAAATTGGCGATAGCACTTGAAATTAGCGAAACGCCATTTACTTATTAAGGGGGACAACTATTTGAATTTACAACCACAACGTCATATTTTAATTGTTTACCCTCACCCAGATGATGAGGCTTTTTCAGTTGCTGGAACGATTGCCTATTATACAAAAAAGATGAATACACCTGTTACATATGCCTGCCTAACATTGGGTGAAATGGGTCGTAATTTAGGAAATCCACCTTTCGCTACGCGTGAATCGTTGCCAGAAATACGCCGCAAGGAGCTAGTTGCTGCAGCAGATGCTATGGGTATTCAAGATTTACGCATGCTCGGCCTACGCGATAAAACAATTGAATTTGAAGATGATGAAAAAATGGTCAAACTCGTGGAGGGGCTAATCGAAGAATTGATGCCATCGCTTATTTTCACGTTCCTTCCAGGCTTTGCAGTGCATCCTGACCACGAAGCAACAGCACGTGCAGTTGTTGAGGCTGTTCGTCGCATGCCTAAAGCAGCACGCCCTCAAATTTTAGCGTGTGCCTTTGCTAATGATACACTCGAGAAAAACGGTGAGCCACATGTAGAAATCGATATTCGCGAAATGAAGATGGATAAATTACAGGCATTACAAGCTCACGCTTCACAAACAGGTTGGATGATGCAAGAAACAGAAAAACGCATTGACGACGGAGAGCCAATGAGCGAAAGCTGGCTGAATGTTGAAAAGTTCTACATTGTTAATCCTGACAATTATATAAAATAATACCAAAAGCGGTTGTGCCCTAAAAAGGTCACAACCGCTTTTATTTCGCTACTTTTAATTTATTGATTACATGAATAATCATCGTTAAAACAAACGCAATCACTAAGATTACAAAAAATATATAATGTGGTACATGTATACCAAACACAGTCACTAACATCTTGATTGCAATAATGCCAATAATAATAAAAGCTGTTGCTTCTAACTCTGGTATTTTTTCAATAATAATTAAAAATAAACCTGCTATTGTTCGCATCATTAAAATGCCTAACATTCCGCCAACTAATAGTACCCAAACTTGATCAGATATCGCAAATGCAGCAAATATTGAATCAATCGAAAAAGCAATATCCATTAACTCAACTGCAATAACCGTTGCCCAAAATACGCCAAAAATGCGTACCATTAAGCCAGACTTTTTTACTTCTTTGACACTATCCTCTTGTCCTAGTTGTAAAAAATGAGCGATACTAATCCACCCTAAATACAAAGCCCCTAACACTTTAATAAACCAAAATTCTACGAGATACACACCAATTCCAATAAATAAAAAACGGAAAAAATAAGCGCCAAGCATACCATACATTAATGCCCGTTTCCGTTGCTTATCTGGTAAATGTTTGACAAGTACCGCGAGTACAAGGGCATTATCCGCTGAAAGTAATCCTTCAATTACAACGAGCGATGAAATTAATCCCCATGATACTGGATCTGCCAATACTTGTTTCCACATGTCCCAATCGAAAAATTGCATATATGTAGATAGTATCCCATGAATAATGTCCAATTGCTTCCTCCCTACTTGTCCTAAACTAATCTAGTATATGCTCACCAATCATCGTTATGAGATGTCACCGACTTGGCGATTTAAAAAAATAAAATAATTCAATTACTACTAAACTCGAAAATAGGACGTTTTTTCTCGAACATTACAGATTATGCTGCCCCATTAAAACGCTATGATAAAAATGGACACCGAAAATTTAGAATTTACTAAAAATTTATACCAAAAGTCGAGAAAAATATGCTATCATAGATGAATGTTTTATACGTAAAACGGAGGATGAATACTATGGAAGTAGCTGATACTAAAACGGTGCAAGTAGAAAATATCTTAATTGCACATCACTTTTTAAAGGATGTAGTGGTACATACACCACTGCAGAAAAACGATTATTTATCGGAGAAATACGGAGCCCATATTTATTTCAAACGCGAAGATTTACAACATGTTCGCTCTTTTAAACTACGTGGTGCTTACTATAAAATTAAAAAAATTGAGGAAGAAGCTCGTGAAGCAGGTGTAGTTTGTGCAAGCGCAGGAAATCATGCACAAGGTGTTGCGTATGCCTGTGCACAACTAAAGATTCAAGCTAGCATTTTCATGCCTCAAACTACCCCTAAACAAAAGATTGACCAAGTTCGAATGTTTGGCCGTGATTGTGTTGAAATTATTTTAGCAGGAGATACGTTTGATGATGCTGCTGAAAGTGCAATGGTCTACTGCGAGGAACAAGGTAAAATCTTTATCCATCCTTTCGATGATTTTGACGTCATCGCTGGACAAGGAACGGTCGCTGTTGAAATAATGAACGACATGGAAGAACCAATCGACTATGTATTCGGTAGTATCGGTGGTGGCGGATTAATGTCAGGTGTTTCAGCTTATGTGAAAAACCTCTCCCCCAACAGTAAAATTATCGGTGTAGAGCCAGCTGGCGCAGGCAGTATGAAAGCCGCGTTTGCAGAAGGCGGTGCAGTGGCTCTTGATTGGATTGACAAATTCGTAGATGGTGCGGCCGTAAAATGCGTTGGTCACCACACATATGATGTTTGTCGTCGTTACTTAGACGATATCGTACTCGTTCCTGAAGGAAAAGTATGTACAACAATATTAGATTTGTACAATAAACACGCTATTATCGCTGAACCAGCTGGCGCGTTATCGGTCGCTGCTCTTGATAGCTATAAAGAAGAAATTAAAGGAAAATCTGTCGTCGTGATTATTAGCGGTGGTAATAATGACATTGGCCGTATGCAAGAAATAAAAGAGAAATCTTTAATTCATGAAGGATTACTATACTACTTTATCGTAAGTTTCCCTCAACGTGCAGGTGCACTTCGCCAATTCCTTACAAGTGTTGTAGGGCCAAATGATGATATTACTACATTTGAATATACAAAGAAAAACAACAAGGAAAGTGGCCCAGCCTTAGTCGGCATCGAACTCGGTAATCGCGATGACTATGACGGATTACTAAGACGCATGAAAGAGTTTGGATTCAACTACAAAGAAGTAAATAACGATATCCAATTATTTGGCTTACTCGTATAAGTTTTAGTGCCTGACACCCAAACAATTCTGAAAATTAAATTAATAATTAGTAAAAAATTTACGTAGACTCCTGCGGGAACAGCATAAAAAGTAAGCCGCAACAGACGGCGCGACAGCGACGGTTGCGGCTTATTACAGTGCCTGGCACTCAAACAATTCTGAAATCTCCCGACACGCACACTCCTATTCTGAAGGAATCGAGCTCAAGAATACAAAATTAGTCTACAATTTTTTTTGCAGGCGAATCCTCTTCTAGCCTAAAATCATATTCGTTTGCATTAAGATATTTCGGGTCTATATAACTCGATTTGTTATCACTTTTTGAGGCTTTTTGGAATTTAGAAAAGGAAGTATATTCTTGTTCTTTCCATACCCAAATACCCTTCTCGCCTTTTTCTTTATGAAATACATTCTTTATTAGTTTGTTTTTTTGATTAGTTGTAAAATAGTTGGAGATAAAAATCCGCGATGGTCCAGCAGTTAAAATATTTCTTTCTATTACATTGTTTTTTGTTTCATATTGTAATAATAGTTGTCCCCCACCTAACCCCTTCGTGTCATTTCGATAAAGAATATTTTGAGAAATAGTAGAATTCCTCGTTCCTCCTCGATGTTCATCATAACCACCTATCGATATCCCAGTATAAAAGTTTTCATAAATATTATTATTCTTTATTGTAATGTTATCAGCGTATTTTTTAGCATGCTCGGAGGTAGCTTCTATTCCAATATCATTTTTATAAACAGTATTCTTCTCAATAGTTATATTTTTTCCACCATCAACATAAATTCCGCCTGCAGAATAATCTTTCCCATATGCGGGATTGCCGTAAGAGGAGATTTCAGTAACTATATTATTTTTGACGACGCCATTCCGCACAAAGTCTACTGTTTTATCTTTTGAAATGCCTTCATAACCAATCAAATCAATCCCGATATTATCACTCCGACGGACTATATTATTATCTACTTGAAAACCGTCAATATTTCCATTTAGAACAAGTGATTCACTAGCTCCAAGTTTCAAATCTTCCAACGTATTATGAGAAATATTTATATCTTTCATTGTGCCTGTTCCGTATATAGCAATCCCATGCCCATTCCCATCAGCTGCATTTGTTTCAATGCGCTGCACATGATTATTTTTCAGTGTAATATGGCTACTAGAGCCTGTAACATATAGCCCTATTACTGTTTCATCTGCTAAATCAGTAAATAAATCCTGAATAGTTAGATCACTGATAGTCACATGATTTTTATTATTTATCGCTACTATAGCTGTATCCCCTTCAACATCCTTCATGTCTTCTCCACTAAGAACAACTTTCTCCTTATTGTAAGCTTTAAATGTAATGGGTTTTGACTTTGTGCCACTATGTTTTACGACAAGCTTTTCATGATAGTTTCCTTTTCGTATAAAAACGGTAGTACCAGCATTTGCTTCTGAAGCCGCTTTTTTTAAGGTACGATATGGCTTTGATTTTGTACCATCATATTGATCATTTCCATCTGTCGCAACATAAATAGCTTGATTTTGCTTATCTTCTTTATTGTATAAAACAAAGACAAGCACCGTAGCAACTGTAAGTAAGAGGATTACATAAACTTTTTTCATTAAATCATTCCTTATTGAATTTATAGTGCCAGTCACCAAAACAATTCTGAATTCCCACTTGGACAATAAAAACACCCATACTAATGTATGGGCATTTCATTTTTATCCTAGCAACGCACGGTCTGAATTCATTTTCTCGCCACGAATGCGTTCAAATTCAGCCATTAAATCAGGAATTGTTAGTTCGTGTTTACGATCCTCACCAACTTCCAAAATGATTTGACCTTTATCCATCATAATGAGGCGATTTCCTAAATCCAATGCTTGTTGCATATTGTGTGTGACCATCAGCGTTGTAAGGTTATCTTTTTCAACTAAATGCTTCGTAATGCGCGTAATAAGCTCCGCACGAGACGGATCGAGTGCCGCTGTATGTTCATCTAGCAATAAAATTGATGGCTTAGTAAACGTAGCCATTAAGAGGGATAATGCCTGACGCTCTCCACCCGATAGGAGACCAACCTTTGCCGACAGGCGATTTTCCAAATTTAAGCCAAGCATCTCTAATGATTCCTTAAAAACTTGTCGACGCTTTTTATCAACGCCGATACGTAAGCCCCGACTCTTATTTCTAGAATACGCTAGTGCTAAATTTTCTTCAATTGTCATTGTCGGTGCTGTCCCCGCCATAGGGTCCTGAAACACTCGCCCAATAAAATGCGAGCGTTTATATTCTGGCAACCCCGTTACGTTATTGCCATCGATTAATACCGAACCGAAATCTGGCGTTAACGCGCCTGAAATCATATTCATCATCGTTGATTTACCAGCACCATTACTACCGATAATTGTAACGAAATCACCTGGCGTTAAATGCAGGTTTATTTCCGCAAGTGCGATTTTTTCATCAGGTGTACCTTCATTAAAAATTTTATTAATGCCGTCCAATTTAAGCAAGGCCTTTTCCCCCTCGCTCTACTGGTTTTACTTGTGTACGCTCCGCCGCTCGCTTTGCTTTACGTTTTCGTTCTTTATTTTTATCAACAAATTGAGGTACAACAAGCGCCAAAATAACGATAATAGCCGTAATTAGCTTCATATCTCCTGAATCTAGGAAATCCACACGCAATGCTAACGCTAAAATGATGCGGTAAATAATAGCACCTGCGATAACAGCTAGTGTTGTGCGCATAATTGTTTTTGTACCAAAGATTGCTTCCCCTATAATGACAGAGGCAAGACCGATTACAATCATACCAATCCCCATACTAACATCCGAGAACTTCGAATATTGTGCGATTAATGCTCCAGAAAATGCGACAAGTGCATTTGAAAGACCTAGCCCAAGAATAATAAGCGTATCCGTGTTTGCAGAGAAACTACGAATCATTCGTTTATTATCACCTGTTGCTCGAATAGCTAGCCCGACTTCTGTTTTTAAGAACCAGTCCGCAATAAATTTAATTAAAATCGTGATGAGTAAAACTACAATCAACGTACCCCAAGTAGACGGTACTTGCTGAATGCCGATGCTTTTTAATACGTTATTTAATGCAGCATCGATACCTAAATTACTCCAAAATGTTTGAAACTTTGAAAACAACGTTTCAGAGTTTAACAATGGAATATTCGGACGACCTATCGTATTTTCTGCAGTTAACCCCATGATACGTAGGTTAATAGAATACAAGGCAATCATCATTAAAATCCCTGATAAAAGCGGATTGATTTTCCCTTTTGTGTGAAGAATTCCTGTCATACATCCTGCAATAAATCCAGCAACAATTGCCACTAAAGTCGCTAAGATTGGGTGGTAGCCAAGCAGAATCATTGTCGCTGCTGTTGCCGCCCCTGTTACAAAGCTTCCATCAACCGTTAAATCCGGAAAATCTAACACACGGAATGTTAAGTACACACCGAGTGCCATAATTGCATAGATGATTCCTTGCTCCACAGAGCCAAATATTGCTGTAAACATCGTTGAATCATCTCCTAAAAAATTATCGTATCATTACGCCCCATCGCAATTTCGTCCGTGTTTTTAAGCTTGCTCGAAAAACACCTCTCAAAACATATGGCAACCGCCATTACTTTGGTATCATTCTCTCTAGCGAAGCGGCAAACACTTACTGAAGCAAGTTAAAATGAAGATAAAGCGGGGATAATTCTCCCCCGCTTCAGCTTAAAATTGACTTCACATATGCATTATTTCTCTAAAAGCTCTGCGCCCCAAGAATCTTTAATTTCGATCCCTAATTCGTCAGCTACTTTTTTATTTACTACTAATTTTAAATTTTGAGGATATTGAGCTGGCGTATCAGCAGCCGTTGCCTCACCTTTTAAAATTTTCACAGCCATTTGACCAGCCTCATAACCGATATCATAGTATTCAAAGCCGAATGCCGCTAAGCCACCACGTTCCACAGAATCAAGCTCTCCTACAATAAGTGGTAATTTATTTGCATTCGCAACATCAATGACAGACTCTAATGCAGAGACTACTGTATTATCTGTAATAATATAGAAAGCATCTACTTTACCAATTAATGATTCAGCAGCTTGTTTTACATCTGCTGAAGTTGCAGCTGAAGCCTCTTTTACTGCAAGACCTTGCTCAGCCATTACCTTTTTCACTTCTGTTACTTGTGCTACTGAATTTTGCTCGCCAGCGTTGTAGACCATACCTACATTTTTAGCACCAAGTTCTTTTAAGAATGCTACTGTTTTAGAAATCGTTTCAGGATGTAAATCAATTGTACCTGTTACATTTTTCCCTGGTTTCTCCATTGATTCAATTAATTGTGCACCAACTGCATCTGTTACTGAAGTAAAGATAATTGGTGTTTCACTAGTTGCAGTCGCTGCTGCTTGTGCAGAAGGTGTAGAGTTAGCAAAAATCAAATCTACGCCATCACTTACTAGGTTATTGGCAATTGTCGTATTCAGACTATTATCACCTTGTGCAATTTGTTGATTATATTCCACTTGTAAGCCAGAATCTTCAATCGCTTTTTTAAAGCCTTCCGTTGCAGCATTTAAAGATGGATGCTCAACAATTTGTGTAATCCCGATTTTATATGTTTTTTGATCTACACTACCGCTTTCACTTGCATTATTTTTTTCGTCGCCTTTTGAATCAGATGAGCTAGAACCTCCGCTACCACAAGCAGCAAGCAGTAATACTAATCCAAATAATAGGAACGAAAGCTTTGTCATATTGCGCTTCACAATTAATCCCCCCGACTAATATCTCTATTATCTATCACACTTCACTCTAGCAAAGTGTGAATGTATCGCTATATTATCGTTATTATTGATATTCGTCAACAACATTATGAATGTTCTGACTTTTATATTTGACAAAATATTTTACTTTTTCGTACAATTTGGCGCTTTAAACCGCTAAACTGCTGCATTTCTAGCGTTATAATTCTTTTGTAATATAATAAAAAATTGTATGTCAATTTTTCGAAAGTTAAAGGTTGCTTCCCTAATCCAAAAGTCTATACGTGCATAAAAAGACCAGGTTTATAAAACCTGGTCTTAAAAATAAATTGGAATACTTTTTCTGTTTAAAATACTATTTATAAGGAACTTACAGATTCAATAGTAGCAAAAATTTGCGAGTACACATCTTGAATATTTTGTTTCTTTCCCAACGTATATCTCCATGTATGTTCATTAATTTTCTCATCTGTTCCTAAATCGAGAAAGCCTGTAGAGAAATTAGCAGGGTCAACTTCGATAATATCATCATACTGAACACCTTCATTGACAAATGGTACGTGTACTTTAGTGGATTGCATAAAAAATGTAGGAATTGTTAACGCCCTATAAGCAGCTACATATTGGTCATCATCTGCTTCATGTAAAAATTCCTTCATAATCATAATGGCATCTAGCTCTTTAGATAGGGATTCTGTATTATATTTTAACTCCTCAAAAGTAATAACTTGAAAATCTATATTTTCTTCCCTTACTTCTGGAATCGCTCCAATTACCCCGATTTTTAAATCTCGTCCTTGATAAATACTAAATGTATTATCGCAGCCAACGACACAGATTAAAACCCCGATAAGCAAAGATGCAATTTTCTTCAAACGACATCCCTCCAGTTACGGATAAGATCATTTTACTTTATCCTATCTAATAACATAACACATCCCGTTTTGTCCTTAAGATTGTTAACGATGCATAATAATTACTAGTTGAGGCAACTGAATACGTAGCACTGAAAACCGTAGTGACCCTTACAGCTCCTGTATGAGTTGACATTGTTGAATGATAAAAATTCCCATCCGTTGTATAAAAGAATCATGCTTTGCACCCCTTTTTCCTTTTCCAAATCACCTTATTTCTAAAGTCATATAAAGTTGGTGCTATAGCAAACCATATACTCGAGTTAATTTAATTTTATCTAACACAACACCGACATTTTTACTGTCGGTAGCCCAGTCCCTTACACTTAAAAATTGGTTTTTTATACCTGCCCCAATAGATGCAATACTACGAATATTCAGGCTACACTTATTTTACACATACCTATTTACAAACCCGCACCAACACTGATATGATTGCATTTGCTCTACGTGGTTCGTAACCATCCCACGAAAAAAAACTAAGGAGAAATGAATATGAAAGTAAAGTTTTTAGCAGCAAGTGGTATTATTGCCGCGCTCTATATTGCTGTTACATTGTTAGTCGCACCATTCGGGTTTACAGAGGTGCAATTCCGTGTTTCAGAAATTTTTAATCATTTAGTTGCCTTTAATCCTCGCTTTGCTGTTGGGATTATTATGGGTGTCTTTATTTCTAACCTATTTT
The DNA here is from genome assembly GCF_015999545.1 of Lysinibacillus sp. JNUCC-52. NCBI lineage: Bacteria > Bacillati > Bacillota > Bacilli > Caryophanales > Bacillaceae > Lysinibacillus > Lysinibacillus sp. JNUCC-52. Next base: position 2,276,530 of record NZ_CP065546.1, read on the forward strand.
CACCACTCGGTGCTTACGATTTAGTTTTCGGCGTTGGTCAGACAATGATTACGCTCGGCCTATTGATTCTTATTTGTAAATTCGTTAAAAATACGTGGGCACGATTAATCATTAATACATTTTTATTTACGTGCACGATGTTTATTATCGCTTTCGAACTGAACTTAGCACTTGAATTGCCATTCTTCTGGACATGGCTTACATGCGCAGCAGGTGAATTTGTTGTAATGGCTATTGGTGCGCCGATTATGTATATGCTCAATAAGCGCTTAAACTTCAAAAACTTGATTTAACAGACGGGTCTTTATAGATTCGTCTTTTTTTGTCCCTACATGCGAAACCCATTTTCTTTCTCTTGACACTATTTTGAAAATACTTTAAAATTTTTCAATAATAAATGCTAAGAAGAAGAATAGTAGCGAGAGCTTATACTTTTAGAGAGCTGATGGCTGGTGCAAATCAGTAGTATATACTTGTGAATGGACTTTGGAGCAGCCTCAGTAATAGGAGGCCGAACTAACTCCCCGTTACAGGAGTACAAAAGTGCGCAATTTTGCGAATAAAGGTGGCACCACGGTTACTCGTCCTTTTTATAGAGGGATTGAAGTGGCTTTTTTTTTATGGAAAATTAGATTAGAGGAGTCGAGAGCAGATGAGTACAACAGTCGAGCAAAAAGGATATTTTGGTGAATTTGGAGGTAGCTTCGTTCCTGAAGAGCTTCAAAATGTTTTAAATATATTAGATGAGAATTTCCAGAAATATAAGGATGATGCAGAATTTAATAATGAATTAGATTATTATTTCCGTGAATATATAGGCCGTAAATCGCCACTATACTTTGCTGAAAACTTAACAAAACAACTAGGTGGCGCTAAAATTTATTTAAAGCGTGAAGATCTAAATCATACTGGTTCTCATAAAATTAATAATGTACTAGGTCAAATATTACTTGCAAAACGCATGGGTGCTAATCGTGTAATAGCAGAAACAGGTGCAGGTCAACACGGTGTTGCCACAGCAACTGCTTGTGCAATGTTTGGCATGGATTGCACAGTTTACATGGGTCTCGAAGATACAAAGCGTCAAGCATTAAATGTCTTCCGTATGGAGCTACTCGGTGCTAAAGTCGTTGCGGTCGATAAAGGGCAAGGTCGTTTAAAAGATGCTGTGGATGAAGCATTCGCTGATTTAGTAGAAAACTATGAAACAACTTTCTATTTGTTAGGTTCTGCAGTGGGACCACACCCATTCCCTTCAATGGTGAAGCATTTCCAATCGGTTATTAGCCGAGAAAGTCGTGAACAAATTTTAGAAAAAGAAGGTAAGCTCCCAGCAGCAGTACTTGCTTGCGTAGGTGGAGGCAGCAATGCAATCGGTGCATTTGCAGAATATATCGCGGATGAGGGCGTTCGTTTAATCGGCATTGAGCCCGATAAAGCAGCGACATTAAACGAAGGTACACCAGGTGAATTACATGGTTTCAAATGCTTACTATTGCAAGATGCTCAAGGTAATCCACTACCAACGTATTCAATTGCAGCTGGTCTTGACTACCCTGGCGCAGGTCCTGAGCACAGTTATTTAAAAACAATTGGTCGCGGTGAATATGTAACAGTTACTAACGAAGAGGTACTTGAAGCATTCCAAGTGCTATCTAAAGTTGAAGGTATCATTCCTGCACTAGAAAGCTCCCATGCTGTTGCACATGCATTAAAATTAGCTCCCACTTTATCATCTGAAGAGAGTATTATTATTAATATTTCAGGTCGTGGCGATAAGGACGTTGAACAAGTATTCCATATGTTAAATAAATAAAATCCCAGCAAGAACAGCACGAGCTAAAGGTTGTTAGTGGCGCAGGCGCACCATCACCAAATTAAATTGAAGTCGTAGCTACACATAGGGAAATCCCAATAGTTGTTTCATACTGAAGGCATCGAGAAATCAATTCTCGATGCCTTTTATCATGTTATACAAGCGTACTTAATTTTGGATAAATTTCAGCCACATTGTCTCGTAATTTAGCTTTTAAGAATTTCCCGACAGACGTTTTTGGAATTTCATCTAAAAAGACAATATCCTCTGGCACCCACCATTTTGCAAATTGGCTTTCTAAAAAGGCTAGTAATTCTTCACTCGTCGCTGACTTTCCTTCCTTTAAAACGACACACGCTAGCGGACGCTCCTGCCATTTGGCATGTGGGATTGCAATTACGGCTGCTTCAAAAATGGCATCATGTGTCATTAATGCATTTTCTAAATCTACAGAAGAAATCCATTCACCGCCAGATTTAATCAAATCTTTTGTACGGTCGGTAATTTTAATAAAACCATCTGCTGTACGGACCGCAATATCCCCTGTAAATAACCAACCATCCCGATAAGCGTCTTTCGTACGCTCATCACGATAATATTCATGTGAAATCCACGGACCACGTAGACGTAATTCCCCCATCGTCTCACCATCCCATGGTACTTCACCATGATCATTGACAATACTAGACTCAATACCAGCCATCGTCATACCTTGCATAGCACGTGCTTCAATACGTTTTTCAATCGGCCATTCATCCATCCATGACATATAATTCGATAATGCAACGATTGGTGTTGTCTCTGTCATCCCATAGACAACGATATATGGAATACCATATTTCTCTTCAAAAGTACGTATTAATCGTGTTGGTGAAGCTGAGCCACCACAGCAAATTGCTCGTAGTGAACTAATATCTCGTTCACGCTTCTCCTGTTCCTGTAATGCGCCAATCCAAATTGTCGGTACACCCGCCGTCAACGTCACCTTTTCTTGCTCCACTAAATCTAAAATTAAATCAGAAGTAAATTGTGGACCTGGCAGTACTTGTGTTGCACCAACATTGACACTGGCAAACGGTAATCCCCAAGCATTTGCATGGAACATCGGCACAATCGGCATCACAACATCACGCTCAGCAATCCCCATGGAATCGAACATACTAAGCATCATACTGTGTAATACTAAGCCTCGATGGGAGTAAACAACCCCTTTTGGATTTCCCGTCGTTGCACTTGTATAACACATACCTGCTGGTGCTTCTTCTTCTAAATCATCGGGAAATTCAAAGTTTTCATCCGCAGATGCTAATAATTCCTCATAAGACAAAGCATTCGGTAATGTTGTCTCTGGTAGAGTATCTTCATCTGTCATAATAATATAGTGTTTTACTGTCTTTAACTCAGATGCAATATTTTCAATGATAGGGACAAGATCTTCATCGATCATTAAAATCTCATCTTCCGCATGGTTAATAATATAAATTAAATGTTCTTCCGATAACCGAATATTGACCATGTGCAATATAGCACCAGCACATGGCACAGCAAAATACGCCTCTAAGTGGCGATGCTGATTCCAAGCGAAGGAACCAATCTTCTTGCCCTTTTCCATCCCCAGCTTTGTAAGCGCATCTGCTAACCGACGTGTTCTTTTTGCCCATTCCCCATATGTTAAACGGTGAATTGTATGCGGGCTTGTACGTGACACGATGGTCTTTCTAGCAAAATAACTTTCTGCACGCTTAAAAAAGTTTGTTAATACTAACGGTGCTTGCATCATCAAACATCCATCCCTTCTTCTTGTGAATTCCCCCAAACTTTGTAGAATATTAACATCAATTTTAACAGAATAATATTAATATTCTGAATATGATTATATTAAAAAATTAATTACGATGCTATATATTCCAAAAATTTTCTTTCTCATCCTTACATTTTCTCTTCTATCCTTCTTTTCTAACACATTCAATAATGCATTTCCAAAACAAAAAAACAGGCAAAGAAAACAACATTGTTTTCCCGCCTGTCTTAAAGTACAAACTTTCGATTTAATATATGTTTTTTATGAAATGGCTTTTTTTTGCAACTTAATTTTTAATTTCTCTAACATATCAATAGTCATTTTTGCTAAATCATATTCCGCTTTAAAGCCCCACTCATTTTTGGCTGCATCAGTATTGATAGAATTTGGCCAACTATCTGCAATCGCCTGACGCACTGGATCTACCTTATAATCCATACGGAATTGTGGCAAATGCTTTTTAATTTCAGCAGCGATTTGAGATGGTTCAAAACTCATTGCCGTAATATTAAATGCATTGCGGTGAATTAACTTGCTACTGTCCGCTTCCATTAAGTCTACAATAGCTTGTAATGCATCGGGCATATACATCATATCCATGTAAGTACCTTCTTGAATATATGATGTATACTTTCCTTGCTGAATTGCTTCATAAAAGATTTCAACCGCATAGTCAGTTGTACCGCCTCCAGGAGGAGTTACATAAGAAATTAAACCTGGGAAACGCACCCCACGTGTATCAACGCCAAAACGATTAAAATAATAGTCACATAATAATTCACCAGCAACTTTGTTAACACCATACATAGTTGTTGGGCGCTGTAACGTATCTTGCGGTGTATCATCCTTAGGTGTTGATGGTCCAAATGCACCGATTGAACTTGGTGTGAAAAACTGTAAATTTAACTCACGAGAAACTTCTAACGCATTCATCAATCCACCCATATTTAAATTCCAAGCAAGTAATGGATTTCTTTCTGCGGTTGCAGATAATAATGCGGCCAAATGCATCATCGTATCCGCCCCAAAGTCCTTAGCTAAATCATGCATTCTTTGTCCATCTGTCACGTCCAGTACTTCGAACGGACCCTTTGTATGTTCAAGCTTTCGTATATCCGTCGCTAATACATTGTCCTCTCCATAAATACTACGAAGTTTTTCTACTAGCTCAGAGCCAATTTGACCAAGAGCACCTGTAACCATAATCTTTTCCATTTCTCCAAACCTCCACATATGAACAATTGTACTCCTGAGAAGCACAATATTTTATACTAAAACATTGATTTAATAACACTTTTGATGAATTTTATTATAATGTGTTCATATTAAAAATACAACAACAATATGTGTAATTTTCTAAAAAAGAACATACAACACCTTGTTATCAGTATATGGTTTCACATTCAAAGTGTTCTACACCATCTATAGAAAACACAATTGTATTTTCCACATGTACAATTATCTATTTTTTTACATAATAAAAGAACCTCTTTGCACTTAAATGTAAAAGAGGTTCTTCATTTTTTAATTTGAATTTTTTCATTAGATTGAAAAGCGTTTCACTGCGATTTGTAATACCTTTGAAACTTTTCTTAATTCTTTTATATAATTATGAAATTGTTGCTGTGCATTTAATTGATCTGTCGTCAATTTTGCCACATGTTTGGTCGAGGCAGCATTTGTTTCTGAAAGAGATGTCAACATCACTGCATCTTCGTTTACCTTTTTCGTATGCTCTGCTATTTCTTGAACTGTCGACGATACCTCTACTATATAAGGCTGTATATTATTTACTTTCTCTAGTATTTGGTCGAAACTTGTTGCTGTTTCTGCAGTTACTTTTACACCCTTCTCGGTAGCAATTAAAACACCTTCCATCATCTCTACAGCATAGTGAGAATCTGTATGAATGTTTTGTACAATTGACGTAATAGTATTTGTTGAATGAACGGTTTGTTCCGCTAGCTTGCGTACTTCATTTGCAACAACCGCAAATCCCTGCCCATGCGTGCCTGCTCTAGCGGCTTCGATGGATGCATTCAAAGCAAGTAAATTTGTTTGTGCAGTTATCTTTTCAATAACTTCAACCATTTGGTCAATTGTAGCGGCACGTTCAACTAAATTAAAAATAGCTGTATTTGATTTTTCTACCGCTAGTTTAATCGCTTGAATTTGCGTTAAGTTTGCCTGTACAATTTCTGTACCACTCTCTGCTTCGTGTGCAGTATCGTGTGCAAAGCTTTCTACAAGATTCACCTTTTCTAATATAACTTGCACACCATTCAGTACTTCTTCTAATGAAGCTGAATTGGACGCTAATTTTGTAGTAGAAGCAGTAGTCAACTCGGCAATATTTTGCACATCCTTTGCAATTTTAACCGTAGTTGTAGAAGATTGCTCAGAGGATTGTTGCAAATTCTCCGTCATCACTTCTACCTCTTGCGCACTATTTGTCACCGTATGTAGTAATTGTTTTACTTCTGTTGCCATCTGATTATAGGATAGGACAACTTCTCCAAGCTCATCATGCGCCACGTAACTCGCATTGGCTGTAAAATCTCCCTGCTCAGCGCGTTTCAATAAAGATTTTAATTGACGTGTCGGAACATTCACTGCTTTCGTTGCAATCAAACCAATGAAAATAACTAATAGTACAACAAACATACAAACACTACCTAATAACCAATAACCGAATTGTACATCCTTTTGGTACGCTTGCTGCTGTTCCTCTGCTCTTTGAACTAAGTAGCTCTGTGTTTCTTCTAATAATGCATGAATTTGTTGGCTTACAGGTAAATAGGTTTGCTCATAAAATCGCTGACGCTCTTGCAAATTTAACTGCTCATAGCTTTCAACTAAATCTACCTGCTGGGCGAATATCGTATTATACTTCTTTACTTGATGATTCATCTTTTTATCAATCGTTAATTTTTCTAAATGACCTACAGGCTGTTCAATATTAGTTAGAATACCCGTCATCTCTTGGTAATCACCATTGGAATCCACTAAGAAATCCAATTGTCGTTGCGCTTCTTCTAGTTCATTTAGCCAACCAATCGGTAAAAGCCCCTCTGTATAACTCTCGCTTGCATGCCAGGACATTTTCCGTAAATAATCTACACTAAATATACCTATTAGAATATTTGATAGTACACATACAACCATGAGTACAAGCAGCTTATCTTTTACCTTAATATAACGAAAAAAATGCATCATCTTCGGCTCCTTCTCCAACTCTTACCATTAATCATAGTATGGAGATATAAAGCCAGTGTTATGTTTTTGTAAAATTTTCTAGAAAACTGAAGAAATGATCATATGCTTCACGGAACCTTCTTTAATTCCATTCGTTCCCTATTACTAGTTGGTTTTTCCAAAAAGGAAAGGAGGTGAAACTGTTGCAGCTAAAAAAATTTGATAATAGTTTAGCAATCAGTCTATTGTTGCTCGGTATTATTAGTTGCCTTTTCGTTCATTCTAGCAGTATAGCATTTGAACAATATGCAAGTTTGTTTATTGTAAAGCAATTTATCTATTATAGCCTTGGATTTTTAATTATGTATGGCGTCGCAACACTTGATATTGAACAACTTAAAAGAATAGGATGGCCATTTTATTGGTTTATGGTAGCCCTCACTTTTGGCTTATTTATTGCTCCTGAAAGCATCGCACGAACAATCAATGAAGCGAAATCTTGGTATCAAGTTCCACTTTTAGGATCATTTCAGCCATCAGAGTTTTTAAAGTTTGCATTTTTAATTGTTGTGAGTAAAGTCATTGTTGCCCATCGAGCAAAATATGTACAGCCATCCTTCCTATCAGATATGCGCCTACTAATTACGATTGGCATTATTACGCTTCCACCGACACTTGCTGTCTATAAGCAACCTGATACAGGCATGGTTATGCTATACATGGCGATGATTATACCGATGGTTTACTTCTCAGGCATTCAAACTAAATTACTCGTAATCTTTACAGCCATCCCAGTGTCAATTGTGACTGTTATCGCTACTCTTTATATAAAGTTTAATGATTTTTTCACCGAGAAGCTATTAAGTAAATTATCTGGGCATCAGGTTTCTCGTATTTATGGGTGGCTACAGCCTTATGAATATACGGATTCATCTTTTCAGACTAGACAAGGCTTTATGGCTATAGGTTCAGGTGAGTTCATAGGGAAAGGCTATTTGCAAAATAATGTCTATGTTCCAGAAAAACATACCGACTTTATTTTTTCTGCTATCGCAGAAGAAGTAGGATTTGTTGGTGGGGCTTTTGTTATTGCACTATTATTTTTTGTTATTTACCGTATTGTCCTAATTACAGTACAAGCAAAGGATCCATTTATGACACTAATGGGCGCGGGTATCTCCAGTTTATTAGCATTTCAAATTACGCAAAATATTGGTATGACGATAGGACTTTTACCTGTAACAGGCGTAACTTTACCGTTTTTAAGCTACGGTGGAAGTTCACTACTTTCAAATTTCATGTTAATGGGGATCGTCATGATTATCCACAACTCTTATAAGGGATATATGTTTAAAGCAGGGGACTAACATAATGCAAGTAGAGATATGTACATGCCATCTCTACTTGCTAGGTTAAAGGGGGATTAATTAGTTAAAAACTCTTTCATACTTACATTAAATTGATCGATAAATATCTTAGCTTCATTACGAGGTAATTTTAATGCAGCTAAAGCTGCACCACCAACTGGTAAGCTATAAGCACCCATGAAGTCATACTGATTACTATTCTTTTTATCAATAGCTTCTAATTTTTCAATAAATAGCCCCAACTCATTAAAAACTCCACCAGCCAGCACTACTTTAACACGCTTCTCTGCAAACGGATTTTTTTTGTAACAAGCTTCTACACTTTGATAAAAAACATGGCATACCTGATTAATGATTGTATTGGCTTCTGCATCCCCGCATTTAGCGCATTCGATTGCTACCTTACTTAAGGGAGATATTATGTCACGCGGATGTCCTTCACCATACACCACTTCGATTATTTGCGGAACAGATTGTAATTGAAAATATTCTAATACCGCTGCTGTTAGGAGCGTTTCAGAACCTCTTTTATCAAATGCCTTAAATACCGCTTTTAATGTGCGAATACCAATATCATAGCCACTGCCCTCATCATCAAAAATATAACCCCAGCCTGCTGTACGTTCAATTCTTCCAAACGAATCTATACTGAGTGTAATCGCACCTGTACCAGATATTTGTACAATGCCAGGCTGACCTAATGTACCCGCATACAGCGCATTCAAGCCATCATTCGATAGTGCTAGTTGACAGTCTCTAGGTAAAAGCGAGGTTAATAATGCATGAGTAATTTTCTCATTATTATTTTCTGTTACACCAGATAGTCCCGCATGGCATTTTGTAATGTGTTGAAATTCGTGAGGTCGTTGTCTTTTTAAATCTTTTATGAGTTCTGTTATCGTCTCAGTAAATTGCTCTAAGCTCATGGATGTAGGATTACTTTTGCCCGTTTCAGCTAGCGCCATCATTTGGCCACGATATGTTGAGATTGTTGCTATTGTTTTTGTTCCACCACCGTCAATTGCCAAAACATACAAGTGCCTTCACCTCTATACAATTTTAATTGTCGAAACAATTTCCCCTACCTCAACTCCTGTGTCATTACGCACAAATGAAGGAGACAATGCTTTAATACGCTCAATTGTTTCCTGATTTGTATACTGAATTTGTTCCAATATAGAAGCAATTACATTCGGCCACGGACTTTCTGAGCCATTCATAATTTTCAAGGCAAAACTTAACCCTTCTTTCCTTAGAGCAAAACAGTATACCCCCTGTGCCCCACCCTTCGCCACAATATTAGGGTCCTGTAATAATGCCGTACAAATAAAGTTTTGAGATGCAATAATATGATTCTCTTGATTCATTACACCAGTAAGCTTTATTACTGCTTCACGAATCCGTTGATCATCAATTAATTCTGGTCGTGCTAGCTTTAAATAGGCTATTGCCATATTTTTTAGCGGAATCGCAAAGACTGGTGCACCACAACCATCCATCCCTGTATGAATTCTCTCCACATCATATTCACTTAAATAAGCAATGTATTTTTTAATCATCTGCTGCAGTGGATGATCTGGATGGCAATATTGCTTAACGTCAAAGCCATTTGCTAAACAGGCAATTAAAAATCCTAAATGCTTGCCCGCACAATTATGAAATAGTTTCCTCTTTTCAAATCCCTCTTGAATATACTGTGTTTTAGGTTCCTCATTTAATGGATAGGATGCAGCACAAATTAACTCATTTTCATCAATAGGTATTTTTCCTAATAAAGAGATTAACGCCTCTTGATGATAAATTTCGCCTCTTTGTGAAGCCAGAAATAATGCACTTTCTGTTGCAGTAATACCGTACTTTTCTATAAAATCTGTCATAAAAATAGGAATAGCTTGATATGGTTTTGCTGCAGAACGAAAATACACAGGCTCATAATCTTGACCTACAGAAATAAATTCTTCCTTCGTCAGATTCACAGCACTCATTTGTCCATAATGCACATTTTCCATTAATCCTGAACGATACTCCTTTAAAAATTCTGAGTAAGCCATGAATAATCAACCTTTCTCTAAACAGAAAGCAACTGCTTTTGTGCTTGTAATGCCGCTCCTTTTACAACCCCTTCTTTTAGTTGATTTGAAAACTGCAAATCAAAGTAAGGTTGTAATTCTTTCCATATATATTGTTTACACTTTTCACTTAGTAGTTTTTGAAATGTTGCATTGTGTTCAATCATTTCTCCACTGACTATGACAGCCTCTGGTTCATATAAGCAAACTAGATTATTGATGGCAATAGCTAGAAAAGTAGCTACATCTTGTTGAATATCGATTGCCCATGGCTCGCCTTGATCAACACAATGCAAGATTTCTTCCATTGATTGAATATTAAGATTTTTAGGCGTTCTTTTTAACAACGTATTTTCAGAAACATACATGGATAAGCACCCTCTTTTACCACAGTGACACATTTCACCAAAGGGATTAATCGTTATATGGCTTATTTCTCCAGCTTTATTTTGAATGCCACGATAGACCTCTCCATTTAATAATATAGATGCTCCTATTCCTGTTCCAATTCCGACTAAAATACAATTTGAATACAGCGGCGTATAGATATTACCAATTTCAGAAATAATTTGCATTTTTAATTCATTATCTATGATGACTTCACAACCAAAAACACCATTTAAATCTTCTCTTATGTGGCAGTTTTCCCACTTCAATTGCTCAGAAGAAACGATAATTCCTTCCTCGTTATTGATGACTCCTGGAATTCCTATCCCAATGCCTAGTAATTTATCCTGGGCAATCTGATATTCTGTCATTATATTATTTATAGACTGTTTCAGTAGATGTATAGCTTCTTCATATTGATGTCTGATGCTACATTTGACTTCCTGGAAGGCGATAAGCTTCCCTAAGAAATCTAATATACCTATCCGTATAGTAAAGCAATCAATTTCTATCCCAATAGTATATAAAGCATCTTCACGCATATGAATTAACGTAGGACGTCGACCAATAGCTGTTTCTTCCGAAATCCCTTCAAGAATAAAGCCTTCCGCTTCTAGTTCCTGCACAATACGAGTAATGGTCGTAGGGCTCATTTTTGTATATTTAGATAATTGAATTCTTGAAATTGGTGCCATCTGTCTTATTGCGTCAAGCACAATATATTTATTTTGCCTTCGCATTTGTACTTGATCTTGCTTTTTCAAATTAAATTCAACCCCTATTTAAACTTTTCTATGAATAGTACTGCTTCTTTGATGTCTTTTTCGGGATTTAATCTCACTTCTCGTTCAATAGTTAAATAGCCATTGTATCCGATTTCCTGTAAAGCTGAAAAATAAAGCTCGAAATTGACATCTCCTTGGCCTAATGGAAGTTCCCTAAAGAAATCCCCATTTTCCACCATTTCTTCTATTTTATCATGAGATGTTCCAGAATCGTATCCTAAGTAGCCATACACATCTTTTGGATTCGTTTGCTGTAATTGAATGCCATCCTTCACATGCGTATGTACGATATAATCCTTTAAAAGCTTAACGCCAGCTACAGGGTCATCATTTGTTACCATCACCATATTGGCAGGATCAAAATTAACCGATACTCCATTAGTCGATAGTTTATCTAAAAATCGCTTTAATGTATGACTCGTTTCTGGACCTGTTTCAATTGCAAAGTAAGCATCCAAAGATGTAGCATATTGACCTAATTCTTCACAAGCTTCCAGCATCGTTTGATAAATTGGATCATTTTCATCTTCAGGAATGATTCCTATATGAGTTGTCACAATCGATGTGCCAAGATCTTTTGCTAATTGCATAATTTCTTTCGATTTTTTTATTTTCCAAGCATTTTCTGTTTTATCTTGAAAGCCATGTCCTCCTAAATCACCACATAATGCGGAGATTTCTAGACCTAACGCAAAAATGTACTGCTTCAATTCTGCTCTTTGTGTAGCATTTAAATTATCTGGGTCCAACTCACCTGACACTGCATACATTTGTACCCCTTGTGCCCCAACTTCTTTCGCCTTTAATAAGCCTTCACGAATAGGCAAACGAAAACTGTCTACTATCACACCAATTTTATTGTCCAATTTCACCATCTTAATAAACCACTTCCTTTCCTTCATTTGCAGAAATATAAATACCTTCTAAGATTTTCATAATTTCTACCCCATCCTCAACTGGTGCCACTGAATCATATTGATGAAGGCAACAATCAACAAATGCATCAATTTCATTTTGAAAGGCTTTCGCAAAATCAAAGGTTAAATCGTTAATTTGAGGGTGAATATTTAAAATCGTATTATGCTCTTCACTCACAATTTTTAATTCTGGTTCTAGCTCCGCTCCACCGTTCGTGCCATATAGCTTAATGCTTATTTCATCTTTTATGGAATGTAATGTATAGGAAACGTCTACCATTAATGACGCGCCATTGTCAAAGGTAATAAGGGCATTTGCTAAGTCTTCTACTGTATTTTTAGTAGCATCATAGTCTGCCGCCTTATAAAAGGATAAATTTTCAACATGATTTCGATTTCCTAATTGATTGTAAGTATGACCTGTTATCCGTTTCACCTTTGGTCTGCCCATTAAATACCAGCAAATATCAATGACATGTACACCTAAATCAATTAAAGGACCGCCACCAGACTTCTCGATTTCTGCAAACCAGCCTCCTGGATTTCCTAATCTTCTAAGACAGGACGCTTTCGCATAATAAATATCGCCTAGTTTGTTATCGTCGATGAAGCTTTTCAGCACTTTGGTATTTGTGGCAAAGCGTCTTACATAGCCTACTTGAAATACTTTTTGATGCTGTTCGGCAACTTTTTGAATGTTTAAAGCTTCCGCATAAGTCATCGATAAAGGCTTTTCAATCAGCACATGTAAGTCATTTTCCAATGCAAGAATGGCGAATTCGGCATGCGTATTATTCCATGTACAAATACTAACAGCGTCTATATTTTTGTCTGCAAACAGCTCTTCTTTTGAAGAAAAAACGTGGCTTGCTCCAAATTGAGCTGCCTTTGCTTTACCGCGCTCAATGGAAGCATCATACACCCCATATAACTCGACCGCTGGATTTTTCATATAGGAACCTAAATGATAATCGGAAATAGACCCTGTACCGATTACACAAACTTTTAATTTATTCATGTTCTTTCCTCCTTTAGAGCTGGCATTCGTCCCATAAACGACGTACATTATCCATCCCTATTTTTGAACCAACTTGGCAATCTTCCATGCCTTCGAATTCCACCACAATATATCCATCGTAGCCACTACCTTTTACGAGCTTAATAATTTCTCGAATATTCAGATCGCCATGCCCGACAATTGCCCCTCTAATGTAGTTGTTATGCACTGTACGGAACCATTCGCCATCCCCTGGATTTTCATAATAAGGACGAATATAAAAATCTTTGAAATGCACTGTAGCCGCATAAGGAAGGTTTTTCATTACACCAATTAAAGGCTGTTCATCGATGCATAAAAAATTTCCAATATCTAAAGTTGTTTTAAAGTTGTCTCTGTTTACTGCATGAATTAATTGTTGTACACGATCACTCGTTTGCACATTAAAGCCATGATTTTCAATTGTTGTCGTAATATTAAATTGTTTCGCGTAATCGGCAATCATCTGACAGCCTCTAACCATTTCTTCAAAGTGTTCATTGTAATAATGAATGGTTGTTTGCTCCTTTGGTAAAGTAAAGAGCGTAACGTCATGGCGCATAATGTTAATGCCCATATGATGTACTACATCAATATGTTTCTTTAAGCGTTCAACTTCTTCTAGAAAAGCTTCCTCCGTATCCTGAATAAAGTTTGCTGGTAATGAGTAGGCAGATAGCTCTAATCCTAGCTCTGCTGCTTTTTCTTTAATTTGTGTTGCAAGTTCATAGTTATCTACAACAGTAAATTCATAGGGCACTAATTCTACATGCTGCCCCCCGTTGTCTGCTACCCACTGCAAAACATCTAGAACAGTCATTTCCCCCTGCCTCATTTTTTTGACCATACTGTATGTGCTTAACCCAATTTTCATTTATGAACACCCTTTCTATTAGTGAACAAAGTGACATGCAACACTTTGCTCTTCGTTAATTTTTTTCATTTCTGGTATAGCTTGCTTACATATATCTGATGCCAAAGGACACCTTGTGTGGAAGGTACAACCACTTGGCGGGTTTTTAGGATTCGGTATGTCACCAGTTAAAACGATTTTCTTTTTTCGTAATGTGGGATCTGCTATCGGCACGGAAGCAATGAGTGCTTGCGTATAAGGATGCTTAGGTTCATTAAATATAGTCTCTTTTCGCCCGATTTCTACAATGGAACCTAAATACATGACACCTATATAATGGCTAATATGTTCTACAACACTTAAATCATGAGAAATAAAAAGATAAGATATTTTATATTCTTGCTGTAATTGCTTTAATAAATTTAATATTTGCGATTGTATAGATACATCCAATGCCGACACAGGCTCATCCGCAATAATCAACTTTGGTTTTGTTATTAAAGCGCGTGCAATACCTAAACGCTGTCTTTGTCCACCACTGAACTCATGTGCATAGCGGTCAGCATGTTCAGCATTTAATCCAACAACATCCAGCATTTCAAGAACTAGTTTTTCACGCTCGGCTTTTGAAAGTTTTGTATGAATTTCTAAAGGCTCACCAACAAGCTCCTTTACCTTCATTCTTGGATTCAATGAGGCATATGGATCTTGAAAAATCATTTGAACAGTTTGTCTTAAATGCTTTAAATCGGATTGCTTTGCTGTAGCCACATCTTTCCCGTCAACAACAATACTTCCGTTTGTTGGCGCTATTAATCTAGTGATTAACCTACCTGTAGTAGATTTTCCACAACCACTTTCCCCAACTAGACTAAATGTCGTACCTTCTTCTATTTCAAAGGAAACATCTATGACCGCGTTAACATATTGCTTTTTTTGAAATAATCCACCAGCTATTTGAAAGCTTTTTTTCAAATTCTCCACTTTTAAAATACTATTAGGCATTTACTTTCACATCCTTTTTCGCATATAGCCAGCAGCTACATTGCCGTGTAGCTGAAATTTCCACTGTCGGTGGACTCTCCTGATGGCATATAGACATCGCTTCATTACATCTTGGAGCAAATTTACAACCATTTGGCATATTTTGCGGGGATGGCACTTGACCATTGATAGAATCCAATATTTCTTTGTTATCACCAATTTTCGGTACAGATGCAATTAAACCTTTTGTATAAGGATGATTTGGGCTAGCAAATAACTCAAAGACATTAGCTTCCTCTACAACCTGCCCTGCATACATTACAACCACCCTATCGCACATTTCTGCCACAACACCTAAATCATGAGTGATTAATAAAATAGCTGTGTCATTTTCTTCCTTTAGCTTTTTCATTAACTCTAAAATTTGAGCTTGTATTGTAACATCAAGCGCAGTAGTTGGTTCGTCAGCAATAAGTAAATTAGGATGACAAGCCATCGCCATAGCAATCATTACGCGCTGGCGCATTCCTCCTGATAGCTGATGTGGATATTCATAAATGATTTCCTCGGCTCTTCCTATGCCCACGTTTTTTAACATTTGGATGGCGTGATGTCTACTTTCATTCTTCGGTAGCTTCAAATGCATCTCAATTGCTTCCATTAACTGTTTGCCAATTTTTAAGACTGGATTTAAAGAAGTCATTGGCTCTTGAAAAATCATCGCCATTTGCTTGCCACGAATCTTCCGAATTTCTGCTTCAGACATTTTCGTCAAATCATCACCATTAAAATGTATAGAGCCATTGACAATCTTACCTGTAGTCCCATGGAATAATTGCATAATGGATAACGATGTTAAGCTTTTCCCACTACCCGATTCTCCCACTAAGCCTAAGATCTCTCCTTTACGGATGGCAAAGTTGACACCCCTTAAAATCTTGATTTCCTTTTTATCACGCGTAAAGGACGTTTCTAAGTCAGTTACTCGCAGTACATGTTCTGACATAGGCATTCTCCTTAATTATTTTTTATTTTTGGATCTAATACATCTCGTAATCCATCACCTATTAAGTTAAATGCTAGTACGGTTAAAAATATAGCAATGCCTGGCATGATGACTACGTGCGAAGATGTTCCTAAATAGTCACGCCCGCTACTTAGCATGACTCCCCACTCTGGCGTTTCAGGGCTGGCACCTAAGCCTAAGAAACTTAAACCAGATGCTGCTAAAATGGCTGTTCCTATACGCATTGTGACAAAAATAATTAATTCACTCATGGTTTCAGGGAAAATATGTTTCCACAGCACTCTAACATGCGAAGCCCCCATGGATTGTGCGGCCTCTACGTATACATTCTCTTTCGCATTCAATGTAGCACCTCTTACTAAACGGGCAAAAGATGGCACACTAAAGATCATCACAGCAATAATGACATTATTAATACCAGGACCCAATAAGGCTACAATGGCAATAGCTAACAATAAATCAGGAAATGAAAATAATACATCACAGCTACGCATGATGATTTTGTCAATCCACCCACCAAAATAACCGCTAATTAAACCTAAAATTGTTCCTAATATTAAGCCTAAAAATACGGCACTAAAACTCACCATTAAGGATATTTTTGCTCCTACTATTAAACGACTGAAAATATCGCGACCGTACTCATCCGTTCCTGCCAAATGACTCGCACTTGGTCCCTCTAATAAAGCATCATAATTCGGTTCGAAAGGATCATACGGCGCGATATAAGGACCAATAATAGCAACTACAATTAATAATCCTATAAAGATACTTGCTACCAATGCAGCCTTTTGTTTTTTAAAAGACTTCCAAAATTCTTTAAGAGGAGAGTATTTTCTTTGTGTATTTTGCACTTGGCTATTTTGCACAGTAGTTGGTGAAGTCATTTTGTTCCCTCCCTTAAGCATCTAATTGAATTTTTGGATTTAACACTGTATAAAGCACATCTACGACTAAATTTACTAAAATAAATTCCAAAGCAAATAACAGCAATGCTGACTGAATAACGGGATAATCACGAAATGCGATAGAATCGATCAGAAGTCGTCCCATTCCTGGAAAACTAAAAACTGTCTCTACTACTACCGATCCACCTAATAAAAATCCAAATTGCAGGCCTGCTACCGTTACCACAGAAATTAAGGAATTTCTTAAAGCATGTGTCACAATAACGGAGCGTTCTTTCAACCCTTTTGCTCTCCCTGTTCTTATATAATCTGCTTGTAACGTTTCAAGCATGGAAGATCGAGTAAATCTAGCGATCATTGACATAATGCCAGCCCCTAAGGTCAAGGAAGGTAAAATATAACTAGAAAAGCCATCTAATCCACCTGTCGGAAGTAACCCTAGTTGCACTGAAAATAATTGAATTAATAATAGGCCTAGCCAAAATCCTGGAATCGAAATGCCCGAAACAGCCGTTACCATGCCAAAATAATCAGGCCATTTATTTTTATTGATGGCAGAAAAAACACCTATCGCCAAACCCATTAATGTAGCCCAAAACATGGAAAGGAAAGTAAGCTGAAGAGAAGGCATAAACCTTGTTTTAAACATATCGATGACAGGTAGCCCTGTTGTTAAAGACGTGCCAAGCTCACCCGTCACAAGATTTTTCATATAATCCACGTATTGTTTAAGAATCGGTTTATCTAAACCCATCTCATGTCGTACATTTTCAACATCTTCTAGCGTGGCATCCTTACCTGCTACTAATCGTGCTGGATCACCAGGTATAAAATGAATAAATAAAAATGTTAATATGGAAATGACAATTAAAATCGGTATCATTTCAACAGTTCTTCTTGCTATATATTTCCCCATGGCGCCTTCCTCCTTTCTATTTTGTAAAAAAGGAATTGACTAGCATCAATTCCTTTTCTGTGCATTACTCCACTTTGGCATTCTTCACATCAAGTCCACCTGTAGGGTTTACTAACACACCACTAACATTTGAGCGCACGCCATATACAACCTCATCCACCCCTAAGAAAATCCAAGGCGTATCTTGATAAACGATTTCCTGTAATTTTTCATATAGTTCCGCTTGGCGATCTACATCTGAAATGGAGTTAGCTTCATCCATTAATTGATCTGCCTCCGTGTTATTATAGTAAGCTGTATTTGCACCATTTGGAGGGAATGATACGCTATGGAAAAGAGGCTTTGTCGCATTCGTTATATCCGAAGCATAGGCTGACCAACTCACATACCACATTTTCAATTTCGCATCATCTGGTGTTTGTGCACCATAGATTTCATCTGATAAAGTGCCTTCCTCCATTGATTTAATTTCTACTTTTACACCAATTTGACCTAACTGTTGTTGAATAAACTGCATACCTTTCATCGTATCTGAGTTTGTGTTACCCCAGATTTCAATATCGAAGCCATCAGGATAGCCAGCCTCAGCCAATAATTCTTTTGCCTTTTCAATATTGTGTTCATACATTTTTTGTTGCTTATAATAAACCGTTTTGGAAGGAATAATGGAGTCTAATGGTACACCTAGCCCCGCATTAACCACTTTTATATAAGCATCTTTGTCCACCGCATAGTTAAAGGCTTGTCGAACTTTAAGATCATCCAAAGGTCTTTTATAAGTATTTAATGAAACGTAGTGTGCAATTGTAGAAGGAACTTTATTAACCTCTACATCTTTACTACTAGAAAGTTCATCAATATTTTGAGATGGCACAGGATAGATAACTTGTGCATCCCCCGCTTTTAGCATCGCCACTCGTGATCCATTTTCGGGTACTGGTTTATAGATAATTTTAGAAACACGTTGTCCGCCATCCCAATAGCCATCAAAATTTTCAATTGTTAAATGGTCTCCTTGTACCCATTCAACAAATTTATATGGACCTGTACCGACTGGTTTTTTAGGTATTTCTGCTAAATTTTCTTTAATCATTTTTGGACTAATCATTTTGGCAACCCCAAAACGAGTAATCATTGGTCCATATGGTTCTTTTAAAGTAACTTTAATCTCATAATCGCCTAGAATTTCAACGTTGTTTATTAAGCTAAATCCACGAGAATATAAGCGTAAGCTTTCATCATTCATGATTCGTTCAATGTTGACCTTTACAGCATCAGCATTAAACTGTTCCCCGTCATGGAAAGTAACCCCTTCTCGAAGTTTGAACGTATATTCGAGCGCGTCTTCACTTATTGAATAATCATCTGCTAAAACCTTAATAATTTGCCCATCTGCATCGAAGCCTAACAATCCTTCTAGCATCGTCTCCTGTACAGAGTTCGAATTAGTATCCCCTGTGTTATGCGGATCCATTGAAATAAAGTTTTCATTTACAGCGATGACAAGCTCATTTTTTGAACTTGCTGTGCCTGAATCTGTAGTAGACTTGTCTCCCGTATTTGGTGCGGTAGAATTGTCTTTCTCTGTACATGCCGCTAAAAGCAACGTACATAGAATTACAAAAACCAATTTTTTAACAAAATTCATTTCATTTTCCCCCTTAGTAAAAATATATAAAAATATTTCTTATAGCTTAAAATAAGAAATATAATTACTAAAAATATTTATTTTCTCCACTGCTGAAAATAAATAGGCAAAAAATAAAACTATATTTTCTTACGATTAGACAATTCAATTCAGGAAAGACATTGCCTCCTCAACTATCAAAATTGCTTTTAATCAGAAAGTATAGTTCAAATTACAAAGTGTATTTATTCCACTGCTGAAAATAAGTATTTAAAAAAATATTCCCTTTCACAATATTTTTTAATTATCAGAAAATTAATTATTTTTTTACAACTATAAACTATGAAATCTAATATTTCCAGTATTTTTTTAATAATTTTCAGAATTTTAAAATTATTTTTATTGTGCAATAATAATTTTCTTGAAAAATATTTAAGCTACAAAGTACTACAATAAAAGTTCTAAAAGCCTTTAACACGGCTTTTAGAACTTACTTGAATAGTTACTACAGCGTATTTATACTATTCACAACCACATTTAGTATGCGATCAAGATCTTCTTGTGCAATATTAAGTGGTGGTGATAATGTTAAGACGTTATTAAACCCTGCTACGGTAGCTCCATTTTTCCCAATGATGACCCCTTGCCCTTTACATGCTGCAATGACAGCATTCACTTTTTCCACTGGCAAAGGTTCTTTTGAGATTTTATCTACAACTAATTCTATCCCGATCAATAAGCCTTTCCCACGAACATCGCCAACATTTGAATGCGTATTTAAAGCATTTTGAAGCGTTTGTAATGTTTTAGCTCCTACTTCCTTAGATCGCTCAAATAACGCTTCTCTTTCAAGGATTTCGATATTTTTCAAAGCGACAGCACAGGCTACAGGTGATCCACCAAATGTATTGACATGACGGAAATAACCGTATGCATCTGTTCCTGTAAATGCCTCATAAATTTCCCGCTTCACTGCCGTTGCTGACAGTGGTAAATAAGCACTTGTAATCCCTTTAGCCATCGTAATAATATCAGGCTTCACACCGTAGTTCATAAAACCGAATGGCTTTCCTGTACGTCCAAACCCGCAAATGACTTCATCGACAATCATTAATGCTCCATGTTTTTTACAGATTGCCTCAATGCCCTTCATATAATTTTCTGGAGGCATGATAACACCGCCACCTGTAATAATCGGTTCTAATATCATTGCTGCAATAGTATCGCCCAGTTCCCATGTCATCATTTTATCGACAGCTTTTACACTCGCTAAGTCAGTTGGTGCTAACGAGTCATTTTCTGGTTCCCGATATTGATCAGGTGGCGCAACATGAATAAAGCCTGGTGAAAGTGGTTCATATTTATATTTTCGTTCTGCTTGCCCTGTCGCAGCTAAAGCTCCGAATGAATTTCCGTGGTATGCCCGATAACGCGAGACAATTTTATAGCGTGCACTTTCCCCTTTTTGTTGATGATATTGACGGGCTATTTTAAACGCCGTTTCGTTTGCCTCAGAGCCACTATTAGAAAAGAAAATGACATAATCGCCGCCAAGCATTTGGTTAATTTTTTCTGCTAATTCAACAGCGGGCAAATGGCCTTGTGATAGAGGCGCATAGGCATTTTTCATCATTTGCTCATGTGCAACATCCGCTAATTCCTTACGACCGTATCCTACATTTACACACCATAACCCCGCCATTGCATCAATGTATTCATTACCCTCTGTATCAACGATTCTTGCACCATCCGATTTTTCTACAACATATGTTGCTTGCGGATTATAAGGCTTCATTGAATGCCAGACATATTGTTCATCTTTTTTTAATACATCACTCTTAAGATTAGTTTGAACCATTTACATGCACCCCTTTAATTATATTAAGTTCTATTATTGAAGCAGCTTGAACTGTTCCACCTAATGTAATTTGGTATCGCTATTACTTGGAAAGGCAAATGAACTTGTTGTATTCTCCGCTTCATCAGGCCATCGTTCAGAAATCGTTTTTGCTTTCGTAAAGAACCTCGCTTGATCTGGCCCAAACATATGCCCTTCGCCAAATTTAGAACGCTTCCACCCTCCAAAATTGTGATAGCCAACAGGAATTGGAATAGGGACATTTATGCCTACCATCCCAACTTCTATTTCCTCTTGGAATTTACGCGCTGCACGTCCACTACGCGTAAACATCGTCACACCATTTCCAAGCTCATGGTTATTAATTAAATCAATGGCTTCCTGTAATGTCTCGACGCCCAATATAATGCGTGCTGGTCCAAATACTTCTTCTTTAAAAATCTGCATATCTGGTGTGACATGATTAATTAGGGTCGGTCCTAAATAAAAGCCTTTCGACGTTTCACAAATGCTAGGATTTCTTCCATCTATGACGAGGTTGGCCCCCTCAGCAACTGCTCCGTCGATGTATTGGATAATTAAGTCTTTCGCTTGCTGCGAAATGACAGGGCCAAAATCGATAGTAGGATCTTTGTAACAACCAATTTTTAAATTTACTATTTTCTCTTTTAACACTTTTGTTAATCGTTCTTCTGTATCCTTCCCAACAACTATAGCTCCCGAAATGGCCATACAGCGCTGTGAAGCAGCACCATATGCTGCGCCTAAAAAGGCATTGGCAGTTTGCTCAAGATTGGCATCAGGCATGACAATCATAAAGTTTTTTCCTCCACCAAATGCAGCTACGCGCTTATTATGCTTTGTACCTGTATGATAAATATATTCTGCTACAGGTGTCGATCCAACAAAAGAAATGGCTTGAATTTCTTTGTTTTCAAGTAGTTCATTGACAGCTTCTTTATCCCCATTAATAACTGTCCATATCCCATCTGGTAAGCCTGCTTCTTTCCAAAATTCGCTTAGTAACAATGCTGAATGTGGTACACGCTCAGATGGCTTTAAAATAACAGCATTACCTACCGCAATCGCCATACTAGAGATTGCAAGAGGTACCATTACAGGAAAATTAAATGGTGCAATTGTTGCTACAACACCGAGAGGCGCCTTTGCAGAAAAGGCATTAATATCGCCACCTACATTTACTGAATATTCGCCCTTTAATAAT
Organism: Lysinibacillus sp. JNUCC-52; assembly: GCF_015999545.1. Classification (NCBI taxonomy): domain Bacteria; kingdom Bacillati; phylum Bacillota; class Bacilli; order Caryophanales; family Bacillaceae; genus Lysinibacillus; species Lysinibacillus sp. JNUCC-52. The sequence goes on from NZ_CP065546.1 coordinate 2,299,301, forward strand.
TGCGGTGCACCAATTGCCATATCTACAGATTCTATTCCACGAATGATTTCACCTTTCGCATCTTCAAATGTTTTACCGCTTTCCTCACAAATAACTTGAATTAGTTCATCCTGCCTCGCTACTAATAGTTGACGGAAACGATGCAATACTTCAATCCTTTTGCCAATTGATGTTTTTTTCCAAGCAGGAAAGGCTGTTTTCGCAAACTGAATAGCTAGCCTTACCTCTTCTTTTGAAGCTAATGGAACCTGGGCAATAATCTCTCCTGTCGATGGGTTGTAAACAGCTGAAAAGCAACCACTCGTTCCTTCCATTTTTGTGCCATTTATAAAATGTGATAGCGCTTTCGTTTTTTGTTGAATTGACATCTCTTCACCACTCCTTATTCTGTATCGTTGTTTAATATTAAATTTTCCTTTTGGAAAGATGAACTCGCTTCTCCCACAGGATTAGTAATCTTTTTCCTTTGTGTTACGACATAAAGAATCATCACTATTGCTACTACAACACACGTAAATAGAATTTGAGAACGCATAGAATCAATAAAAAACATCGACACTAGTAATGCAGTTGTTGCCAATATAGTAAAATACGTTAAATAAGGGAATAACCACATTTTCACTTTTAATAACGCTGGATTTTCTTTTTCTATTTTCCGACGCATTTTTAATTGTGAAAACGAGATAATTAAGTAAAGAATTAACGTTATTGCACTACAGGAACTCAATAAAAACATAAAAACTTTATCTGGCGAAACATAGTTCATAATTACAGCAATATATGAGAAAAAAGTGGCTGCTAGAATTGCATTTACAGGAGCGCCATTTTTATTTAGTTTTAAAAATGCTCTTGGTGCCTCCCCTTTTTCTGCTAAAGAAAAGACCATTCTTGATGTTGCATAGAGCGCCGAGTTTAAACACGATAAAACCGCTGTTAATACAACGAAATTCATTATTTGTGCTGCAGCGGGTATACCGATATAATCTAGAACTGCTACATATGGACTTGTTAAAATATCTGAAGAATGCCATGGTAATAATGTAACGACTACCGTTATTGACCCAACATAGAAAATTAAAATACGCCATGTAATCGAATTTGTTGCTTTAGTCACTGCTGCTAACGGTTCATCAGATTCTCCCGCAGCGATCGCAACAATTTCTGTACCCATAAAGGAGAAAATAACAATTACTACCCCCATTAATACAGCCCCAAATCCATTTGGTAAAAAACCACCCTCACCGATTAAATTGGCAGTACCAATAGCATTAAAATTCGGCGCTATCCCGAAAATGATAAATGCCCCAAGTGCTAAAAAGGCAATAATACTTACAACCTTGATAAGAGAGAACCAGTATTCAAACTCACCAAATGCCTTTACTGACAGTACATTTGTTAAAGTAAGTGCGACAGTTAATAGTAAACTTAGCAACCACAAAGGAATGCCGTCATACCAATATTGAATAATTGCGGCGGCAGCAGTTGCTTCTAGCGCAATTGCGACAACCCAGAAAAACCAATATAACCAGCCAATCATAAAACCAGCCCACGGACCAATTGCTTCATGTGCGTAGTGTGCAAATGAACCACTTGTCGGGTTTACAGCTGCCATTTCACCTAGCATTCGCATAACAAGAATGACAATTATCCCAGCAAAAATATAAGATAATATGGCACCAGGCCCAGCCAAGTTTATAACCGAGCCACTTCCCATAAAAAGGCCAGCGCCTATCACCCCTGCAATAGCGATCATTGTCATGTGTCTTTTCTTTAACCCTCTCTGTAAATGCGTTTGTTGTTCCATATCTGTCACCCCTTTTGCAAGATTGGATTAGTACTTACAAAAATCTTACATCTTTCAAAGAGACGAAGTAATAGACAAACTGTAAAATGCTATGATTTTGTTTTAAACATAATGTAAAATAGAATAAATAGTATCGAAAGACGATATTTCGTAAAATAATAGCTAAATCATTACTTTTCACTTAGAATTCAATCATTTTCTATGTACAATGCAATATTTGATTGGAGGGCTACAATGAGTCAATATAAGCTTCTAGTAAAGGATGTATTAGAAAATGAACACTTTAAAAGCGCCGAGGTCGTTGCAGGCAAAGATGGATTATTACGAATTGTAAAGTGGGCACATGTTATTGAAATTGTGCAAGTTGATAATTTCCTAGCTGGGGACGAATTGGTTTTAACGACGGGAATTAGTTTACAGCATTGTATTGAGGACTTTATCTTTTTTGTGGAGTCTTTAATTAAAAAAAACTGTGCAGCACTTTGCATAGAATACGGCACTTATTTACAAACAATACCAGAATCCATTCTTTCACTTGCCAACCAACATGACTTCCCAATCATAGTTTTTCATGAAACAGTTCCTTTTGTGAGGATTACACAGGATTTACATAGTCAAATTATGAACCAACAATATTTTATGATTTCTTCATTAGAAACTTACTCACAAACTTTAAACAAAAATGCTCTGTTAGGACAAACCGTAGATGATATTTTGCAAACACTCTATCAGGCACTACGTACACAAATCATTTTTTCTATTAAAGGTCGAGACCCTATCTTTTTTCCGAATATACCTACAGTCAAACGACGGGATTTATTAAAGATGCCAAAATCAGCAACACAATTTATACATGAGCCTATTTTTATTGTCGATCAACATTATGCAGATTTAACCCTTTATCGAGGGGATGGATTGTTCTCTGAATTTGAATTACTTATTTTAGATCGTACGGCGACGGCACTTGCTCAGCTTTTAATGCGTGAATTTTATATTGAAGAGAAAAGGGATATTGAGGATGCAACGATTTTAGCGGAGTGGATTGATCACAAGCTAACGAAAGAGGAAATTTTTAAATTTATCGTGTCCCATCATTCGAACTTTACTTATTATAGTAGCGCAGTGTTTATTTTATCTTCACCCTATACAATTATGAAGGTACAAGAGGATATTGTGTATAGCAAGCTTTATTATCGTAATCTATTTGAACAAAATGGTTTTATCCCTTTTTTATTTGAAAGGAAGAGCTATGTTATTTTCATTCTCCTCCATACAAAAGACTGTAAAGCGAGCCGAGAATTACTAAATACGCTTTTTTCTACGCTTAAAAAAACGGATTTTTATAAAAAGCAACTATCACAAGGATATCAACTAGCGATTGGTAAGGTCGTTTCAGATGTCGAGGAAATTCCGAAGAGCTATCAAACGGCTTTAGAAACATTATATATTTGTGGCAAAGTGCAAACGACCTCGTTTTTCTATGATGACTTACACTTATACCACCTCATTTACAAATTGCAAATGCAAGTGGATTTACAAGAAGTCATTCAAGACTATTTACAGCCTGTTATTGAATATGATAAAAAGCACAACAGTAAATTGCTCGAAACACTTCAAGTATATCTACAGACAAATGGATCCAAACAACAAACTGCTAAACAATTATTTATTGTACGGCAAACACTCTATCATCGCCTAAAGAAGCTTGAAAGTTTGCTAGGGGAGGATTTTATGAAGGGTCATAATCGCATTACACTTGAGTTTATGTTACTTGCCAATTCGCTTATAGAAGAAAAGAAGTAAAATCCACTGTCAAATTGTTTGAGTGACTGGCACTCCTCCATATAAAACGTAAAAATCCACTTCACTTTCGGCGCGCAGCACTCCATAAGGCGCGGAAGTCTAGGTGGATTTTTACTTGGATATAGAATTCAGAATTGTTTGGGTGCCTGGCACTCTAAGAGTGGCACTTATTTGTTAACTACGCCACTATACAGGCCTGGTCTACGGTCATCATAAACTGGAATTCTTCCTCGAACTTCATCGACAATTGAAAAATCGACGTCTATAACAGCTACTTCCTCATCTTCTGCACCAACCCATAATACTTCACCCCAAGGTTGAATCACCATAGATTGACCATTAAAGTTTTCTACCTTGTTAGCAATACGATTAACGGCAATGACAAAGCATTGATTTTCAATTGCACGTGCCTGCAATAATGTTTTCCAATGATCGATACGAGGTGTTGGCCATTGAGCTGGTACAAATATCACCTTTGCACCATCTAATGCATGCGCACGTAACCATTCTGGAAAACGAATATCATAGCAAATAACACCCGCTGCTTCAATATCCCCCAATGCAAAGCGGTTCATTTCATCACCCGCTTCTAAATAAAGATGTTCATCCATCAGGCGGAATAAATGTGCTTTACTGTATTCACCAACCAGATTTCCTTCCTTATCAAAGGAATACATCGTATTGTAAAATTTATCGCCCTTCTTCGTTGCGACAGAGCCCCCCACAATATGTACACCAAGTTCGATTGCCAAGCTTTGTAGAAACGCCTTTGCTCGTTGGCCATCTGTATCTGCAAGTTCGGCTAGCTTTTCAAGCGCATAGCCTGTATTCCACATTTCGGGAAGTACTATAATCTCCGCGCCTAAGCGTGCCGCTTCGCGAATTTTTTCCTCTGCTCTCACAAAATTTTCTTCTACTTTACCGAATCTTACATTCAATTGAATACAACCTATTTTCATGTTTATTCCCCCATCCATTCGTAAAAAATAGTTTTAACATTCAAGACATATGAGTACATCCTATACCGTGTAGCTTACTACACTACATTTTTCTTTGTTCCATTATATCACTGAGTGCACATGGCATGTCGATGATATCAGGGTAAAGATTCCATGAAATACTTAAAGACAATTGTCATCAATTTCAGGCTATGTTCATCTTTTAATGTTTTGTTAACGACTTTAAAAACGATAAATATATACATTTTTATCGTTTAATGACAACAAAAACCATTACTGATATACTTATTACATACATAGATATGATAATAAAGGTATTCCCGAAAGTAAAAATCATAATCAAGAAGGAAGGTCACATCATTTATGGAAAGCGCATTCTTCGTTTTTTTACCTCTCTTAAGCTTATTAATTTACATAGCTCCAGCTGTATTTGTCATTTGGTTTCTGCTTAAATTTCTTAAAATACAACAAGAGCAAATACAAATCCTTAAAAGTATTTCTGATAAGTTAGACAAGCAATAAAAAAGATGGGAATCCCATCTTTTTTATTTTTCTTCCTTACTCCCGTAAGACTAGGCTTTCTAATATGCAAAATAAGAAAGAAGGGTTGTTATGAAAAGGAAAGTAATCATCACTGTGACAAGCTTTCTGCTAGTTTTTCTCCTATTACTGGTCACATATAAATTAATGAATTCGAGGACATATCAGTTGTTCGGAAATATAACGAAACAAGTAGAGACAACTCAAAAAGTGGTTGCATTAACGTTTGATGATGGCCCAACAGAAAATGTAAATATGATACTGCCACTATTAGAAAAATATCATGCAAAAGCGACCTTCTTTCTAATTGGCGAAGAAATTGAAACACATCCAGACGAGGCAAAAAAAATTGTAGAGCAAGGACATCAAATCGGCAATCACACCTATTCTCATAATCGGATGGTTTTCAAAACCCTTTCATATTATAAGAAAGAAATTGAAAAAACCGATCTATTGATTCGCAATACTGGTTTTAAAGGAGAAATTGATGTTCGGCCTCCTAATGGGAAAAAACTTATAGGATTTCCATACTACCTAAAGAAACATCATCGAGACACGATAACTTGGAATCTCGAACCAGATAGTTATTACAGCTTAGCGACAGACAAAGTAAATTATGTAAAAGAAAATATCGAGCCTGGTTCAATTATTTTGATTCATCCAATGTATGATAAAACCGATAATACGCTTCAAACAATTGAAGGCATTTTACAAGAGCTTTCAAATGAAGGCTATACATTTGTTACCGTTAATGAACTTCAAGAATTGTAAAACATGCAACATTACTTAAAAAGACTAAAACTAGCGCCACTTCATCGAGTAGCATTTTTAGGAGGTAAATATGACATATATAAAAGGGTTTTTAGGATTCATCATGATATTGTTCGGAAGTATGCTCATCGCTATAACGATTGATGATGTTCTGATAAAGAATATTCTTTTAAAAATAATTGGCGCTTTCCTAGTTTTCATTGGAGTTAATATATTACATAGACAATTCCATCCTCATAAGTACAAAAAAGACCAAGGCAACAATTAGACGTATTTTTATAAATAACTTTCACAAAATAAATAATACCGTGAAAAACGAGAGGAGATACTTGTGAAAAAATTTATACCGATAGTCATAGCTACTTTATTTATTTCTAATTCAACATTACTTAGCGATATAGTTAACGCTGAAGAAAATACGAATGACTCTACAACAGAAAAACAATATGAATATAGCCTCAAATATAATTACGAAGAGATTTATGCGTTATTAAAATTGTCTGAGGAGGAGTTTAATTTATATTGGCAACAAGGTCTTTCTATAGCTGAAATGGCTACAAAACAAGGCATTGACAGAAGTGTATTAGAAGAGTATTTTGTAACTTTCCATCACAAAGTTTTACGAGAATGGCAAATACGTGACGAAGTACCTGAACATCTTTACTTCACACAAGTTTATCGATTAAAAGATGAAATCAACGAATTTATAGATCGTAACCCAAATAAAGACCAGGCTCAAAATTAATTGAGTCCTGGTCTTTCCTTTCCACATAAGTCTCTTTTTGGTCTTCTTTATACGTTTTTTCCCCTTGATAAAGAAAGACTATAGACAATCTATTAAAAAAGTAATAGTATTTGCAACATATCTATAATAATTATTATATTCTGAAAAAGGTGAACATACATGGAATTATCAAAAAAACTACAGCAACTCCCTCCACAATTTTTTGCAGCACTTGTACAAAAGGTCAATGCAGCACTAGCGGAAGGACGCGACATTATTAATCTTGGTCAAGGCAATCCCGACCAACCGACTCCCCCGCATATAATTAAAGCACTTCAAGAGGCAGCAGAAAACCCACAGCATCATAAATACTCTCCGTTTCGTGGCATTACTGAATTACGCCAAGCGGCAGCTGATTTTTATAAACGTGAATACAACGTTGAGATTAATCCTGATACAGAAGTAGCCATTTTAGGTGGTACGAAAATTGGACTTGTGGAACTACCAATGGCAGTGTTAAATCCTGGTGACACTATGCTGTTACCTGATCCAGGGTATCCAGATTATTTATCTGGTGTTGTGTTAGGTGACGTGCAATATGACGTCATGCCACTTTTTGCAGAAAATGATTTTTTACCTGACTATGATGCATTATCTGATGAAGTAAAAGAAAGAGCTAAGCTTCTTTACTTAAATTACCCGAACAATCCTACTGGTGGAACAGCAACACTTGCATTTTTCGAAGAAACAGTAAGCTTTGCAAAAGCGCATCAAATGATTGTAGCACACGATTTCGCCTACGGTGCGATTGGCTTTGATGGCAATAAACCAGTAAGTTTCTTGCAGGCAGACGGTGCCAAAGATGTGGGCATTGAACTGTATACATTATCAAAAACCTATAATATGGCTGGCTGGCGCATCGGTTTTGCAGTTGGAAATGCACAAGTTATAGAAGCTATTAATCTTATTCAAGATCATTTATTCTGTAGCCAATTCCCTGCTATTCAACAGGCAGCAGCTATCGCATTAACATCCTCACAAACTTGTGCACAGGAACTTAAGGAAACATATGAGCGTCGACGAAACGTTCTTATCGAAGAAGCACAGCGTATCGGTTGGCAAGTAACCGCTCCAAAAGGTTCGTTTTTTGCTTGGCTCCCTGTTCCAATAGGGTACACAAGTGAACAATTTGCCGATGTATTACTTGATAAAGCGGATATTGCTGTAGCCGCTGGTAATGGCTTTGGACAGTTTGGTGAAGGCTATGTACGTGTCGGTTTGCTTGTAAGCGAAGAACGCTTACGTGAAGCTATTGGCCGAATTGAAAAGCTTAACCTTTTTAAACGATAAGTTACGAATTATAAAACAAGAAGCACTCGCCATATGACGAGTGCTTCTTGTTTCTTAATTATTTACGATTTTCCATCCACTCTGGTTTACCAAAGCCTTTGAAATCTGCATCAATAACTTCTTCGAATTTAGCCGATTCTACAATTTCAACTAGATCCTTTGATAATTGTGAATCTTTATTATCAGCCTTCACCGCAATAACGTTACGGAATTGGTCAGGCATGTTTTCTAAAAATACCGCATTTAGTAAATCTAGCCCCGCTGCTAAAGCAAAGTTACCAGGTACGCCAGCTAAATCAACACTTTCCACTGTACGCGGAAGTGCTGCCGCCTCGATCGGTTGGAATACTAAATTTTTGTCGTTTTTCACAACATCTTTTTCGGATGCTTTTAATTCTTCAATGCTAGGGTCAATCTCGATTAAGCCTTGCTCCTGCAATGATAATAATGTACGTGCTGCATTTGAAGGATCGTTGGCAATTGCCACAGTTGCCCCATCAGGAATTTCATCGATTGATTTGTATTTGTTCGAGAAAAAGCCCATTGGCGCAGTCGGCACAATAATTAATGCTTCTAAATCCATGTTGTTCTGCTCTTCAAAGTTTTCTAAGTACTTCGTATGCTGGAATAAGTTCGCATCAATATCGCCATTATCTAAAGCTTTATTTGGCTGCACATAATCACTGAACTCTACTAATTCAACTTTGTAACCTTTTTCTTCAAGCTGTGGAATAATTGCTTTTTTAAGCATATCACTATAAGGTCCTGCTGTTGCACCTAGTTTAATAGATTTACTATCTCCCGCTGCATCTGAACCTTTTTTTGAATCGGAACCTTTGTCGCTAGAACCACATGCTGCTAAAACGACAGCAAGGATAATTGTCAAAAATGCTAGTAATGATTTTCTCATCTTTTCTTTCTCTCCTCTTCTTATCTTTTATCAATTGATTTTGCAAACCAGTCGCCAGCAATTTGTATCGCTTGCACGAGCAAAATTAAAATCGCAACGGTAGCAATCATAATTGTATTATCATAACGATAGTAGCCGAATCGGATAGCTAAATCACCAATACCACCGCCACCTACTACGCCTGCCATTGCAGAGAAAGCAACTAAACTAATGACAGTAACTGTCATTGCTTGAATGATGCTTGATTTTGCTTCAGGAATTAAAACATCTTTAATAATCATCCACGGTGTGGCGCCTACTGCTATTGACGCCTCAATAACACCTTTATCAATTTCTCGTAATGATGTTTCCACTAATCGTGCAAAAAATGGAATGGCTGCAACTGATAACGAAACACTCGCTGCAATCGGCCCAATTGTTTGTCCAACTAGTAATTTCGTTAATGGGAATAACGCGACTAATAAAATGATGTAGGGAATCGACCGAATAAAGTTCACCGCAAAGCCAAACACACTTTTAATTAAACGATTTTCCCAAAATAGCCCCTTATCCGTGACAAATAGTAAAATACCAAGTGGTAAACCTACCACGATTGACACAGATAGCGAGATGCCAATCATAATAATCGTTTCCTGAAAGGCTTTCAATATATCTGGAATCATCTCGATAAAATGGGTTACATCAAACATGCTGAACCACCTCCACAATAGCACCACGTTCGGTCATATAGGCAACAGCTTTTGCTAACTCACTGTCCTCACCTTGTAGCTCCATTAAAAAAATACCAAGTGGTCGTTCTTGTATGTATTCGATTGTGCCATGAAGGAAATTCCCTTTTACGTAAAAACGTTGCATCGTGTCTGCAATAACGCCTTCCCCTGCTACATTTCCTTTAAATAAAATTTTGACGATTTGACCTTGGACATTTTTTAAAATTGTTTGTGGAATATCAAAAGATACCACACTACTAATAAATTCTTGTGTTAATACTTTTTGAGGGCTAGCGAAAATATCATATACTTCACCTTCCTCGATGACTTTACCATCCTGCATAACAGCCATACGATTGCAAATTTCCTTCACAACATCCATTTCATGTGTAATAAGGACAATCGTAATCCCTAACTTATTATTAATTTCCTTTAACAGTCGTAAAATGGATACTGTTGTTTTAGGATCGAGAGCAGATGTGGCTTCATCGCAGAGCAACATCGCTGGATTGTTTGCTAAAGCTCTTGCAATTCCTACTCTTTGCTTTTGACCACCACTAAGCTGTGCAGGATACACATCTCTTTTTTCTGCTAAATCAACCATTTTAAGCAATTCGTCCACTCTTGCAGGAATATCAGCTGCTGGCATATTCGCTGCCTTTAGGGCAAAGGCTATATTTTCGCCTACTGTTTTTTGGCTTATTAAATAGAAGTGTTGAAATATCATCCCTATTTTTAAGCGCGCTAAACGTAGTTCATTTCGTGATAGCTTTGTTAAATCCTTACCATTAATTAATATTTCACCGCTAGTAGGTCGTTCGAGTAAATTTATACAACGTAAAAGCGAGCTTTTGCCAGCTCCCGAATAACCTACTATTCCGAAAATATCGCCACGATTAATTGTTAAGGATACATCACTAACACCAACAACTTCTTTTTTCTTTGAGCTATAAACTTTTGATACATTACGAAATTCGAGCATTTTGTTCTCCTTATTCAATTATTCAACAGCTATTATAACCTACTATTTCAATATGCTTTCTAGAATAGTTCGAATTATGTTATTTGTCAATCTCTTTTGACAATCTATCATATCACCGAATAGTTATTTTCCGATTAAATGATTATATCTTAAGCAATATAGCGAATTTTCGAAGCAAAACTGTACGTAATATAAAAGAAAAGAAGGCACTCCCTGTTCAATTCGAACAAAAAGTGCCTTCTAGTCATTATGAAATTACGCCTAATTCACGGCCTACTTTTTCATAAATTGTCAATGCGTTGTCTAGCATTTCCTTTGTATGAGCAGCTGTCGGCATATTACGAACACGGCCAGTGCCTTTTGGAACAGTTGGGAAAACGATTGATTTTGCATAAACGCCTTCCTCAAATAAGCGACGAGAGAACGTTTGTGTCAGCTTTTCATCACCAATAATACATGGTGTAATCGGTGTTTCTGATTCTCCGATATTAAAGCCTAATTTCGCTAACCCTGCTTTTAAGTAATCGCCATTTTCCCATAGCTTATCATGTAGTTCTGTTGAATCAATAAGCATTTGTACTGCCGCCGTAATAGCCGCCACATCACCTGGTGGTAATGCTGTTGAAAATAAAAATGGACGAGAACGGACTTTCAACCAGTCAATCAGATTTTTCTTGCCAGCAACATAACCGCCGACCACTCCAATTGCCTTTGAAAGTGTACCGATTTGGAAGTCGATTTCTTTTTCTAGACCGAAATGTTTTACAGTGCCCTTCCCTTTACCTGTAACACCTGATCCATGTGCATCATCGACATAAGTAATTAAATCAAACTCTTTCGCAATTTCGACGATTTCTGGTAGTTTGGCGATATCGCCATCCATTGAGAAAACACCATCTGTAATGACCATCACTTTATTATACAAACCTGATTCTGTAGCCTCTTTTGCTTTTGCGCGTAAATCTTCCATATCCGAGTGATTGTACGCAATGATTTTTGCACGCGATAAGCGGCATCCATCAATAATAGAAGCATGGTTTAATTGGTCTGATAAAATGGCATCGTTTTTATCCATAACAGCTGAAATAGCAGCCATATTACAGTTAAAGCCTGATTGATAAGAAATAGCCGCTTCTGTACCTTTAAATTCTGCAAGCTTTTCTTCTAATTTAACATGCAGATCAAGTGTACCATTAATTGTACGAACAGCCCCTGCACCTACACCATATTTTTCTGTTGCTTCTTTAGCAATTTGCTTTAATTGCTCATTTGTTGCCAAGCCAAGATAGTTATTAGAGGAAAGATTGATAAGATTCTGACCTCGAACCTGAATAACTGGCCCATTTGCGCCTTCTACTGCGTCAATTTCATTGTATAAGCCTTGATCACGTAAGGCTTGTAAGTTTTCATCTAAAAATGTATTTAGTACTTTAGACAAGAGTATCATCCTTTCTAAGATCAGTTTTGTCTCGGCGTCATAATATTCGGATTTTATTTTATGCATGCATCCTATAACTCAAAATCCAAGGCTTCTGCCAGAGGCATTCTCTTCATTCAGCTTGCTGTTCATATCCATGCAAATAAGGGGTCATTTGCATCCATTTCGCTTTCGCAAGCAAGCTATTGAATAAAGATCGACTAGTCTACCCATAGTGTAGCATAAGCAACCAATTAGAATAAATTACTTTGCTAATCTTTCAAATAAAGGAGCTGTTTTTTCACGCCAAATCGCTGTCGACAAACATTGATCCATGAGCTGGCGAATTGTTTTCTCTGCTTCCGCATATCGCGTTGTATAGCCGATCGCATCTTGCATTGCGCTTTTATAGTTCACGCGGATTTCTTCAATTTGAGCTTCGGCTTCCTCTGACAAAACACAATGTTTCCCCATATCAAAAATTTCATCGCCTAATCTTCCATCTTGTGGATCAAATACATGTGGCTCTGTACTATCAAATATACAAAGGTTTAATTCTGGTACGATGACCATATCCACTGAACCAGCATCTAAGCCACACCATACAATTTGCGCATCTAGCCCTCTTGCATTTGCCTCGTCTGCCAATCCTTTCATTAATGAGGATTTCCCCGTACCTGGCTTGCCCTTTATCATCAATCTTCTCGCTAGATTTTTTGTCATGCTATCTACTGTATTTTCTGCACCTCGAGGTGTAAGTGTTCCTAATAGTCGATGCGTGCGTCTTCCAGTTTTATTTAAAACGATGGATTGAAAAATATTCGACTTTAAGTTTGTAACTTGTTCATCTAAAGCTTGCCAGTTCATGCAACTTTGCGTAACAATTTCCCAGTCATCATGTATTTTTTTGGCGATTTCAAGCATTGTTATACACTTTTCACGCCATAACTCCCGCTCTTTTATCGCAACAGCTAGCTTTTCGCCAATCTCTTCAAGTCGGTCTTCTTCTAAGCAATCATAAAAGGACAGCACACGATGCTTCGTACCAAATAAAGTTGGTTCAATCCCCCATTGCGAAGACCACACATAGAGTCGATTACAGCCTCGAACAAAGACTCCCTCTATTACGTTCTCTAACAATGCGTGTTGAAACCACTCTACTGCAAAGCCCTGTTTTACATAATAATAGCCTAGCTCCTTCAAAAGCTCTGATCCTTTATATGTTGATGGGCCTTGCAGAACGTAAACTAATTCCGCTTCATCCATCATTTCTTTATATAAATGTTTGATTCCTTGCCCAGTAAGTGCGTGTCCAAAGTAATAGGTAACATTTCCGTTCAATGTCGCTCCCCCTTTTTTTATGCCAAGACATTATATGAACTATTAGGCAAAAAGATGAAAGAGGAGTAAATTGTTTGAGTGCCTGACACTAATTGTGTGCGTACCTGGCACTTGGCACAGATATCTGACATAATACAGGTTCCTAACAACGTAAAAATCCACTTCGCTTTCCGCGGGCACGATGTAAGCCGCAACCCTCGCTGTCGCGCGGTTTGTTGCGTCTTACATTACGTGCGTTCCCGCAGGAGTCTTCGTGGATTTTTACTCGGACTGAAGTTTTCAGAATTGTTTTGGTGCCTGTCACCCAAACTAAAATGGTTTGATGCCCTCCATGCTTCCGATACATTTCATTAAAACTTTACGACAATACGGTAAGGAAATTTGCACAATATAGCCTGATGTTAATGCAATAACGACAGTACCAACACCAACAGGGCCCCCGAGCAACCATCCAAAAATAGTGACGAGAACTTCGATGCCCATACGCGCGGTTTTAATCGTCCCTCCAAATCGTTCAACGAGAATCATCATTAAAGTATCGCGCGGACCCGCCCCCATATTTGGCGCAATATACATGCCACAGCCAAAGCTTAAAACAAATAAACCCAGTATAAAATAAATTATTTGTAAGCCATAAATATCAGTTGAAGGCAACAGCCAATTAAACACATCAATAAATGAACCGATAAGTAGCATATTTAACCATGTCCCTATTTTGGGCCATTGCCGTAATACAATCGAGGTAGAGACGACGATCAAAAGTCCTGTTACAATAGACCAAGTTCCTATTGTTAAGCCGAAATTTTGAAATAGCCCTACATGTAACACATCCCATGGGCTTGTTCCTACAATTTTCCCTTTGATCGACATCGTAATTCCTAATGACATTATCACCATTCCTACCACAAAAAACGCCCAGCGCCATCCTGTGACTTTTCGCATTTCTCTATCCTTCTCTCTATGTATGATATTGCTCTAACTTTATCATCATTTCTGCTACAAAATCTCATATTCCGCTAATTATTTTAAATAATCCGACTATATTTTTCCCAAAATAAAAAACTATCCAAGGATTATTCTTGGATAGTTGTGATGGGAGCAAGTTGCGCCTTAGTCACTGTAAGTAAATCATCAACTTGAACATTCATTTGCATACCAATTTTCCCTGCACTAACAATAATACTTCCTTGCTCACGTGCAGATGCATCAATAACCGTCGGATATAGCTTTTTCATGCCGACTGGTGAGCATCCACCACGGACATAGCCTGTATAACCAAGTAGCTCCTTAACCGCTAGCATCTCAATCTTTTTCTCGCCAACGACTTTAGCAGCAGCTTTCAAATCAAGTTCCTCCGCAACTGGAATAACAAAAACAAAAAGCTTTTGAGCGCTCGCCTTTGCCACTAATGTTTTAAATACACTTGTGACAGGGTGTCCGATTTTTTCAGCTACTGACACTCCATCTACTAGACCGTCACCTGTCTCGTACTCTAAAACGTCAAACTGTATTTTTTGTTGCTCTAACAATCTAATTGCATTGGTTTTCGTATACTTCGCCTTTGCCACAATTAAAATCCCCTATCTATCCTTTAGGCTGTCATTGAAAACGTTGAGTTGTCTCCATATAGATAGCCGCTTTTTGCCATTTGAATATGCGCAACATATTTTGCTGACGCCAATTTAAATGTCCGTGCTTTCAACGTCTCATCATACGTCTTACCGAAAATTGTATCTGCTAATGGATCTAAATTCAATTCCTTTGAAAATCGTTCTGGCACCTTTACATCAATTGTTTCCGTCACAAAAGATGGTTCAAGCTCCTTCAGTAATGTTTCATCTAGCTCTGTAGCATTGATATCTGCCTGAATTTGTTGCATTTGAGCATCTGCACTAGCTGCTATACGTAAATCTTGCGGAGATGGAACTGTAGGTGTTAGTGCCGCACTTCGAACCTGCTGTAAAATTTGCAATGTGTCTGCACTTTCAGCATCCGTATTAATTTCCGCTCCACCTAAATCTTCTAATGCCGTAAATTGGTCCGTATCTGTTTCTTTTAACCGTGATAAAGAGGGCGATTCCCCTATATCACTGCCAGTTGTTTTAAATGCATGTTCATGAGCCCTTACACTTTTTTCTGTTTGTTGTAAGTCTTGCATCATCGCCTGTTGCTGTGGCGTTACGTCTTTAGATTCCTCTTTATGTTGCTCATATAAATCTTGATCTTGGCGTCCTAATAATAGATTTTCAAGCTCTAGCAATATCGGATTTTTTTCTGGTTGGAAATACTGTGCATTTTTTCGATAAGCATCACCAGCCTCTTTGCGCTGAAGGATTTTCTTACGATTATAATAAGCAGATTGTCTCTCTTGCTCCATCATGTTTGATAGTTTCATATCCTCACCTCGACTTTCTTTTTAATATGCAAGTTTAGTAGTAAATATGAACAACTTTCTATTCCCTATTTTTATTCAAACTGAACTGTTTCTGTACTATTATTATCGGAATTTTCTCTCTTAAATTCAAGCAAAAATCACTACGAACCTCCTAAAGAAACAATATAAAAATTTTTTAATAGGTAAAAATACCCTATTAATTAAAGTGATTTTATTGTTATTACTTCTCTTTATTACTTTTTCATTTATTTTCATTAAAATTTATCACATTAAATACCTGTAAAATAGTGCTAATCGATAATAAAAAACAGCCCATTTTAAATGGACTGTTTCTTCTACAAACGAACTTTACGCTCGTTTTTTGGGCATAATAAGCACACATTTATAAGCTAAGTATCCAAACCAGGCACCTAGCGTATTTAAAATTAAATCATCAACATCTGCAGAACCAACCGTAAAAATAAATTGTACGGTTTCAACAGCAAGGCTAGAGAAAAAGCCTATACAAATAATTACCCACGCCTTTCGAAACCTCTTTGACAGTAGCGGTAACAAAAAACCCATCGGTGTAAAAATTAATAAATTGCCTAATAAGTTTACGACAATCAAGTCTAAATTAAAATATTGTGAGTAGTTGATATAACGTAAAATCGTTTCAAACGGTATAAAATTTGTCGTTACCCGCCAGCTACTATAATCAAACAAACCCATCTCGCTTAAAGAATAATTGCCTCTGAACAACATAATACAAACTTCGACTAAACGATTAATTACTAGCTTGTAAAAGGCAATACATGTGTAAAAGCTAAAAAACACCCAACCTATTACTTTAAGTTGTATGTAATACGTATCAATCCACGCTCGAAATGGTAATGGTAGCTTGGCATCACCTTGGATACTGGATATATTATTTTTTGCCATGCTCATTCACCCACTTCCTCTTATCCATCCCATATTTTAATATGTCTGACCGTACACATGCAAGGGGTGAAATATATCAAAAAATGCACTCCAGCATAAACTGGGTGCATTTTTTGATGAAAGTGTTTCTTCTTATACTGGATTCACACCATGCTTCCGTTGAGAAAATAACAAGTATTTAGACATATACAAGTCCAAACGTGTTTCTAATGCTTTTCGTAAATCATTTGGCTCAATGACATCATCAATAATTAGCTCAGATGCTAAGCGATAAATGTCAATTTCCTCTTGATATTCTTTTCTCTTCTCAGCAATAAAGCTTGCTTGTTCTTCTTTTGGTAGTTCAGCAATTTTATTGGCATATACTGCATTTACCGCTGCCTCTGGCCCCATTACGGCTATTTGTGCGTTCGACAACGCAATACAGCAATCAGGCTCGAAAGCTGGACCTGCCATTGCATAAAGCCCTGCACCATACGCCTTACGGACAATTACAGTTAGCTTCGGTACAGTTGCCTCGCTCATTGCAAAAATCATTTTTGCGCCGTGACGAATAATGCCTGCCTTTTCAACCTGTGTGCCAATCATAAATCCTGGTACGTCTACAAGGAATATTAATGGAATATTAAAGGCATCACATAATGAAATAAATTTTGCTGCTTTGTCAGCCGAATCGTGGAACAATACGCCACCCTTCACACGAGGTTGGTTGGCGATAATACCAACTGATTGTCCATTAATACGGCCAAGACCTGTTATTAATTCTGCGGCAAATAATTTTTTCACTTCACAGAAAGAATCTTCATCAATCAACCGATCAATTAACTGATACATATCAAATGGCGAGTTTTGATTTTTAGGAATTAATTCTTCAATTGATTTTTCAAATGTTGCTGGCGGCTTTGGAGCCTCCACTTTACTACGTTCCGCATAGTTATTCGGGAAATAGCTTAAGTATTTACGAGCATAAGCAATCGCTTCTTGTTCTGTTTTTACTAGGACGTCCCCACAACCAGAAACGGAACAATGCATTTTAGCGCCACCCATTGTTTCTAAATCCACTTTTTCACCGATGACCATTTCTGCCATACGTGGTGACCCTAAATACATAGATGCGTTGCCTTCTACCATCACCACAATATCAGAAAATGCAGGAATATAAGCGCCTCCAGCTGCAGAAGGACCAAACAGCAAGCAAATTTGCGGTACTTTACCTGAAAGTTTTACTTGATTGTAGAAAATTCGTCCTGCCCCACGACGACCAGGGAACATCTCTAACTGATCTGTAATACGCGCACCTGCTGAATCCACTAAATAAAATAATGGACAATTTAGCTTCTCCGCCGTTTCTTGAATACGAATCATTTTTTCTACTGTACGTTTTCCCCAAGACCCTGCTTTAATTGTCGAATCATTAGCTAACACACATACTGTACGACCGTGGATTTTACCGATACCTGTAATAACACCATCTGCTGGTAAATCACCTGCTAAACAGTTCGCGTAAAGCCCATCTTCCGACTGAAGTCCATCATCTAGTAATAATTCTAGTCGCTCTCGAACAAATAGCTTGCCTTGTTGTGCATTTTTATCGTGATATTTTGGCAGTCCCCCTGCTAAAATTTGTTCCTTCATCGCATTTGATATGTTTTCTGTAGATATATTGCTCATGTCCAATTCCCCCTTTGCAGTCCATTACTTTCCTGAGTATTGCGGTGCTCTTTTTTCCTGGAAAGCTTGTAAGCCCTCCAAGCGATCTTCAGTTGGAATAAGTGCGCTATATGCAAGTGACTCGATTTTCAAGCCTGTAGCTAAATCTACTTCCACACCATTATTAATAGCATTTTTCGCTTGAATTAATGACAATGGCGCATTTTTTGCCATTTCAAGTGCAAGCTGTTGCGCTTTTTCTTGCACTTCATGCCCCTCATATACATATTCCACAATACCGAGGTGTTTCGCTTGCTCGGCATCGATTCGACGTGCTGTATAAATTAGTTCCTTCGCTTTTCCAATTCCAATTAATCGCGGTAAGCGTTGTGTTCCACCTGCTCCTGGAATAATGCCAAGAGAAGTTTCCGTAAGACCAACCTTGATATGTGTCGCCGCTATGCGTAAATCGCAAGCTAAAGCGAGTTCTAGTCCGCCCCCAAATGCGACGCCATTTAACACTGCAATGACAGGCTGAGCTAATGACTCTACTTTGGCAATGGTTGCTCCGATTAATTGCACAACTTGTTTTACTTGATGATCAGACATTCCTTTACGCTCTTTTAAATCTGCCCCAGCACAAAATGCCTTTTCCCCTGCGCCTGATAGTAAAACAACACGTACTGCTGGATCAGCATTTATTTTATCTAGCGTAGCACTAAGGTCGTTTAATAATTGTACTGACATGGCATTTGCAGCTTCCGCTCTAGAAAGTGTAATGAGCCCTATATTACCTGGTAATAAATCAAATTGAACGAGTTGTTGTGTCACGTGACATTGGCACTCCCTTCATTACGAACAATAGCCATTTGTTTAGATGCAACGTCCTTCCCTAGCTTTTGTTCTATAAATAGTACCGCTTCTAACAGCCTTTGCTTATTAACACCTGTTTCGATGCCCATTCCTTCTAATAGATACAACAAATCTTCTGTGGCTACATTACCTGTTGCACCTTTCGCATAAGGGCAACCGCCCAGACCACCGAGTGCACTATCAAATTTTGTAATACCCATTTCTAATGATTTCATAATATTAGCTAGCGCTGTACCACGCGTATCATGGAAGTGCAGCGCAAATTTTTCAGCTGGATACCTCTTTAGCAACTCTTCTAAAAGATGCTCAACCTGCGTCGGTACGCCAACGCCGATTGTATCGCCAAGCGATATTTCATCAACGCCCATTTCCAATAATTTATCTGTTACTTGTAAAACCTTTTCTGGGTGTATGTAACCCTCATAAGGGCAACCAATTACTGTTGAGATATAACCACGTACATGCTTATTTGCTGCCTTTGCCCCTTCAACTACTTCCTTCATGATCGGAAATGTTTCGTGAATCGTTTTATTGATATTTTTTTGATTATGACTTTCACTAGCAGACATAAAAATGCTTGCTTCATCGATGCCTGCTAGCAATGCCCGTTCTAGTCCTCGCATGTTTGGCACGAGTGCCGCATACGTTATGTCCTTTTCTCGCTTAATAGCTTGCAACACTTCTACTGCATCTGCTAATTGAGGAATCCACTTCGGATGGACGAAAGACGTTACTTCTATATAATTTAATCCCGTCCGACTAAGTAAATTTACTAGCTGTACTTTATCTGCAGTCGCGATGTGTACCTTTTCGTTTTGCAAACCGTCCCGAGGCCCTACTTCCTTTAACGTAACATGCTTTGGTAATTGCATAGAAATGCCTCCCTATTCAATTTCTAAAATATCATCATCAACGTTAATGAAATCGCCTTCGTTCGCAATAATTTTTTTTACAACGCCATCCTCTTCGGCAGCTATCGGTATCTCCATTTTCATTGACTCTAAAATTGCTACGTCTTGCCCTGCTGTTACTTTATCGCCTTCTGCCACTACGATTTTCCATACTGTTCCTGCCATGCTCGCTTTTACTGTTGCCATATAAATCCCTCCAAATAGTTGGTGTACTTGCTTCAAGTGACAGCTATCACTCAAATCAATACACATATATTCATTTAGTAACGCATGCCTACTAGCACATGCTTTGCATAAGCTCCTCAGTATGAAAACATCTGACCGTCAACACGAGCTATTTCTTATAAACTCGTTGCTACGAATGTCAAAATCATGAACTTATCCTTATTTTGTTTCTGTTAATTGTGGTAAATAAAACTCCTCCACAAATTTCGTTGTTGTATGCCCTTTTAAAAATTGCTCGTGGGTTACAGTTTTCAAAAGCATCGGTATATTTGTTTGTATTCCTTCAATTTTGTAATCTTGTAGTGCTTGTATTAGGCGCTCACAGGCAATTGCTCGCGTTTCACCCCATACTACTAATTTACTAATCATTGGATCATAGAAAGGTGTCACAGTTGAGCCTGCTTCTACACCACATTCATGTCGGATACCTTCTCCTAGCGGTAATATTAGCTCTGTAATTTTGCCTGGAGACGGGAAAAATGTTGTCGGGTTTTCCGCATAAATGCGTACTTCAATCGCATGCCCTTGTTTGTCAATGCTATCGCGTGTAAAGCTTAACGGTTGTCGCGCCGCTACTTTCAACTGTTCTTCCACAAGATCCAGCTTCGTTATTTCTTCTGTTACTGGATGCTCTACTTGCAGACGTGTATTCATCTCTAAGAAATAAAAATTTTGCTCTGCATCTACTAAATATTCAATTGTTCCTGCGTTTACATAACCGATATGCTTCACTGCTTGCACAGATGCTTCTAGCATTTTTGCTCGCGTTTCCTCAGAGATAAATGGAGATGGTGCTTCTTCAACCACTTTTTGATTGCGGCGTTGAATTGAACATTCTCGTTCAAATAATGGCACGACATTTCCTTCATAATCAGCGATAATCTGTACTTCAACATGATGTGGATTAGCTATGAAACGTTCCATGTACATCGTGCCATCACCAAAAAATGATTGTGCACGTTTCTGATTACCCTCGAAGGCTTTCTCCAACTCCTCAGCATCAGACACTAACTGCATGCCGATACCACCACCCCCAGCAGACGCTTTCAGCATAATCGGATAACCTAAACGGGAAGCGATTTCAACTGCTTCTGAAACGTCTTTGACAGGCGTTTCAACTCCTTCTACAATCGGGACACCTGCAGATTTCATCGTCTTTCGGGCTTCCAATTTACTGCCCATGGACGCAATCACTGAAGCGCTAGGTCCAATAAATACTAGACCAGCCTCTGTACAACGTTTTGCAAAATCAGCGTTTTCCGAAAGTAAGCCATATCCTGGATGAACAGCGTCAGCCCCGCTTTCTTTTGCAATTTCAAGAATGCGATCAATATTTAAATAGCTTTGAACAACAGGCGGCTTACCAACGCAGTATGCCTCGTCTGCATCTTTCACATGTAAGCTTTCAGCATCCGCCTCAGAATATACCGCCACCGTTTGAATATTGAGTCGCTTACAAGTGCGTATAATACGTCTAGCAATTTCACCACGATTTGCAATTAATACTTTCTTGAACATTGTCTTGCCCCCTCCCTAATTGACCTTCACTGCTGCCACAAAATCTTCACGTAGTTTAAACTTCTGCACTTTTCCTGAGGCAGTCATTGGGTAGCTATCGATAAAGAAAATATGTCGCGGAATTTTATGTTTAGAAATTTTATCTCGGCAAAAAGCTCGGATTTCCTCTTCTGTCGCCTGTTCCCCTTCTCGCAATATAATCCATGCAGCGGCTTCTTCACCGTACTTAGGATCAGGAACGCCCGCTACTTGTACATCAGCGATTTTTGGAAATGTATATAAAAACTCCTCGATTTCACGTGGATATAAATTTTCACCACCACGTATAATCATGTCCTTTAAACGGCCTGTAACCCTGATATAACCTTCTTCATCCATCGTTGCTAAATCACCCGTATGAAGCCAGCCATCGTGATCAATTGCAAGTTGTGTTTCCTCTTGGTTGTTATAGTAACCTTTCATCACGTGGTAGCCTCTTGTACATAGCTCGCCTTGCTCATTTGTTGCCGCTTCTACATCTGTACCAGGAACGACAATTTTAACTTCTAGATTTGGTAATGCCCTACCTACAGTCTCTACTTTTAAATGGAATGGGTCATCTGCTCTCGTTTGAGTAATAACAGGAGAAGATTCCGTTTGACCATAACAAATAGTGACATCAGTCATCCCCATTTTCTCGATGACTGCTTTCATCACTTCAATTGGGCAATTGGAACCTGCCATTACGCCCGTACGCAATGTCGATAAGTTGTATGACGAAAAATTCTGCAAATTCAATTCACTAATAAACATTGTCGGTACTCCGTGTAATGCAGTGCACTTTTCTTTTTCAACTGTTCGTAATACTTCCGCTGGAGAAAATTCTTGCACTGGCACCATTGTTCCACCACTTGTAGTAATGGCTAACGTACCAATTACACAGCCAAAGCAATGGAAGAATGGCACTGGAATACATAAGCGATCCTCTGACGTTAAGCGCATACATTCGGCAATGTTCACCGCATTATTGACTAAGTTATAATGCGTTAACATAACCCCTTTTGGAAACCCTGTTGTTCCTGATGTATATTGAATATTAATGACATCATCATAATGGAGTGAAGCCTGTATTTGATCTAATTGTTGCTCTGTTACTTGCTCCGCAGCTGCCAGTACATCTGACCAGTTAAGTACTCCTGGATATTTTGTTTCGCCAATTAAAATAACATTTTTCAATAAAGGTAGACGCTCTGATTGCAATTTACCAGGTTCGCAATTTTCTAACTCTGGGCAAATTTCCTGGAGTGTATTCATAAAAGAATGGTCCCGATAATTTTCAATTAAAATTATCGTTTTAGCATCGGATTGTCTTAGTAAATATTCCAGTTCATGTGCACGATAATTTGTGTTTACCGTAACGATTGGCGCCCCCATCTTTCCTGTGCCAAACTGTAACTGTACCCATTCAGGAACATTTGTCGTCCACACTGCGATATGATCTCCCTTTTCAATACCAAGGGCCATTAATCCTCTCGCAACTAAACGACTTTGATGATTTAACTCCTCATAAGTCATACGTAAGTCTCTATCTGCATACACTAGCGCTTCATTTTTAGGATATTTTTTAGACTGTTCATCGAGCAATTGACCAATTGTTTGATACACAAGTTCTGCCATGAAAATCCCCCTTAAATATGCTATTTAATGTTTTTAACAGCCAATTAGACGAGAAATAACGAGACGTTGAATTTCAGATGTACCTTCACCAATTTCCATTAATTTAATATCACGTAAATGACGTTCTACATCATATTCCTTCATATAACCTGAACCACCATGAATTTGAATGGCTTGATTGCAAGTTCGGAAGCCCATCTCTGATGCGAATAACTTCGCCATCGCTGCTTCCTTAGCAAATGGTTTTTTCTGATCTTTAAGCCATGCTGCTTTATGTACAAGTGTACGAGCAAGCTCTATTTCCATTGCCATATCGGCTAATTTAAACTGTATTGCTTGTAACTTGGAGATTGGTGCTCCAAATTGCTCGCGTTCGTTCGCATACTTTAATGCTTTTTCATAAGCAGACTGTGCAATGCCGACTGATAAAGCCGCTATGGAAATACGTCCACCATCTAACGTATTTAAAAACTGGCTGAACCCACGTTTTTCGTCCCCTAATAGATTCGTTTTTGGAACGCGCACATTTTGCAAAATAATTTCGCATGTATTGGAGCCTCGTACGCCCATTTTGTCGTAATTACAATTGATTGTGACACCAGGTGTGTTTGTTGGCACAATAATTGATGAGATAATTTTTTTGCCATCTTCACGCTTGCCAGTTACTGCCGTGACAATAATTTGTCTTGCATGGCCTGCATTTGTAATCCAGCATTTTTCACCGTTAATAACGTAATCATCGCCGTCAACGACTGCTGTTGTACGTGTTCCACCCGCATCAGACCCTGCATTCGGCTCCGTTAAACCGAAAGCACCTAATGTTTCGCCTTTTGCTAAAGGTACAAGCCATTCACGCTTTTGTTCTTCCGTTCCAAAATTATAAATTGGAGCGGCACCTAAGCTTACCGCTGCTGCATAGCTTAAACCCGTACCACCACAAGCGCGCCCAATTTCCTCGACAGCAATTGCATAGGACACCGTATCTCCACCAGAACCACCATATTCCTCAGGAAACGGGATACCCAATAAGCCAAGCTCTGCCATTTTTTCAAAGCTTTCTATTCTCATTGTTGATGTCTCGTCGACTTCACGAGCGTAAGGTTTAATCTCTTTCTCTGCAAAATCACGTACCATGTCTCGAATCATCGCTTGCTCTTTCGTTAGTTCAAAGTTCATTCCCATTTCCCCCTAGTTTCCAATTTGCCATAGCGGATTTCTTTCAGACGACAGTTACACAAATCTGGACCGACTAGTCGGTCGGTTTTAAAGATTAATAAA
This sequence comes from Lysinibacillus sp. JNUCC-52, assembly GCF_015999545.1. Classification (NCBI taxonomy): domain Bacteria; kingdom Bacillati; phylum Bacillota; class Bacilli; order Caryophanales; family Bacillaceae; genus Lysinibacillus; species Lysinibacillus sp. JNUCC-52. The sequence continues at coordinate 2,324,039 of NZ_CP065546.1, forward strand.
ACCAGCTATTTCTTCTGGCTTTTCCTTGACCATAAATTGAGTTGCTTCTTCCATAGCTTGCTCTGTCACAATTGCTCGTAATATCATATCCGTAAATACTTCTGTAATTTCCTCCATTGTTAATGGACCTGTTTGTTTAAACCACATATATGTCCAGTTAATCATCCCTACAATGGCCATTGTTACAATCGTACAAGGTAATTCAGCACGAAAATCTTTCGTGTGCTGTCCTTCTTCAATCACCTTTTGTAATATTTCCCGATATTGGTCCCGCTTTTTATGAATGATTACACTATATTCTTCTGACAACGAACGGCTTTCTTCATAAAATACAGTAATATGGGCTTGATACACATCAAACACTTGTGTCAGCGTTTGAAGCATTGCACATAAGCGTTCAATAGGTGTATCGTATTTGTCATAAGCTTCCTGTGATTGTTTGATAACATAGGAAATAAACACATCATGTACTTCATATAACAATTCATCTTTCGATTTAAAGTTATGATAAAATCCACCTTTTGATGCACCGATATATTCCACAATGCGATCAACTGTTACGTTATGATAGCCATCTTGCTGAAACAACACTACAGAAGCGTCTACAATTCTTTGTTTTAACGTTTTTTTTACCATAGGCACCTATCATCCTTCTTTATAACACTTACCCCTTTGTTCCTTATAATTAGGACGTAATTAGGACGTGTATTCACTTAATTTTCCTAATTATAAAAATACTATGACTCCTTTAATATAGCATTCTCAAAAATTGGTGTCTAGTTCCATAAAACAATTTAATAGCATGAAAGAGAATTTTTTTACATTAAACAGCATATAAAACCTCCGCTTTTAACAACAAACGTATTTCCTTCTAAAGCTTCATCTGCAAAATACACACATTAACTATATGCTCAAATTTCCCATGTCATAACTCCATTCACAGTGACAGGCACTCAAACAATTCTGAACTTTCCCCCAAGTAAAAACCCACGAAGTCTCCTGCGCGCAGAAAGCTAAGTGGGTTTTTAGAGGTGACAGGCACTCAAACAATTAAATGGGCCGCACCAATTAATGCTGCGTTCTCAAACAATTGCGAACGTCTTATTTCATATGTGTTTCGATAGGAAGGAAGGACGTAGGTTTCGGTCACTTCTTCAATCTTTTCCATAAATCGAGAAGTTGTTTTCATAACACCGCCACCGAGTACAATGCAGTCTGGGTTAAATGTTTGTATAAAATTCGCCAAAACAATACCTACATATGTAGCCGCTTGCTCAATAATTTCTTGTGCAACTAAATCTCCTGATTCATATGCAGCAAACACCATTTTAGTATCAATCGGCCTTTGTTCTTGCTTCTCCATTTCAACCAGCATAGATGTACACTTTTTGATTGCGTCCACCGCATGTCGTTGAATCGATACTCCTGATGCATATACTTCTAAACAACCTAATTTGCCACAATTACATGTTGGTCCGTTCGGATTCACAGTGACATGCCCTATTTCGCCAGCTAACCTATTACTGCCAGTATATAGCTTTCGTTCAAAAATAATGCCGCCACCGATTCCAGTGCTTATCGTCATAAAAAGCATATTCTTTGATTGCCGGCCTGCCCCGTAGTTGAATTCTCCCCAAGTAGCTGCACTTGCATCATTGACAACTGTAATTTTCTTATCTAATTGTGCATTTAGCATCTGCCCTAACTGTACATTTCTCCAATCAAAAGTAGACCAATAGCGAATAATGCCGTGATCTGTATCAACTATCCCAGGCACGCCGACGCCTATACCTCTAATCTCGTAGCCTTCTGAAAGAGCATTTATCGCCTCTACTACTCTATTGACAACAATCTCTGGACCTTCGTGCCCTTTTGTATCCAGACGAATTTCCTTAATCATTTCCCCATCAACACTTAATAATCCAATGGCAATTTTTGTACCACCCATATCTACTCCAACTAGGTACTCTTTTTGTTGCATTTTATTTCCCCCAATGGTCCACTGTGTCTACTATGCACGGGATAAAATTATATCCTTAACTTCTTTAATTTTATGTTCGTCTATAAAATGGTCAAAGCTGGATTGATGTCGAACACCAGATCCAAAATGAAATTCGGAAACGTTGACATGCTGTAAAAAGGATGGAAGGGTTTTAGGTGATAGACCCGATCCTGGCATGATTTGCATATGAGCGAGGCTTGCTTGTTGTTCTAAAGCTTGAATTTCACTAACCGCATCAAGTACTTTACTTTTGCCACCTGATGTTAAAATCCGTGATATTTCTTTATAGGACATTAGCGTTTGTAATGCCTTGGATTGGTCCTTTACATCGTCAAATGCTCGATGGAATGTAATATCCAATCCATCTGCTGCTTCAATTAATTGTTGTAAAATAAGCTCATCAATATTTTGCTCTTCGGTAAGTGCACCTACGACTATTCCACTCGCACCTAGCTGTTTACATATTTGAATATCTTTTAACATTATTTTCATATCATTTTGATCATAGCAAAATGAACGGCTGTGAGGACGAATCATTACATTTACTGGGATCGTTAATTCACTGCACACACTTTCTATCATCGCATAGCTCGGTGTGAGCCCTCCCTCGGCTATACCTGCGACCAATTCAATTCTGTCAGCTCCAGCTTTTTGTGCCGTTATCGCATCTGTTAAAGAAATTGCAATCACTTCAATAACCATATTTAGTCATTTCCTTTTCCTAGTTTACTATAGCTTTCTATGAAATCTGCCAATAATCGAACGCCATAACCTGATGCACCACGCACATGATACCCTGTCGTTTTAGGTGATTGAACAGGTGCCGCCATATCAATATGTCCCCATTTAACACCTTTAGGGACAAATTTTCTTAAAAACAGTGCAGCCGTAATAGAACCTGCAAGATTGTCTGAGCTAATATTGCAAATATCTGCATAATCACTCGCTAATGATTCCTCATATTGATCGATAAGTGGCATCGGCCATATAAAATCACCATTGTAACTTCCCAGCTTCTTCATTAATTCTGTAATCGACTCATCTCCGAATACACCTGCATATTTTAAGCCTAGCGCCGCACCGATGGAGCCCGTTAATGTAGCAATATCAATGATTACATCAGGCTTTAACCTTTCAGAATATAATAGAGCATCCGCTAAAATAAGCCTTCCTTCCGCATCTGTATTGCCAACTTGAACATGCAAATTATTAGCGAAACGAATAACTTCACCTGGTAAAAATGCCTTTTCATTAGGCAAGTTTTCAGCAATCGGCAACAGGGCAGTGACATTTACATCAACATTTTTTGAAGCGATTAAATCCATCGCACCAAATACAGCACCTGCCCCGCCCATATCCATACGCATATCGCTTATGTTAAGACCCGTTTTAATGCTAATACCACCGCTATCATAAGTCATACCTTTACCAATCAACACGATATGTGGCTTATTAACATTCGTACAGTACTTAATTTCTGCTAAATACGAAGAATATTGACTGCCTCTGCCAACTGCAAGTAGCCCATTTAAGTCAAGCTGTTGCAAGTCGTCTGTATTATAAATATTTACGGACAGATTTTTTCCTCCAAAATGCTGGCGAATTGTTTCAGCAAAAGTGTCTGGATTTAGATCTATTGGATCTGTATTACATAGGTCTCTCGTAACATTTATACTGGTTGCACGTAACTTCCCAACGTGGATTGCTTCTAGTAACGCTTCTGTTTCGTCCAATAAAAAATAAACATTACAAGGTTTTATGACTTTCTTTTCTTGACGGTATTTTTGAAACTGGTAGGCTCCAAGCATCCAACCTTCTACAAAAGCAGTCACAGCATCTACTTGATTGAGATTCACTGCATTTAAAAAATCAAAAGATACTTGCATGTCATCATTTTCACTTGCGTTAGCCACTCTTGCTACTTCTCCTGCGGCTTCTCGTAAGCTTTCATAAGTAACGGTCTCATCGCTTCCTAACCCAACAATTAAGTAATCCTGTCCTCCCTGCTCTGTTTCATGTCTGAGCCAGTGACATTTATGTTTTTCAATCATCCATTTAGGAACTTGGAGAGATTGATAAGCTGATTGTAATACAGGATTTACAACAACTATATCCTTGTTCTGTTGCCCAAAATGAAATTCCATCTATCATCACATCTTTCATTTATCGTAATTAAGTTTCGAGCCTGCCTTTAACTATATTAAAAAGGAAAATATCTAAGATTATTTTTCTTAGACTATTTCCCTTTTTATAGTTTTTCAGTAACATTAATCGATATGTAGCATTAAATGTCCCTCGATTTTATCGACAGTAAAGTGTATATACGGTCCTTCAGCACTGTAACTTACCTCTGTTAATTCAGGCAGTTTTTTTACAGATGTCACCTTTGTCTCACCAACAAACATTCTAATCTCTGTGTTATAAAGTGGGATAATATCTTCAATCGTATAAATATCCTCTGAACGTTTCTCCGTAATATAATGAAGTGCATGCAAAATCTTTGCCCCTGTTGCCTTATCCTCATTTAATGATGTCAACAATGTCGACGGACCATTATGAGCAATAAGCTTACTTTCGAGAAGATGGTCAATGGCATCTTTCATCATCCATTTACACCAAGCGAGTCCATTTTTTCGATATAGCTTGAAAATAGGGTGTGAGAAGTAAATGATATTTTGGCGTTTTGTCACTGCAGCATGTCCAAATGTATGCGATGATGGGGCATGTTGATGCGAACAAAATGTAGTGCCTTCTCTATTAAAGTAAGGTTTTACTGTCTGCATCAGTACCTCTGACTGTACAGGCTTAATTTCTAAACCTTTTAAATACATGACATATTCTTCTTTGTATAATTTTTTACCTATTACATCATTCGGTAAAACGAAATCACGGTCATACTTTGATTCACCAACATACACATTTCCATATAAATCTTCTTCGTTACTATTTTTATTAATTAGCGATTCATACGTACCAATAATTTTTCCGCCATTATTAGCATAAGCCTGTAGCTTTTGCTGTAATTCAGGAGAGTAGTCAATCACATCAGGTAAGATAATTAACTGATAGTCATTAAAGTCAATTTGACTGTCAATAATATTAAACTGATAAGACAACTCTTGTAGCATCCTAACGGCGCCGATTAATGCTGGATGGATACCTAAATTATGATCTCCTGGTGTATAAAATTCTTCAGGCGTTAATACCCCGATTTCTGCAACTGGCTTATTATTCATACAGTATTTTTCTACTTCTTTCACTCTGCCATACACACTGCCGATTAATTCATAAGCCGCCTTCGATAATTTGCCATTTGGATGAAGTTGGTCTCCAATCGAACAACCAGCACCTAAAGCAAGCATATTGAAACATTCAAACTCTAATGCTGCCTTATTTTTCAGTGAGTGGAAATCACCCCAATACGTATGGAACTTGCCCGTCATACCAATGATGTCCTTGCCCAAAGTACGAGAATATCGCATCGTTGCAGGGAAATGATCATAGCCCCAGCCACCACTTGGTAAAGACTCAAGCTCCAAATGTGTATAATTATTTAAGCTACTTTTATTGCCTGGACCAATGTGAGAGCTATTATAGAAAATACCTGCATGTGGCACTCTAGTTCTAATAAAATCGCTAATCTCTGCTTTAAACTCCTCAAGCATTACCGTAGAATAATAGATTCGATCGACTCTATTTCCTGTGTCTAACCCTTTTCGCTCCATTTGTTCAAAACAATTTTTACAATTACAATCAACTTTAAATAAAATATCTAAAAAGAAGCCATCAATATTTTCGCTTTTTACTGTATCAATAATATCTTGTAAATGGTCTTTAAAATATTGTCTATAGCCGCTATTTAAGCAAATTGTATAGTAGAAATGTGGCTCAGGAACCCCCTGGCTATTAATGAATTGTCCATTTTCATCAATCGATAACCACTCAGGATGATGTTTGCTAATATAACCATCCCATTGAACAGTTGTATAAATCGGCACTTTAATATTATTTTTATGGCAAACCTCTATTTGTTCTAATAACAGGTTTTTATTTTCAAGATGTGGATGAATCAAATCTGGACGATGCTTTGAAGGGTAGTACAACCAGCCATGATGACATCTAGCAAAACAAGTAATCGAGTTTACATTGGCTTCTTTTAATGTCTCCACAAACTCCTCTGCAACGAAGTCCTTTCCAACCCCAGGGATATCTTCACTCGTATGAAAGTCTAAATGCACCTGTCTATAACGTAATTCGCTCAAATTCATAACCCCCTATTATAATCACCATTTCATTGCTATTCTTTGACTGAACCTGCCGCAAGACCACTTTCAATTTTCTCTTGGAATAGAAGATAAACGACTAAAGGCACTAATATTGTGATGACGATGGCAGCCATTAATGGCCCGTATTCTGATCCTCTTTCACCACTAAAGTTTAATAGACCCAATGCAATTGGTTTTAAGCGGTCATCATTAATAAATAAAAGTGGGAACAGAATGTTATTCCATGCGCCTAAAAAATTAAAAATTGAAACAGTCGATATTGCTGGAACAGACATCGGCAATATTACTTTGAAATATATTTGGAAATAACTCGCACCATCCATAAGTGCTGCTTCTTCTAAAGAGGCATTAATTCCTTTCATAAACCGTGTTAAAACTAAAATACTAAACGACAAAGAAAACGCCACATATAGGAGCACTAATGCCACTAAGTTATTTTTCAATTCTAATGCGCCAATAATATAAGAAACTGGCACAAGCACTGTATGCATAGGTATCATCATACCTAACAGGAAAAACAGGGCTAAAAATTTATTCACTTTAAAGTTAAATCTCGATAATGTAAATGATGCCATGGAAGAGACAATCGCGAGAATAATCACAGTTGCCATCGAAATCAGTATACTATTTAAGAAGTATCTGCTCATATTCGCTTCACGCCAAGCAATTACATAGTTCTCAAATCTAAATACCTCAGGCAAGCTAAAGGGTGAACTAAATATTTCTTTATTTCCTTTAAGAGAAGAAACTAATGTAAATAACATCGGTTCAATAAACAATAAAGCCATTGCTATGACAAAAACATATAATATTATTTTCTTTTTCATTGATTCTTCTCCTTCCTATTCATGATTGCTTCACTACCGATAGTCAATACGAGCGCAATGACAAAAATAATGACCCCTAATGCGCTACCAACGCCATAATTATTGTATCTGAAGGCTTCATAATACATTAAAGTAGTCGGCAAATTGGTTAGTCCATTCGGTCCTCCCTCAGTCATAACAAAAATTAAATCGAATACTTTCACTGTCCCAATAATATCCATTAAAATACATAAAGTAATAATTGGCTTTAACATAGGAACTGTTATATGGAAGAACTTTTGTACGGCTGAAGCTCCATCCATCTCTGCCGCTTCATATACTTCTTCTGGTATCGTTGTTAATCCTGCTAATAGGATGACCATGTAGTATCCTACACCTGCCCAAATGTTCACAAAAATAATTGCACCCATCGCAGTAGACGAGTCAATTAACCAGCCTTTAGCTAAGTCTGCAAGCCCAATAAATTCTAATAAGCTATTTAAGGAGCCATTCGGCATAAAGATAAAGTACCAAAGTAAACCAATAGCTGTAAGTGGAAAAATAGTAGGTACAAAATAGATGACTTTAAAGAATCGATGTCCTCTAAATTTTGTATTAATAGCAACTGCTAGCAATAAAGCGATTGGTGTATGGAATAAAACGCTAAAAAACACCATGCCAAACATATTTTTTAAAGAAATAAGAAAGTCTTTATCTTTAAACACATTGAGATAGTTTTCTAAACCAACAAAATTTAATGGTGCTCCTTTAATGCCATTCCAATTGACAACAGAAAAATAAAGGGCGCCTATCATAGGTATAATAAGGAATAGAATATAGATTACTAAGGCAGGTAAAGTAAATAGAAAAATTTTCGACTTATCTCTATTTGTTTTTACATTCATCTATTCCCCTCCATTTCTTAAATTTTTTGTAATCCTAATCAAATACAATGTCTCGTATAAGCTTCAGGCGGACGCTTTTTACGGGCAAGCACCGAGTAGCTTTCCTCGCTACGCACGGTGCTTACTATTCCCGTTAGAGTCGCCGCCTTTTAGCTCATCTAAATGTTCATTGTTCTTCTTTGAAAAACTATTTATTTAGATTTATCAATTTCATCTTGAATTTCTTTTGCTGCATCTTTAGGCTTACCACCAATTAAGATACTTACGATAGAGTTTCTTGTTCTATCTTGCATAGATGGTAGTGGATCGAAATCGAAGACATCTACTGCAATGCCTGTTGACGTAGCACCTAATTCAATATTGTGTAAAAACAATTCAGATACTTTCGAGTTATCAATGGCGATATCTGATCTTGGAATTAAGAACTGCGCTTCCTCTGCAAATCGTTTAGCTGCTTCAGCAGAAGTAAGCATTTTTAAAAGCTCAATCGTATATTCTTTTTCTTTTCCTTCAAGTTTGCCATTCACCATATATGGGCTAATAATTTGCATATCTTCATCTTTAAACTCTGGTTTTTCATCAAAATATGGGAATTTCGCAAGTTTAATAGCATCCGCGTATTCTGTCTCACTGGAATTTGTAAATTTACCGATATTCCATGGACCAGTAATAATCATCGCTGCCTTCCCTTCAAGGAAATCTGCCACAGCAATCTCATCGCTTATACCAGCAGCACTTTGACCAAATGCATCTAACTTATTTAAGTCTTCAACATACTCTAGTGTTTTCACAACCTCTGAATCAGTCCATTTTAATTCTCTAGTGCCTAGTTTCTTTGCTGCTTCTGTTCCCATCCATTTATAAAAAATTTGGTTGTGTAAATGTCCCGCCATATATGTTGCCTTTGCCCCAAGTGCAATAGGTGTTACATCGATGCCTTTTAACTTTTTAACTGCTGCTGTTAGTTCACTCCACGTTTCAGGGAATTCATTAATACCAGCTTTTTTAAGTAGTTCTTCATTATAATAAACACCAATTAAACCAGACTCCATTGGAATTCCATAAGTCCCCTCATGACCTGGCACTTGATAATACTTTAATGCACCTTCTGTGAAATTTTGTCCCCATTCAGGATCATCCTTTAAAATTGGGGCCATATCCATAAGTAAGCCACTTTCAATATATTCGTTTAAATTTGCAACACCTTGTACTCTAAAGATGTTAGGTAAAGTGCCAGATGCAAGATCTGTTTTCAGCTTATTGTTAAATGCTGATTCATCACCTTGCGATTCATCAACTACCACTACATCGGAATGTTTTGCTTCAAATTCTTTTATAATATCTTTGTAGATTTGTGCCTGAGTGCTTGTCCCAGCCATTCTTGTTAGCAATCTAATTTTTACCTTACCATCTGCATTATCACTAGCATCACTCGAACCACCACACGCTGTAAGTATAGTAGCTAATAAAACCATCAATACGACTAACATCTTTTTCTTCATAAATTTCATCCCCTTTGTAACAAATTTTTATTTTGTATTTGGTGTTAATGCAAATACCTCACGGATTGATCCTACTTCAATACCTCCATCGCTTTTAATGATGCTAGGTCTTAGCGAGCGAATATTAGCAATTGTTTCTTTATTTTCATAGTCTATTTGCTCTAAAATCGCAGCAATTACATTTGGCCAAACGTCTTCTGAGCCATCTAAAACTTTCAATGCGAAACCTAAACGTTCTTTTTTCAAGCCGAAGCAATAAACACCTTTTGCTCCGCCCTTTGCTACAATATTTCGATCTTGCAATAACACTGAGCAAATAAAGTTTTCAGACGCTACCATGTTGAATTCATTGTTCATCATTGTTGTCATTCGCTCTACCGCTTCTCTAAGTTCCAAATCTTCAATTAAATCTGGACAAGCTAATTTCAAACTTGTAATAGCCATATTGTGCAGCGGTATTGCGAACACAGGTACACCACAACCGTCTACTCCGACATGAATTTCAGATAGCGGTGTTTCAGATAAATAAGATAGCGTTTTCAAAATAAGCTGTTGTAGGGGATGGTCTATATTCCAATAACCCTCCGTTGGGAAACCCATTTCACGACACGTTGCAATAAAGCCCATATGTTTTCCTGAGCAATTATGAAAAAGTCGTCTTTTCTCAAGATTTTGTCTTAACATTGCCTCTTTCGGTTCCGCATTTAAAGGGTACGAATATGGACAAAATAATTCATTTTCATCAATAGCTAATTTTTCTTTCATCGTTTCCAGCGCTTCTATATGATACGTTTCTCCACGATGCGAAGCAGTAAATAATGCCGCTTCCCTATCAGTTAAGCCATACTTCAAATCAATTTTAGATAAAAATGCGGGTAGTGCTTGAATTGGTTTTGCAGCAGAACGGAAATATGTATTATGTTGAATATTACCAACTTGATATATTGCCTCTTTACTGTCATTTACACCACAAACAACGCCAGAATGAACATTTTCCAATAAGTTCGCTCTTGTTTCTTCTACTAAAACTTTAGAATTCATAATTCGCTTTCCCCCGTTACATTAGAATGACCAAATTCCCGATACGCTTGTATTCATATCGAGTTTACGGTGAACATTCAGTTAATGTTCATCCTCTCGAAAATACCAATTATTTGATGACACCTTTTGTTAAAATGATGTTAGCGTACTGCGCTTTTTCACTTGTTGCGACTACAGCAAATGCCTTTTTTGTGCGCTCGTAAAATTCAAAGCGCTCCATAAATTCGAATGGAATTGGAAATTCAGATTGACGTTGAACGATTTGTTCATACTCTTTCCAAATCGTTGGTTCCACCGTATCTCCAGGAACAACTGCCATTAATTGAATCGGATGTTCCACATACGTATCAATAGGAAAGAACGCTAATATTGCTTCTAATAATTCTGGAATCGTATGTCCATCACATCGGATTAACTGTTGGGCATGGCTGGCAGCGGGAAAATTCCCGTCCGCCAACACAATTTCATCTCCATGCCCCATCTCCATCAATACTTTCATTAAGTCTGGTGAAATAATTGGAGGAATCCCTTTTAGCATAGTTATTCACACTCATTTCTTTAATCTTCTGCTACAAAGTAATTTGTCAGAGAACCTAATTTCTCGATTTCTACAGTTACTTCATCCCCTTGTTGAATATACATTTGCTGCTCTGCAGGATATCCGAACACTACGCCTTCAGGTGTACCTGTTAAAATAAGATCTCCAGGCTCTAATGTCATATGTTGAGAAATATAGCTAATAATTTCAGCACAATTGAAAATCATATCCGCTGTATTTGAGTTTTGTCTTATATCTCCATTTACATATGTTTTTAATGCCAAATTATTAGGGTTCTCTATCTCATCTGCCGTCACTAAGTAAGGACCAACAGGACTGAACTTATCGCACGTTTTTCCTAACAACCATTGTTGTGTTTTCATTTGCAAATCGCGTGCCGATAGATCATTGACAGTGCAATAACCAAAAACATGATCTAATGCATTTTCTTCTTTTACATTTTTTATCTTTTCACCAATAACAATGCCAAGCTCTACCTCATAATCAAGTTGCTTTGTTACAGTTGGAATTGGAATTGCACTTTGATGGCCAGTTAATGTATTATCAAATTTATTAAATAAAATAGGCACTTCTGGATATGGTGCATTCGTTTCATCTGCATGTTTACGGTAATTTAAACCAACGCAAATAATTTTATGAGGTTTTGTAACGCATGGTCCCCAGCTGATTTGACTGTCCTCTATAAATACTGCACTTTCTTCTACTTCTATTGCCTGAATAAAATTTTGCAGCTTTGCTATCTCTTTTTTATTACAAGAAAATAGAGACGCTAAATCGGGTAAGTTATTAAAATTCGAATTTTTGTCCATCGATGCTGCTATATCGATAATGCCTTGCTTCGTTTGAACGCCTAATTGATAGTCGCCCTGTTTTTCAAATGTTAATAGTTTCATAGTCATTCCTCACGTCATTTCGTAATATTAAGCATTTTTCCCAAAAACAACGCCACCATCTATGTAAAGCGGCGAGCCCATCATAAAACTGGACTCATCAGATGCTAAAAATAAGGCAGCTTTCGCAACATCTTCAGGTTTGCCTAATTCACCACTTAGCTGTCTTGTTTTAATACTTGCAATGGCAGCTTGTGGATTGTCATATGCATTCTTTAAATAATTTTCTACAAATGGTGTAAAAATCGTTCCTGGCAATAAAGCATTTACTCGAATATTGTAAGGCGCATAATCTACTTGCATCGCCTTAGTTAACGATAAAATAGCTCCTTTTGTTGCTGAATATAAAGCACGTTGCTTTAAGCCCATTTCTGCAGCGCATGAAGACATATTAATGATGCACCCGCTTTTCTGCTCCATCATGTAAGGGACAATGTATTTGGTTGGCAAATAAACGCCCTTTACATTTACGCTCATTACTTTATCCCATACGTCTGGCTCAACCTCATCTATACGTCCAACATTACTGATGCCCACATTATTAAAAAGGATATCAATTTTTTCGAACTGCTTTGTAATCTGTTCAGCCATCTCTTTTACAGCTTCAGGATTCGTTACATCTGCATGATGAAATGTTGCGCTTCCTCCGTTATGTTGAATATCCTTTACAGTACCTTCACCATTTTCCTTGTGAACATCGTTGATGATAACGTAGGCTCCTTCTGCTGCAAACAGCAGGGCTGTAGAACGACCAATACCACTACCACCACCAGTAATGAGTGCTACTTTACCTTGTAATCTCATAGCAGCAATTCCCTTTCTTGTTCTAAATGATCTTCTGGCTGTGCGGCTTTCACAGTAAGCCCGCCATCTACCATTAGTAAATGTCCGTTTATTTGCATCGCTTCCTCCGAAGCTAAAAATACAACGGCATCAGCAATTTGTTTTTCAGTACCTAGTCTTTTCATTGGATTCGCTTGAATTTCTTTTTCTAAAATACTTGGATCTTCAAGATATTCCTGGCACATATCTGTAGCTACTGTACTTGGACCAACGGCATTAATATTAATATTATATTTGCCTAATTCAATCGCTAAAGCTTTAGTTAAATGACTCGCCGCCGCTTTTGAAGAAATATAATGTGGAATAACTGGGCTTGTCACAAGCAGACTTGCCGTAGATGTAATATTAATGATTTTACCGTAACGTTTTTCAATCATTTTTTTAGCTACTCTTTGGGAAGTTAAGAAAATGGATTTTACATTTGTTTGATACGTGTTATCCCAAGTTTCCTCTGTTAACTTCATAAAAGACTCAAATGGCGCAATACCTGCGTTGTTCACTAATATATCTACATGGCCAAGTGTGCTCTCTACCTCATCAATCATTTGATCGACTTCTTGTTTAATACCTACATTCGCTTTCACTACCATCGCTCTGACATGGAATCGTTTCTCTATTTGTTCCTTTAACATTTCTGCCTTTTCTAGTGAACTTTGAGATGTATAGTTAATGGCAACGTGGGCTCCTTCTTCTGCTAATCTTTCTGCAATAGCAGCCCCTATCCCCCTACTCCCTCCTGTTACTAGGGCAACACGATTTTCAAGTTTTTTCATATTTATTCTCCCAACTTTACTGTTTATAGACTAATACCAATTCTGCTAATGCTAAATTCTTGATGGCCTAAAATCTCGGCTTTCGTTTCCTGGCCTTTTGCTACATTGACAATCGATTCAAAAATGCGTTCACCTGATTCGTCCAACGTTTCTTTCCCTTGTAAAACAGGGCTAACGTCTACATCGATATTGTCTGCCATTCGTCTGCCAGTCATTTCGTTACCTGTTATTTTAATAACAGGGATAATTGGATTTCCTGTCGGTGTCCCTCTTCCAGTTGTAAAGCAAACAACATGAACTCCCGCCGCTGCCATACCTGTTACACATTCGATATCATTCCCTGGCGAATCCATGAAATAATAGCCTGTGCCTGGAATTTCTTCTGCGAAGTCTACAACCCCTTGAAGCTCGGCTGTTCCCGCTTTACTAATACAACCTAATGACTTTTCCTCAATTGTTGATAAACCACCTGCAATATTACCTGGACTAGGGTTTCCTCCACGCATATCGACACCCATCCGTTCAACTTCGAGTTCAAATTGCTCAACACACTTATATAATTTTTGTTGTACATCATGATTAATTGCCTTAGCAGCAACTAGATGCTCAGCACCTATGATTTCTGTAGTCTCACCCATGACGATAGTGCCACCAGCATTCAAAATAGTATCAGCTGCTCTGCCAAGTGCAGGGTTACTACATAATCCTGACGTTGCGTCAGAACCGCCACATTTCACACCAACAATTAGCTCTGAAAGTGGAATATCTATTAACGGTATATCTTCTATTTTTTTCAGAAGCTCCTGTGCCACTTCCACACCTTTTTGAATTGTTTTAACGGAGCCACCTTCATTTTGAATGTCTATCCAAACAACAGGCTTACCCGTTACTTCAATTTCTTGCTTGATGTCCTGAGCATTAATGACTTCACAACCAAGACTAACAATTAATACAGCACCGACATTCGGATTTTTTCCCATTCCAACTAATACTTTATGTGTTCTCTCTTTATCAGCGCCAACTTGGCTACACCCATGTTGGTGAGGTATAGCGACTGCCCCTGGAACTTGTTGTTGAATTCTCGAAGTAACCTGATTTGCACACACCACTGTTGGTAAAATTAAAAGATGATTTCGAATACCAATTTTTCCATTGTCTCTTCGATAGCCCTTAATAACTGTCATTGTTGCGCACCTCCCACATGTTTATCTCCACGTCCACGTATGCCTTCGATATTGTGAACATGCACGTGATCACCTGGCAAAATGGCAATTGATGCCGCTCCTATTACTTCACCGTATTTCACAATTTCCTCTGCCTTATTAATAGGCGCAATCGCAACTTTATGACCAAAGCTAACATCTTGTCGCAATGTTACTTCATAAGCTTGGTTGCCTATTGTGTAAAATACACTTTCGCCTTTTTTCACATCTGTTAAAAGGGTTGTTACATTGTCCTTTTCATCCATTACAATGCAAGTTATCCCTTGTTGATACGCCATTTCTGCCATTCCTTCGCCCTCCCTCTTATAATTTATAAAAACGCTTTGCATTTTCTCCAAATATGTTTTCTAAATCTTTTCCAAGTATGTTTGTAGGTAAGTTTTCCATCAAAATTGTCAGTACATCGTTGTATGTACCTGCTAACTGACAAACAGGCCAGTCACTGCCAAACATCACGCGATTCGTCCCAAATACATTTACAACATGGTTGATATAGGGCTGAAATTCTTCAATTGTCCAATTTTTATGCGTTGCTTCTGTCACTAAACCTGAAATTTTACACATCACATTCGGGTACATTGCAATTTGTCCTATTTCCTCTTTCCAACCTTCTAGCTGTTGTTTTGCAATATTTGGCTTTGCAATATGGTTTACTACTACTCTTAATTGAGGAAACATTTTTAATAATTTTAGTATGTAAGGAAAATGCCTTGGCTTTATTAAAAGATCGAGCGGAACATCATACTGTACTAGCAGTTCAATGTTCTTTAATACATCTTTTCTTAAAATCCAATCATCTTCATCCAAATCTTGTAACATAGGTCGCACACCTACAAAACCATGATGTTGGTGTAGCTCCTCTAAATGTTGCTTAAAGTTTATTTCCGTTAAATCTAACCAGCCGACTACTCCTGCAATCCATTCATGCTCTTCAAACAAATTTAATAAAAATAATGTTTCATTGATTGTTGGTGCAGCTTGGACTACGATTGTTTTATCAATTTGATGTTCGTTTAAAATTGGATATAAATCATTAGGCATAAAATCCCGATAAAGCTCTGGTAAATCTTTGGTTAACCATTTATAATCATTCCTTGATAACTTCCAAAAATGTTGATGTGAATCAATTATTATATTCGACACCACCTTTGTTAACTTTTATGTTACCGATAACACAAAAGTAACAAACGAAAAATTACATGTCAATACTAATTTCTGAAAATAATCAAAATTCAAAACCAAGGTAAATAGATGGTATTTCTAAGAATATTACACACTTAGTAGAGTAGAATCGTGAAAATGAACGCAATTCATTAGATGCATGGACCTTTTTGAACGTTTCATTTACCAAGCACAAATGTTAAAAAATTTTTGATATGAGTAGGTTATAAAAATGGATGGTGATGTAGATTTTCAAACCACATGCTATAATGACTTGAGAAAAATGGTGGATGCACATCGGGGAGCTTTAAACGAAAAACGAATTGTATTATTTTATTTTTGGCTCTATTGAAGCGCTTTCCCTCTTGGATTTAATTATTGGAAAGTATAGAGTTAGAAGAAGTACAATAATATTAGAACTGATTATGTAAAAATAATCCAACAACTTATGACTAATCACGATGACTTTAGTTTGAAATAAAATGTATCTTCATTCGAGATATTTTTGCGTAGAATCGTTGCGCCAGCAGTAGGAATAATACAAAAAAATTAACAATGTAAGGTAGGTACGATAGGTGACAACAATATATGATATTGCAAAAAAAGCTAACGTTTCTCCTATGACTGTTTCAAGAGTCATTAACAATAAGGGAAATATTAGCGAAAAAACAAGAAAAAAAGTAGAGGCTGTCATTCAAGAACTAAACTATATCCCCAACTCCGCTGCTAGAAGTTTAAATATAAAAAAAACAAAGCTTCTTTCATTAGTTATTCCTGATATTACAAACCCCTTCTTCACAAAGGTTGCAAGAGGAGCAGCAGACAAGGCGAATCAAATGGGCTATCAGCTTATGCTGTGTAATACTGACGAGGATCCAGAAAAAGAAAGTGGCTATATAGACGCTCTTATTTCCAAGATGGTAGATGGCGTTATTATCGCACCAACAGGGAATCAATCTAAAAAAAACTTAAAAAAGCTTGTGAAAAACAAAGTGCCCTTTACATTAATTGATAGGATGATAGATGATTTTCCTTGCGATATGGTGTTGGGAAATAATCATGAGGGAACAAGAGAGTTAGTGCAGCATTTAATTGATCGAGGACATAAAAAGATCGCTCTCATTCATGCACCTTTA
This sequence comes from Lysinibacillus sp. JNUCC-52, assembly GCF_015999545.1. Classification (NCBI taxonomy): domain Bacteria; kingdom Bacillati; phylum Bacillota; class Bacilli; order Caryophanales; family Bacillaceae; genus Lysinibacillus; species Lysinibacillus sp. JNUCC-52. The sequence continues at coordinate 2,341,166 of NZ_CP065546.1, forward strand.
GATATTTCTACATCCAAAGAGCGTTATCAAACATATGTAGAAACTTTAAAAGTGAATGATTTAGCTTTTAATAAAAATTTAGTTATCCAAACACATTATAAACAAGAAGAAGAATGGGACACTATCAATGGTTTACTGCTATTACCTGAGGAAGAACGACCTACTGCCATCTTCGCAGCTAATAACTTTATAGCAATTAACGCAATTACAACACTGCGCAACAAAAATATCCGAGTGCCAGAAGATATTGCCGTTGTCTGCTTCGACGACTTAGAGCCCTATTCTAATTTAGATCCTTTCTTCACAGTAGCTTCACAGCCCGCATATGACTTTGGTTATATGGGGACACAATTAGTTATTGAACGAGTTGAAGGAAACGGACCAAGCGAATATCGCAAAATTAATCTCCAACCAAAGCTTATCGTTAGAAAATCATCAAGTACTTCTATTGTCTAAAGGCTATTCAGACAGCAGTAAACTCGGAAAATTTCGAGTTTACTGCTGTCTTTTAAAATTCAGAATATTTTGGGTGACTGGCACTCTTATCATGGTTGTGCACTCATAATTACTACATTCAAAATACAAGGGTTGATCCGATTCGCTTGTTGTGATCTTCACTTTATATTGGAAGGGGAACCCATCACGTTTTGTATACTCGCCTACCTCTACAGCTATTATTTTTTTACTATCAAGATTCAAAGCTTCATAAGCATTAGAGGCACCCGTTAGTAAAATCTGCTTTCGTTGAAAGTCTTCATGTTTCAGATTATTAAAATACATAATTCCAGCAACTATAACAACAAAATTTAGGCAGATTGATAATATAGCACCTGTATACAAATAACGATTTTTCTTATTTTTAAGTCCATGTGCAAATACCAACACTAATATTGTACAAACCGCATACATCACTGTGAAAATAATGGTTGTTCTTTCATTAAAGGACATTTGATATATAAATAAAATAAAAATATAAATGAGAAACAAACTTATCCATAATAGTATGTATCTAGGCTTTGTTACTGTTTCCATATTGTAACCTCCTACAGCTTATTTGGTAATATAATTATAATTGATTTATTCCTCTGTATTCCATTTTAAACCAATTTGAGTTACGCACATTCGGAATAAAAGGAAACATAACCTCATACACCGCTAATTTCTTCTTTAACATAATAATAATGCTCTATGATATAGTAAAAACAAGGATTTATGAAAGGATGTTAGTTATGGCTAAAAGTGTAGTAATAGCTGAAAAACCATCAGTAGCTCGCGATATTGCGCGTGTATTGAATTGCAATAAAAAAGGAAACGGTTATCTTGAAGGGGATAAATACATCGTTACATGGGCATTAGGTCACCTTGTAACATTAGCAGACCCTGAAAGCTATGACGTTAAATACAAAACGTGGAATTTAGAAGATTTACCAATGTTACCTGAACGCTTAAAACTGACTGTTATTAAACAAACAGGTAAACAATTTAATGCGGTTAAAAGCCAGCTAACGCGTGGGGATGTAGGCGAAATCATTGTGGCAACTGATGCTGGACGTGAAGGTGAGCTTGTAGCACGATGGATTATTGATAAAGTGAAGATAAATAAGCCAATTAAACGTTTATGGATTTCTTCTGTGACAGACAAAGCCATAAAAGATGGATTTGCTAACTTAAAGCCAGGCAAGGCCTATGATAATTTATATGCTTCTGCGGTTGCTCGTTCTGAAGCAGACTGGTACATCGGACTGAATGCTACGCGTGCTTTAACAACGCGTTTTAATGCACAGCTAAACTGTGGTCGTGTACAAACACCAACTGTGGCAATTATTGCGGCGCGCGAAGATGAAATCAAACATTTTAAAGCTCAAACTTATTATGGTATTGAAGCACAGACTAACGATCGTTTAAAACTGACATGGCAAGATGCAAAAGGCAATAGCCGTAGCTTTGAGAAAGAAAAAATTGACGCTATTGTAAAAAAACTAGGTAGTAGCAATGCAATGATTACAGACATTGAAAAAAAACCGAAGAAAACGTTCTCTCCAGGTTTATATGATTTAACAGAGTTGCAACGTGATGCGAATAAAATTTTCGGCTATTCTGCAAAAGAAACGCTGAATATTATGCAAAAATTATATGAGCAACACAAAGTATTAACGTATCCACGTACAGACTCACGCTATATTTCACAAGACATTGTTGCAACTATACCAGAACGTTTAAAAGCTTGTGGTATTGGTGAATATCGTCCACTTGCCAATAAGCTTTTAAATAAACCAATTAAAACGTCGAAGGCATTTGTTGATGATAGTAAAGTATCCGATCACCATGCGATTATCCCGACAGAAGGCTATGTCAATTTCTCAGCATTCTCCGATAAGGAACGTAAAATTTACGACCTTGTTGTGAAAAGATTTTTAGCTGTTCTTTTCCCTGCTTTCGAATATGAACAGTTGACATTACGTGCAAAAATCGCTGATGAAAGCTTTGTCGCGCGCGGGAAAACAATCCTATCAGCTGGCTGGAAGGAAGTCTATGAAAATCGCTTTGACGATGAGGATACAACAGATGATTTGCAAGAACAAATCCTTCCCCGCATCGACAAGGGTGACACACTTCAGATTAAACTGATTGCACAAACATCTGGCCAAACGAAGCCACCAGCACGCTTTAACGAGGCAACACTATTATCTGCGATGGAAAATCCAACGAAATATATGGCGACGAACGATAAAAAATTAGCCGATACGTTAAAATCTACAGGTGGTTTAGGCACAGTAGCAACTCGTGCTGATATAATCGACAAGCTCTTTAACTCGTTTTTAATTGAAAAACGTGGTGCTAAAGATATTTACATCACTTCAAAAGGTCGTCAATTGCTTGATTTAGTTCCTGAAGAGTTAAAATCTCCTACCCTTACAGCTGAATGGGAACAAAAGCTTGAAGCGATTGCCAATGGGAAACTGAAAAAAGAAGTATTTATTAGTGAAATGAAAAATTACACGAAGGAAATTGTTTCAGAAATTAAGGCAAGCGATAAAAAATATAAGCATGATAATATTTCCACTAAATCATGTCCTGACTGTGGGAAACCGATGCTTGAAGTCAACGGCAAAAAGGGCAAAATGCTTGTTTGTCAGGATCGTGAATGTGGTCACCGTAAAAACGTAGCCCGTGTAACAAACGCTCGCTGCCCTCAATGTAAGAAAAAACTTGAGCTTAGAGGTGAAGGCGATGGCCAAATCTTTGTATGTAAATGTGGTCATCGTGAAAAATTATCTGCATTTGAAGCACGCCGTAAAAAAGAAGGCGGCGGTAAAGTCGATAAACGCTCCGTTCAAAAATATTTAAAGCAACAAGATAATGATGAACCAGTAAACAACGCATTAGCCGAAGCACTAAAAGGATTAAAACTCGATTAAAAGTGCCAGATTAAAAGTGCCTGTCACTCACACAATTCTGAATTCTCCCATGCAATAATTTAAGCCGCAACACCACGCATAGCGAGGGTTGCGGCTTTCGCATTTTTCATCTAATAAAATTTAAATTTGCTAGTAGAACTATTATGTTTGCAAATCTCTTTTACATAAAAAGTACTTTTAAAACTGCATACTCTTATTCCCTTAACATATATTGAATTGTCATTAAATTGTCATAATATTCGCACTTAATCGTGAAGGAGGGGTAGAAAATGCAAGCTCAAGACTTTAGACCTCGAAATGTAATTATTATTACGATTATTGTTGTTTTATCACTAATTATTGGTCATTCGATTTATGTAAATTATATTGAGGTTTTTTAAAAATAATGGAGTTATAGCAACATAGTGCAACAGTTAACGTGTAAAAGAAGAATCTGTTCAGCGCCCTTTGTACAGTGCGGGCGTAAAGCAGATTCTTTTTTCTATTTGGGGATTATACATTTGAGTTCAGCTGCTCCGCGGGATTAACTCATCGTTTCGCGGAATCACACTCCTGCTTCGCGGAATCACACCCCTGCTTCGCGGAATCACATCCTCGCTCCGCGGAATCAACCCCTCGCTCCGCGGAATCACACTCCTGCTTCGCGGAATCACTCCCCTGCTCCGCGGAATCAACTCCTCAATTCGCGGAATCAACACCCTGCTTCGCGGAATCAATTCCTCGCTCCGTGGAATCACACCCTGCTTCGCGGTATCACATCCCTGCTTCGCGGTATCACACCCCTGCTTCGCGGTATCACTCCTCGCTCCGCGGAATCACATCCTCGCTCCGCGGAATCATACCACTGCTCCGCGGAATCACACACCTGCTCCGCGGTATCACACCACTGCTTCGCGGGATTAACTCCTCGTTTCGCGGAATCACTCCCCGCTCCGCGGAATCACATCCCTGCTTCGCGGAATCACTCCCCTGCTTCGCGGTATCACACCCCTGCTTCGCGGAATCACACATCTGCTTCGCGGTATCAACCCCTTGCTCCGCGGAATCCTCTCCATAGCTAATCGTTTTTAAGCACAAAAAAACGAGCGGTAAGCTCACCATTGCTTTACCGCTCGTTCTGTCGTTTATAAATATTGTTCCCGCCATTGTAGCTGCTCTTTTTCTGTCAGTTGCTGTTCTAGTTTTTCATCCCATCGGTTTAATAATGTATTCCACACTCGGGCATAGACAATATTTTGCTCCTTATTATAAAGAATGAATTCTAGACAGGGAATATCATTAATTTGTTTTGCATCTGCAGTAACAATTGTTGCCACGATTTTTTGGGAGCTCGCTTCTTCTTCCTCGTCCTGCTGTAAAGCTTCAAGCATCATTTCCTCTTCAAAATGCTCTTGCTGCTCTGCCTCTTTATCGACATAACGATACGGCTCAGGCAACTCATCGAACTCCTCTAAATCTTCTTCTACGGCAGGGAGAATGGCTTGGTGGCATGGACTAAATAAGAGCGTGGCCGTTTCGACCTCAAGCTCTTCCTCGAAAATGCCATGCGCCAGTTGTTGCTCTCCTTTAGAGGTTAGTCTATAGAAACCATCCGTTTGTTCGATAAGTCGCACGCGAGACATTAATGAAACTAAATCCTCAATAAACAGTGGATCTACTAATAATAGCTCACTCAATTCCTGGACATTTTGAAAATTCGCTTCCTGCATGCTAATTAATAGCATTTGCATCAAGACATCCATCGTTGAGCGACGAATCGGCTCATAAGTCACTTCGATTGTACGAATCGGAATACACCATTCAGTTGAATTCATGATTTTCACATGACGATTTTGCTGTAACTCTCTCATTAAACGTTGTTGTAATTTTAACACCCTACATCACCTGTCCTTCATGGTTACGTAAACCGTTGTAGGATTTCACTGTCGTTAAAAGGTTGCTGTACATGTCACGTGTATCCTGGTGTTTAGCTCGTTTTGCAAACATCTCTGCACTGCCAACAAGCATTAACAATTCACGCGCACGAGATAACGCAACATTTAACCTGCGATAATCTTTCGCAAAGCCTATGTCCCCTCCCTTTGGTGTATTACGTACCATACTAACTAATATGACATCCATCTCCATCCCCTGGAACTTATCGACTGTTCCTGTTCTAAACTGCAGATGGGGTAGCTGTAATTCCTGTTGAAGTAGACGATTAATTTTCTTCACTTGCTCACCATAGAAGCTAATAACGCCTACACTTTTTTGTACATTCTGTGGTATGCGCCCTGCCTTTTTCGCTTCCATAACAGAGGCGTTTAAATCTGTTAAAATTCGGCGAATAGTTTGTAATTCTCCCTCATTATAACGACTTGTACCACCTTTCACCTGTTCCTCTAAAAATGGTTTTTCAGTTGGCATATCAATCCATAATAAATGGTCATCTCGATTAACGAATTGTCCCTCTAAGCCGTGGTCACGTGCTGCATCAGAGTCAGGTAAACCGCATTGCAAACCGTTCTCTTCCTTAGCGTAAAACGGTGTAATACTGTGCATGATTTTTTCATGCATACGGTACTGCAATGCAAGCATTTGCTTATGTGTTGACGGTAGGTTATTAAATAAGCGCTCGAATAACGATTCACGCAGCAAGCTTTTTAACTCTTGCGCGCCATCAAAGTTTGGATTTTCTTCTAACATCCCCTTCAATGTTTCCTCCAGCGTATCATCACCAAGAAGTGGAGGTAGCTGATGATGGTCACCAACTAAAATAACTTTCTTGCCCTTTAGCATTGGTAATAAAAGCTCTGGAGGTGTCGCCTTAGATACTTCATCGATAATAACTACATCAAAGGTCGGATAGTTTTCCATAAATTCCTTACTTGCAGAAGCAACACATGTTGTTCCGATCACATTGGCATGACGCACATATAATTTGCGAATTTCGTCTAAATCATATTCGGTTGCGTTTTGTAGCTTATCACGCCATTGCTCTTGTAATTTTTTTCGTAGAGGTAGCTGCTGTTCTTTACGATGTAGCTCTTCTAAGCTTTCATTTGTCACTTGAATAGCATCCTTTACTTCCTCATATGTGCGCTCTGGCGTAGATTGTAACAATGCTGTTAACGCAGTAAGTTGTTTTTCCTTTTTTAGTCCTTCTACATTTATAGACTTAATTTTTTCTTCTAATTGCACTAGCTGTTCTTCCACCTCATGTAAGCTAGCCTGTGCTGTTTGTTGTGCCGCTTTCTTAGGTGCAAGCTGTGTATTAGCTTGCTCAACGGACTGCAACTGTTGGCGTGCTATTTGTAGAGCGGATTGTGTAGTAGATACTAGCATTTTTAGCTGCTCCACTGATTCCTCTGGCATCACATCAGCTTTGAATGTATCAGCGAGTTGCTGTAGACGTTCGGTATGTGTAATAAATGGCTGTAATTGCCGCTGTAAACTTTGAACATCGAAGCTTGTAATAGCACATTCTTGATGTATTAAACTACTAATGTTTTTACGTAGTGACTCAAATTCACGATCTTTATGGTCCTGTTGTTGTCGAAGCGCCATACCTTTTTGCCAAACAAAATCACGCCGCATATAGAGCCCTAGTAAATAGCTCTCCAATTGTTCATTCGTTGGTGTTTGCCCTTCTTGAAACGACTCATTTAGCTGCGCAAATACACCTGTTAAATTTTGTAGCGAGAACGACTGTACTGGCTGTTGACGACTTTTAGCTAACGCTCGCTCTTTCTCCTCTGACGATAACAGTGCTTCAAGCTTTGCAATTGCTTTTTGTAATCGGGAATTAATTGTTGCCCATGCTTCTAAATCTTTCGCATCTTCTAAATGCTCTAATCGTCCAATTTGTTGAGCTAGTATGTGCGTCGGACGGATGTGATAATGCTGTAAAAAGCGTTGAATACGTTCAAAAGACGTTAACGTACCAATATATTGTTGGCCTTCCTTCATTAAAAGCAAGCGCTTATTTTCTTGTTCATATTTTAATTGAATATCTTGATACTGTGATGTCAGCTCTTGCTTTTCTGCAAGTAATTCTTTATATTGAATAGCCGCTTGCCACTGTTCTATATTATGGGTGCTGTCTTGAATCGTTTGTTGAAGCTGTTCAAGCGAATCATATTCAGATAAAATTTGTTCATGCGATTGTATAGCGGACTCTAATTGTGCTAGCTGTTTTTCAAAATGCTCTTTTTGCTCTTCACTAGATTCTTTTTCTGCTTTTGCCGTTTTCAAATCCTTTTTTAGCGATTGAATCTCTTTTTGTAAAATGGGTTCATCAATTACGGCCTGCTCCTTAGCAGCTATTTCCTTTGTTAACTCCTCAAGCCATGTTTCCAGCTTTTGTTTCTCATCCACTGCTTTTACAATACTTACTTGTAGCTCTTGCTCACGCTCAGCAAATGCAATAATTTCTTCTTCAACAGCAGCTAATGTTTGCTCACGCCAATGTAGGGCAACATTTTCCTCAATGAATTTTTTACCCTCTTCTTCAATACTTTCTGTACGGCCATAGCGCAAAATTCGTATTTCTTGATTGGAGAGAAGCCTGCCCAATGCATTATCAACAGCTAAGTTTGACTGTGATGCAACGAGTGTTTTCAAGCCTGCCTTAACATTTTGCTGACAAATTTCTGAAATTACCGTTGTTTTTCCTGTCCCTGGAGGTCCTTGAATCACATACAAATCTTCAACAGATAGGGCACCGATTACCGCTTTCCGTTGATATTCATTTAAATTATTATGAAACGCAATATCATCGCGCAGCTTGGCCGTGCGGACGGTTGGGCGTTTCTCAAATAATATCGTCTCTAAGCTAGCATTCACTGCTTCGCCCTTTTCTAGCTTCGTAAAGCCATTGCGCAAGCGTCGTATTTGGCTTAGTGTTGCAAAATTACTAAAGCTCGCTTGCTTTGAGCGCAAGTTTAACTGATCTTTACGAGCCTGATCCTGTGCAAAAGGCTTTAAATCAATTTCAACCGTTTGCTTACCAGCATTCGATTTTAATACTTGTCCGATTTCACCACGTACACCTTGGATGCTAACACTTAAACCTTCGAGTTGCTTCCATTCCTTTGCTTTTACATAAGGACATACTAGTGTTAAACGTGAAAAGTCTTCATTAAAGTAGCTTTGTTTAAATTCCGTATGAATATCATCAATTGTTGCATCCCGTTCTTGGATTTTTAAATAGCCTTCCCAACTTGCAATACGTTTTTTCACATATTCGGTGCGTTCTTCAGCAATCGGTAGCTCTCTTATTTTTGAATGAAGATCAAGTGGGATACCTGCGCCATTATTAGGTTTTGTGACAAATTGCAATGCAGCTGGTAAGCGACGATTCGTACTTATTGGACCACGCATATGTACAAAACGAATATTAGTTGCTAATAATCCTTCCACTTTTAGTACACAATCCATAATCGCTGTTTTTCCTGCAAGTACACTATCTAACTTCTCGTTGTGCTCCGCATTAAAATAAATGGATAAAAACGTTTCACCAATGGTTTTCGCTTTTCTTTTTTCAATATAAACGGTAATTGTTTTTTGTAACGCAAAAAAGGCATGCTCATTTGCTGAGCATTCCTCTACCGCCTCCTTCGCCTTATTCGTCAAAATTAAATTACAGCGTTGTTTCTCTAGTAAAGCGATGTTCTGCATGAGCTGCCCTCCCTTCCGAATTCACTAAAGTATTATTTTATCATATCGCAAAAGGAATCTTGCAAAGAAAAATCCCCTGCACAGTGATTTCCTTCCACTGTACAAGGGATCAATATTTATTGGTACCGACATTAAGACATCTCTTTAATGTTGGTCGATTGTTTCTTTCGGTAATGTTTTGCTCATTTCACAGTACTGAACGAAAACACGTGCCATTTCACGTAAACGATTATGAACATCCTCGTCTACAATTACATTATTTGCATCAAAATGTGATGTATGCGTATATACATAGTTTGGTGTTACAAGTGCACGGAAGTAGTCTAAAATAGGCTTTAATTGATTTTCAACTACTAAATGGTGCTGATATGTGCCACCATTCGCTACGATAGAAACTGGCTTATAGCGCATTGTTTTCGGATGTAAGAAATCAAAAGCATTTTTCAATACGCCTGGAATCGAAGCTTGGAAAATCGGCGTTGCAATAATATACGCATCAGCTTCTTCAAATTTCTGGATCATTTTTTTCATATCGTCATTCAATGGTGAGCCATCGACAATTTGATGCTTATATTCACTAAAATGCATAATTTCTAAATCGAAACTAGCATCGAAATCTTTAATATAACGCTCTACTTGCTCTAAAATAGCACCAGTTTTACGCCCAAACATTGTGCCATCAACGAGTAAAATTTTCATATTCATTTTGCCTCCACATTCATCTTCTACAATAATATTGTAACAAATGAAAAGTGGCTCGGGAAGAATTGTAGTAGTCAAAACAATAAATTCAGTCTTTAGACGGAATGCTATAGTTAGTAGAAAGACAACTATTTTTCATTATGCCTATTAAATGTCACATCTTCGTCTACAACCGTTTCTTCCACTTTAAATTTATCTCGGTTAATAATGACCTCACGATTGACCTTGTGCTCTTCATTAGATACGGTGGTGTCTTGAAGTTTTCCCCAATTAAATAACTCGTCACGTGTAAAGTCTTCTTGTGTCACATTCGGAAAATCCATTTTCGCTAAGTCCTGTGATGGATATATTGTCACCCATTGTTTCTTTCCATGTAACGCAATGACAATCATTGCTTTTGCAACTTGTGAGGCTTCAATAGCGCGTGAACGCTTTAATGGTCCTATTAATAATGGGTTAGCAAGCTTTAATAGCTTTTCTCCTACCTTTTCACCTAACCGAAATTCCTCGCGCGGTCCTACCAAAAGAGAGGGACGAATAATTGATAGACGCTGTAAACCAAGTTCTATTAAAGCATTCTCCAGCTTTCCCTTCACACGATTATAGTAAAAACGCGATTGCTCATTAGCACCCATAGCAGTGATGACAAGCATATGCGGAATCCCTTGCTTTTTAGCCAAAGAGGCAATGGCTAGTGGATATTCAAAATCGACTTTTTCAAACGCCTCACGTGCGCCTGCCTTTTTTATCGTAGTGCCTAAACAGCAATATAGCTCATGCGCAAACTCAATATCCTTTTCTTCTAATGTATCGAAGTTTCGAATTTTCACCTCTAACTTCGGGTGCTTATATTGTAGCTCTCGTCGTGCTATCACGATTACTGAAACATATTCATCGTTTTCACATAACTGTTCTATTAGTGAACTACCTGTTAATCCAGTAGCCCCTACAACAATTGCCGAACGCATGCCCAATTTCATTCTCCCCCTTCGAGAAAATTTTATATTCGCTCTAAATGGACGAGCTCTTTGTATGTATTTACAATATGCGTACTAACATCTTTTTTGCATGTCCTCTCTATTATTCATCGGTATAGCAAACTTAATTTTTAAAGTTTCATCTCTTACATTATTTATCTAATGTTAATTTTTACACATACTTGCCCCATTTTCACCATAATTTAAATAGACAGATGAAAGGATGGGATACATTTGCAAAACGAAACACAAACAATTAAACCGAAAAAATCGATTGTTTTCATAATTGAAAGCTGTATTGATAAAGGGCTGTATCCTTTTGAACGAGTTGCAACATTAGCTAAGTTGCTTGGACAAGAGGAAGTTTTTATATTCGTAAAGACCCCTTCCAATGATGGGATTCAAATTTTAATGAATCACAATCTTTCACCAATACTATTCGAGCATTTCGATGAATTACCTAAGCAAATAAAAGCGATACAACCTGATTTAATTGTTAGGGACGGTCGGAACTCTGAAAGCTGGCAAGTGGAAAATTTACGACCATTTTGTAAAACTATTATTCATTTTGATGATTTTGGTGAAGGTGGCCAAGCCTGTGACTGTGTATTACTAGCACTCTATCAGGAAGTTAAAGATTATATGCCATCCCATTATATCGGTGGCAGTTTCGTCTTTGCATTACCAGAAGCTTATCAGCATTCCGAACAATTACCTGATCTTAAAACACCAGAGAACCCGCCCCATATTGTTGTTGCTTTCGAGGATGGGGACGAGCATAACTTAACATATCGTACTCTTCGACACTTAACTCAGCTACAAATTCCACTACAAATTACAGTAATGATTGATGAAAGCTATCGACATGCGACTGACGACTTACAAATGATGGTATTAAGTCGTCGTAATACTGCCATTTTGCGTGATAAAGACGCACTCCTAAAATTATTACCCAAAGCGGATGTCATTATTTGCAATGCTAACTACACACCATATAAGATTGCTTCCTATGGCGTGCCATGTATTACGCTCGCACAAACAGAAAACGAGCTTTTGCATGCATTCCCTCGCGAGCATAATGGCTTTATACATCTCGGCCTAGGGCGTAAGATGAAACAATCACAAATACAAAATGCTGTAATGGAGTTTTTATTACATGAGGCGCGCAGTGAACGTGCTGTTAAAAAACAGCGCCAGCTTAATCTTGCTAGCAATAACAATACGCTGGAATCTTTATTACTTGATTTTGCTTATGATCGACATAATATCGCTTCAACTTAGTGATTCTTTTAAGGTGGATATGATACAATATATTAGAATTTTTCACTTTCACTATTCCCCTGCATCTTGCTGAATGTATTCATTACAAAGTAGGCTAGAATTTTTTGAGGAATCTCAACGCATCAGTACCCGATTAATTTTAACAATTGAGCGGTGGGGGATGACAAACCCTCATCGCTTTTACACGCTTTCTTAATAAAAATAAACTAATAAAGGAGCTAACGATCATGCCATCAAAAAGCGATATTGAATATCAAATTAAAGAATTAAAAATGGATTATATGAATTTACAAGGTGATATCGAAAAACTTGAATCTACTGGCCATAACGACCAAGTTGCAAAGGCTGAGCAACGCCTTGCTAACATGGAAGCACAGCTAGCAGAATTAAATAAACAACTAGCAGAGCTATAATAATGTCGCATCGTGCCAACTGTTTAGGTTATAACAGGCGCACTGCGATTCATCTATTTAAACAAGACCTAATCGAATTATTTTGGAGGAACAACATATATGGCAATATTAACAGTTGAAAAATTAGGTCATTCTTTCGGTGACCGTACTCTTTTTAAAGATGTTTCTTTCCGTTTAGTAGAGGGCGATCATATCGGCCTTGTCGGCGCAAACGGCGTTGGTAAATCTACTCTTATGGGAATCATTACAGGACAAACAATTCACGATGAGGGAAAAGTTGAATGGCTACCTGGAACACATTATGGCTATTTAGACCAGCATACTGCGCTTACAGCTGGACGCACTATGCGCGATGCATTACGCGATGCCTTCCTCCCACTATATAAAAAAGAAGAAGAGCTAAATGAAATTACAGGGAAAATGGCTGAGGCTACACCTGAAGAATTAGAAGTTTTACTAGAACAAATGGCTGAAGTTCAGGATGCTCTTGATGCTGGCGATTTCTATTCACTTGATATGAAAATTGAAGAGGTTGCACGTGGTCTAGGTCTTGATGCAATTGGACTTGAGCGTGATGTTGCTGCCCTTTCAGGTGGTCAACGTACGAAAGTTTTACTGGCAAAGCTATTACTAGAGAAGCCAAAAGTATTATTACTTGATGAGCCAACGAACTATCTCGATGAAGAGCATATTACATGGTTGAAAAACTATTTAAAAAATTATCCACATGCATTCTTATTAATTTCCCACGATACGGAATTTATGAATGAGACTGTTGATGTTATTTTCCAATTAGAGTTTTCAAAGCTAACTCGCTATACAGCTACGTACGAAAAGTTTTTAGAGCTTGCTGAAATCAATAAACGCCAGCATATTGATGCATATGAAAAGCAACAAGAATTTATAAAAAAACAAGAAGACTTCATAGCAAAAAATAAAGCACGCTACTCTACAACTGGTCGTGCAAAATCTCGTGCGAAACAGCTTGATCGATTAGAACGTATTGACCGTCCTGAAACAGCAGTGAAACCTGAATTTGGGTTTAAAGAAGCACGTACACCAAGTCGTTACGTTGTGGAAGCAGAGAATTTAGTCATCGGCTACGATAAAGATAAACCACTACTACCACCTCTATCATTTATGATTGAACGCGGTGAAAAAATTGCCTTAGTCGGCATGAATGGTGTTGGTAAATCGACATTACTTAAAACGATGCTTGGAAAAATCAATCCGCTAGGTGGTACGGTAATTCGTGGTGATTATTTAGCTCCTTCTTATTTCGAACAAGAAGTAAAGGCAGATAAAATCACTCCTATTGATGATGTATGGAACGCCTTCCCTTCTATGGAGCAAGCACAAGTTCGCGCAGCATTGGCACGTGCAGGTTTAAAAACAGATCATATTACGCGCCCACTTAATTCTTTATCTGGTGGTGAGCAAGCCAAAGTTCGTTTATGTAAGCTAATGATGGAAGAAGCAAACTGGTTACTATTTGACGAACCGACAAACCACTTAGATGTTGATGCAAAGGAAGAGTTAAAGCGTGCTATGAAAGAATTTAAAGGCACAATTGTACTCGTTAGCCATGAACCTGATTTCTATGAAGGCTTAGTAACAAAAGTATGGGATGTACAAGACTGGTTCACAACTGGGCAACAAAGCTAAAGAAAATGTCCTTCTAAAACGTAAAAATCCACTTCGCTTTCCGCGGGCACATCGTAAGCCGCAACCGTCGCTATCGCGCGTCTGTTGCGGCTTACATTTTGTGCTGTTCCCGCAGGAGGCTTCGTGGATTTTTTTTAGTTGAAAAAATATCTTACTGCCCAAATTCAGAATTGTTTGGGTGACTGGCACGCCCTATTTTTAAAATCTCCCAAACTTACATCATTGTAAGCTTATTTAATGAAACTTTTCGCTCTTCCCAGCGTATATTTAGTATAGATTAAAAATATTATGTTCTCTAAAAAGTTTTTAAATAAACTATTGATTTATATATAGCTTACTAGTAAGATATATGTATAACCTATTTAACTTACTAATAAGCTATTCATATAATATAATCCAACAAAGAAAGCGGGGAATGAAGAATGACAGTTACTATCTACTCACAAGCGAGCTGTTCTTCATCCAGAAAAGCACTAAAATGGTTAAAAGATCACAACATCGAATATAAAGAAAAACGTATTACATCACATCCTCTTACACTTGCAGAATTTAAAGAAATTTTAAGCATGACTGAAGATGGTACAGATGAAATTATTGCAACAAACTCAAATGACTTTAAAAATTTAAATATTGATATTGATCAGCTTTCTATTCAAGAGCTGTACGCAATTATTCAAGCACATCCTAGAATGTTGCGTAGTCCTATCCTTATAGATGAAAAACGTATTCAAGTTGGGTACAATGAGATGGACATCCGTCGTTTTATTCCACGTAAAGTACGTGCTTACGAATTAAATGCGATGACTAGATTGGCACAAGAAAGTTAAAACAGTTTTGGAGATGACCTTATATGGATCAAGAAAAACAAAAAGCCATTACCTCATTGTTTGAAGTTGTCTTTTCTATCGAGCGTAAATGGGCAAACGAGTGGAATAATCATAATGCACTCGGCTTTTCAAAATCCCATATTTTAATTTTAGACTACTTATCGCAGGAGGGACCAAAGCGCCCTTCTGCAATAGCAGAGCGCTTAAAGGTAACAACTGGTGGCGTCACGGTATTAACGACCAAGCTAATTAATGCTGGTTTTATTGAAAAAACGCAGCATGCTACTGATCGTAGAGCCTCACAATTAGTTATTACTACTGATGGTGAAGAAATACTTAAAGAATCCCGTCAACAGGTTAGCGAAATTATTAACAATATGTTTGGCATGCTCTCAGCAGAAGAGGTGCAAACGTTACGTGATATTTTCGCTAAATGCTTACTATCTGTTGATACACATCGGCAAGATTAAATTTCATCTTTGTGTAAAAACACGAAAAAGGACGCATCGCAAATTTTCTTTGCAGTGCATCCTTTTTTGGATTGGCCGAACGAATACTTCCGTCTAAGTAGTTATAGTTGTGCGACCAATATTTTGATTACGCTGGCAGCACAGCCTCGACGATTGACACATCAGCCATTAACATTTCTTTTAAACGCGCTTTCGCACGGAATAAACGAGATTTCACTGTACCGATAGATACTTTCATAATAGTAGAAATTTCAGCAAGTGAATATTGGTCTATGTAGAAATACCATAAAGTTTTACGATAAATTGTATCTAATTGACCCATTTTGTCCTGTACTAGCTTCGTCACAATCTCTTTTTCAATTTTTTCTTCTGTAGAAATATCATTATTGGGAACCAAATCTAAAATCGGTACGTCTAATGTTTCAGGTTGGTTCATCATATACTTACTGCGTCGTACTTTTTTTCGATAGCGATCTCTAAATGTATTCATTGTAATGGTTGTAAGCCAAGCTTTAATATGTTCAACTTCGGCAACGCTATCTTCATAGCGTACAACTTTTACCCAAACTTCTTGCATTAGATCCTCTGCTTCAACATTGTTGCGAGTAAGTTTCAAACATAAATGGTATATATAACGGTTAAATTCCTCATATACGCCTTCTAATTTTTCATTCATTGTGTATTCCTCCGCTTCTTGTTCTTGCTTCTATACACATTCTCGCAAAATAATGTATTACACTCTATCGTATTGGCTTTCAATTTCATTACAATCGTGTAAGCTTAAATGCTTTCACTTGTAATATTCGTAAAAATTGTTTTACTACTATATTTCTTTTTCGTTAAAACAACACTTCTAGACAATACTCCCCTATTCTTATCACTATATTTTCAATAATAATTATTATCAGAAAATTAACTGAACATTAATAGGTATGCAAATAACAAAAAATGCACTCCTATAGTAGAAGCGCATTTATTGTTAACTTAACAGCCCTAAACGAAAAGATGAAGCAACGACCTGTGTTCGATTCTTTGCTTTGAGCTTTGTCATTAGACTACTTACATAATCCCTGACCGTATGCTCACTTAAAAATAATAAACTGGCTATTTTTTTATTATCATATCCTTCAGCAAGCAAGCCGAGTATCATCGACTCCCTTTCTGTTAAATGAAGTTCAGTATTTTTTTCTACCTTTTCACCCTTACGTGATAAAAATAAGCCTAAACGCTTTCCTACTTCCTCAAGAAGCGTTAATTCTTCCTTTGTACAATCAAATTCCTCGCCTAGCTGATCAAATGTTAGCCAGCCGAATAACTGATCCTGTCCAATAATCGGAATAAAGATAATTGAGGATAATCCAAACAATTGGATATGCTCTTCCTTGACGTAATTTTTTGGGCTTTTTAAATAAATTGGTTTTCTTGAACTAAGTATAGTGTTTTCTCCCGTTAGCTCCCCTTTCATACTTTGCACTTTAGGAAGCTCTGCACCAATAACACCATAAAATTGATTGGACCATGGGACATATGCATAAAATACGCATCTTTTATAGCTAAAATATTCTTCACATTTTTTTAAAATATAGGCTAAATCCTGATAGCCTGAGGAACTGATAAGCAATTGATCGAGCTTATCTAATAACTGTAAATGTCTTAATCCCTGATTTTCAATAGGCATCTTACTTTCGCGTTCTCCCTCACAGTCATTGTAAAGCTGTACTAGAGAAATAAATAATGATAATACATACATTAAGACGGCATTCGTTCGACTACTCTTTTGTTGAATCATAAACGTAATCAATGATTTTTCAAATATTAATTGGAATAAATTAAAGCTCTTCCTATCAATAATGGATAATTGTGATTGTAGCCATGTATTTAAAAAATACTTATCATCTCCATTTAATTCATCAATGTTTGTATGTGTTAGTAAACGTAAAAATGAATCTAATAGCAAAGCTACTCTATTTCGTTCTGTTTCGCCTATAGCAGGTTCTAGATTGAGATAAATATTCATATTCTCTTTAATTTGTTTATGATGAACTTTTATAAATAACACAAACTCTTGAAGTGTTACTTCTTCAATTGGCTGAAATGGATGCGTCATAGGAAATTCTTCTCCTTCACACTAAAATACCCCTATAAATGGAGGATATTCACTCACTATATTATACAGCATCTTATAGGATAGTATTTCAAATTGACAATAGTAAAATAAAGGTATCGCTAAACAATGCGAATACTTTTGGATCCTAAAGTAATTATATAAAAGAAATAATGAAAGGGGCATGGATGAAATGAGACTTAGAAATGCAGTAGCCATTATTACAGGTGGAGGTACAGGAATCGGGAAAGAAACTGCACTATTATTTGCCAAAGAAGGCGCCAAAATAGTTATTACTGATATAAACGAACAATCTGGTAACGACACTGTACGTGATATTCAAGCTATTGGCGGTGAAGCATTATTTGTACGCCACGATGTTAGCAATGAAGAAGACTGGAAAAAGGTCGCAGATGAAACAATCAAAACATTTAACAAAGTGGATATTCTTTTCAATAATGCAGGTATCTATATCATTAAACCACTAGCAGAAATCGAACTATCCGATTGGAACCGCTTAATGTCCATCAATGTGACAGGTGTCTTCCTAGGCATGAAACATATTATGCCACTTATGGCTAAACAAAATAAAGGCTCTGTTATTAATGCTTCTTCTATTGCTGGCTTAACAGGCGCTGCTGGACATGTATTATACGGCGCTAGTAAAGGAGCCGTTCGCATTATGACAAAAGATGCGGCAATGGAATATGCACCATATGGCGTACGTGTAAACTCTATCCATCCTGGCTATATTGATACAGGAATGGCTGACTATGCGTCAGCAACAACTGGAAGCTCTAAAGATGAATTGGGAAAAAGCATTTTCCCATTAGGACGTTTAGGCTCTGTTAAAGAAGTAGCACAAACAGTATTATTTTTAGCGTCTGAAGAGTCTTCCTTCTCAACAGGTGCAGAATTTGTCATTGATGGCGGAGCAACAGCAAAATAAAAATAAAGGTGGTCATTTACATGAAACTACAAGATAAAGTAGCAATCGTAACAGGTGGTGCTAGCGGTATCGGTGAAGCAAGCGTTCGTCTTTTTGCACAAGAAGGAGCAAAAGTAGTCATTGCTGACTTCTCTGAACGTGGACAAAGCATTTCAGATGAATTAAATAATAGTGGTTTTGATACACTCTTCGTGAAAACAGATGTAACTATCGAAGAAGATATTAAAAACATGATACATGAAACTGTGAAAAAATACGGAAAACTTGATGTGCTGTATGCCAATGCGGGTGTAGCTGACGATGCGCCAGCACATGAGTTATCTTACGAAAAATGGAAAAGAACAATTGATATCAATTTATCTGGTGTATTCCTTTCAGATAAATATGCGATTGAACAGTTCCTTGCTCAAGGTACAGGTGGTGTTATCGTTAACGCTGGTTCCATTCATAGTTTTGTAGCCTTACCAAATCCAACAGCCTACTCATCTGCAAAAGGTGGTGTAAAATTATTAACGCAAAACCTATGTACTGCTTATGCTAAACAAGGTATTCGTGTAAATGCGGTATGTCCTGGCTACATCGACACACCTCTATTGTCAGAAGTAGATGCTCAAACAAAAGAATACTTAGCATCCCTTCATCCACAAGGTCGTCTTGGTAAACCAGAAGAAATCGCTAAAGCCGTTTTATTTTTAGCAAGTGATGATGCAAGCTTTGTGAACGGTACGACCCTTCTTGTCGATGGCGGCTATACAGCCCACTAAATATGATAAAAAATCTGATTTCGATAAAACATCGATTTCAGATTTTTTTTGAATCATAGACTTAAATTAGCTGTATTATCGAGCTATCCTCTTTTACGAAACATTACAACCTAGTGAGCCTAAGCATTCATAAAAACAGAAGAAACCATTGCTATAGCAAGATTCCCCAACCACATTATGCTATACTATTTCTATTATCGAAATATTGAAAGAGGGATGCTAATATGACGCAATTACAGACGTTAGATGCTTACTTTACAGAACATCGCGAGGCACACTTAAATGAGCTAAATGAATTTTTACGTATTCCAAGTATTAGTTCGTTATCAGAACACAAGGGAGATATTCAGCAAGCTGCTGAATGGCTAGCGGATGCTTTCAAGAAACTAAATCTAGAAAACATCTCTATTACGCAAACTGCTGGACACCCTGTTGTTTATGCTGATTGGTTACATGCAGAAGGTAAACCAACGATTCTGTTTTACGGACACTACGATGTACAACCTGTAGATCCATTGCATTTATGGGAAACAGAACCGTTCAATCCTACAATTCGTGATAACAAGTTATTTGCACGTGGCGCAAGCGATGATAAAGGCCAAGTGTTTATGCACTTAAAAATGATTGAAGCGCTATTTGCGACAACAGGTACTTTGCCAGTGAACGTCAAATTCATCTATGAAGGTGAAGAAGAAATCGGAAGTCCCCACCTTCCAGCCTTTGTTGAGGAGCATAAAGAAAAATTAGCTGCAGATTTAATTTTGATTTCAGATACAGGCCTTTATGGACCTGGTAAACCTGCAGTATGCTATGGCTTACGTGGTCTTACAGGTGTACAAATTGATGTCCGCGGTGCAAAAGGTGATTTACATTCGGGCCTATACGGTGGTGGCGTGCAAAATGCCATCCATGCTTTAGCAGAAATTTTAGCATCTTTCCGCAACGAACATGGCACAATTCAAGTAGAAGGTTTCTATGACAACGTATTACCATTAACAGAAGAAGAACGTGAAGCTTACCGTGCGCTAGGTTTTGACGAAGATTCTGTAAAAGAAGAAGTTGGCGTATCAGAATTATTCGGTGAAGCTGGCTATTCTTATTTAGAACGAACTTGGGCTCGTCCAACACTAGAAGTAAACGGTGTGTTCGGTGGGTTCTCAGGCGAAGGCATTAAAACTGTACTTCCCGCTGAAGCTGGTGCAAAAATCACATGCCGACTAGTACCAAATCAAGATCCAGAAGAAATTGTTGCTTTATTAAAGGCACATATCGAAAAACATAAGCCTACTGGTGTAGACGTAACCATTTCAGAATTCGATAAAGGACGTCCATTCTTAACACCGTTTGATCACCCATTTATTCAAGCAGCTGGACGTTCATATGAAAAAGTTTATAATGTCCCAACAGCTTACACACGTGGCGGTGGTTCAATTCCTATCGTTGCTGCATTTGATGAAATTTTAGATTTACCTGTTGTTCTAATGGGCTTCGGTTTATCGAGTGAAAACTTCCATGCACCAAACGAGCACTTCCATTTAGAAAACTTTGATAACGGCCTACGCGTATTAGGCGACTACTTATATGAGGTTGCAGCGTTACAAAAATAAACAAGGCAATAGCTATTACAAAAGAGAAAAAGTGTTAGATTGAATGCAATCAATCTAACACTTTTTTACTGCGACCGTTGTTGTTCGCTACGGCGGACGCTTTCCGCGGGCACACCGTAAGCCACAACCCTCGCTAACGCGCGGCATGTTGTGGCTTACGCTGCGTGCGTTCCCGCAGGAGTCACTGCCTACGCTACCAACCACTTTCGTTTTCCCCGAAGCACGACGGTTTTTCTTAGAATTACTCACAATGCATTATGATTCAATAAAACCCCCTCACCAGTTGGTGAACTGCGTCCCTATTGTTAGACACATCTAACAATTGGAGTGCAGTTCATAGCAGGGGGGGTTTCAATCGTTTATTCACCGAAATTCGTTACAAATTGTGCTGATTTTTTACGTTCTTTCCCTTTTGGCACTTCATCAAAATATCCGACTTGCAGCATTGCAATGACACGTTCACCTGGCTGTACTTTCAATGCCTCGCGGAACTTCGGATTGTCTAAGAAGCCTGGTGTTTTCCAGCAAGAGCCAATACCTTTCTCCCAAGCTAACAACTGGATATTTTGAATGAAAATACTCGCTGCTGCATAATCTTCTAAACGCTCTTTTTGGCGGGCATCCTCTGGCACAATGACAAAGGCAAATCCACCTGGTAGTGTAAATTTCGTCATTTGCTTGACTAAATCTTCACTCGAAA
Source organism: Lysinibacillus sp. JNUCC-52 (assembly GCF_015999545.1). Lineage (NCBI taxonomy): Bacteria > Bacillati > Bacillota > Bacilli > Caryophanales > Bacillaceae > Lysinibacillus > Lysinibacillus sp. JNUCC-52. Next base: position 2,362,702 of record NZ_CP065546.1, read on the forward strand.
GATCCTGCCATTTTGGAATAGCTAAATCACGTAATAAATGTTGCACTGCAACTAAATCTTCATCGCAAGCTATAACTAAACGCCAAGGCTCACGATTCCCGTGGTTCGGTGCCCAAATAGCATCATCTATAATGCTCATTAACTCCTCACGATTTACCGTCTTCCCATTAAATTTCTTTATAGAACGGCGATTTATAATTGCTTCTCTTACTGATAAAATTTGTTCGCTCATTTTCTATTATCTCCTTCAATTAAAATTAGAATATAGATTCTTCGTCAGTACTATCTCCAACATTATCATAAAATGATAAGCTTTAAAACCGCCAACTCTCTAAGCAAAACTATCATCTATATGGTAAAAGTAATAGGTCATATTTGGGGTATACGCCGTAGAATCCTGATAAAAATAAGGTCTGTTAATACTATCGGAAGTATGTGCATTCACATATGGAATTCCATTTTGTATACTCGTGACAATAACAGAATGATCGATTCTTCCATCTCCTTGAAAATCGTAAAAGATAATATCCCCAAGTTCTAATTCCTCTGCTGATTGTACACGTTTAGCCTTCAAGCCAGTTGTAGAGCCCTCTAAATACCATCTTAGAGAATGTGAGACAGACCAGCTAAAGCTCCAGTTTCCTTGCTGAATCCACCAACCCTTTTCTCTATTTGGCGCTCCTCGCATCGGAGCCCCTCCAGCAAGTAAGCATTGTGAAATATAATTCGTACAATCAACATCAAAGTTCGGAAATGCTGGATTGCGTCTGTTCCACCACAAATTTGCATATTGAACAGCTGCCTGTCTGTTATACATTTTAGCCACGTTTCCCCTCCTTATGTCCATCATATGACTACATCGTTCGTTCTATTAATTAGGTCCTTCATCGTATTCTTAATGAAAACAGTCATATCAGGCGCTATCTTTTCCAATTTCAAGATAGTTTTTGCTACAATAAGATTAAACAAATGGGCATTTTTTTATTTTACGAACAGAAGGGATGTTGAATGTGAAGCAGCATGCTGAGAAAGAAATCTTACAGCCTACTCTTTTATGCGATAAAAAAGGGAATTTAAATCCAGCTGCTATTGGATTTGCACGAAAACCTCTCATAAATAGCAATTTAAGTGGTCATATCATGCGTAAAAAGAAATGGAATTATTGGTGTGTCTATGGCGATGAGATCTTATTCTCCGCAACGATTAGTCATCTCGATTACGCAGCGGTCTGCTTCGTGTATTTCCTTGAATATGAAACTCAGCGCTATTTTGAAAAAACAATAACAGTTCCGCTTGGTGGCAAGCTTAAAATGCCGACACACGTACTTGAATCCGTATCTTTCAGTAATAGTGAAATGTCGATTGATATGACCTATATTCAAAACGAAACGCATTTATCCGTTTCAATCCCTACATTTGATGGCGATGCCTTACGTGCGAATTTAATCATTCAACATCCACCTGCAGATGAATCGTTGAATGTAGTCATTCCATGGAACCGTAGAACATTCCAATTTACAGGAAAGCATCATATACTCCCTACGTCAGGTGAAGTGATAATCGGTAATCGTCACTTTACATTTACTCCAGAGGAAAGTTTTGCTGTACTTGATTACGGGCGAGGTGTTTGGCCTCGAGAAGCCACTTGGAATTGGGGAATGGCATCACAAAGAGTTCGTGGCAGACGTATTGGACTCAACTTAGGTGGTAAATGGACGGATGGTACTGGAATGACTGAAAATGCAGTTTTTGTTGATGGGAAAATGACAAAAATTCATGAGGACTTACTGTTCGATTATGATCGTGAAGATTATATGCAACGCTGGAAAGTGAAAACGAAATTTACAAATCAAGTCTCTCTAACGTTCTCCCCATTTTTTGAACGAGTTGCGGCAACTAATGCAAAACTTGTCAAATCAGAAGTTCACCAAATGTTTGGCTATTATGACGGCACTGTTCTACTAGACAATGGTGAGACACTTGTAATTAAACAAATGCTTGGTTGTATTGAGGAACATCAAGCAAAATGGTAAATGGCTAAATGCACTTATTAACTTCATATGTATTGCAAAAAAATTCGCTCTAATACGTATTGCGAATTTTTTTGCTTATTAGCCTCTTACTTTGTTAATTCGGCTAGTATTGCTTCAGGGTCATCCGTAAAAACAGCTTGTATGCCAAGCTGCTTTAGTTGCTTTGCATACTCGGGATCATTAACTGTGTATACACGTATCATCGCCTGTTGTTCAAGTGCTACACCTATCGATTTCCTGAATGCTGTTGGTAAACTAACATGGATAGCATCGGCAGGGATACTTGCCGTATATGTTGTAAAATCAACTAAAACTTCAGCAAATAAAGCAGCTGTTTCGATGTAGGGTGCCATTTGATATACAGTTTGCAACGATTCATGATTAAAAGAAGAAATTATTACTCGCTCCGTTATTTGGTGCTTCGCTATTTCTTTTAATACAAGTGCCTCAATTCCCTCATAAGGAAAGATATCGGTTTTTAGCTCAATATTAATACGGTGATGTGTAGCTACGAAAATCTCTAGCACTTCACCTAATGTCGGAATACGTTCACCCTTATATTCGTCTGCAAACCACGAGCCATAATCATATGAACGAAGCTGTTGGAGCGTCAGGTCCTTCACATAGCCTGAACCGTTTGATGTACGATTAATCGTTTCATCATGGATGACTACTACCTCCCCGTCAGCAGTTATATGAACGTCCAACTCAATGCCCGCAATCGGTAGCTTGGAGGCCGCATAAAAAGCAGCTTTTGTATTTTCAGGATAGTGTGCAGATACACCTCTATGTGCAAATAGATCCAAATGCAAAACCTCCTTCTAATCTTTACTTAATAGTATAACAATAAATGAATGATGACATTTAACTTGATAGGTAAAATTTTGTATAGTAGTATGAGAATCTACTTAAATTTGTAAGTACTTAGGAGGTGCTAAAAATGACTACACAACACCCAGATTTTCAGGCTGAGCTAGAGAGGTTAGCGTACACTCAAAATTATATGCAACAAATCTTAAACGAATCGCAGCGTGATCTTCAATCTGCGCAAGAAAACATTCGTAAGTCTATGGCAGATCTTGATTATTTAGATTCCAGTTTAAGTTATTTGAATATTTTAACCAACGCCCGCTTCTTTGAAATGGCTCGAAATCAAAAGGAAGGTTTAGAAGCCGTTCAAAAAAAGCCTTATTTTGCTCGAATTCATTTTCAAAAGACAGGTGATCCAGAAGAATTTCTGTATATCGGAAAAACATCGTTGTTTCACCGCGATACACATGAACCGATTATTGTAGACTGGCGTTCTCCTGTAGCAAATGTCTACTATGATGGGCGTCTTGGTGATATGGAATATGACGTTCGTGGAGAAATTCATAAAGGCCATTTGTTTGCCAAGCGACAATACAAAATCGAAGATGGACAATTACTCGATATTCGAGATATTGACTTAACGACAAATGATGAATTACTCCAAGAGGCATTAGCAGGTAAAGCAGATGTACGCTTAACAGAAATAGTCTCTACCATCCAGAAAGAACAAAATGATATTATTCGCGCGCATCTTCGTCAGCCCATTATCGTGCAAGGTGCTGCTGGTAGTGGAAAAACAACTATTGCTTTACACCGTATTTCCTACTTCTTATACACGATGGGCGAACATTTTAATCCTGAACAACTGATGATTTTAGCACCAAATAAGCTATTTATTGATTATATCGGAGATGTGCTACCAGAGCTTGGCGTTGATAAAATATACCAAACGACGTTTTCAGATTATGTTCTTGCAGCAACTAAACTAAAATTAAAGCTGCGCAATCCTAACGAACAGTTGGAATCACTAGTTATAGGTGGCACTGATCAGCCTACTGCTTGGATTTCTGAAGTGAAAGGTTCCCTCTATTATCGCGATATGATTGAACGATATTTACAAAAAATTGAACTGCAAATTGCTGAACAATTCGAAGATGTATTTATTGAAAAATATCGTATTATGCGCGCCGCTCATTTAAAAAAGTTATTTTTATATGAATTTTCTTATATGCCAATTGAAAAACGACTTGCACATATTAAAAAGGTGCTAGCCAGTCATGTTCGGCAAAAGAAACAAGCTGTTTTAAATATGCTACATGCTAAGTACGATGAAGCACTCGGCAAGGCACTTAATGGCATTCGTGATGCAGAGAAGCGTAAACACATTGTTACTAAATTTATAGATGAACGTGATGAACGAATGCCTGCAATTGAAAAAGAAGCAAAATCGACCGTCTCTGTTTATATGCGCCGCTTTGCAAAATATAATGTGAAAACGCTCTATCGTACGCTTTTAACAAATGCCGAGCTATTAGCCGAAGTCGCACCAGAATGGCATTATTTAGAGCAACAGCAGTTTTTACAGGCACATGCTAAAGAGCAATGGATGCTAGAGGATTTAGCTGCTCTCTATTATTTACAAGCCCGACTAAAAGGTATTGCAGATGAGTGGAAAATGCGCGTAGTCTTTATTGATGAAGTACAGGACTACAGTCTATTCCAACTAGCCGCTCTAAAAGCTGGGCTAGAAACGGATATGTTTACAATGGTAGGTGATTTAGCACAAGGAATTCACAGCTATCGCTCACTAACTGCTTGGGAACCTGTGCAAAATTTATTCCCGCGTGCCAGCTTCAGAACACTTCAAAAAAGCTACCGTACAACCATTGAAATTATGGAGGTCGCTAACCAAATTTTAATGCAAATGGATGAGCAGTTACCATTAGTGGAGCCTGTTGTCCGTCACGGGGATGCGCCAACTTTTATAAAGGCAGCTGCCTTTAATACCGAGCAAATTAAAGAGGTTTTTGATCGCATTAGAGCAAATGGGCATCAGTCGATTGCTTTAATATGTAAAACTACAGCTGAAGCCCAATTAATGCAACAGGCTTTAACAGCTGATACATTTCCTTGTCAACTTCTCACTGAGGATGAGTCTATTAATCAGCAAGTCTTACTTGTAGTTCCAAGCCATTTAGCAAAAGGACTAGAATTTGATGCAGTTATTGTGGCTGCCTTTGATACCCCTTTCTTTGATACTAAAATTGATAGAAAGCTCCTTTATGTTGCATTAACTCGTGCAATGCATGAGCTTTATTTAATTGGTCCCTCCAAAAAGACTTTTTTATTAGAACATTGATAACAACCACTATCATAAAAATAAAAATAGCACAGTAGGATTTATCCCCTAACATGCTATTTTAACATTGGATAGCCTTGCTCAATCATTTTAGATAATTAAAGATGTAAAATTTATTTATGTCGCGGTGGTAGTCTGTAAAACTTCCCTTTTGATAAGTAAGCTTTAACAACTTTCCACCATGAGCGAGGTGCTTCCCTCGTAGGAGACTTTTTTTTCGGCAATGCTGGCATACGCATAAGAACGACTCCTTTCTTCAGGCTTATTAATACTATATGGACATAGTACACTTTTATGATAAAAAAGAAGATTTTAACAGTTATTAAAAATAAAAAAGTGAGTAGTGACGCTTGTGGCTCACTCCTCACCGTTCATTTAATTTTTTACATAATAGTCTAGTTGCTGCGCTTTCATAAATCCTGCTTTCTCATAAATCGAAATAGCTTTTCTATTTTCAATTTCTACATCAAGCATGACAAATTTAGCGCTCTGTTTACTTGCATAGTCTTTCGAAAAGGACAATAGAGCTGTACCGATACCTTGTCGTTGATATTGTGGATGAACTGCAAGCGCTGTCACCCATTGAATTTCATTTTCCTTCACTGTAGCTACCGTACCTACAACTTGCCCGTCTTTATGTGCTATCCATAATTTTCGACCATTCGTTGACGTATTAAAGGCAATTAGCTCCTCAGATTCTGATGGCAAATCACCAAACGCCTCACTATAAATAGCAATCAATTCAGTCTGTTCCCCTGCAAATGGGGCAATATGAATATCATTTCGTAGTTCAACTGACTCCGCTTTCGTTTCCAGCGTCGCTTCTGAAAAACTATATGAATAACCACACTTTTCGATAAATCTATGTCCAAAAGGAGATCCATCAATAACTACTGCTAATTGACCTTCTGCACCTCGATCTTGTAGTCCAGCTTGTAATACATTTACTAATGCTGTCCCAACTCCCTTTTGACGATAAGCTGGTGTCACGACTAAAGACCATTCATACGTATGTAGCCCTATTAAATCAATTGCACTTGCAGCGCCAACTAATTCATCATTGTCATCTTCATACGCGAGCACCATAAAACCTTTCGAGTCGAAAGAGCCTGCTAATGGAATATTCATAATTGTTTCATATACACGATAATCATTTAAGGTTGCTTCTTCGCATAATATTTTTAATTCATTCAGTGTTTCCCTATCTAGTGGGAATGACACTGTAATTACTGAAATGTTCATTGTTTACTCCGTTCTTAAACCAGACTATTGCCCTATTGTAGCAAGAAAGAAAATAAACTGGCAACAAATTATAATATCCGTTTCTAATAATCAGCAATTTTACTTCCAATACAGAAAAATTAGTTAGATTTATACTACTATTGTTGATAAAAGTAAATGAAATTTACTAGAGACCATTAGTTAGAAATCATTATACGGCATGTCTATATTTTAACAAGTAATAAGTTAATCACAATAAATATTATACCATAATTTCTAATAAATTACATTATTTAAAAGATGGAACAATTACATTTGAATCATAAGATTTTTCATTGCGTTTTCTACCATTATGAGTAGAACGCATCAAATTGCCACATTGTACTTACTTACAATTCAACTGTGTTTTCCTTAAAAAGGATAAAAGGCATCAAGAATAAACTTTCTTGATGCCTTTATATTCCACACCTTAATCTTCTAAATGATGTGTCGAGGAGTTTAGCATTTGGGCATAAATGCCCCCAGACTCAATTAACTCATGCTGTAACCCAGCTTCAACGAGCTCACCCTTTTGCATTACTAAAATAACATCCGCATTGTGTACAGTGTTCAATCGATGTGCAATGACAAAGCTTGTTCGTCCTTGCATTAGCCTATCGAGCGCCTCTTGGATTGCTAATTCTGTTACTGTATCAATGCTGCTTGTTGCTTCATCAAGCAATAAAATTTTCGGATTTGCAATGAGGGCACGCGCAATTGAAAGTAATTGTTTTTGTCCTTGGGAAATCTCACGCCCATCTGCTGTAAGAACAGTGTTATAACCATCCTTTAGTTTCATAATAAAATCATGGGCATTGGCAAGCTGCGCTGCTTCAATTATTTCATCATCACTAGCATCTAAACGTCCATAGCGGATGTTCTCCATTACTGTTGTTTCGAACAAAAATGGATCCTGTAATACAAAGGCCATTTGTGAACGAAGTGCCTTGCGGTCAATTTGCTGTACATTTACACCATCAAATAGCACATTGCCCTTTGTCACCTCATAAAACCTAGCGATTAACTGTAAAATAGTTGTTTTCCCAGCACCAGTTGCACCTACCAATGCAACAGTTTGTCCTGGCTCTATCGTAAAATTAATATCCTTTAATGTGTAAGACTCCTGTGCAGTATCATACTTAAAAAACACATGTTGAAATGTTACTTGCCCTAATAATGTATGATTTTTCGCAGCAGGCATTTCCTTTTCAGGCTCTTCATCCAGTAGAGCAAATACGCGTTCAGCACCTGCTACGGCTGATAATACGGTATTAAATTGATTTGCCAAATCATTTAATGGTCGTGTAAATTGGCGAGCATATTCTGTAAAAATAACAATTACCCCAATTGATACATGACCGTAAAGCGCCAGTACCCCACCAATACCCGCAACAATTGTAAAGCTCATATTATTTAAAAAGTTCATGACCTTTGGTATATACCCCGAGTAAGTTTGTGCCCAAAAGCCTGTATTTTTTAAACGTAAACTTTTATCACGAAATTCCGCTTTAACTCGTTCTTCCTGTGAAAAAGCTTTTACAATTCGTTGCCCTGATATTGTTTCTTCAATCATGCCGTTTAGCGCTCCAATAGCTGCTTGCTGTTCCTTAAATAACGGAGCCGTTCGACGAGTAATCCAGCGCATTGCCCAAAACATAATTGGAATAATTGTCATCGTTAAGATTGTTAACAACGGACTCAAGCTCAGCATAATGATGATCGTACCACCAAGTGTTAAAACACTTGAAAATACTTGTATAAAAGAGCTATTCAAAGTCGAGCTCACCGCTTCAATATCATTTGTCATCCGACTCATTAATTCGCCATGTTGCCGTCTATCAAAATATGAGATCGGCAGCTTTTGAAAATGAGCAAAAACACTTGTGCGCAGTCGATAAATCGTTTGTTGGGCAATCCCAATCATCCAAAAGTTTTGCAAAAATAAAGCGACTGCTAAAAGTAAATAAACGCCAATAAGCAACAGCACTTTACTGCCTAACCCGTTAAGCTCACCATGCATAACATATATATCAATGATTTTGCCTATTAAATATGGCCCTAGAAGTGCCAAAATTGAGCTGGCCATTACGAGTAACAGTACAACGATTAAAAGCATCCGTTGTTCATCAACAATCTTCCATAAACGCCACAGTGTACTTTTCCAATCTGCTGCACGTGGTCCTTTCTTTTTCTTTACGACCTGCTTTACATCATCCTTCGATAAAATCGGCTCATAGCCAAAAGGTTTTTGGAAAAAACCCATTATTCCACCTCCTGTTGGGAGATTGCGATTTTTTTATACAGATCAGAAGTTTGCAGAAGCTCTTCATGTGACCCATAACCGACCACTTCACCTGCATCAATTAACAAAATCTGATCTGCACCTTTAGCTGTCCGAATTTTTTGTGTAACAACGAGCATTGTAGCTCTTTCCTCACTAAGCGCATCCCACAGTGCCTGCTCTGTTTTAACATCAAGTGCACTAGTACTATCATCCAGCATCAATATATGCCCTTTTCTTAACAGTGCTCTAGCGATGGATAGTCGTTGTTTTTGACCGCCTGATAAATTCACGCCCTTTTGCCCTACTCGCGTATCATAACCACTTGGGAAATCTTCCACAGATGCATGGATTTGTGCCTGCATCGCTGCATTGAGCACTTCGTCCATTGCGGCCTCTGTATCGCCCCACCGAACATTGTCAGCAATACTTCCTGTAAACAATAACGACTGCTGTGGAACGTAACCTATAATGTCACGTAGCTCTTGCAGGTCCCATTGCTGCACATCTTTTCCTTCGACAAAGATCTGTCCTTCCGTCACATCATAAAAGCGAGGAATAAGCTGTAGTAATGTCGATTTACCAGCCCCCGTAGCTCCCATGATGGCTAATTTTTCACCAGATTTTACTTGAAAAGTGACATTGGACAGTACAGCAGTTTCTGTACCTGGGTAGTGGAAGCTAACATTTTTAAATGCTAATTCGCCTAATTTCAGGGCGCTAGATGTACCTTCTTTAGAGGAAGAAGTAATTTCTACTTCATTGTCAACAGCAAGCACCTCTGTCATACGTTCTGCTGATGCTTTTGCTCGTGCATAAAAAATTATAATAAAAGCGAACATTGAAAATGAACCTGTAATACGCATTGCATAATTGACGATAGCTACAATATCGCCAAGAGGTGTCGTACCTGCAGCAACTTGCTTTGTGCCGAACCAAAGTACTGCCAATAAACTCATGTTCATGACAAACAATAATACAGGCATAATATACTCCATCGTACGCAGAGCCTTGACAGTATCAAATTTTAATCTTGAAGCAACCTGCTCAAAGCGCGAAGCCTCATACGCCCCACGTAAATAGGCCTTCACTAGACGCATCGCTTGCAAATTTTCTTGAAGTACACGATTTAAACGGTCTACACGCTTTTGAACTCGTCCAAAATATGCCACACCTTTTGCTACCATAAAAATAAGGAATACTAAAATGATTGGTGCACCAATCACTAAAAACAGTGCTAGCTTTGCATTGACAACAAAAGCCATGATAATGCTCCCAATAACAGCTAGTGGTGCGCGGAGCATAATTCGAAGGCTCATAAACAGCACTGTTTGAACTTGCGTTACATCATTTGTTAGACGGGTAATAAGCGAAGCTGTAGAAAACTTTTGATATGTAGCCAATGTAAAGGATTGAATTTTGTCAAACAAGGCATTGCGCAAATCAAAGGCAAAGCTTTGCGCAGTATGCGATGAAAAATAAGAATTGACTACGCCTGATATAAAGGCAATAAAAGATAAAACTAGTAAAATGACTCCCCATTGAATAATCATGTCATTGTTTTGACCACGAACACCATCATCAATAATTTTGGCCATAATAAGTGGCTGAACAAGCTCTACAAATAATTCAATTAACATCAAACATAATGCAAAAATCGCAGTCCACTTATAGGGCTTTACATAAGAAAAAATTATTTTCACATTCTCTCCCCCCTTATTTGAGAAGAACTATCATTTACATTTAATGTAGTTATAATAACCTATACAAATAATAAATTTATGCTTTTTCACCAGCAATAGATAGCCACGTTACACATACAAGCATAACGAAAACTCCCACTAATTGCCACAATCCAAGCGATGTGCCGAACACAATTACTGAAATCACCATTGCCGTTAACGGTTCAATACTTGATAAGATACTTGTCTCTACAGCTGTAATATACTTCATGCTACTTAAAAATAGAATAAATGCTAAAGTACCTGTAAATATTAATGCCATCATTAGTCCTGTAATTTTTAAATCTGTAAAGACAATCCATTGATTGGATTGCCATACACGACTTATTATACCTAGTGTTATTCCACCAATGAACATTCCCCATCCTACAACAAGTAACACATTCCATTCCTTCATAAGACGTGCTGGATATAGGGTGTAAAATGCAAATGTTAATCCAACCGCTACTCCCCATAATAAGGCTTTATTACTAACTAATAAAGAATCAAATGAAGCGTTCGTTAGTAGCAGGAACAATCCTATTAATGTGCCAATAATACCTAACACTTGATATTTAGGGGGCCATTTCTTTAAACTAAGAGAGACATAAGCAACAACAAATATTGGGGCTAAAAATTGCAGTAACGTAGCTAATACAGCATTACTTTCATTTATAGCTCCGACAAAGGCATATTGTACTCCAAGCATCCCTACGATACCGAAGATGATGAGCTGCCTACTCCAAAGCTTTTGCTGCCAAATACAAAAAATATCTTTACCTGTTAACAACAAATATGTAAGTAAGAAAATACCTGCTACCGACAATCGTATTGTCAGCATAAAAGAGACTGTCAATGCTGTATGATTAAGTAACCATTCCATTAATGGTCCAGTTGCCCCCCATAGCATTGCTCCAGAGATAATAAAAAGTATACCTTTTAATCGTTCCATCCAATTCCCGCTTCCTATATACGTACTAAAAATTGTTATTTTTCTTCAAAACTTTTCTTTTATTTTACTAGAAAAGTCCTATCTTTTCCGATTATCAAATATTTACAAATATATTCATAATGACTAATTCCCGATAATTCTCTATAATATTAGTATATATTGATTACCCAAGGAGATCGAATAATCATGAGTCTTAAGCACAAATCATTTACGATAGATGAGCATTATATAAATTCACTTCCTTTTCCTGCAATTGTCATAACACAAAATGGACAAGCAACTATTTCAGGAAAACACGCTGAAGAATTATTTGGTTTTTCAGTCAATGACATTACAGGACATACTACTCCATCCATACATGAAAATCTACTAAGAAATCTTTCAAAAGAGACGTTTCAATCGATTTTACAAAATGAAGAAAGTACATATATAGATCAGGTTCAGGTTTACACCCAATCCAATGAAGAAATCACTACGGCCATGCTGGCTAAGCCATACTTTGAACAAGGTGAACATCTTATTCTTATTATGTTTATGTTACCAGAATTAATGATTAATTCGGTTTCAAACAGCAGCACTTATGTAGACTTAAAACAAGGTTTAGACTCTACATTTATGACCGTAACACTTGATCGTGACGGATTTATTTTAGAATGTAATGCTGAGTTTTTAAAAATTAGTCAATGGACACCAAAGCGCGTTATCGGTAAAACATTCTGGCAATTATTCCCTGAAAATGAAGCGAGCGAAAAAATAACAAATACGATTTGGCGCAATTTAAACAATGGAAACACATGGCAAGGTGAAATTGAAAAAGTTACGAAAACAGGTCAGTCATATTGGGTACTTCTCACAGCTATCCCAACGTTTAATTTAGAGGTAAATGAGCAACAATTTATTTTAATTGAAAAGGATATTACAAAGTCTAAGACGATTCAGCATCAGCTTGAGAAAATTGCGTATATAGATACAGAAACAGGCCTAATGAATGCTCATCGACTGGAAAAAGTAATTTCTAAAATGATCGAGGAAGAAAAACACTTCTCCTTCGTCTATTTAAGTATCGATAAATTTTACACATTAAAAGAACTACATGATCAACAAATAAATCAAAGTCTTATTATTGAATTTACAAATCGTATTAAAATGTACTTCCAGGACAGCACAATGGCACGTATAAATGAAAATGATTTCGTTGTCATTACACCTTTAAGTGAATGGTTTATTCAAGGATTCTTGTCCTATTTACAACAGCATCCGATTTATAGCAGCAATATTGCCGTTCCTATTTCAATTAGTGGAGGAATTACACGCTTCCCTGAGGACCAGACGACTTTCTCTCAACTGATGAAAGCGTCTATTGCAACAATTACATCGGTGCGCGAAGCTGGTGGAGACAAAATTGTGTCACTTTCAAAAGCAACACATAAAGCTTTAAATCGTAAAGCCTTAATTGAAAAACGTCTACTACAAGCACTGGATCAGAAAAACTTAAAAGTACTTTATCAACCACAAGTGGATGTATACACGGGTAAAATTACAGCTGTAGAGGCTTTAGTTCGTTGGGAAGATGAAGTCATTGGCGTAGTTTCACCAGATGAGCTTATTCCAATTGCTGAGGAGACTGGGCTTATTAACAATATTGGTTCGTTTATGCTTGAGAAAGCTTGCGAACAAGCGCTTATTTGGAAAAAGGCTGGTCTAAATTTAAAAGTGGCAATTAACTCTTCTGTCCGCGAATTCCGTGATAAAAACATGGCCAAGTCAATTCTTGAAATGCTGGCAAAAACGAATTGTCCAGCAAACCTTATTCAAATTGAAATTACAGAGAAATTTGCATTGGAAGCTGAAGCAGCGACCTTTATTACACAACAAATGCGCAAGCTTGAAAATGAAGGCATCGCTTTTGTCTTAGATGATTTCGGTACAGGTTATGGTTCATTCCGCTATATGCAAATTTTACCGATTGATACATTAAAAATTGATAAAGCATTTACTAGTTCGTTATTAAAATCCGAAAAATCACAAAAGCTTATGCATGGTATGATACAGTTAGGCAAATCCATGGAGCTAAAAGTGGTAGCTGAGGGTGTTGAAACAGCTGAGCAAGCTGATTTGTTAATTACTTACGGTTGCGATACGATTCAAGGTTTTTATATTAGCAAACCTGTTACGCCCGAAGAAATTGAAGCATTACTTGTAAAATAAGAGACACGATAAAGAGCTGTTCCTAAGGATATAATCCCTTATGGAGCAGCTCTTTTTTATCGCTTGTCATCATATAAAGTCAATAGCATTTATTTTCTGTAAGTCTTTTGCAACTTTAACTTGCCCGACCGTACAGCCCGAAACACAAACTGCATTAATACTTCTGCAAACACTAGGCCCATAACAATAGCACCTGTAATTAAAAACGCCTTCAGCCCATACTGTAAGCCTTGTAAATAATCGTCTTCGACTACATTTCGCATTGCATTGTAAGCCATCCCCCCTGGTACAAGAGGAATTATTCCCGCAACAATAAAGATAATCATTGGCATCTTAAAACGTCGGGCATATAAGTGCGCAACAATCGCAATGACAAATGAGCTAAAAAACGAAGCGTCTACAACATCCATTCCGTGCTCTGTTAATAAATAATAAATCATCCAGCCAATGACACCTACAAAACCACAATGAAACAAGGTTTTTCTAGGAACATTAAAAATAATCGCAATGCCTGCTGTTGAAAAAAAGCTCACGATTAATTGTACGAATATATCCATTTTTTCCGCCTCCTAAAACGATAGGATGACGGCAATTGCAGAGCCGATAGCAAAAGCCGTTAAAAACGCCTCTGCTCCTTTTGCCATCCCTGACATAAAATGACCCGCCATTAAATCCCTTACCGCATTGGTGATTAAAATACCTGGCACTAGTGGCATAACAGAGCTAATGATAATTTTATCAATTTCTGTACCGTAGTGAAATTTCACCGCAAAAAAAGCAATAGTACCAATAATTAACGAAGCTGTGAACTCCGAGAAAAACTTCACTTTTGTTAAATGGTTCATTAAAATAAGAGTAAGAAACCCTAACCCTCCTGCTATAAATGCCGCAGGGAAATCAGACCATCCACCCTTAAACATAATTAGAAAACAGCCACTCGCAAGTGCTGCTGCAAATACTTGTATATACATTGGCAAAAAATAATTTGTTTTTTGTATCGTCTTTAGCTCGTCATAAGCGTCTTCTAATGATATTATGTGAGATGTGAGTCTACGAGATACTGAATTTACCATGGATATTTTTTGTAAATCAGTAACCCTACTGGAAATCGAAGTGATTCTCGTCGGCTGTGTCTTGCCTAACGAAAAAATGATCCCTGTAGGTGTAGCATAACATTGCGCATCTAGCATATTTTGAGATTGTGCCATACGTAACATCGTATCTTCTACACGATATGTTTCTGCACCACTTTCAATCATAATTCGCCCTGCAAGTAACAAGCAGTCAATAGTAAATTCATTATCCACTTCATGTGATAGCATTCCAGTTATCTACCTCCTTCAAAAGGTTCCTTGCATATAGTAACGAACTGTAAATAAAAACTCAACCAAAAATCTTCGATATTATCAATTATATTTTGGAATAATTGTATCTGTCGCTAAATGATACAATGCCTTCACTTCAAAATCCATTTATTAATCGAATTTAATTGAGCTTTAACCTGTAAAATCAATTTGCAAGATGGACTATTTATAAGTTATTTGCATGGTAGTTATAAAAAACTGTTACATATTCAATTTTTTATTATATTTCTATTTAATTGTAAAAAATATTTGTAGATTTCTATAACTTTTCCTATGACTCGTACGTCTGATTTTATAGAAGAATAATTATAGAAAGGAGCGGACCCCATTGATAGAGGAACGCAGAAAAAGACGCCGCCCAATAATTGATTTATTGTTAATTGGGCTCATTGTTACATTAATATCCATCATCCTTGTTATTATACTATCTAAGGATGAATTTAAATTCCAAAAAATCAGTGCCTCGAAAGACACAAATAGTGAATCTAATTTATCCACAGAAAACTCTGCGTTTCCTGGCATACGTATTGTATCTGACGTTTCTAAAGACAAACGTTCACCTTTTGCCGTTCACTATCCACAAACAGAAAATAAAGTTTTTAACGAGACCGTACTACAATATATTACGGAGGCTAAAGACAACTATCTGTCATCTATGAAAAAAAATAAAGATAAAAAGGCGCAAGGTGAACTTACTATAAATTTAGAGACCTTCCCATATCACGAGCATTACTATTCATTTGTCTTGACGAAAATGCTGTATTTAGGCGGAGCAAATCATGTCGTTTCAACAAAAACATTTTTCTATAATAACGAGACAGGTGAGCAAATTAATATACAAACGTTATTACAAAACGATAACAATAACTTATCAACTTTAGCGGCATATGTTCGCAAAGACTTACAACAAAATCTTCAGTTAAAAGAAATGCTAAATGAAGAAGAGCTACTTAAAGTAACGGAGCCAAAATGGGAAAACTTTAATCGCTTTGCCATTGTCGATGATTCGATACACTTTTACTTTGACGAGTATGAAATCGCAAGTGGATCAGCAGGTGCACCTATCGTGAAACTTTCCCTTTCACTTATCAATCCATTGTTAGCATCTGAATTCCAAATTGCTATGGAGACAATGGAACCGACAAACCCTCCTGTACCCCCAGGAGATCCAAACGTTAAACGTATTGCGTTAACATTTGACGACGGTCCACATCCAAAAGTAACCGAACAAATTTTAAATACGCTCGACAAGTACCATGCTAAAGCTACATTCTTTATGCTTGGCAGTCGTGTGAAGCATTATCCTGATGTCGCTAGGGATGTTCTCGCACGTGGACATGAAGTTGGCAATCATACATGGAACCATCCTGTATTGACAAAAATGCCATTAGAACAAGTATTAAAAGAATATACATCTACCGCTAATGAAATTGAATTAGCAATTAATCAAGGCGCAACCGTTTTTAGACCACCATATGGAGCGACTAATGATGAAATTAACGAAAAAATACCAGTTCCTGTAGTACTTTGGAGCATTGATACATTAGACTGGAAACATCGTAACTCACAATTATTATTAACGTACATTAAAAGTAATTTGCACAATAACTCCATCGTTTTAATGCATGATATTCATCAATCGACAGCAGATGGACTGGATGCTGTACTCGCTTATTTACAAGGTGAAGGCTATGAGTTTGTGACAGTGTCTGAAATCCTCCCTTATCGTCAATAGCAAGAATAGAAAAAGTGTTAGATTGAATTGGTCAATCTAACACTTTTTGCTATGTCATTTACGTTGATGTCCGCTACGATGGATGGTGCTTTCTGCACGACACCGTATGCCATGCCTTCGCTTCTATTTAATCGTTAACGTATCTAACGGTTTGAAATCTTTTAGCGAGTAACTCTTTACTTCATTGCGTGCAATTGTATACAAAGTGTCCTCGACGTAAACTACACGTTGGACGTTCTGCTCCCAATTTTCATATGGCTCACCAGCGGTTTTATGAATAATATTCCCTTTTAGTGCAATGCCCTTCTCCGCTGTTATTTCATAAATTTGTGCACCTTGGCCTTGGTAAACGACTTCATCGCCCTTCCCTTCCTCATAAAGCACAACAGGGAAGCCGAAGTAGTTAAGGTCTTTATTGCGGAATAATGCTTTAGGGTTGTATTGTACATCTGAATAAGAGCCTTTCCCTCCGATTTTTACAGTAGATTGCTCTTTGGGGTTTTTAAAATCTGTAACATCGAATAACGACATTTTCATATTAGTCGTTACCGTGAAATTACGCTTCGTATAAGAATCAAAGCGTTCCTCTGTATCATAACCAATCCCAATTAAGTGTGTATCATCTAACGGATGTAAATAGTTGCTAAACCCTGGAATTTTTAATTCACCTAGCACTGTTGGCTTTTTCGGATTGGCTACATCGATAACAAAAAGTGGATCTACTTGTTTAAATGTTACGACATAAGCTTTCTCTCCCATAAAGCGTGCTGAATACACTTTTTCTCCTGGTGCCAAATCCTTTACTGCACCAATTTCCTTTAAGCTTTTATCTAAAATAAACAGATGATTTCGGGAAATATTTTTCTCATCCCACATATTTCCTTCTGTCGTTACGATGCGGAAATTCCCCTCGTACTCATCCATTGAATATTGGTTTAACACAGAACCTTTAACTTCACTCGTACCAACAAAGCTCAAGGCTGTTCCATCTAAATCCCATTTAAACACCTGTGTATTACTTGATAAAGGCATCCAGATTCTATCCATAATACCGCCAAGTGGCACTGCTTGATTGCCATCATAAATTGGTGTAGTTAAATATAGTGCATCTTCTGACATATAAAGTCCACTGCTACCGCCTAAATATCCTTTTGTGTTAGCAGTAGTTTTGGCCCCATTTTTTAAATCAATTGCCGTAATTAAACTATATGTGCCATCCATTGTATTTGGTAAAATCGAAATCTTATCAAGTGATAAGCTTTTGTATTCCTTACTTTCAACACTATCATACATTATTGGCTTTAAATCATGTGTGCCTTCTTCTTGAAGAATCCAATAATTCGGATGCATATTACCGATTAAATACAGCGTATCATTTGTAATACGCATATCCTGTAAATAGCCCTCCTGAGCGACTTCACGTATGAATTTCGGATTTTTCGGATTAGTAATATCATAAAAAACTGCCGTCGACATGCTTGTGCCTGATTTTTCAATATAGTCTTCTCCGATAGCAATTAATACATTATCGTATAATGCTAGCTTCACAATATATTGAGATTCCTTTTGTTTAATTGTCGTTGCCAGCTTCAAGCTTTTAGGATTATTTGCATCCACAACCGTTATACTTTGATCTTTTACAGCGTAAATAAAGCCATCTTTTACAACGACTATATCGCCCTCTTCGACACCTTCAACTTGGTTGTTTGTCGTAGAAGAATCATTAGCTGAAGATGCGCTATCTTTACTACTTGAAGTACTCTCTTCAAGGATGCCCATTTCTGGCGCCTTACTACCATTTGCAATTATGGCTTCAAAATATTGCTGTAGTTCTTTTTCAGTTTTTACTGCCTCTAGTTTTTCAATAACAGTAAATGCAATATCATGAGATGTTGTTTTAAGCGTACTATAAGCGAATGCTGCTTTATCTACATGTAATCGATAACTACCTGGAGAAAGTTTACTAACAATCAGTGATTTTTTATCTTCTCCCAACGTAATTGTTGCTGTTACCGTTTGCCCCGCTTCATCGGTAACGTAGACAAATTCATCCGTTATGTTTGTTGATTTTAATGCTTGTGTAAAGGATGCTGTCCAACTTTGCGTTGACATAATTGTACTTGTTGCTTTCGCATGCGCTTCTGGGGAAACGATAAATGTGAAGACCCCTGGCAAAACAGCTAAAACGACGATAATCATTATGGCTAGCCATTTACCTCTCATTATTTTCCACTCCTTCATATACTTGTTTTATAATTAGACTACTAAAGTGTTATAAAGTTACATTTAAAGAAAAAATTTTATAAAAAATAAAAGCGATACATTGAAACAAAACTTCGAGGAGCATGTCGGTAAATAAAAATAATCCATTTTGATAAAAATATTATCAAAATGGATTATTTATTAATGGTTGCTAATAAGGACTGTCCTTACTTCTCCTCTTATAAACCTTCACCAAAATCTAGCGTGCTACCTGTTTCTACTAAAGTTTTTGTATTACTTAAAATCATCCACCAAGCTATGTCACTGTTGTCATAGGAGGCATCGCCTTCTTTCCATTGGTCATGAATAAGTGTCAATTTCGTGCATGATCCAACAGGCTCTAAAAGATAAGAAATTCTTGATTCCAATGCTTTATTTTCCTTTACATAAGACTTTCCAGGATAGTGAGTAAAACGTAGTAAGCGATTTGGTTCATATTCCAATACGTTGCCATATACATGTACTGTTTTATCTCCATCTACACCTGGACCGACATATTCCAAAAGGTCACCAACTTGAAATGTAGAGTTAATGACAGAACCATAATAAATTTGTTTTGTACCTTCAGGAGAGATAAGTGCTTTCCAAACTTCCTCAGGTGTACCTGCAATAAAAAATTGATATTTTAAATCATTCATCATTTTTATACCTCCTAATAATTTTGTTTTGAACATTTACAGTATAAAAAAACTTCACTGACAACTACGGTCAGTGAAGTGAAGTATTTTGATAATGCTTGAATATCTCAAAGCTAATAGTTGCCAATTGTTCCTGTAATAAAGTTGGCTCCAAAATAGTAAGTGATTTACCATAAGGGAGAAGAAAGTAAGGTACAAAACTATGAATGGACTCTTTATCAACCTTAAAAAGAGCCTGATTATTTTTTCGTTCTATTAAAGCATGATTGAATAACCAATGCTGACATAAATCATCTAGCACATGTGCATTACCTTCGATACGGACTGAAACGAGTTTATCAAGCTGATTCGAATCAGGTAAAAGGTCTTTTAAAAAGTAAGAACGTGCGGAGAACCCAAAAGGCCGATCAAATTTTTGATCTGTTTTGGACAATGATTGAATACGATCCATTCTAAAACTCCTCACTTCTTTCCGCAAATGGCAATAAGCTACTGTGTACCATTTACTTTTCCAATATACAATACCATAAGGGTCGATATAACGAGATTGAGGTTCAATCTCTCTTTCTTTAAGATAAACGATATTTACACTATAACTGTCTGCAACAGCCATTTCTAAATCTTGAAGAATAGATTTTAAAGAAGGTGCAACAGTCGGATGTATAACTTCAAATCCTCTTAAATGATTATTTATATGATTCAGTTGTTCCTCGTTTGTATACATTTTCAATTTAGAAATAGCTTCATCTAAAGTTTCACTAAAAGGATACCCAGCATCTATTGCAAATTTTGCAGCGTGTACAAGCGCTTTCTGCTCATCCTGGTTAAAAAATAAAGGGGCCTTTGTAAATTCATTCAGTAAACTGTACCCACCGTTATGCCCTGCATCTGAAATGATTGGTACCCCACTTGCACAGAGAGCATCAATATAACGGTATACCGTGCGGATACTGATTTCTAATTCTTCAGCTAGCTCCTTTGCAGTCAATTGTTTCCTTGTTTTAAGGAGCCATAATATAGAAAGCATATTAACCATTTTAGACATATACAAAGATTCCTTTCTCCGAAATTCAAATCCACTTAATACGCTTATTCTGGAAGAACATTCTACTTTATTATAAATATCTTACTGTGGCATTTAAATAAAGGTTGGTAAAATATTTATTTTATGGAGTTCAGCTCACACTGTAGATGGCTACTGCCGTTGATTTCTATTACGAACTAGCAATTTCCACAGGAGTCTTCGTAAATTTTTTTCTTCCCATTACATAAAATTGTGTGAGAATTGTGTGAGAATTGTGTGAGTGCCTGACACCTAAAAAAACACCTAAAAAAAATGACAAAGGGCAACAAGAAAATTACTCTTGATGCCCTTTGTCGATATCAATGTCTCTTATTTACTCATCAAATGGCCATTTAGGTAACATTTTTGCTAACGGCTTATCGTTTCGTCGGCCAAGTACATAATCCGCCTGCATTATCGTATGAATTTCTCGTGTTCCTTCATAAATTACTGGCGCTTTAGAGTTACGAAGATAACGCGCAACAGGATAATCATCTGAGTAGCCGTATGCGCCATGAATTTGCAGTGCATCATCCGCTGCCTTGTTGGCAAAATCACAAGCTTGCCACTTTGCCAACGAAGTTTCTCTTGTATTGCGAATACCGTTATTTTTCAACTCTCCAACTCTATAAACAAGTAGTCGACTCATTTGATAGCCTGCTTCCATTTTAGCAATCATTTGACCGACAAGTTGATGCTCCCCGATCGGCTTGCCAAATGTCTCACGCTCATGACAATATTTCACACTTGCCTCAATACACGCTTGAATAAGGCCAACTGCACCCGCTGCTACTGTAAAGCGACCATTATCCAGTGCGGACATGGCAATTTTAAAGCCTTCTCCCTCTTCACCTAAACGATTTTCTACTGGAATGCGCAAGTCCTCGAAAAAAAGTTCTCCTGTATTACCTGCCCGAATGCCATACTTCCCTTTAATCGCCTTGGATGAAAAGCCATCCATTGAGCGTTCAACAATAAAGGCGCTAATACCATGATGCTTTTTCGATTTGTCTGTATAGGCAAAGACGATAAAGTGGTCGGCTATATCACATAAGGAAATCCATGTTTTTTGGCCATTTAATACATAAAAATCACCATCGCGTACAGCCGTCGTAGTCATTGCCGCCACATCAGAACCTGCACCAGGCTCAGTCAGCCCAAATGCGCCAATACGTTCACCTTTCGCCTGTGGCACAAGGTATTGCTGTTTTTGTGCCTCAGTGCCCCATTGCATTAACGTCATACTATTTAAACCTATATGGACGGATACAGCCGTTCGAAAAGCTGTATCCCCTCGTTCTAGTTCCTCACAAACGATAGCAAGTGCATTATAATCCATGCCACTGCCACCATACTTTTCAGGTACACATACACCCATAAATCCAAGCTCAGCAAGCCTTGACCAAATGGTTGCATCAAAACTTCCCTGTGCATCCCACTTTGCAATATGCGGCATTATTTCATCATCAACAAACTGGCGCACAGTTTTTCTTAGTATTTCCTGCTCTGTTGTAAATTCGAAATTCAAGGCCTTCACCTACCATTTCACAATCATTGCAGACTTATGAGAAGTTTCCTTAATGACAACACCACGTTTTGCCATTTCTTTAATATACGGCTCACCTGGTACAATCGTTTCTGGAGCAAAAACCCCACGTTCTGTAATAAGCCCATCGCCAATCATTTGTGCTACTACCGAAATTGTATTTGCTGTTGCACGAGCCATCGCTGTTTCATTAACCGTCATATCTTTACGTACGACCATTTCGTATTCATATGTGACTTGCTGTTGTGCCTTTTCACCTGCAACAATGACACGTAATAGCACCGCATCAGGCTTTGTTCCAAGTTCAAGTTTTTTCTTCAGCGCCTCTCTGACAACCGCTCTTACAGGCACTTCTTGATTTTCCAGCTCTACATTATTACTAGCATCTAAAAATCCTAAGTCTGCTAATAATTTAAATTTCTCTGCATGCCCCTTATAACGAATCGTTTTATATTCTAATGTGTGGACATTTGGGAATGTCTTATAAAGAGTGGAAATACCACCCGATGTATAAAATGCCTCAAGCACACCAAAACCATCGAAATAAATAGGTTCAATTCCTGATAAAGATGGAACTTCTTCAAGTTTACCCTTTTGAATCATTTTAGAAGGCTGAGTATAGTGGTCAAATACACCATCAAGAGAAAAGACGCGCGTATAATGCAAAGGTGGCTTCGGCTCTGTAGGTATACCACCTACATACAGTTTAATAGATTCGACTTCATCTAATTTTGTTGCCCCATAGCCTGCTAATATGTTCACCATACCTGGCGCTACACCTAAATCAGGTATGATAGTCACACCTTTTGCCTTGGCTTCTTCATGTAATGCCAAAATCTTTTCAGTTACACCACCGATATGTCCCCCTAAATCTACGGAATGAACACCCGCCTCTATTGCTGCCCTTGCTACTCGTTCATTAAATGAATAGAACAATGCATTTACAACAACATTACCTTTTGCAATTACCGATGTTAATGACTCATCATTTTCCGCATGCAACTCCACTACTTCAACTTTATCTGTATTTAATGTATCTACAAACTGTTGAGCTACATTTACGTCGATATCCCCTAAAAAGACACGTTCAACACTGTTATTTTTTATTAAATCACGAGCTACTTCTTTCCCCATCAATCCTGCACCTAATACAACAACTTTCATCATGAACATCCCCTTTCATAGATCTGTTACTTTGTATCGATTTGTGCTCTTTGTAATTTGCCGCTGTAGTCAACGTAAATACTCTTCCATTCTGTGTAAACATCCAATGCTGCTACCCCAGAATCTCGATGTCCATTTCCTGTTCCTTTCGTTCCCCCGAATGGCAAATGGATTTCTGCTCCTGTCGTACCTGCATTGATATAAACAATACCTGTATCTAAATCTCGTTGAGCGCGGAAAATCGTATTAACATTTTGTGAGAAAATAGAGCTTGATAAGCCAAATTTCACACCATTATTGACTTCAATTGCTTCATCTAAGCTTGCAACTTCAATAAGAGAGACGACTGGTCCAAAAATTTCTTCCTGCGCTATAATCATATGTGGCTTTACATTTGTAAACAGTGTCGGCTCATAGTAAAACCCTTTATCATAAGGAGCCTCATTTAAAATTTTGCCTCCTGTTAATAATGTGGCACCTTCCTGTTTACCAATTTGTACATAATGATTAATTTTTTCTAATGCTGCTCTATTAATTACTGGACCAATTTTTACACTTTCATCTAAACCGTCTCCAATAGTTAAAAACTGCATTGCTTCTAGTAGACGGTTTTCTAATTCTTCTCTTACATCTTTATGCACAATGACACGACTACATGCTGTACAACGTTGACCTGCTGTACCAAATGCACTCCATAATATCGCTTCAGTAGCAAGCTGTAAGTCTGCATCGTCCATGACAATTACAGCATTTTTCCCGCCCATTTCGAGTGAAACTTTCTTTAAATGCTTCCCTCCAAGTTCCGCCACCTTACTTCCCGTTGTGGTAGAACCAGTGAACGAAATCACTTTAACATCAGGATGCTCAATTAATGCTGTACCAACAGTAGGCCCTGTACCAAAAATAATATTTGCTACCCCTTCTGGTAAGCCCACTTCCTCAAAAATCTTCCCCATTTCATATGCCATCATTGGTGTTTCATTAGATGGCTTCCAAATAAACGTATTGCCCGCCACAAGAGCAGGAAAAGACTTCCACGTAGCGATGGCAACAGGGAAGTTCCACGGTGTTATTAGACCTACTACACCGATGGGTGCGCGAACACTCATGGCGAATTTATTGGCAAGCTCAGACGGTGTTGTCTCCCCAAACAACCTTCGCCCTTCCCCTGCCATATAATAAGCCATATCGATCCCTTCCTGTACTTCTCCTCTTGCTTCTTCAATCACCTTACCCATTTCTTTTGTTAAAACGGTCGCCAAATATTCTTTCTTTTCCTTCATCCGTTGACCGATGGCATATAAATAATCTGCACGCTTTGGTGCTGGCACAAGTGCCCATTGTTTTTGCGCAGCCTTCGCTACATTTACCGCTTCCATCACTTCAGTTGCAGTGGAAAGTGGTATTGACGCTAAGTGCTCTCCATTTGCAGGATTTGTCACTGCTATACTTTGTAAATGCGAATGTGTAACCCATTTACCACCGATATAGTTTTTAATTTCCATTACAAACACCCCCTGATAAATCTATGATGCTTTGGCTTTCAACGTATCTTTTTCTTTCGCTACAGAAAATATCTGCGCTATTGCTTCCTTATGCGCATAGGATTACATTTATGCAGCTAAAAGTGTCAAAATTCCGAATTTTCATTTTAAAGAACCTTCTTGAGCATTAATCTCATCTTGAAGCAATGTTGGTGAAAAAATCGGTGATTTTTGCCAAAGGTTTTATCTTTGTCCAGCAATTATATATAGTTAGTGCATACTTTCTTCACTATATAGAAACAACTGGCGAAAAGATAAATAATACACATTCTAGTGTTTTATATTCGACATTTTCTATCTTATTCCCTTTATTTCTAAAATTATTAATTACGCAATGAAACTATCCTGACTAATAATCGTATACAATAACAATAAATGATATTGGAGGAATTACACTATGAATAACCATGAAATCGACTACAAAATATTTGGTGATGACATGCAATATGTGCAGGTGGAACTTGATCCGCAAGAAACAGTAGTTGCAGAAGCAGGAGCCTTAATGATGATGGATGATGCTATTCAGATGGAAACAATTTTTGGTGACGGCTCAAGAGGAAGTTCTCAAAGCGGTTTTATGGGGAAATTACTTGGAGCAGGTAAACGTCTTGTAACAGGCGAAAGCTTATTTATGACAACATTTACGAACGCTGGTTCAGGAAAACGCCATGTTTATTTTGCATCACCTTATCCTGGGAAAATTATCCCTATGGATTTAAGTCAATTAAAGGGAAAAATCATTTGTCAAAAGGATGCTTTTTTAGCTGCTGCTAAAGGCGTTTCAGTTGGAGTTGAATTCCAGAAAAAAATCGGCGTAGGTTTCTTCGGTGGGGAAGGCTTCATTATGCAAAAGCTTGAAGGTGACGGAATGGCTTTCGTACATGCAGGGGGCGCCATTCATCAAAAAACTTTACAGCCTGGCGAAGTATTGCGTGTTGATACAGGTTGTTTAGTAGCAATGACTTCTGACGTTGATTACAATATTGAAATGGTTGGCGGCGTGAAAACTGCACTATTTGGTGGTGAAGGAATCTTCTTCGCAACTTTGCGCGGTCCTGGTACTGTTTGGGTCCAATCATTACCATTTAGCCGATTAGCAAGTCGTGTCTTTGCAGCTGCACCGATTTCACAAGGTGGTGGCGGACAATCTGCAGGTGAAGGTGGTATTGGTGGACTATTTGATATGTTCAATAAGTAGCAACTAGACATATCTAGTCACAAAGATGTTTCCTGTCATCTTCAGTACTTCTAACAGATTAAGGCGAGCTAAACAAAGCTCGTACTCTTCTCTGTCGTTGCAGTTTTGTTGCATTTCATTTAGCATGGTTATTCAAAATATAGTTGATTTTAGGGCTGCTTGTTCTTTATAAGAATCAAGCAACCCTTCTTTTAACTCAAATTGTTTGAAATTGTTTGAAATTGTTTGTGTGCCTGGCACTTCACTTAGGCACTTCGCTTATATTTCTTTCGTTTCTTCTCTTAACCATGCACTTTCTTCTTCATTTAAATATGGAACTAGCTTTGTGTAAACCTCTTGGTGATAATTGTTTAACCATTGTTTTTCACTCTCTGTTAACATATCTTTATTAATCCCTGCCAAATCAATAGGGCAATATGTCACTGCTTCAAACTTCATAAATTGTCCGAATTCTGTTTTCTCGTCTTCAACTACTAACATCATATTTTCAATTCTAATTCCATATTTACCTTCAAGATAGATTCCAGGTTCATTCGTAACAATCATGCCTTTTTCTAATGTAACATGATTCGTATTTCGAATGCTTTGTGGTCCTTCATGAACATTTAGGAAAAAGCCTACCCCATGTCCTGTTCCACATTTATAATCCAAGCCATACTGCCAAATTGGTTGTCTTGCTAAAACATCTAAGTTAGCGCCTGTTGCTCCGTATAAATATTTTACTGAGCTTAATGCAATAAAGCCTTTTAACACCAAAGTATAATCTCTTTTTTGTTCCTCAGTTAGTTTTCCTAAAACAATCGTTCTTGTAATATCTGTTGTGCCATCATAATATTGTCCGCCTGAATCAATTAAAAATAGACCTTCATTATTAAGCGTATATTGCGATTCTTGGTTAGCTTTATAATGCATCATTGCTGCATGTTCTTTATAACCTGCAATCGTATCAAAGCTAGGCCCAACAAAACCTTCCTGTTCTCTTCTGAAATCTTCTAATTTTTGTTCTGCAGTAATCTCTGTAATTTCTTCCTGTTCTACAGAATCTTTTAGCCATTTCATAAATTTCACCATAGCTAAACCATCTTTTATTTCACACCATTTTAAATTTTTTATTTCCACATCATTTTTAATCGCTTTTAAATGCGTTGTAATGTTAGGACTTTCAAGTTTCTTTGTTTTTTCGTTAATGGCATTATATAATCCGATATTTGTTTTATTTGGATCTAAAAGCACGACATCTTCGGCCGAAAGGTATTTTAAGAATGTTTGTAAATCATTATTTTCTTTCAACTCAATTCCTTCTGCCTCTAATTCCGATTTTACTAAAGCGGGAACCTTGCTCGAATCAATAAATAAATAACATTTATGTTGTGCTACAACTACATTCGCTATCGCCACTGGATTATTAGGTACATCGTTACCTCTTATATTCAAAAGCCAGGCAATATCATCAAGGGAAGTTAAAATATAATAATTTGCTCCTTTATTTTTCATTATGGCTCTTACTTCATTTATTTTTTCTACTCGTGATTGCCCCGCGTAGTTCACGTCATGAGTAAAAATCGCCCCTTTAGGAATCTCTGGTCTATCTTCCCACAGACTACCTATTAAATCTTGATCCATTTTTAACGTGATACCTTTCCCTTTTAGATCTTCTTCCATCTTTTTAACTAAATCTATTGAAAATACATTTCCATCAAAGCCTACAATGCTTCCTTCATTTAGAACATCTGCTAGCCATTCTGAATAAAACGGTACCCCTGGATCTACCATTCTAAATAATCTTATTCCTGAATTTTCAAGCTGCTTTTCAGCTTGAATATAATATCTGCCATCTGTCCATAATCCAGCATCGTTTAATGTAATTACTACTGTCCCAGCAGACCCTGTGAAACCTGAAATCCATTCTCTACATTTCCAATAGTCAGCTATATATTCGCTCTGATGTGCATCAAAACTTGGAATTATATAAGCATCCATATGATTTTCTTGCATTAGCTTTCTTAACTTTTCAACTCTATCTCTAATATTCATTCCTAGTACCTCCAACATTTTTAATATTAAATTTTTTATTTTCTCGATCATATAACCATAAGGCTAGTACTATACTAATTAAACCTGCTGTAAGCTTCGAAACGATAAACGCGCCTAACATTTCTGGGGCTACTTCTGATACATATCCAAATTGGCCACCAAATACAAACGCTCCACTTACCCCAAAAGCAGTACATACAACTTTCCCTTTAGAATTCATATCCTTGAATGTGCCAAAAATTAATAAATTGCTAGCTAAATTACCGATAATACCTGCTACCGATGCAGAATTAATGCCAAATTTCCTCCCTATTTTTTCAAACCTATTTTTAAAAATTAGATTAATCACTTCTAGCATAGGATATGCACCAGCTAAAATAAAGGCGATTTTCCCTACTATAACCATAGATTCAGATAGAGGTGCTA
Source organism: Lysinibacillus sp. JNUCC-52 (assembly GCF_015999545.1). Taxonomy (NCBI): domain Bacteria; kingdom Bacillati; phylum Bacillota; class Bacilli; order Caryophanales; family Bacillaceae; genus Lysinibacillus; species Lysinibacillus sp. JNUCC-52. Next base: position 2,391,300 of record NZ_CP065546.1, read on the forward strand.
AATCTGAAACAAGCCTTACACCAAATATTACCTCTATACCTTGTAAAAGTAATCCTACAGCACTTAAACTCATGATAAGCTTACCAAATAGATTAAATATTTTTATAAACACATGAGGTGCTTTTAATAATCCAATACCTAAAATAATCGCAAACATAAATATAGGTACCAAGTTCCACACTAATAGTTTAATATTTATATTTTGCCATAATCCTGCCGCAAGACATCCTATCGGTATAGTCATAATTCCAACCAAAACACCTTTAGAAAAGAATTTCTCATCTTCTTTTGCAAGCATTCCTAAAGCGACTGGAATGGAAAAACTAATCGTAGCTCCTAAAGTAGAAGCAATGATAATGCCTGAGAAGGTGCCCATCTCCTCAGTTATTGCTAGCTTCTCCGCCATTTGATAGCCCCCCATATCTACAGCAAAGAATGCTGAAGGTATGATTGAAGGATCTAAATGTAATACTTTACATATTGGAATAATCTTAGCGGATAAAAAATTACTTAATAGAGGTGCTAAAGATAGTATACCTATCATCCCTAGCCCTAGAGGCCCCATAGTTTTTATGCCTTCTTCAAATTTCCTACCTAGTTTTAAATGATTCCCAGTCATATAATCGATACATCCGATTACAAAAAAGGAGCCAATTACAAGCAATACAAATTTATCCATTTCTATTTTCACTTTCTATTAACTTAAATTAAAGTCTTTATTTAGTAGAAGCGATCGTATTATGCCCATAGAAATTTGGCGTATTAACAGCTATGAGCTTCACCTTTTTATTAGTGTAATTCGCCCAATTGTGGGCAATTTTCGAATCCATATGAATACTATCACCAGGATACACGTCATAGCTCTTACCATTTATGTAAACCGTTAAAATCCCCTCTAAAACATAAATGAACTCTTCACCCTCATGTTTATAGGATAATATTTCTTCATTTTTCTTTTGAGGTAGTATTTCGATAAGCCGTGGCACAAGTTGTTTGTTTTCCAAGTCTGTACTTAAACTATACTTAATAAAGCCGCCTTCTACCGCGTCTATTATTTCTTGTTCATAACTTCTTAAAACGATATCTTTTTTGTTATGTGGATAATCAAAAAAATGGGTTAAATGTACTTCCAAAATCGCAGCTAGTTTTTCTAGTGAATCGACTGCTATCGTAGTAAGACCCCTTTCTAATTGAGACAAAAATCCAACAGAAAGTTCGCTTTTTTCACTTAACTCCTTTAAAGTAATTCCTTTTTCAGTCCTTAATTTCTTTATTTCCATCCCTATATTCACTACTCCACCCCCTATTTTTCATAATTGTGAATAATATAATATATTTAAGCGAAATATTCAATATATTATGAAAAAAATTCACTTAAATGAAATTCTATTTAGTACAAAAAAACGCATAATCCATTAGATTATGCGTCTACGTTATTCAATCTTGATCTTATTGTGCAGGTTGTAGCATGCTGAGTATGAGCAAACTATAATTGTGTTAGTCAATTCTATTCGAAATTGGTTTACCCTCTCCATATGCCATAAGTGCATTGACATTAAGCATTAACATAGCTGTTCTTGTCTTTAACGATGCACTACCGATATGCGGAAGCGCAACAACATTTGGTAAGGTTAAAAGTGGATGGTCCAATGGAACTGGTTCATGTTCAAAAACATCTAGCCCCGCAGCCCATAGCTTGCCATTTTTTAACGTGTCGTAAAGGGCATTTTCATCAATGATTCCTCCGCGAGAAGCATTAATCAATACTGCATCTTCCTGCATTAAGGCAAGTTCCTTCGCGCCTATTAACCCAACTGTATCGCTATTATAAGGGGTCATTATAACAACAAAATCAGATTTTGTTAAAAGCTCCTCTAGAGTAGCATAACGAAAACCATACATTTCTTCTGCTTCATGGCGACGTCTACGGTTATGATATAAAACTTTCATATCGAAGCCCTTCGCACGTCTCGCCACAGCCTGACCGATACGTCCCATGCCGATAATGCCAATCGTTGAACCCGACACATCCTTACCAACTAACTGCATTGGGTACCAGCTTTTCCAATTACCATCACGTAAATAGCGCTCGCTTTCTGGTATTCTACGTGCTGTTGCTAGCAATAAGCCAAATACTAAATCAGCTGTCGTATTTGTTAAGACGCCTGGCGTATTTGTTGCCATAATGCCTCTTTTGCGCAATGCTAGTATATCAATATTGTTAAAACCAACTGCTAGATTTGTCACTAGTTTTAAATTGGGGGCGTGTTTTAGTAATTCTTCGTCAACTTGGTCTGCAATCGTTACCCATAATACTTCACAATCTGCTACCGCTGCTAAAAGTTTGTCTCGCGGAATAACGATTTCTTCTTCCTCCCATTGTTCTATATCATAATACTCCTCTAAAGGCTCAACAAACTGAGCTGGAAATTTTCGTGTAATAAATAATTTCTTTTTCATATTCCAACACCCCTTTAAGTCAATTCCCCATTTTGCCTTTAGCGTAACACTAATAAGCTAACGTCACAAGCAAGCTTTTATATTCGATATTTGCATTTCCCACAATAATAAATGATCAGTTTTTACTTTATCTGAATCTATCCCTCATATCCGTAATTTTATCCTTCAATAATGAGATTTTATCCATTTTTCATAATTCTTTACCCTCCATTCCAACGATTTTTCCATAAAAAAAACTATGCACTATTTGTATGCATAGTTCACATTGAGAACAGCCGTAATCAAGAAGCACAACTTCTTGCAACTTGCCGTTTTCATCCTTTTTACGGTTGCTAAATGTTATTTATATCCATTTCAAACAGAAGTGCCGCTTCTGTATACTGAGCGCAGAAAGTGTCTATCGAAAACTTTTGAAGTACGCTCTATTGAAATTTACTTAAAAATCTTTAATCGTCGTATCAAGACGACTTGCAACACGCTCTAGTTCCTCCGAAGATTCACCAATGGATTCAATTACAGTAGCCAACTCAGCTATTTGACTACCGACATTTTGAAAGTTTACGATAGAGCCCTCAACTGAGCCAGATATCGCATCGAATGCCTTTAATGAGTTCAAATTTTGCTCAATACTATTATTTACGAGCTCTTGTATTTCTTGGATCGCCTGAACAACATGTTTCGTAATCCCGCTAGACATACCGATTAAATCTGCAATTTGTTCCACTGATTCTTTCGTTTGATCTGCCAGCTTACGTACCTCATCGGCTACAACTGCAAAACCTTTTCCATGTTCTCCAGCCCGTGCAGCTTCAATTGCTGAATTCAATGCTAATAAATTTGTTTGTCCAGAAATGCTTTTCACCATCTCGATTACTTTATTAATTTTTGAAGAAGAATGGTTTAACTCCTCCACCATAATCGCCATCTCAGCAGTCTTATCATTAATTTTTCCAGTTTGCTCGTTTAATAAGACAATTTTTGAATAACCTTCGGATGAAACCTTTTGCATCGTCTTCGCTTCATCAAGACTTTCCTTTAAGTAAGTATTCACTTGCTTCGTACTAGAAATAAGCTCCATTACTGATTCATTCGTATCATGAGACTGGGCTTCTAACTGTGTTGAAATTCCACCAACAATATCTTTTACATGTGAACGAATACTATTTCGTTGCTCCTCAACAATAAAATTAGAGTAGTTGTTATACTCCTCCAAAACAATTTGTTGTTCAAAATTACACATTTTACTAATTGCATCACAGTACTTTTCTTCTTCGTCATTTGATAAATGCAAATTATAGACGATTTTCCGTAAAGATTTTTCTAAGTTTTGAAATGCAGCTAAATACCATTTCGGATATAAATTTATCTTTACATGCATTTTTCCTACACTGCGACGCTTTTCTAAAAAGTTGTCATCGATTCGTCCCTCAAACATTTCAATAATATGATGGCGCAGCGTTTGGCGAAGGCGCTCGCTCGAACTGTGCTTTTGAATAACTTCTCGTAAAGTTGGTACACTTTCTACAGCTTTATAAAATGTTTCAACCACTTCCACAACATTTTGCTCCACATATGGCTTTAAACTTTTTATTAACTGTAAATCTTGTATTGTTAAATTGACGAGTTGTAGCTGTAGCAAACGTTCCTTATCTTGAATAGATACACCTGTATTTGACACATCATTCATTGCAATTGTATTTTGTTTAGGTCTATTCCTAAATTGAAACATTTCTCCACCCCATAAAATAATATATTGTGCCATTCCATTTTCGTACGCAATCTATCTATAATTAATTATAAAGTGTATTTATTAATAGATACAATAGTTCAGTAAAAATTATCTATTTCGATACCTATTGACACTCATTATCACTATTTTAATAATCCCTTTTATCTAATTAATAGCTATATATTGTTAAAAATTAGTGAATGATGCTATTTTTATAATCACTAACCGAAGGGATAGTGCTACGTTCACAAAAAAAGCCACTCATTATTGTGACAAATGAGTGACTTTTTACATTTACATGAAAATAATAATACTTAGTATAGCAGCTAATACTAAACGATAAATCGCAAATGGCATCAGTTTTACTTTTGAAATAAGAGCTAAGAAAAACTTAATGGATAGTAATGCAAATACAAAAGAGCTAATAAAACCAACTACATAGAACCCTAAATAATCCATCGAAAGGGTATCCCAGTTTTTCAATACTGAAACAAGACTTGCACCCGCCATTATCGGAACAGCCATAATAAATGTAAAATCAGCAGCTACTCGGTGACTAATCCCGAAAAGGACACCACCTGAAATCGTTGCACCCGAACGAGAAAATCCTGGCCATAATGATAAACACTGTACTAAACCTACTTTAAACGCCATGCCATAAGAAATATCATCTAATGATTCGACTTTAGGCTTTCTTGGTGCAAATTTATCAGCAACAATCATTAAAATTGCCCCTGCTACTAATGCATAAATAACATGCTCTACTTTAAATAAATGGTCATCAATAAAATCTTTGAACGCAAAACCTAATACAACTGCTGGTAGCATACCGACAATGACATGCATTAAGTTAAAGCGACCTTTCATTGATCTTGATTGTCCACTAATATTGTATAGACCCACTAGGCTTAGCATACGCTTCCACATGACCACTACAACCGCTAATATCGAGCCTAACTGAACAACAATCTTAAAAGTATTCGCTGGATACTTTCCTAAAAACTCCTCTGTCTTTAACCACATATCATCTACAATAATCATATGACCTGTAGAAGATACTGGTGCAAACTCTGTCATCCCTTCGACAAAGCCTAAAATAAGTGCCTTCAATAATTCTAATATATCCACATTGTCACCTTACCTTTTAACTTTATTCTTCTTTTGTGCTTTGTGCGGAAAATGAAGCTACTACAATAGACGCCAATTATGAGGTAATTACGTAGGCTCCCTAGTACCTCATACTTATAATAGCCTCAGTTGGAAACAGTCAGCCTTTATTGGATACTACACATGTTGAATAAAGCTGCTGTATACTTCTTTCACAATCCGAATACCTTTCCATATGTCAAAAACATAAATACTTGGCGATAACCGTTTTTTGAACGCACCAACTTATTATAAGCTACTCTTTTTTCATATACTACCTCTTTTACTGAAAAGTAATATCAACTACCCATAGCTCAGAACGACTACCTATACGCATTGGTGGTCCCCAAAATCCAAAGCCTGATGAAACAAGTGTATGCATTTGTCCCTTCATCTTATAACCATGATCCAGTTCAAAAACACGTGCCGTAATATATTGATTTGGCCATAGTTGTCCTTTATGCGTATGACCAGACATATGGAAATCTACCCCTGCTTGCGCTGGTGTTACTAAATCATCTGGTGTATGATTCATCACAAACCAAGGCAAATGATCGTTCAATTTTAAAGCATCGAGTGGTTGCCTTTCTTTATTCGTAATATCTTCTTGGCCTGTTACTATAAACGCATTCCCAACACGAATTGTTTCATCTCGTAAAATTTCCACACCAGCGTTTTTCATTTCTTCTACAAATTCAGGAATTTTCTTTCCATAATATTCGTGATTACCAAGCACACCATATATACCATAAGTCGCCTTAAGCTGTTTCATTACGTCAGCCATTCCATCCTGCACAAACCATTTTGGGTCATCATCAACAATGTCTCCTGCCAAAAAAACAATATCAGGCTTCACTTCATTTGATAAATTTACAAAACGTTGTAAATGCTTTTTATTTGATAACACACCTAAATGAAAATCAGAAGCCATAACAACTCGCAACGACGATAACTCACTATCTTTTTTATCCATTGTAATCTCCAAATTACGTACAATCGGAGAATATGCCAGATATGTACCAACAGCCCACAGTACAAAAAATATAACGATAGCAAAACTTCCTATCATGCGAATATTGTTGAATGGCGTTAACCACATAACAATTTGTACTGTTAAACAAAGCAATAAGCCATATTCAAAAATAAACATCCAATAGTTACCTATTACTGAAAATACTCGTAAAGACTCATGTAACCTTCCTATAACAACACTAAAGGAAATAATATAAAGTAATAGCCAATACACAATTGGATAGTAAAACCAATTCATCGCAACTAGCCATTGCTTGATGCCCCACCCCAAATAAAATGTTAAAGCACTATATATACCTATAAAAAGAACGCCCATGCTTATTTTTGCCATATAATGGTCCTCTACTTTCATATATTCATAGTGATTATAGCATTACAGCTAGAAATCGTATTTTTAAAAGCTCTTTTATTTTGAACAATATTTCAGTAACATTAAAGAGTAACTAGAAAATTCATGCAAAAACGAGCAAATAAAGGGGTGTTACCACAAATGGGGAAGTATAAATTTGAATCAACAGAACATAAGTTATTCCGCAAAACGTTCCGTAAGTTTTTAGCTGAAGAAGCTGAGGTACATTATAAACAGTGGGAAAAAGATCGCCTTATCCCGCTTGATTTTTGGCGTAAGCTTGGACAATTAGGTTATTTATGTCCACAAGTAGAAGAACAATATGGTGGCCTCGGGTTAGACTTTAGCTTCGGTGTCATTATTCAAGAAGAACTAGAACGGGTAGGTTCAAGTCTTATCGGTGTCGGCTTGCATAATGATATCGTTGTTCCATACATTGAGGCCTATGGAACAAACCAACAAAAATCACGCTGGCTACCTAAGTGTGTCACAGGTGAAACTATTACAGCAATTGCAATGACAGAACCAGGAACAGGTTCCGATTTAGCGAATATACAAACGACCGCTATTCGAGATGGCGATCATTATATTGTGAATGGTCAAAAGACCTTTATTACAAATGGCATTCATGCAAATTTAGTCGTTGTCGCGGTCAAAACGAACCCCCAGGCGGAGAAAAAACATCGCGGAATTAGCCTTCTCGTTATTGAGGATGGGACATCTGGCTTTACAAAGGGACGTAAACTCGAAAAAGTAGGCATGCATGCACAAGATACAGCCGAACTATTTTTTGAGGACTGTCGTGTTCCAGTAGAAAATTTATTAGGTGAAGAAGGAAAAGGCTTCACCTACATGATGGAAAAGCTTCAGCAGGAACGTCTAGCTGTAGCAATCGCAGCCCAATCGGCAGCTGAAGATATGCTTGCTTTAACAATTGATTATGTGAAATCACGTCAAGCTTTCGGAAAATCCATTAGTGACTTCCAAAATACACAATTTAAAATTGCCGAAATGGCAACAAAAGTAGAGCTTGGTAAAACGTTTTTAGAATCTTTAATCGAGGAACATATAGCTGGCAAAGATGTTGTGACAAAGGTTTCGATGGCAAAATATTGGATTACCGAAAATGCTCGAGAGATATCTACCCAGTGCATGCAGTTACACGGTGGTTACGGCTATATGGAGGAATATAAAATAGCACGACGTTATCGTGATATACCTGTTATGTCTATCTACGCTGGCACAAACGAAGTGATGAAGATGATTATTGCAAAAAATGCAGGGCTTTAAAAGCAATATTGCTCCAGTGTATTGCAACTAAGACAAAAGGAAAAAGTGTTAGATTGATTGTAGTCAATCTAACACTTTTTCTCTGCCGTTGTTGTCCGCTACGGCGGACGCTTTCCGCGGGCACACCGTAAGCCGCAACCCTCGCTAACGCGCGGTCTGTTGCGTCTTACGTTTTGTGCGTTCCCGCAGGAGTCGCCGCCTCCGCTACCAACAACTAGTGCACACTTCTATAAGTGTTTAATGCCAAAGGATAGAAAAGCTCAGTTTTCATACATTCTACATAGATGAAATTTACAATAGCTTTGCCGTAGAAGCCGTGCCTTTGGGATAGTAGATTTCTTAAAAATAGAAATTTTAAACAGCGGCAAAAATTTTGCCGCTGCTTTTTACACTGCTGGTATTCGGACGATTACTTTAAATAAATCTCCATCCACGTCTATGCTCATACGAGCTCCGTGCAAATCTACGATTGATTGAGCAATCGCTAAGCCTAACCCTGAGCCCTCTGTATGACGTGAAGCATCTGCTCTCTTAAAGCGCTCAAATAATTCATCAGCATTTTCGCTTATTTCATATTTGGCAACATTTTTCACAGTGAATTCAGCATCCCCGTTAGCCGTTCTTTTTAACGTTACATAGACACGTGTACCTTCAAGGGCATATTTCAATACATTGACAATTAAATTATCAATTAATCTCCACCATTTTTGCCCATCAACATAAGCGTAAATAGGGTCGTTAGGCATCGACATGCGCAAATCTAAACGTGCCTTACATAAATCCTCTTCATGCTCCCCTACCGCCTGCTGAACGAGCTGTGTTATATCGACACGGCTTCGATGCAGCTCGATATTGCCACTCGCCATCTTAGATACTTCAAAGAGATCCTCAATTAGTACTTTTAAGCGGTCTGATTTTTTATCGAGAATTTGAATATATTGCTTACGCTCCTCTTCCGTAATATCTGGATTTTTCAGTAAATCCGTATACGTAATAATCGAAGTTAGAGGGGTGCGTAAATCATGGCTAACATTTGTAATTAACTCTGTTTTTAAACGTTCACTCTTTGCCTGCTCATGCATGGAAGTACGAACACCTTCACGTAAATGATTAAGATTTTCTGCATGGGCTGCGAGTGGTGATTTCCCCTTTACTTTCACATCACGATTTAGGCGCCCTTCTGCCATATCTTTTGTATCCTTCATAATGCGATTTAAATAGCCCATTTTAGAGAGGAAGACAATCATTGCTGGGATACCGACAATCGTACATACGCCAAATACGAGGAGTGGGAATCCGCCTGCCACCATAGTAGCAACAAGACTACCACCACCAAAAAAAGCAGCTGCGACTAAGACGATTGAATGTAACGCAATCGATCGATTTAAAAATAAATCAGTCATCGAATCTCCTATTCCCCATAAATAACTATCTTGTACATTTTCACTTAGCTTTTCCACTGTATTTACGCGATCATACAACCAAATAACTTGCACGAAAAACGCTACACTAATAACGATTAAAACTAATACTTTAAATACAAAGTCAATTAAAAATCGGACATAATTATATTGATACGTATATTCAATTGCTTCGAATGCAATTTGTGAACAAAACCAATATAGGCAACCTGTTATGAATAACAATACAACTTGAATATCAATGCGAAGCTTGGCTAAAGATTCTTTCTCCTTTAAACCACCAATAACTGGTAGAAGTTCTTTACGTCCTTTCCAGGCAAAGAAGGCCGCAATCAGACTTGTTAACCAAATAACAAAAAACATGTATTGATTGCGTTTAAATTGGTCATAACCATCCATCACTGATGCGTATTGGGCCGCTTTTTTAGAAATAGTAATTGTCCCAGTATATTCACTCGTTTCATTCAATACATCCGATTCAATGTAAACATCCGAACCATATAACAAATGACTTGAATTGTTACTGATACTTCCTGTTCTTAATGGACGGTGTATATATGTTGTTTTGTAGACATTACTGTCATTAATATCTCCTGATTCAAACGTTTCGCCAGTTTCAACATTCGTTAATTCATAAGAAAAATAATTATAGTTTTTCGCAAAATCCTTTGCTTCATCTTTTACAGCTTTTATATATTTATCAATGAGTGCGCCCTTTTGCGCTACAATTTTCTTACGAACATATTCATCATCTTCAAAGTTCTTCGTAATATCTGTTATTTTGGCATCTCGTTCATTTTCAAGCTTTGTTTTTAATTCGTTGGCATTATTATCAGCAGCTTCTTGAATTTTCTCTTCATATTGACTCTTTATATTATCAATTTGCGTGCCTAGTGAGCCATAATAATTGCGGTGTTCCTCAACTTCATTGTCCGAGACTGTAATCTTGCTCTTCAATTCCTCTGCTGTTGGTAAATTTAACACTAATGGCCCTAGCTCTGCTTGGAAGTTATCCAGTTCATTTTGAAAATTTCCAGATTGAAAATACGATTTCCCTACATATTGATAGCCGATTTTAGAAAAAGTAAATACACCGAAAATAAACCATGTTAAACAAATAAGTGCAAGAAGAGGCTTCCAAATTTTCGTCATGTTTTCAATTCCCCTCTAAAAAATTTTTTCGAAAAATTGTAGCATTTCGGAGGAGCGGGAATTTACCATTTGATATGCATAAATACCGAAATAAACGAGACCGATAATACCTGCCACGAATCCTGCAATCGTTACATACTTCTCTATTTTATTTTTCCATTTTATAGCCAACGCCCCATACCACCTTTAAATAACGTGGATTTTTCGGATCCGCTTCAATTTTTTCTCGTATTTTTCGAATGTGGACAGCTACAATATTTTCTGCATTATAAGCTTCCTCATTCCAAACACGTTCATAAATTTCTCGAATCGAAAAAACACGTCCTGCATTTTTCATTAGTAATTCAGTAATTTTATATTCAATTGGTGTTAAACGAACAGGTTCGCCTTCCAATACTACTTCCTTAGCATCTTCATCGAGCACTAAGCCATCAATTTCTACCTTTGTCGCGCCGTCATTGTACGTCCCAAGTTGTACATAACGACGCAATTGTGATTTCACTCGCGCCAATAGCTCTAATGGATGAAATGGTTTCGTAACATAATCATCTGCTCCAACGGATAAGCCATGAATCTTGTCACCATCTTCAGCTTTCGCACTCAGCATAATTATTGGAATGTTGCGCTCTGCTCTAATTTTAAACGTCGCCGTAATACCATCCATATTGGGCATCATAATATCTAAAATAATTAAATGTACTTCATTATTTTCTAGCTTTTCGAGTGCTTCTACACCATCAGCCGCCTTAATAACATGATAACCTTCATTTTTTAAGTAAATTTCAATACCATCACGAATATCTTGATCATCGTCTGTTACAAGAACTGTTAGCTTCGTCATGATATACACCTCGCTCTCAATTAATAGTCTACATGTAAAATCTTAAAAACCAACAAGGATAAAAATGAAGAATTTCTTAAGCTTTTACCATTTTCCATACATACTATTTTTTTCTCCCTGCAAATGTAAGAACCACAATGCCTCCAAGTAGCATTACAACACCAAGCCATGATGTTACACTTAAATGTTCACCGACTAGCACTACTCCTAACATTGCCGCAGTTAAAGGCTCTGCTAGTGACAAAGTTACAGCAGATGAAGAGCTAATTTTTTGTAAACCACTTAAAAACAATAAATACGCTATGCTTGTACACATAACGCCCATAAAAAGCATTGTCCATAAGTTTTGAAAATCCGCTAGCCAGCTAAATCCACTGCCAATTGAAAACGGAAGTAATAGAAGTGCACAGATTGAAAATGTCATAGCCACTGCAGGTAATGCGTCCTGCTGTGCCATTAATTTTTTACTCATATTTGTATAAACAGCAAAGGATACTCCTGCACAAATAGCTAGCCCTACACCACCCATATGAATTGTTCCATCTCCATTATTGATGAACAATAGAATACACCCTGTAATTGTCATAACCGTTGCGATGCCCCAAACTTTTGTTGGGCGCGTTTTCCATAATATCCACTCTAATATGCCAGAAAACATAGGGGCACTACCAATTGTTACGACCGTTCCAATTGCTACGCCTGTTAGACGGATAGATGTGAAAAAAAGACCTTGGAATAATGCAATACTTGCTGCCGCCAATATTGTCCATTTCCACGACCATGTTCGAAAAGTAATTTTACGTAATAACACTACTACAACTAATAATAATCCTCCACCAATTGCTGAGCGAATAGTTGCTACGGCAAATGACGATACACCATTATCTAAAAAAGTTTGTGCTGTCCCTGTCATTCCCCATAATATAGCTGCTAGAAGTACAAAAAAATATGGATAGACCATTGCTGATTCCCTCCTAACCTAAAACACTATCACTACCTACTATACATATTTATCCAAAATCAAACAATTACCAATTTACTTCCTCGATGAACAATCCATCATTATGTTTTCTATAAAAGAGGAGGTATAATAATAACATTAGAAGGAGCGACCGATTATGTATAAAACTATTGAAGAAACAGCGTTGGATCTTGGTATGCCTGAGGAACAAATACTACGACTTGTTTACGAAGGGCGTATCCGTTCCATTTATGATGGGGATCAAATATTGATTAATAGTGGCCAATTTAGTACCTATTTTGAACAGTTAGAACGGATAAAAGAAGAAATAGAAATTTGGCGGAACACACCTATTCCTGAAGATATTGATGTGAAGGACGAAGACTAAACATTAAAAGTGTCAGGCACTCAAACAATTTTGAATTGTTTGAGTGCCTGACACCTACTCAACTAAATGCTCACGACAAATCCAGCACGTTTACCAATAATCTCAGCATAGTCCTCAACCATTACACTTGCCGTTGGATACATTCCTGCACCTGGACCAACTAATGTTAATGTACCAATATAATTTGTTTCAAGTGCAACCGCATTATTTACGTCATCAACTGGATAAAGTGGATGCTCTTTATCTACTAATTGTGGACCAACCTTTGCTACCACTTTACCATTTGTAAGTTTCTCCACTTCCGCTACGTGGCGATAACGTAATCCCTTTTCACAAGCATCCTTTACTTGTTGTGCTGTGATGCAATCAATACCAATTACTTCGACATCCGCCCAATCGGGTTGTTCACCAAAGGCTAATGCACTTAAAATCATTAACTTTTTAAAAGCATCTTGACCAGATACATCATTATATGGGTCAGCTTCTGCGTAGCCTAAGTTTTGCGCCTCTTTTAAAGCTTGCTCAAAGGACCAGCCTTGTGCGCGCATTTTTGTTAAAATATAATTTGATGTTCCATTCAAAACACCTTGAATACGGCTCACATCATTTACAAGCAAAATATTTTTCATCGTTTTAATAACAGGTACACCGCCTGCCGTTGTTGCTTCAAAGCCCACGAATACACCATTTGACTTTGCAAGCTCTTGTAACTCTAAGCCACGTTTTGCAAACATCACTTTGTTTGCTGTAATTACATGACACTTATGTTCAACAGCACGCTTTAAATAACTAAACGCTGGTTCTTCATTAACAATTGCTTCAAATACAACTTGCATGCCAGGCTCCGCTAAAACCTCATCCATACTTGTTGTTAATAAATGAGCAGTACCTGGAACACGTTCACGACTCGTATCTGTTACTAATATTTTGGCTACTTCCAATTCAATGCCTAATTTCCGTTTTAGTTCTTCACGCTTTTCATTCAATATATGATAGATACCTTGACCTACTGTTCCAAATCCTAAAATCGCTGCCTTTATAGTTGCCATACCTGTTATTCCCTCCAACGTACATTTCTCCAGTTTTATATATATATATAAAGTCTGTGCCTACAAGCACATATTCAAATAATTCAAAATTTAACTTAAAGAAAATTGTAACGCAAATAAATACATTGCACAAGAAAAATCTTTCTAGGAAGGACAATTGTTTTCCCTAGGCGTGCAAAAGAAATCGGTTTCATTGCCTTTATTATACGTTTTTTTATTAAAACTATAATTTTTGAACAAATCTTGACGATAAAATGAAATGTCTTTCTTCTATTATATATGTACGAAGATACCCTTTATAGAATAAGCTATTTTTGAAAAGTAGTAATTAATTCGACAAGTAAACTGCACAATAAAAAACTCATTCCCTATAGCAGTAGAGAATGAGCTAAAAAATATAAGGGAAAGTTAACTTGCTTGTAAGAATAATCGATAACGATATTGAGCTAAAGCTAATCGCACTAGCGTTACTTCTTCTTGTGTAAAGTTCGGTATTGCATATGTGCGTTCAATTAATTGAAACGATCCGTATTTTAAATAATATTCTGTCGCTGGTAGTGCGATATGGCTTGTACCGTAACCTTCATACTCTTCAAAAACTTCTTTGACTATATAGCCCTTTTCTTTAGCATATACAATTTCTTCAAAAGCACTATGTCCAAAAGTTTGTTGCCATTTTGTTTCAACTGTCGAAAGTATGTTTTGAATGGATTTGTTGTTCACAAAATGATGACTTTCATTTAATTCATAAATAATATAAGCTGTTACATTTTGTGCACGATAAACATTTCCCATTTTCAACACTCCTTATCGATCAGTTTTTTAAGTGAGAGTAGCTACTGGCTATGTAGCTACCCTCTATATATATATTCAAAAGTGGGGGAGCACTTATGAAAACAAATTGATTGTTCTACCGCCTAAAAATTTACGGCATTTAGAATTACGTAACATCGACACTTTTAATTTTTGTTCTAGGTTGGTAGCCATTCGAACATGTAACTTAATCCCTAGTATATAGCATGGTTTTAATTAAGTCAATAATACTTATAAAAATACTAGGTATTAAATATAGGAAATTTCAGAAAACTTACCGAATGAGGTAACGATTGATGTAGCAACGTTATACGCATTACCAAATGAGGCATTTCGAATGAGAAAATACGTTAACGCTACGACAGGAATCTAGTTTTATTAATTTAAGTTATGCTTCTACTTTTTGTGTAGCTGCTGTTACTTGTGCAATTGCTTGCTCTAGGTCTGCAATAATATCCTCAACTGCCTCTAAACCGATTGATAAGCGAATGAGCGACTCGGATACGCCAGTTTGGATTAATTCCTCAGCAGATAGTTGCTGATGTGTTGTTGATGCTGGATGAATAATTAATGATTTTGCATCTCCAACGTTTGCTACGTGTGAGAATAATTTTACGCTGTCTATTAGCTGACGCCCTGCTTCTCGTCCACCTTTTATGCCAAATGTAAGCACTGAACCGAAGCCATTTTTCAAGTATTTTTTTGCTAAATCATGCGAAGCAAAATCCTCAAATCCATTATAATTCACATATTCCACAGATGGGTGGTTACGTAAATATTCAGCGACTGCTAATGCATTTTCATTATGTTTAGGAATACGCAAATGAAGCGTTTCTAAACCTTGTAGTAAGTTAAAGGCAGCATCAGCACTTAATGTTGGACCAAAATCTCGTAGTAATTGCACGCGCAGTTTTGTGGCAAATGCAGCCGCTGCTGTATCAATACCATATCTTAATCCATGATAAGAAGTGTCTGGCTCTGTAAATCTAGGGAATCTTCCTTGTGTCCAATCAAATTTCCCCGCATCTACAACTACGCCACCTAAAGTTGTTCCATGTCCACCAATCCATTTTGTCGCGGAGTGAACAACGATATCTGCACCAAAGTCAATTGGCGTTGCGCCGTATGGTGAGGCAAATGTGCTATCGATAATTAAAGGCAGTCCATTTTCATGCGCAATATTTGCTACTGCTTCTACATCTAAAACCTTTAAGCTTGGATTGCCGTAAATTTCAGCGAACACCGCTTTTGTGTTTTCATTGATCGCAGATCGGAAGTTCTCAGGATTTGTTTCATCTACGAAAATTGTTTTAATACCGTAGTTTGGTAGTGTATTTGCTAATAAGTTATATGTTCCTCCGTATAAAGAGCTTGCTGCTACAATTTCATCCCCTGCTCCTGCAAGATTTAAAATTGAAAATGCGATAGCTGCTGCACCTGATGAAAGTGCTACTGCTGCTGTCCCGCCTTCCAATAATGCGACGCGTTTTTCAAAAACATCTACAGTTGGGTTTGTAATACGTGTGTAAATATTGCCCGCTTCTTCTAATGCAAAAAGACGTTGCGCATGAGCAGTGTCTTTAAATACGAAAGCTGTTGAACGATACACTGGTACAGTTCGGGAGCCTGTTACTGGGTCAGGCTCTTGACCACCGTGTAATAGTAATGTTTCTGGTTTGAAATTCGACATATTTTCTTCCTCCTTAATGGTTTTACGATGGTACCGGAGATGAGGAGGATTTATGTGTAGAAAACAAAAACCCTCTTCAGTTAAGAAGAGGGTTGCGGTTGCAAGTTTTCCTCCCCTTATCTGCCAGATCCAAGTAAGAATCTGTAGGAATTAGCACCTTAGCAAGTTCGTCACTCACTGGTTGCCGGGCATCGTAGGGCCTATTCCCTCCGCCGCTCTTGATAAGAGTATGTGATTCAATTTCCATCGTTGTTACACAGTATAAACATAGACTTTTTTTCTGTCAACAGTAAAATTTATTTTTTTCTGAAACTTCTGTCTGCTAATTTACGTAATAAGAGCACATACACTATATAAAGAATATAAAATGAAAGGAGCATTTTTTATGGAAAAAGCCATGGTATTTTTTATTATTATAATAATTGGTTATTTCATTGGCTGTATTCACGGCTCTAAAGTGGCACAATTTCTATCAGGTGTAGATTTAAAAAAGACTGGTCATGGCAATGCTGGTGCTTCAAATGCAACGCTGTCTCTTGGCTGGAAATACGGCATATTAGTGGCCCTAATTGATATTGGTAAAGGCGTTGGTGCTATTCTCTGTGCTATTTACTACTTATCTTCTAATGCATCACAATTCACTGAAGTACAAATGTGGCTCTTAATCTATACAATGGCTGCTAGTGTTATTTTAGGGCATAACTTCCCTTTCCATATGGGCTTCAAAGGTGGCAAAGGAACTGCCTCCATTATCGGAATTTTACTTGCCGTCGATTGGAAAATTGCATTATGTGCACTTATCTTATTTGTGATTTTATCTTTAGCAACAAACTATTTAATTGTCGGTGTGTTAGAATTTTATATTGTATTTTGTACAGCTACCTATTTATGGATACCTGGCCTCGGCCCAACGATCATTTCTATTCTCCTTTTATGCATAGCGTTCATCTTGCATATCGAAAATATTAAAAGACTATTCAACGGAACGGAACCGAAAGTAACATCTGCCTTTAAAAAAGCCGCATAAAGCAAGTGATTGAGCCTAAGCGATAACTGCTACAGTTAGCACAAAACACAGGCGTAACTGGCGGTGAAACAGCGAGGTAGCGGCTTACGATCTCGTAGGAAAACAATCGCATAGCAAAAAAGTGTTAGATTGATGGCAGTCAATCTAACACTTTTTTTAAATATATTATTTAGCAAATGATGGGTCTAGCATTGTACCATTCTTTGCTAAATTCACATGCCAAGAAAGTGCTTTTTCTAAATCATGCGGTGTATGGTGACCACCTGTTGCTTCATTAGCGTCATTAAAGTACGCCCATAATTGCTCTTTATAATCAGGATGCGCACAGTTTTCAATGATTAGGCCAACACGCTCTTTAGGTGCTAAACCTCTTAAGTCTGCAACTCCTTGCTCTGTTACAATAATATCTACATCATGTTCTGTATGATCTACATGTGAAACCATAGGAACGATACTAGAAATTTTCCCGCCTTTTGCATACGATTTTGTTACGAAAATACCTAATCGTGCATTACGAGCAAAATCACCAGAGCCTCCAATACCATTCATCATCTTTGTACCAGAAACATGAGTCGAATTCACATTACCGTAAATATCCAATTCAAGCGCTGTATTTACAGATATTAAGCCGAGTCGACGAATAATTTCTGGGTGATTAGAAATTTCCTGTGGTCGTAATACTAATTTATCTGCATATTTTTCAAAATTCCCGTAAACCTGGTTTCCTACTTTCTCAGATAGGGTAATAGAAGTAGCAGATGCAAAGCTTACTTTTCCAGCATCCATTAATTCAAATACTGCATCCTGTAGCACTTCCGAATAAACTTCTAAATTTTCAAACTCGGAATCTTTGAAACCTAACAAGACAGCATTCGCCACCGAACCTACACCTGATTGTAGTGGACGTAAACTTGTCGTTAAACGACCTACTTTTATTTCTTCTCTTAAGAAATTCAATAGATGATTTGCCATAATATCTGTTTCTTCATCAGCAGGAACAATCATTGATGGCGCATCTAAAATATCTGAAATAACAATACCTTTAACTTTATCTAAATTTAGTGGAATCCCTATTGTACCAAGACGATCTGACACATTTAGCATTGGAATTGGATCACGTTTACCTTGTGGTCCTGGAACAAAAATATCATGCACACCTTCTAATGCATCCAGCTGTGCTATGTTTAGCTCGATGATAATTTGATCTGCTTCTTGTACGAAAATCGGAGAGTTACCAACTGAAGTTGTAGGAATTAATAAGCCATCTTCTGTAATAGCAGCAGCTTCAATAATAGCAAAGTCTATCGGACCAATGATGCCCTGACGTACTAATTCAGCATTGTGTGATAGGTGGGCATCAACATACGTAACTTCTCCACTATTAATCATGTTTCGAATGCCTGCGTCTCCTTGGAAAGGTCCACGCTTGCGAATAACACCCGCTTCTGCTAAGTATTGGTCAACTTCTGGTCCAAGTGATGCACCTGTATATACATCCACCTTGAAACTTTCTGTTTTTGCTTTCTCAACAAGTGCAAGCGGTACCACTTTTACGTCACCTGCACGTGTAAATCCGCTCATGCCAAGTACCATGCCGTCCTTAATCCAAGATGCTGCTTCTTCTGCTGTTACAACTTTGTTTCGTAATTGTTCATTACGAAGCTTTTTTGCTAACTTTTCATCCATTCCTTATTCCTCCATCCCACATATATTTACTTCAACTCGATTATTTTCCTTCACATTGGTACACCCAACCAATGTAAAAAAACAGGAGATAAATAACCTGTCGTCATACATAATTTTACACTATTCAGAACATTTAAGCTATATCTAACAAAATATTTTACTTAACGAGCGTATTTATAATTTGCCTTAATTATTTGAAAATAGTTTAATTTTAATAGTTACTCCATATGGGATTTGATTCGATTTTAGTCAAAAATCATGATATGCTCTTGGTATATATAATTGGGAAAAGGGGACTTTTTAGATGGTTAAAGAATTATTACGTAACCACTCTTCGGTTCGTATTTATGATGGAAATCCTATATCTAAGGAAATCGTTGAAGATTTAATTGCTACTGCCCAGATGGCAGCAACTTCTCACTTTGTACAAGCATATAGCGTAATTTGGGTTACAGACGAGGAGAAAAAAGAAAAACTAGGTTTACTTTCAGGAAATCCACGTCAATACGAAACCGCTGGTGGTGCTTTTGTATTTTGTGTAGACTTTAAACGACTACAAATGGCTGGCAAATTAGAGGGCGTTGATATCGTTGCAGATTCGGCTGAAAACGTTCTAGTAGGTGTCGCAGATGTCGCATTATTTGCGCAAAATTTTGTTATTGCAGCTGAATCTATGGGATATGGTATTTGTTATATAGGCGGTGTACGTAATAAGCCAGAAGAAATAAGTGAATTATTTAATCTACCTGATTATGTCTTCCCATTGTTCGGTTTAACAATTGGCGTTCCAGCTCGACGCAATGAGGTGAAGCCTCGTTTACCAGTTGCTGCTATACTCCATGAAAATGGATATGATACAGCAAAATATGAGGAACTGTTACCTGCTTACAATGAAACTATGGAAGCATATTACAATAGTCGCTCCTCAAATCGTAAAATTGACAATTGGACAAAGCAAATGGCTGATTTTTTAGTAGAACAGCGTCGTCCACACATCAATAGCTTCCTAGCACAAAAAGGATTTAATTGGAAATAACATTACTAAAGTGGGGTTACTATCGTATGATAATAACTCCACTTTTTTCATATTTTTGCCCTTTTTTTATTGCCAATCTAGTATATTTGTCTTGATGGGTATGTTAATTTTAGGTATAAATTAAACGAAAAGACTCTTCCCTTTTCCAACATTTCCATTAATACTATTAGAAGGACCCTATCTCGAAAGGAGTTATGTAAAATGTCCTTTGTTAATAAGCATCTTGCTCGTACCCTAGAACAACAACATAAGAGGAGCGTAAGAGGTTTATTTTTAAAGATTCAAGACTTAAATAATGAGTGCTTACTTTTAAGAAAGCGACTTGAACAACATATCGATCTCACTCACTACAATGATGCCGTTGCATATGTCGATCAATTTGTTTCCTATACATCCATTTTAAATTTAAAATTTGTGACAAATACTCAAAACTTAGAAGTGGTTGTACTGCATGCACTTTTATTGGAGCATATTATAGCAAACGAAACAGCTCATTCTTTGGAGTATGAAAGTAATTTGTTACAAGGCTATATTCAAGAGATTTTCGCTTTAAACGATCACGCCGCAACACTCTTTTCCAATCATAAAGAAAAGCTGCTACGCTACATTGAGAATCAAACTATATAAAAAAGACGATCAAAACAACAAAATTCATTGTGCTGATCGTCTTTTGTTTATTGAATACCTTTAATCATTAAAGAGCGCACTGGTAAAAATTGCTCTCCTGTATCGCCATAAGTTATTACTACTTCGTCACCTTCTTGTAAATAAATTGCAAGGGGTTCCGTTTCTGCACTTACTAAATAGTTCTCACCATTACTCAGTAAAAACGATACGATAGTAAAGTCACCAAGTCGTTCTTTATAAACGCGTAGTACTGTTCCACTTGCATTTTTCTCTTCTGCATTAGAACTACCATCAACCGTACTTCCACCGCGGCTAAGTGCAGTTTTATATAATTTCAACGCTTCTTTCGGTGTAGTTGCATAGGCTGAAATTTCAGGATTTGCTGCCGACACGATGAAATAATTTTGTAAGAAGCCATTAGCATCCAGCACTGCAGTTAACCAACTTGCCTCACCATAAAAGTTATACAATACAGGCATTTCTCCTGCCCACTTTTTCTCTATAAATTTCTTTTCAATAATTTGCAAATTCCCTTGTGAATCCATATAAGATTCATTTTGATTTCCTGTATAATATGTCGCTTCCCCAGTTCGAGCATTCGTTAATGAGTAGCCGAGCATTGAATCGACGCCCTCTTTTGGACTTGTGAAGTCAGTGAAATAATACATATCGCCTGCCTCATCAAATATCGGGCTGACATTGGACTCAGTGCCTTCGTCTGAAGGTAGCTTAACATCCTTCTTACCAAACATACTGTTCCAGTAACCATGAACGTATTTTCCATAATAGCTATTTTGTAAACTTACTGTCTCAGGTGAAACAGCACCATCTATAAATGCAGGAACATCATCCAATTTTACAAGCTCAGATTTACCTGTCAATGCATCTACAAGTACAATGCCCTGTACATCAAAGCCATTTCGTGCAGATATAAATTCCCCATAAGAACGGATATAGTATGGTTTACCCTCATCATCAATTTCTAGCTGAACATCTCCATAGAAAATAAGGAATGGATGTTGCAAGCGTATATGACGCTCTAAATTAGCATTTAAATAAGCTGAAGGAACATATTTCATTTCCTGTGGGACAAATTTAGGATTATCAGCTGAGTCCGTGGCACTCATTGTAAAATAACCTGGTGTTGTCTTACCATTCATCCATTTAAAGAAACCTGAAAATTCAACTGGTGCGATATAAACATACTCACCATTCACCTTCTGAATTTGTAATCGTCCTAGCTCATAATAACTTGTATTTGGAACTTGCCCAAATGCTTTTTTCATTTTATTTCGGACAAATTTAGGCGGGACACTCGCTGGTGTTTGCGTCTCATCAAACGGCTTAATCTCCACCTCTTCTTTCATTTCCGCTGATTTGAATTTATCATTCGCGTTCCACAGTGGAGCGGACAATACATAGACCCCTACAACTAAGCTCGCTAAAAACAAAACACCTTTAATCTTTCTCTCAATACCACTTGCAAGAAATGCTCCACCTAAAGTTAGTAGTATAATTACTGGCCAAAAGACAAGCCAGTTCACGTCAATTTTTGTAACATATAGCGTAATACCCGACGCTATAAATCCTATAACAAAGACACCAATAAAAAAGTAACCGACTACTTTTTTCGATTCCCCATCTTCACGCTTCTTCGTTATTAGCGGTGTTAATAGTACACTCGCAATTAATGCAATGACTGCAGAAGCTATTAATAACTTCGTCATATCGTTCACCCTCTCCTCACTTACTGTCTACTTATTTACGGTTACATATTAAAAAAGTTTCAAACATAAATTGAAGTTGAACGGACTCCCTCCCTCTTAATAGCCGAACATTACAAGGTATAAAGAGCTTTTGCTGGAAAAAGGAAATTTAAACAACGATAAAGAATTGTAATGTAAAGGAGCTGAAAAATTTGGCTAGAAAAATTTTGTTAACGTTAGCCGTACTTTTTGGTCTTTATTACATTTTTTTCTTTTCTCATATTGACCAAAGTTTGAAACTACTATACAAAGTTATCCCTATGATTTTGATTATAGTAATGGCTGCAACCCAGAAAACAAAATCTATAAAAAAATATCAACTATTAATAGTTATTGGGCTAATATTTTGTATGGTAGGTGACTACACATTACAATGGTTTCTTATTGGTCTTACAAGCTTCTTAATTGGCCATATTTTTTATATTTTTGCCTTTTCAAGTACTAATGAACAACCTGTGCCAACTTGGGCAAAGGTTGTATTACTTCTATATGGAGTAGCGATGGCAAGCTGGATTGCCACTACAGTCTTTAAATCTGGTGAAACAGTTCTTACTTTTGCAGTGTTAGCGTATATTTCAATTATTTTAACAATGGGCTGGACTGCCATTCGAACTGGTTCCTCTTTCGCTATTATCGGTGCAATATTATTTATCGCATCAGATTCCTATTTAGCGATAAATAAATTTGTTTTGCCTTTACCTTTTTCACATGAGGTTATTATGATGACCTATTATAGTGCTCAAATACTTATTGCATTGAGTATCCTTCAATATTCCGAAATCCGAAGTAAAGTGGTACAATGAAAGTGCCTGGCACTCAAACAATTCTGAATTGTTTGAGTGCCAGACACCTACAAAGGAGGCCATATATTCTATGAAAGAACAAGTAATCGAGCGATTAATTCGCTACGCAAAAATCGATACACAATCAGACTTCACAAGTGAAACAACTCCTTCCACTCAAAAGCAATTTGACTTATTGCATGTATTGAAGGATGAGCTTGCCGCAATCGGCTTAACAGACATTACATTAGATGACAATGGCTATTTATTTGCAACACTTGAAGCAAATACAGATAAAGAAGTACCAACAATCGGCTTTTTAGCGCATGTGGATACAGCAACAGACTACACTGGTAAAAATGTACAACCACAACGAATCGACAATTACGATGGCGGTGACATTCAATTAAACGAGAATTTAATCATGTCTCCCACTGAATTCCCTGAGCTAAAAAACTACATTGGGCAAACGTTAATTACAACAGATGGTACGACACTTTTAGGTGCGGACGATAAAGCGGGCATTGCTGAAATTATGACTGCTATGGAATACTTAATCAATAATCCTTCAATTAAGCACGGTAAATTACGTGTAGCGTTCACTCCTGATGAGGAAATTGGTCGTGGACCTCATAAATTTGATGTTGCTGCATTTGGAGCTGATTACGCCTATACAATGGATGGCGGACCACTAGGCGAGCTACAATACGAAAGCTTTAATGCTGCGGGTGTTAAAGTGATAACAAAAGGAACAAGCGTACACCCAGGCTCAGCAAAAAATAAAATGGTCAACTCTATCACGATGGCTATTGCTTTCCAAAACGAAATGCCTACAGATGCAGTACCTGAAAAAACAGAAGGCTATGAAGGATTTATCCATTTAATGGGCTTTAAAGGTGCTATTGAACATACAGAGCTTTCTTATATTGTACGTGACCATGATCGTCATAAATTTGAAGCGAAAAAGCAATTAATGCGTGATGCTGCTGCCAAAATACAAGCTCAGTTTGGGAAGGATGCACTGACAATTTCTATTGAGGACCAATACTATAACATGGGTGAAAAAATTGAACCTGTAAAAGAAATTGTTGACATTGCACGTCAAGCAATGGAAAAATTAGATATTACACCGAATACATTACCGATTCGTGGTGGTACTGATGGCTCTCAACTTTCCTATATGGGCTTACCAACGCCAAACATTTTTGCAGGTGGCGAGAACATGCATGGTAAATACGAATATGTATCTGCCGAAACAATGGAAAAAGCTACTCATGTTATTATTGAAATCGTGCAATTATTTGAACAACAAGGCAAATAAGTCATTTTTACATTCGAGCGATAAGAAACAATTGAAAGCGAGGACTCTCTAAAAAGTCTTCAAGATACTAAAATCCGCTTCGCTCCCGATGGGTAAGGTACGACTAGTAAAGCAACTAGGCCCGTGCGTTTGCTTTTTATTAGGAGTCAACGCGGATTTTTTCATCATTTATTACACCTCGGCTTACTACGTCCAGATATTTTAATGCCCGCGCAAAAATATGTGAAGTCTGCTGAAGCAAGTTAAAGATGACTCCTTGTTAATTTCTCGATAATAATAACTGAATTTTCAAATTACATAAAAGTTAGGATGATGAATTTTGAAAGAAATTGCATTAGGCATTTTAGCTTCACTATTTTTTGCAGTGACATTTATTTTAAATCACTCGATGGAAATGCAAGGAGGCAGTTGGCTCTGGAGTGCATCACTTCGTTACTTTTTCATGTTGCCCTTTTTACTAGCTATCGTCTTTTATCGTAAAGGCTTTTTGCAACTAACAAATGAAATGAAAAGTAGACCTGTAGCATGGCTACTGTGGAGCTTCGTTGGCTTCGTGCTATTTTATGCACCAATTACCTTTGCAGCTGCGTTCGGTCCAGGGTGGCTCGTTTCTGGAACATGGCAATTTACAATTGTTGCGGGTGTTCTACTCGCCCCCTTCTTTATCACAGTAATTGCTGGAAAAACAGTACGACAAAAAATCCCGTTAATATCTTTACTTATTTCCTGTGTTATTTTAGTAGGAATTTTATTAATTCAAGTACCACAAGCACAATCTGTTCCAACAAAAAATCTTTTATTAGGCATTTTACCTGTCGTTGTTGCTGCATTTGCTTACCCTCTCGGTAATCGTAAAATGATGGAAGTATGCGGAGGACGTGTGGATACATTTCAGCGAGTGCTTGGCATGACAGTTGCTTCAATGCCTGCATGGATTGTCATGGCCATTTACGCCATTTTAACAGTTGGACTGCCTTCATTAAGCCAAGTGCTTCAATCGCTACTAGTTGGGATTAGCTCTGGCGTTATTGCAACGATTCTATTTTTCATTGCCACTGATCGTGTTCATGAACATCAAGGCAAATTAGCCGCTGTTGAAGCGACACAATCGACTGAAATACTATTTGTCATTATTGGAGAGGCGTTACTACTCGGAATCGCGTTTCCAGAGCCTATTGCGCTCGCTGGACTTGGTATTATTATTGTTGGCATGTTGCTGCATAGCTACTATACGATGGTGCTTGGAAAGAAAAGTGTTTCCCAACAATCTACCCCTTCTGAGCAGTCAACCTAACATAGGCTAATCAACTTTTACACATAAAAATGACGGCTCATTCCGTTATGAATAAGCCGTCTAGAGATTTTACGTTCCCAAAAAATGAGGGGGGTTTTAGGAGCGCTTTATGAACTAGCAAACTTCTGGAGAAAAGTAGCTAAAGTTCATCCTCTCTACACTTGTTTTGCAGAGAAGGAATAATCTTTACAATGATAATGATAATCATTATCAGTTAAATTGTCAACTACTATCTTAAAAATTTTTTTAATGATTACATGGCTTTCTTAAGTGAACGTCGATATTGCCATTGCTTTAGCTGAAAATGCAAAAAGCAACCAATACAAAACCCTGCAATTGCAACTGATGAAGCAATCGCTACCATCGTTGTAAAGACATAGCCTACTGCTTGCCAATTAAACATAAAAGCGACAAGACCACCAGCTAAACATATGCTTGCAATACTTGAATTAAACTTTTGCTGCTGTGCGTCCTCTGGGATATACGCAGCAGGTGCTTTTTTTAAAAATAGCTTTCCAAATCGAATGATGGGATTAAAATTACACAAAACACCGAGTAAATTTGCACTTAACGGAATCGCTAATATCCATTCAACCCCTGTTACCCAAGTCAGTATAACACTTAATAATATTGTCCACTGATTGAGTCGTACGAGCGGTCTTGGAATTGCAGTTGGCAATGCCATATAAAAACCTACCTTTCAGATATGTTTAATGTATTTTACTATACTGCATTCCATTTGTGAAGTAAAAATGAATAACTTATAATTGAGGTTAAAGATTGAAAAGAAAAGGTGATGACAATGCCCGCTTTAACGATGGATCAAGTCAGACAACTGAATTCCTACAGTATTTATACAACGGAGCCAAAACGAACGTTATTTACATTGGCTGATATACATAAAGACTTTTACCATCCTGATTTTTTAAATCTAATGATGGGCATTACAGATGCTGCAACAGAAACAGCAGCTATTTCCCATTTTGCACGTCGCTATGGGATGTTTTTCGCTATGCAGCTTTATATGCTTGCTGCCTACGATGAAGTATGGGATGGAAAACCAATTGAGATTCGCTTTGATGCAGCTAAGGAATTCAATAGCTTTACTGTCGCAATGTTCGTTAATCCTAACGATTGGCGTTATGTGGATGAAGAAGAGCGACAAGCTGTTATTGAAAAAATTTTATATGACGGGCATGTTATTGTTCAGCAACTGCGTAAAGTAACATCGATTTCACCATTAACAATTTGGGAAAATTTCTTTGGCTACCTTCTTTGGCATTACCATATACTGTTGTCTAATCCAGGCTTGGCTGATCAGGCAATGGACGATATCGAGATTTTAGAAAACCCAAAAACATGGGCTCGCTTTTCACAAAAATCGTGGTGGGCAGAATATACTGGCGGTCAGAGCCCTACTAATTTAGTGAATGTGCCTGTCCGTAAATCATGTTGCTTTTCAAAGGATATTCCCGGCCTACTTGCATGCGGCTTTTGTCCACTAAAGAAATAACAAAAAGCCTTACTTCTCACATTCATGTGAAAAAGTAAGGCTTACTTTTTAAGTTAACATTCGGTTTATCTTTCAAAGACTACGAACCAATCATTTTGCTCTTCATACATGGCCGTTCCCGTATAGCCCTCTTTTAAAAGTTGTTGCTGTAAGGTTGTATCGCGCATTAAAACAGCTTTTTTTTCAGTATATACTGGCTGCTCTTGTTGTAAATTTTTATAAAAAATATAACGCAATTTATCAACGTACTTAATTTTCAAGCCCTTAATTACTAGTCCCTGAGAAAATTTATCTTTTAAGCTTGGTATATTAAACGGTTTAACCGTAGAGCAAACATAGTCATAGCTATCTAAATCAATTTCATTCATCACAATTGTTGCTAACGTTTTTTGTAGTCCGTAGCCTCGATAGTGTGGCGAAACATTGGATATCTCTTGATATAGCACGCGATGGAATTGGTCCTCCGCAATACCGCAATCATATCCAAGGTGCTCGTTATCAATAGGTGGATTCAGTAATGCACGAAAACCAATCAACGCTTTATCAACGTATGCCCCAATCATTAAACCATTTCCCTGTAAGATGAATTCAAATTCTTCTGTAGTTAATGGCTGTAAAATACTTTGGTCGGGCAATGCTTCATATACCTCTTGCTGTAATTTTTCTATCGCTGGTAAATGCTGCATCTGTAATTTCGTAACATAAAAAGGCGTTTCTCCGAGTATTCCTTCATAAATTCTTTCCATGTCGAAGCCCCCCTTAAGCTGTTACTGTTGTTGAAAATTTACATAGTTCCTTTAGGATTTCTTCATCTACATCTACACCTAAGCCTGGTTTTTCTGTTAAACAAATGAACGGAACATCATAGTATAAATTGCCGATGTCCTTCGAGAATTTAAGTGGACCTGTTAACTCGACACTTGTCATAATTTTTTTAGAAAATGCTACATGGAAACCAGCGGCAGAACCTACAGAAGACTCAACCATTGAACCAATTTGACATTCAATACCTGCCATTTCGGCCATTACTGCTAATTTCATAGCAGGGTAAATTCCACCGCATTTCATTAACTTAATATTCACTTTGTCTGCAGCGCGCTTCAGAATGATTTCACGCATTTCACGTACTCCACGAAGTCCCTCATCAATCATTAATGGTACATCTGATTTTGATTTAATTTCTACCATTCCGTCAATATCTTCACTATCAACAGGCTGTTCTAACCAATCGATATTTAAATCCTTTAATGCACGTAAACCTTGTAAAGTTGTAGAAGCATTTCCCCAACCTTGGTTTACATCGACACGTATCGCAATATCCTCACCTACGCGCTCACGCACTGCTTTTATGCGCGCAACATCACGTCTAACTTCAGTGCCCACCTTCATCTTAAATGATTGATAGCCCATTTCCACTCGTTTTGCTGCTTCATTTGCCATTTCTTCAGGTGTTCCGATACTCAATACATGGGTAATCGGGAATTTCTCATGATAGCGACCGCCCAGTAGCTGATATACAGGTACCTGTAATGACTTACCGACTATATCAAAGCATGCAATATCAATTGCGGCTTTGGCAGCTGGTACATCCTTTACGATATGATTCATTTTATCGTGAAGCTTTTCAAAAGCCATTGGATTTTCTCCAATAATGGCAGGTACAAGTTGGTTTTTTAATATTGCATACGTGCTTTCCCATGACTCGCCTGTAACATGTTCGTCAGGTACTGCTTCTCCATATCCTACAATGCCAGTATCAGTTGTGATTTTCAAAATAATAGAAGGCATTGTATCATATGTAGCATAGCTAATAATAAAAGGATCAATAAGCGGTAATTGAATCGCAAAAATTTCGACTTGTTGGATTTTCATTTTTATCATACTCCTATATAATTTATAGTTGTCGTTAATACGTCGCTAATTATTTAAAAAATAATAGAAAAGGACAGATGCCTTTGTCTACTAAAATAGCAATTATATGTTCGAAAGCTTTTCAGAATCGTATACTTAGTATCGCACAAAACATAGAGAATATTCAATTAGAATTTTATCTTTATAACCAGCCTTCCGATGCACCGTCTTTGTTAAAACAAATTAAGCCATGTGATGCGCTATTATTTGGTGGAACATTGCCGTATTTACATGCGCAAACATCTTTAGCGACTTTTCCGATTCCCTGGAATTATTTAAAGCAGGATGAAATGACAATTTCTACGACTTTATTATCATTGATAGCGAACCAAGCAATTCCTTTACAAAGATTATCTATCGATGTCATGCACCCTATATTCGTCGATAATGTTCTAACGGAGATAGAATATACTGGTATAAAACCATATGTTCATTCTATTTCGATTACAGAAACAGCTGATGATGTTTTGCAAAAGCATATCGCCCTATGGGAGACCAAGCAAATTGATTATATTATTACGAGCATTCACAAAGTATTTGATGAATTGCAGCTACGAAAAATTCCTGCTATGCGGATGCTCGATGCAACGAGTTCTATTATTCAATGTCTAGAAGAAACGAAATCACAATCAATTCTTACTAAATCCGAATATGCAAAGGCAGCCGTTGGATTTTTAGATATTCCTGAAACTAGTACTTGCGAAGATATTTTACAGCAAATAACTACAACGACACATTCAACCTATAAGCAAATTAGCTCTAACTATTTTGAGCTTTATACAACAGCAGGTCATTTACAAAACGCACTCGAAAAAGAAAATTTACAGCAACTTATACAACATATAGATGTGCCCTTTAGGCTTGCTTTTGGCTATGGACATTCAATATTTGAGGCAGCCGAAAATGCTACACACGCATTAAAGTTTGCCAAACCTTATGAAATATATATATTGGATGAACATAAAAATTTATCTGGCCCATTTCCGAAATCAGAAAGCAAACTCTCTTTAAAAACAAAGGATCCTTTTGTTTTACAAATGGCTAAACAGACAAGCTTAAGCCCATTAAACATATCTAAAATTATGCAATTTAGTATTGAACGACAAGCATCACAATTTACAGCGCAAAATCTCTCAGAATACTTACAAGTTACGCGTCGTACTACGGAACGTATTATTAAAAAATTAGTTGATCATGGCTATGCTAAAGTTGTTGGCGAAGAAATGACCCACCAACAAGGTCGCCCCCGTACAATTTATGAATTGGACTTTGCAACCTACTAATAAATAATGACAAGCCCCCACATAGCGCTCTACACTGGCGAGCGAAGAACGCTATCCGACCGCATCAAACATGCGCCGAGCGTCTCTTCACTTTTCAATAGCAATCTATGTGATGAGGCTTGTCTTGTTTTAGATGTACAGAGAACTTACCCTACTTACGTAAGAATCCTTTGTGTTAGTCTGCCACAACCATATTATTCATCTCTTGTTCTTGCGCTTCCTTTTTCCGTTGCTTTGCTTCTTCAATCTCTTCTGGTGTCATTTTTATTATGGCAAAACCGATGTATCCATAAATGATTGAAATAATTGGCACAGCAAAGTTAAGAATTGCATAAGGTGCGTATTCCATAGCGCTTACACCCAATGTCGCTAATATAAATACACCACAAGTGTTCCAAGGGAAGAATACGGACGTTAATGTTCCTCCGTCCTCCAGAGCACGCGATAAATTTTTTGAATGCAAACCTCGTTTTTGATAAACGTCAGCAAACATTCGAGAAGGTACAACAATTGATATGTACTGCTCAGAACATGTTGCATTTGTCGTAATACATGCAGCAATTGTTGATGCGATAAGGCTACCTGTAGATTTAGCAAACCTAACAACAACATCCATAAGCGCCTTTAACATGCCCGAATATTCTAAAACCCCACCAAATGTCATGGCAACAATTGTCATTGAAACCGTATACATCATTGAATCTAAGCCACCACGATTAAAGAGCTCGTCTACCATTTCATTGCCAGTAGAAATCATAAACCCTTCTTGTAATGCATGGACAGCCATAGTTGGTGTTCCACCTTGTACAAAAATCTGTAATAAGAAACCTGAAATAATACCAATAACTAATGCGGGAATTGCTGGAACTTTTTTTGCCACCATGACAATAACGCCAACTGGGACAAGTAATAGCCATGGAGAAATTACAAAGCTTTTTTCCATAACATCAAGCGTTGTCATAATTTTTTCTGAATCCATTGATACATCAGCGAAACGTCTTCCCATTAAACCAAATGCGACAAGTGTAATGATTAATGCAGGAATTGTCGTATAAAGCATATGTTTTATATGATCAAACAAGTCTGTGTTCGTTAGACCTGCTGCTAGATTTGTAGTATCAGATAATGGTGACATTTTATCACCAAAATAAGAACCTGAAATAACTGCTCCTGCAATCATCGGTGCAGGAATACCCATACTTAAACCGATTCCCATACCTGCAACACCGATTGTTGCCATTGTGGACCATGAGCTACCAATCGCTAGCGACACGATTGAACATAATAGCAAAATCGTGACTAAAAACCAAGCTGGAGAAATTAATTTTAATCCGTAGAAAATCATTGTGGCAACAACTCCACCACCAATCCATGCTCCTATTGTCAAACCGACTAAAATGATAATGACAATGGCTGGAAGAGCTAGACGGATACCTTTATACATCATTTCTTCGATTTCCATCCACTTAAAGCCATGCATTTTGGCAACAATCGCTGCTACAATTGTTCCAACAATTAATGGCACGTGAGGACTCTGCTCTAACACAACTACTGTAACAAGCATTGTAGTAATCATTATTGCGAAAGTTAGAAGTGCCCATTTCGCACTAATTTCCTTTTTCATTGTCCCATCCCCTTTTTTTGCACCCCATTACAATTTGCTATCTCACAGGCGCAAATATATTTTTACGATTTTTAGCTTAATATTCAAAAAATATAAAGTCAACGCAAAAATTTTATGCTTCTATAGCAATTATGACTGTTAAAGGGAAAAAAAACGCTTCCAAATAGCTTTTAAAAACCATTCAAAACGGCGTATCTTTATGCATTCCTTCGAAAAAATGCAACTAAAAAAGGCTCTATCCAAAGTAATTCGTTGGATAAAACCTTTTTCAAAATAATTTATTTATGTTCTGGCTGTTTTTCTAATACACACGCAAGTACTTTCGATGCATCGATTAACGCACTTCGTTCAAAAGTCATTTTCGGATGATGTAACCCTGGAACTAAATTTGCACCAATTCCTATCATCGTCGCTTTAAGCTCTGGTTTTTTAACTGTATAAAAATGAAAATCGTCACTACCTGGTGTCGTAATTTCCTCTGCCAAAAATTGCTCGCCAAGTGTTTCTACTATAGCATTTTTAGCCATACGAGCAGCTATAGGAGAAACTTCTGCACCAGGTGTGAAATCAAGCCATTTCCATTTCAGTTCAATGTCAAATTGCTGCTGAACTGATGTCAAACCTGCTTCAATACGGCTTCGAAGCAACTCAAGCTGATCATTATGCTGGGCACGAATATCCATTGCAAAGCTAGCAGTACCTGGGATAATATTCGTGCTACCGCCATCTGCAATAATCTTTGTTAATTTTGCAGAATGCGGCTCGAACGGAGACAAATGGATACTATTTAGCATTAACTGAATAGCCATAATAACATCAATCGCATTTTTCCCTTGATGTGGTCTAGCACCATGTGCATCAGTGCCATGAATAGTACCATCTAAAAAATACGCTGCACCATGATGAATTGCAGGCGAAACCTTACCTAACGGGAGCTCTTCAATCGGTCTTAAATGGACACCAAATAAATGTGAAACACCATCTACAGCGCCACGATCAAATGTTGCACAAGCACCATTCCCTACTTCCTCAGCAGGTTGGAAAATAAATCGTACACGATGTTGTAACGGTCTGTCTTTTAGTAACAATAATGCACCTAATACCATTGTAATATTGGCATCATGACCACATGAATGGTTTGCTTGCCATTTTCCATCTACCTCTTGCCATAGTGCGTCAATATCTGCACGTACTGCAACAATCTCATCGCCTGTACCAATTTCTGCAATCAGTCCTGGTACATCACCTAACAAACGGTAAGAAACATTTAAATCATCTAATATAGATGCAATTTTCTTAGTTGTTTCATACTCCTTCCAGCTTACTTCTGGATAATTATGAAAATGTTCAAACCATTGATACATTGTTTCTTCTAACATTGCTGCACTCGTCATAACTACACCTCGATATACCTTTTTTCTCCCCCATTATACATGAAAGCTTTTTAGAAAAGTATATATGAAATTAGTACTATATTCATTTAAATATCATATAACTTAATAATACGAAAATGTTTAAATCCTTCTTCCTATTTTATGTAAACTTCTAAAAATTGTGTCTGTACAATTCTTTTTCATGATAAAGGGCTGTGTTAAAAGTCATTGTTCCACTTTTAACACAGCCCTTTTAAAAACTGATTTATAAACTTGTAAAAAATCCCTCTGGATATTCTTCATAATGTATTTGCATTGGTTGCTCCTCAATTTTTTGGTCAGCAGTTTGTAGTTCTGACTCTTGATCCATTAAATATGTCTCGAATTTGGAGTTGAAAAGGTGCTCCATTTTGTTACCTCCTTTATTAATAGAATTTTCTGATAAAAGAATTATATACTAGCTTTTTATGAAAAATCAACAAATAATACTTATTATGCATAATTAATATTAATTCCATCTCTTTTTGAGATAATAAATCGTTGAATTTATTGCAACTCCACAAAAAAATCATGACTTTTCCCTTTTAAAATATAAAAATAGATAGAGGAAAAGGAAAAAGTGTTAGATTGACTGTAATCAATCTAACACTTTTTGCCGTATCATTAATGTTCGCTACGGCGTGTGCTTTCCGCGGGCACATCGTAAGCCACAACCGTCGCTGTCGCGCCGCCTGTTGCGTCTTACGTTTTGTGCTGTTCCCGCAGGAGTCACTCGCCTCCGCTACCATCATTCACTTTTAATTTTTCACTGCAAAGGTTTTGCCCATTCAGGCTTTCTTTTTATTACATAGTGAAACAATGCCATCAATCTAACACTTTTTGCCGTATCATTAATGTTCGCTACGGCGCGTGCTTTCCGCGGGCACATCGTAAGCCACAACCGTCGCTGTCGCGCCGCCTGTTGCGTCTTACGTTTTGTGCTGTTCCCGCAGGAGTCACTCGCCTCCGCTACCATCATTCACTTCTAGATTTTCGCTGCAAAGGTTTTGCCCATTTAGGCTTTCTTTTTATTACATAGTGAAACAATGCCATCAATCTATCACTTTTTGCCGCATCGTTAATGTTCGCTACGGCGTGTGCTTTCCGCGGGCACATCGTAAGCCTCAACCGTCGCTGTCGCGCCGCCTGTTGCGTCTTACGTTTTGTGCTGTTCCCGCAGGAGTCACTCGCCTCCGCTACCATCATTCACTTTTAATTTTTCACTGCAAAGGTTTTGCCCATTCAGGCTTTATTTTTATTACATAGTGAAACAATGCCATCAATCGAACATTTTTCACCTTCGTAGTTACAATACATTTCATAATTTTATTATTTTGATTAAGCAGTCACACTTTTATTATGACCGTTATCGTTATTAGTTCCGTTACCACCATATTTGTGCTGTGTTAAAATTTGAATCGCCACAAGCACGATAAAAATACCAAGCCCCGCCCAATCTGAGAACTTTTCAGGATAGATAAGCAATAAGCCCGCTATAATAGCAAACAAACGCTCAATCCAAAGTACTTTACGATACCAGAATCCTATTACGCCAGCACCGATTGCTACCATGCCCGTAACAGCTGTAAATACGACCCATAAAATTTGCGGTATCGTTGTATCAATCATTAATAAAGCTGGGGAGAACACAATCATATATGGAATAATAAAGGCTGCAATTGCAAGCTTTGCAGAGTTAACACCAGTCTTAATTGGATCCCCACCTGAAATACCCGAAGCAGCAAATGCGGCGAGTGCTACTGGTGGTGTGATATCGGCTATAATACCAAAGTAGAATACAAAGAAGTGTGCCGATAATAAGACAACCACTGGCACTAATTCTTGTGGCGTATTTGGCGATAATAATGCCACAATGGCAGGTGCTGCTATCGTTGACGTAATAACGTAGTTTGCCGTTGTTGGCGCACCCATCCCTAAAATTAGTGATGCAATCATAACGAAAACAAGCGTTAAAATAATGCTTCCTCCAGCTAATGCTACTAAACTATTAGCTAAGCTTAAGCCTAGACCTGTTTTAACAACTACTCCAACAATAATACCCGCACAAGCCGTTGCAGCTACAACACCTAGTGCCGTACGAGCGCCCTCTACTAACGCATCAACAATATCTTTTGGCTTTAAACGTGTATCTTTATTGAACATTGTAACAACAATTGAAATTACAATTCCATAAAGGGCTGCATGCATAACAGGTGTTCCAGTTAACATTAAAACAATAATAGCAATAATAGGTAGTAATAAATAAATTTTCTTGAATACTTCTTTCCGATTAGGCATTTGATCATCACGTAAGCCTCTTAAGCCGACACGTTTTGCTTCAAAATGCGTCATAATCCAAATACCTGTAAAATAAAGCAATGCAGGAATTGCGGCTGCTTTTGCAATATCCCAATATGTAATTCCGCGTCCTATAAATTCTACCATTAGAAACGCCGCGGCACCCATAATCGGAGGCATTAACTGACCACCAGTAGATGCTGCTGCTTCAACTGCACCAGCAAATTCTTTACGGTAACCAAGCTTTTTCATCATCGGGATTGTGTATGAACCCGATGTTACAACGTTCGCCACAGAACTTCCTGAAATCATCCCTTGTAGAGCACTTGAAAAGACAGCTACCTTTGCTGGACCACCAATTAATTTTCCAGCGAAAGCTACGGCTAAATCGTTAAAATACTGCCCAACCCCTGTTTTTACAAGGAATGCTCCAAATAATAAGAACACAAAAATAAATGTAGCAGATACACTAATCGGCGTTCCTAAAATTCCATCTGTCGTAAAATACATCAGGTTAACAATGCTTTCAAAATCTTGCCCTCTGTGCGCCATAAAGGCAGGGAAATAAGGACCAAAATAAGCATAAATTAAGAAACAAGTTGCGATAATCATAATCGGTAAGCCCACCGCACGACGAGCAGCCTCAAGCACGAGAACGACAGCAATTAAACCTACTAAAAAGTCCAACTGTGTAATAGTACCATTACGATTAACAAGCTCCGTATAATTTAATGCCCAATATGAACCAACAACAACAGATAATAACGATAAAATATAATCAAACCATGCAATTTTATGCTTTGGCGCTTTTCTGCGAGCTGGGAATAATAAGAAAATAAGTGCTAACCCAAACCCTAAGTGGACAGTCCGTTGAATCGGTGCTGTAAATTGCCCGAAAATCGCAGTATATAATTGAAACAATGAAAATGCTAATAATCCAAAGAAGATTACATGCTTCATGATTCCTGAAATCGTACGCACATTTGATTCAATATCGTATTTTTCAAGTATCGCTTGTTGCTCTTCTGCCGATATTTGTTCAAATTCTTCTTTTACTTCGTTGTTGCGTTCCTTCAGTTTTGTCATTTCAACCTAACTCCTTTCCATCTTTCATAAAATGATAATCGCTTCACCTCAAATAAATAGGATTTACCCCTTTGTAAATCTTTTTTTAAATCATATTCATCATTCTTGTAAACAAATACAAGATCCAAATCTAAATCCCCAATAAAAATTGTAAAATTATCAATCACTTCGTTGTCAAATTGCAGAAAATATTTTCCATCTCGTTGTGTTAATGTTTGATTTTCTTCCGCGTAACCTGGCATACCAATCGCTAAGTCTTCATACTCCATTCCTAACATTTGAATACGCTTCTCTTCGACGCATTGATAATATTCAAGTACATCCGATTTATGGATTGAATGTGTGTACCTTATACGAAAAGCATCATCAGCAGCAAATGGTATATAATGCACTTTCGGATTGTCTATACGTGTTTCTGTAAATGCGAATACCTTTTGAAGAGGAAGAAAAATAATTATGCCAAAGCATATACAACATAAGGCTATAACAAAAACTATTCTTCTCTTTCGCATCACATCTGTTCCCCCACTTTAAAAACTATCCGCCTTTTTGTTTTATCTTAACGAAACAAAAGGGACCCGAAGCTTTACGCGATCCGAGCCCCTTTGTCTGTTTAGGAAAATGCTTATTCTTTTGCTGGAATAGTCACATCACAAAGTCAAACTTTGAGTAAATAAAAGTATCCTCATTAGCTTGCAACTCTTGTAACCGATGTTTTTTTATTTTTGTTCATCAAAATACTTTTGCGCACCAGGATGAATATCAATACTAATACCATCTAAAGCTGTTTCGGCTTTAATAAATGCACCTTTTGCATGCGAAATCTTATCCGTGTTGTCATAAATTGCCTTCGTCATTTCATATACAACATCGTCTGAAAGATCCTTACTTACAGCTAACATCGCAAGTACAGAAACAGTCTCTGTATCACTTGCAATACCGTAAGTACCAGCTTTTACAGTATCTTTCGCATAGTATGGATATTTAGCAATAAGCTCATCTGCTTTACCAGCATCTACACCAATAATATTTACTTTCGTTGTAGCATTTAAAGCCTCTACAGCTCCTGTTGGTGTACCAGCTGTAATAAACGCAGCATCAATTTGACCTGATTGCAGACCATCCGTAGATTCACCAAAATCAAGATTTTGCGCTTTAATGTCATCCATCGTTAAGCCATGGATTTCAAGTAACTGTTCTGCATTCGCATATGTCCCTGATCCTGGGGCACCTACAGATACTTTTTTCCCTTTTAAATCAGCATATGTTTTAATACCTGAAGCTTCTGTCGTCACTAATTGCACAGTCTCTGGGTAAAGTGCACCTAAAGCAGCAATCGAATCTATTTTTTTACCATCAAACATTAATTTTCCTTCAGTTGCGTAATAAGCGATATCCGTTTGAACAAACGCAATCTCACCTTTACCCTCTTGCAAAGCAGTCATATTAGCTGCAGATGCTTGAGAAACTTCTGCTGTTGTTTTAATGCCTGTTTCTGTTGTAATTAAATCAGCAAATGTACCACCTAATGCATAATAAGTCCCTTGTGTTCCACCTGTTAATAAACTTAAAAATTTTGGTTTTTCGGAACTAGTTGCATCCCCATTCGCATTTCCCTTGTCTGAATCCTTAGAGCCTGTACTACTATCCGTTCCACATGCAGCTAAAATTAATAACGCAATGGCACTAAATAGGATTAATAGTCTAAATTGCTTTTTCTTCATATTAACCTTCCCCCTTTGGATATAATATAAGAATCTATTTAAAATTATCAAATTTAGTATAATTATGTCAATCTATTTATAGTAAATTCAGATAATTATATTTATACCTTTTGTCCCAATTGATAAAATTATTAGATTCAAATAAACTCTCATTTACCCTTTATTTTTCTATATTAAACCATTAATTATATTTTATCAGAAAATACAATTAATTTAAAATGTATACATTTTGTATAAAAGGTACACCAAACTTCTATGAATAATCTCGTTACATCGAAAAGACTGTATCTATTTTTTTCTATAGATACAGTCTTAATATGTCCCTTATTGAATAACGCCACATGCAATTCTTGCACCAGAATTACCAGAAGGGTCCGTTTTATAGTCGTCTGCCGATTCATGAATAACTAACGCTGTACCCTCTCCATCAAGTAAGGAGTTTTCTACATTTTTTTGTAAAGAGACACCTTCAGCTACGAAATTCAAATCAACAGTACCATCTTCTCCAATTTCTAAATTCGGTAAGTCTCCTAAGTGATAGCCCTTTGGATTTAAAGTACCGTGCTCTTTGTTGGTCGGATTAAAGTGAGGACCTGCCGATTCAAACGTTGGCGGTTCACACTTTCCTACAGAATGAATATGAATACCATGTGTGCCTGCGGGGACTCCACTTAAAGCTAATGTCACTTTGACCCCATTGTCTACTTCTTCAAAATAGGCATTTCCATAGCTTTCGTTATTTGAACTAATTACTTTTGCGGTTGCCGTTAAAGATGAATTTGTAGCGTTTACAGCTACTTTATCCTCTTTTTTATCAAAGAAGCTGCACCCCCCGACAAATACGGACAATGAAATAATTAATATTGAAATTTTTTTCATGTTATTACCTCCTCTATTTCTGATGGTGCCCATCTCACCCATTACTTATGCAATATGTACCGCTAATTTCTATCCCTTATCAAAAGGTAATAAAATGAATTAAAATAAAATATTTACCATAATATAAAATAGTTATTTATTTGGAGCGGACTATTACATTCCATATAAAGTTGATTGGAAGGAGAACTTGCGACTCCTGCGGGAACGCACAGTTCGTAA
This sequence comes from Lysinibacillus sp. JNUCC-52, assembly GCF_015999545.1. Taxonomy (NCBI): domain Bacteria; kingdom Bacillati; phylum Bacillota; class Bacilli; order Caryophanales; family Bacillaceae; genus Lysinibacillus; species Lysinibacillus sp. JNUCC-52. The sequence continues at coordinate 2,431,109 of NZ_CP065546.1, forward strand.
GACCAAAAGAACGCGCGTTAGTGAGGGTTGTGACTTACGATGTGCCCATGGAATGCGCATGGTAGTAGCGGAAATCAATGGCAGGAGACATCTTTTTTAGTCCATATGAAAAAGGACTATACCTATAATAGATATAGTCCTTTACTATTTATGATTGAATTACACCACAAGCAATTCTTCCGCCAGATTCACCAGTAGGATCAGTCATATAGTCGTCCGTTGATTCATGTATAACAATCGCAGTGCCTTCTCCATCAAGTAATGAATACTCTGCATCTTTTTTTAAAGTGACACCTTCTGCCATAACAGTCATTTTTGCCGTACCATCCTCAGCTATCTCTAAATTCGGCAAGTCTCCAAGGTGGTGACCATTCGGATTATCCTTCCCATGCTCTTTAAAAGTTGGGTTAAAGTGGCCACCTGCTGTTCCGAAATCTGGTCCTTCACATTTTCCTGCTTCATGTATATGCATGCCATGTAATCCTTTTGCCTCTGCAGGAAATCCACTTAAGTTCAATGTCACCTTGACTCCATTATCCTGCTCTTCAAAAAAGGCATCTCCATAGCTTTCATTATTAGAACCTATTACTTTTGCAGTTGCCGTTAAAGGGGCGTCAGCTTCCTTTTTATTACTGGCACAGCCTACTAAAAAGACACCTAAAGAAATAATCAATAAAGTTGTCAGTTTCATTAAATTACCTCCTTTTTTTTATAGTTTATCACCTGTTTAAACACTTTCGCAACTCATAACTAGGCATTTATCCTCATAGTAAAAAATAGGGATTTCTCAGAAAACATACTGAGAAATCCCTATTTTTTTTAATTCAAAATTTTCACTGTAACTGTACGCACACCCCAATTACGGGCTTGTCCATCTGATGGAATGAAAACATCAATTTTATTTCCTTTAATCGCACCACCAGTATCTGCAGCTACCGCTTCGCCATAGCCTTCAACCCAAACTTTAGTACCGAGCGGAATAACCCGTGGGTCAACAGCAATGACTTTTAAATTTGGATTTGAGCGTATATCTGTCCCGTTTGCTGTAATACCTGAACAACCTTCACAGTAAGCAGTATAAGCTGTAGCGCGCATTGTATATGTTTGACCATCTTGGCTAGGTGGTGCACTCGTGACTGTTGTTACGGGTTTTGTTGTAGTTTTTTTCACGGTACTTGGAGTACTTGGAGTACTCGCTACACTTTTTTCAGTTTTAGGTTTTGCTGCAGCTTCTTTCACAGCTAATGTTTCACCAACTAAAATTAAATCAGAAGAGAGGTTATTCCATTCCTGTAAATCCTCTACTTTCACGTTATAGACTTTTGCAAGGCTGAATAATGTATCGCCTGCCTCAATAAGATGGGTATTGTCGTTCGTCCCCTCTTTTAGAATCCTTTCAATACTTAAGGTTTGTTCTGGGTCAACCCATATGGAATCAATTTCATCTAACTCCTTCAAATCAGCTAAACTCAAATTAAAAATATTGGGTAAACCCCATAGTGTATCACCAATCTGACCAGTATATGCTGCCTCAGCAGAAGTGGTACCCCCGAACATCCCCATGCCAAGGGTCAATGCTACAGCTAATGCTATCGCTTTTTTCTTCATAAAAAGTAATACCTCCAGTTGTTTTATTTTTCGGCATTCTGTTGCTAGCACACTAGAGAATTAAGCTCTTAAATATGCACGCAATATTGTAGAATGCAACTAAATATCACAGGACCTCGGACCTGATATTACAAATTATTACTATTTAAACAAGAATTTATACAATTCCATTCATTTTTTTAGCAAATCACACAATTAATTGGAAAATAAAGTGTAAATCACTACTAACTATTTGCATATTTTATATAATGGAAATACCGCTTATATTACCGATAATATAGTAACGGGGGTATCTAATAGATTCAATTTCAAAATGTGGAACTTGCTTATGGGGGTTACTACTAAACGTAAATATGAAGTTGATTGCTAATTAATTATGTCGCTATACATACTTATAGTTTTCAATATCCCTTTTATTGTAAAATAAATCTTAATTATACTAATAATAACAATTTTAGTATTATTCACTGTACAACATAGTGAAGTTGTAAACTAATCTGAAAGTTGGTGTCCTACTGTGATTCGGGTAATAATAGCAGACGATGAGCCGTTAGCTCTGTTAAACATGGAAAAAAAATTAGAAGAATTTAATTCAGTAGAGGTGGTTAAAGCATATTCAACGATTAACGATTTGCTGGATGAGGCACCGACATTAGATTTCCATGTGGCCTTTTTAGATGTGGAAATGCCTGGTATGAACGGCTTGGAGGTTGCTCAATTATTAAAAAAGTGGAAAAAGAATGTTCTTATTGTTTTTGTTACTGCGTATCGAGATTATGCTGTTCAAGCTTTTGAAATTAATACTCTCGACTATTTATTAAAGCCCATTTCTAAATCCCGCCTTGAAACAACGATTAATAGAATACATGAATTTTTCCAATTAGAAATACCAATTACTAAACAAGTACAACAGTTTGAGCCCTCCCTAAGCATCCATTGCCTAGGTGGTTTTACCGTCTTTCATAATAAGAACATCGTACATTGGCGAACTGTTAAAACAAAAGAGTTGTTTGCCTTTCTTTTATCTAATCTCAATAGTCATATACCTCGAGATACGATCATCGATGCCTTATGGGCTGAAACTGAATACAAAAAAGCAAGGGTACAATTGCATACTACGATTTCATATTTACGAACAACGTTATCATCTTTAGGCTATTTCAACGTGTTGCAATATGCAAACGGGTGTTATATTTTGCAATTAGAAAATTTCCATAGTGATGTTATGGAATTGGAGCAACTGTTAAAAGACAAAGAAACGTTTGGCAAGCTCGATGTAGAAAAATCCGAATTATTTATTCAAAATTATCATGGAGAATACATGGCCACACTAGATTACTCTTGGATTCATAGTAAAGCAAATTTTATTCATAACCAACTAACACTTTTACTAAGTTATTTAGTCGAGCATTATACATCAAAACATAATGCAAAAAAAAGAGAGCAAACTTTACTCTTGATGATCGAATATAATCCTTATTCTGACAATACTATGCAGCAACTTATTCAGCACTATATCGAAGAGGATAATCGTGCTAATGCAGTGAGAGTATACAACACCTTTAAGAAAAATCTGTATACAGACCTTGGCATTCTACCTAATCAAGAGACAATATCGTTATATGCTTCTATAGCACAAGAATAAAAATAATGTAGCTGCCTCCAAACCATCGTTTTTCAGAGACAGCTACATTTTTTAGTTCAATGGTTAATAGCAATCGATAAATCCTCCACTATACGTATACAATTTCTCCCTGATTGTTTTGCTTCATATAATGCTTGATCAGCAATAGCAATTAACTGATTTGGGCTACTAAAAGTGGAAGTAAAAACTGTTACTCCTGCTGATAAAGTAACTGGGCGTCCACTAGGATTATCTGCTGATGCTTGTTTAATCCTTAAGTCTTCAGCTAAAGTGACAGCATCTTCGATTGCGGTATGCGGTAAAATAACCATAAACTCCTCGCCTCCATATCGAAAACAAGTCCCCTGCTCATGGACACTTTCTTTCATTTTATGTGCAAATGCTTTTAAAACTTCATCGCCCACTGTATGACCGTATGTATCGTTCACATTTTTAAAATCATCTAAATCAATTAATATGATGGCATGCGGCACTTTTTCTGTAATTAATTTATTTAATACATGATCCATACTTCGACGATTTGGAATACCTGTTAATGAATCTAATTTCAACTGGTCAGTCAATTCGTCAATTGTATTTTGTGAGTCTGCTAGCGATTTTAACATAGTATTTTTCAAGTTACTCGCCTCTACATACCAGTCATTTATGGATTGTAAAGAGCTGATTTTATTACCTTTGCGTCCACTTTCAGAAATTTCCTGTAGAGGGTGGGTAATTTTCATAGTTAGCCACAACACCAATGTGAAAACGATTGCAAACATTATTAATAAAGGCAAAAACACTTTTTTAAAGAACACACTTAAAGAGAAAACGTTTTCCATTTGCACCTGATTGTCGGCTTGTTTAACCTTTTCCTTTGCAAAAGTTTCTGTTTCAGCATTTTCTTGTACATAATTTACATCTATATCCGAAACTTCTGTTATATACTCTTCCTGCACGACAGATTTAGATTGTACAAGCATTTCGTTAAAACTTTGATAACTAATCCAAATACTAATACTAGATGTAACGAGTACAATAATAATCATCATACTAATAATGACAAACGATAATTTTAACTTAAGTTTCTCCACAATAGATCATTTCTCCCATTGAGATGATATTTTGCAAAAGCTATATACGATTTCAATATAAAAGTTTTTATTTTAACATCATACGTCATACCTCTTAAAAAATACTTAACAACTAATAGTTTTAACCTGTTTATGAAAAAGTTAATTACTCAAAAAGAACTAAAAAATTTCTTATTAGTTACATAAAGTTTTCTTTTATAGAAAAGTACGTTTTCTTTTTCTTCAATCCATGGCATGGTAAAGCAATACAATAAATTATTATACTTACAGGAGGCTCTATGTAGCGTTGAAAAAAACCATCGTCAAACATTTACTAATTATTACTTTAATATTTATCGCCCTTACTATTTTCCGCATCCTTTGGCTAGTATATTTTATGCCTTCTAATGACCAACCAACTGCACAAGCTGGTATTTTAGATATGCGCCATCAATCTTTATCAGAGGATGAAGTTTTTCAAATGAATGGTGAATGGATGTATTATCCTGAAGTATTGTTAGATCCAACTAGCTCCACGCATTTAGAACAAACGTTTAGAACTGTTCCTATGCAAGCTTCGCCAGCAAAGACACAGCACTTTGGCACTTATCGTTTAAAAATTTTGTTAAATGATAATGGTCTGTCAGATTACCGATATGCAATACAAGTTCCTGCAATCTCAACTGCCTCGGCATTGTATATTAACGGCAAACTTGTAGGACAATCAGGTGAAGTCTCAACAGATGCTAGCACGCATAAAGGGCAGGCCGTTCCATATACTGTATTTTTTACAGAAGAGCAGCCTGAAATTGATGTCATTTTACATGTATCTAATTTTGATACACCATCGAATGCACTTATTACTAAACGACTTTCCTTTAGCTCAGCAGCAGCGATGACGCACTATCAACTCATTACGGAATTAGCATTAGTAGCGATCTCAATGTTACTCATTTTGTTTGCCTTATTTAGCATTCTTGTCTTTCTCTTTATTTATCGCAAAAAAATAGTATTGCTGTTCACAGTAGGCTTTCTTCTACCTTTAGCTGATGAACTGATTACAAATGATCGGTCAATTTTAGATTGGTTACACTTAGATTATGTATGGTCAATAAAGCTTTCTAATATTATTTATCTCGGTGCTTCATTTTTCTTTGTGCAATTTATTCGAATCTTGTTAGTTCAATATCAACATGCAAAATATTTTCGATTGTTCACAATGCTATATACATTAGGAGCACTTCTCATTTTAGTATTACCTATTCATATGCTAAGTACAGCTAACCTAATGTTCTTTATGCTCTATATTGTCTCCTTTTTATATGTCTTAACACTTGCCTTGAAGGAATACATAGGAAATCAGGAAAGTTCGGCTTTTATTGCGTTTACAGCCATTGGCACAACAAACGGTATTATATGGGGCCTTATAAAAATGTATTTTGTTTTAACTATTCCGTTTTATCCATTCGATTATTTAATGATTGCACTTGGCTTTTCAGGATATTGGTTTAAACGTTTTTATGAAAACAAACAACAAATTAATTTGTTAGTTGCCCAATTGCAAAGAGACGGGGAATTAAAAGATGAATTTTTATTAAGCAATGCACAAAAATTATGGGATCCTATGAATAAAATGATTACCTTAGGTCAATCAATTTATGATAATCCAGACAATAGTTTTGTCAAAGAAGATAAACAAAATTTAAAATATTTAATAGATATTGGACGTAGTATGTCATTTACGTTAAATGACATATTGGATTATACACGCTTAAAAGAAGGGAATTTACATCTTCATAAGAAAAATGTTCGTATACAAGGAATTGTTTCAGGTATTTTTGATATGCTACGATTTATCTCAGCTGGTAAACAAATTCAAATGACGTCTACCATTGCCCGAAATTTCCCGCGTGTACTAGCAGATGAAAAAAGATTAATTCAAATCCTTTTCAATCTTCTACACAGCGCAATTAAATATACAAACGCTGATTTAATAGAAATTGACGCTACTATTGAGAAAAATATGGCTGTTATTCATATTAAAGATACAGGCTCTGGATTAGATAAAAAGGATATGATACTTCAAAATCATCTATTTTCATCTGATCAAAAGATGGCAGATAATGATAGAATGCATCTAAGTTTACTTGTATCTAAGCAACTAATTGATTTACATGGAGGGTCATTACGTATCTATTCCAGTCCAAATAAAGGCTTTGATTTATTTTTCACTATACCAATTGCCGAGGAGATGGAAATAGAGGAACAAATGAATGATGGACAACAAGACAAGGCATTTTTATCAGCAAGTTCTTCAAACTTTGAAGCCACTCCTTCTGAAAAACAGTTTAAAATTTTAATGGTTGATGATGATCCTGTTAATTTAACAATGATGCGAAGTTTATTTTCCCCTACAGAATATGACATTACAACCGTTACAAGTAGCGAAAAGGTGCTGGAATTGTTACCTATGCATAGGTGGGATTTAATTATTATTGATGCTATGCTTCCTTATCTCTCTGGATATGCTTTAATCGAAAATATTCGTCAGCATTATTCCTTACTAGAGCTACCAATATTATTGTTAACTGCTCGAAGTAATCCCGAGGACGTTTACACTGGATTTGCTCACGGTACAAATGATTATGTTACAAAGCCTATTAATGCACTGGAACTAAAAGTTCGGAGTCGCGCTTTAATCGATTTAAAATATAGCATTACTCAACGGCTACATTTGGAAACAGCTTGGCTTCAGGCACAAATACAGCCTCATTTTTTATACAATACGCTTAATACAATTGCCTCGCTTAGCACTATTGATCCAAATCGAATGATTGACTTAATGCACCATTTTGGCAAGTATCTACATGCAAGTTTTGATGTAAGGAATTTACAACGGGTTGTACCGCTTCGTGATGAACTAGAACTCGTCCGCTCGTATCTTTATATCGAGCAGCAACGGTTTGGGGATTTATTACAAATTGATTGGGATATCGATGAACATATTCAAATAGAAATACCACCCATTTCATTGCAAACATTAGTAGAAAATGCTTTACGTCATGGCGTATTAAAACAAAAGGATGGCGGAACTGTTTGCATTCGAATCAAGGAGTTTTCGGACTACGTAGAAATAAGTGTTATTGATGACGGTATCGGTATAGAAGCTAGCACATTAACACAATTGCTTTCTGATACTAACACAACAAGTAGAGGCATTGGCCTACGCAATACGGACCTACGCCTTAAAAGAATTTATGGACAAAGATTGCAAATTGAAAGTACACCAAATAAAGGCACAACAATCACCTTCCACATCCCTAAATAGTGTCAGGCACTCACACAATTTTAACTTAGAAAAATTTCCAGAGGCTCTTGCGGGAACAGCACAAAACATAAGCCGCAACCATCGGCGTGTAAACGATGGTTGCGGCTTATTTGTGTGAGTGCCAGTCACTCACACAATTATTATTACATACGTAAATTACCAAATTACAGGCTTAGCTACCATTAACCAGAGCATAATGAGCAATAATACAATATACATCCATGCTTTTCTCTGTAACAATGAGGCAAATTTTTGCTGATTGTAGGCTGGCGTATTAAAAGTTCGAATCGTTGGTTTAAATGCTCGCGCCAAAAAGACGATAGAACCCGCCATCACGAGAAATGTTAAAACTACCCAGGAAGTTGTCCATGGATATCCTCCACGCCACATTAATAAAATGCCAGAAGCAACTAGAACATGTCCCGCATGTTTAACAATTGTAATCGCACCTTGAAATACTTGGATATATGGTGACATTTCTTCATGTGAAGCTGTACGCATTTTCTTTACTATTGCTAAAACTACAAACAATGGCCCAATCGAAAGGACAGCACTTAAAATATGTATATATAGTAGAAGTGTATAAATGGATATCATAATGCATACTCTCCCTTTAATAAGTCTTACTAATTATAGCATTCCCCATTCTGTTCTCTCATTCTAATTGTGAATCCTTTGTAAACGTAGCGTGAATCATTGTAAAATTGTTTGAAATTTACACAAAGAGGGTATTTATTATAGTAACATGCACTTATAAAACAAAAAGGAGTGATTCTTATAGGAATTCATCAATTTTTTACAAATCTCAATGATCTAGAACGTATTATTCGTTGCCCAGGACGCTTCAAATTTGAAGAGCATAATGTAGCTGCCCATTCTTGGAAGGTTTCACAATATGCCATGTTTTTTGCCACACTTGAAGAAATGAATGGCGCAACAGTTAACTGGAAGTCATTATACGAAAAAACCATCAATCATGATTTCGCTGAAGTATTTATCGGTGATATAAAAACTCCCGTTAAACACGCTAGCCCAGAGCTTAAACAAATGCTCGCACATGTCGAAGAAAAAATGATGGAAAAATTCATTATTAATGAAATCCCTAAAGAGTTCCAGGACATCTTTTTCGAGCGAATGAAAGAGGGTAAAGATGCAACACTTGAAGGACGTTTGCTTGAATTTGCAGATAAACTGGATCAATTTTATGAAGCATTCGCAGAATTAAAGCGCGGTAATACGGATATGGAATTCGTCTATATGTACCAAACAGCGCTGGCGAAGCTTTTAGCGATTCCCCTTCCAGCAACAGTCGAGTATTTCCGTACTGAAATATTGAAGGATGCTGTTAAGGAAAAAACACATATTGATATTCAAACGCTAACGAATGAAATTTTAAACCAAAAAAAATAACGTGCATGTACAAGTTTTCCGATGAATTGATCGACGGAAGGCTTTTTTTATTTCCTAAAAAAAGTCGTATAATAGGAGGGATAGGAGGGAAAATTTTGTCACATGAATGTTCAATAGTAGAAGATTTACTACCTTTATATAAAACCAAACGTCTTCAAGCTGATACAGCTGAATTTGTGGTACAGCATTTAGCTACATGTAAGCAATGTCAGCAGTTGGCAGCAACAAAGCTGTCATCTAATCAAAACTTATCAATGAAAAGCACATTAACCTTTTTCCACCTCGTTTTCATCGTGCTTTCTTTTATGTTTGCCCTCAACTCATCCTTGCTTGGCGATCATAAAAGCTTTGTCGCGTTATATGCCCTTTTCGGTTGTCTTACTTATTTATTTTATAAAAATATTTGGATAGTCTTCGCAATAAGTTCTGTACCTGTTTTTGTCTGGGCCATCATTAATAATTTTAGCAATCCGCTTTATATCCAAGGTCTCTCCTTTATGGATATTAGTGCACTTATCATTGGCGCTAGCTATATCGCTCTATTACATACGATTTTTGCCTTGCTTGGCTCTGCCTTCGCAATTATTTTACGTAGGTTTTAAATGGTAAAAGCATCTCTCATATGAAAGATGCTTGTTATCATTCCAGCTATTAGGCTTTTTTCACGAACTCTGATTTTAATTTCATTGCACCGAAGCCATCAATTTTACAATCAATATTGTGGTCTCCTTCAACAAGGCGAATACTTTTTACCTTTGTGCCCATTTTTAACGTTGAAGAGCTTCCCTTTACTTTTAAATCTTTAATTACTGTTACTGCATCACCATCTGCTAACAAGTTACCATTTGCATCTTTTACAATAAGTGCCTCTGACTCTTGCTCTGTTACACTAGTGCTCCATTCATGCGCACATTCTGGACATACAAAATTTGTGCCATCCTCATATGTGTATTCAGAATTACATTTCGGACAATTTGGATATGCTGCCATTTCCGCTTCCTCCCTTTCATTTTCGTTAAGTAAATGATTACGCTCCTATCTTTACACAGTTACTTTAATTTCGCAAAGGTTGTTCGCATTTTCCGTTCGTATTTGTGAAAAATATATGAAGCCATTCCATATAATCCAAGCGTTTTATACGTATAAATTTCATGATTTATAGCGCATGCCCATTGACTTTTTTCTATAAACCATCTTGCTTGCAAGTTTGATTATCATGCCGTATTATATCTTTAAAGGCTGCATTGTTCGTATAATATTAAGTTTTAACCTTTAAGCTGTAAAAGGGAGTTTTATTATTGGAGTTGGAATGACGGGCCTCACACCAAGGTGCATGAGGATAAGCAGGAAAACTTCTGCGAACACCCACTTTGAGGAGTGGTGGTTTAAAACTTTCTATAATAACTACGGCATACGCGGCTTTTAAATTTTACATTAGAGCCTCAAGGCTTCAAATCGACTCACCCTTCATTTATTGGAGGGTGAGTTTTTTTTATGCGCTTTACTAGTGTGTAAAAATTTTGTCCATATGCAATTAATAGCAGGTTCTTTCTCTTTATTTTTTGTTATTAAATCGATTACAGCCCTGTCCTTCATAATCCCCTCTTTAGAGTACTCCCCCTTTATATGTTTAACATCCTCCACAGTCATCTTTTGAATTTGGCGTAGTTCGCAAGTGATTTGTCACTATGCGCTAGTTACATAACGTCTTAAGAGAGATACTATAAATATTGTCCTCACACAAAATAAGATGAAGACCATAATTTCAACCAATAAATAAAAGGAGGTATATGTGGATGACATTACAAATGACTAATCGTATTAAAATGCCATTAGGATTTTGGGATGGCATACGACAATTAGGTCTGACAGCTCCCGATGTAGCTCGTAAAGCACAACTACCTCTCACTATTATTGCTGACCCAGTTGTTACCATTGCTCAATATTTTGCTATTTGGCAGGCATATTCAGAGCTGATTGATGACACTGCCAAAGGAATTATTAAGCTTGCGACTGGCTTTGAAACAGCTCATTATCCCCCGTCCGTTTTAGCAGCATACCACGCTCGTGACTATCGTGATGCACTAAAACGAATGGGAAGATACAAACAACTGTGTCCACCAGAAAGCCTACATATCACTGAAGAAGGCGAGAATTGTACCATTGAACTTGAATGGCTAAATACCGAGCAACCTGGTCCTTTAATACTTACTGGTATTACGCTAGCATTTCTACTCGAACTAGGACGTAAAGGAACGGGGAAACCGTTAAAGGCAAAGTTAGTGGAACTTCCTCACTCAATGGGCGACGTACAGACACTTGAAGCGTACTTTGGATGCCCTATTCAATTCAACCCAAATTGTAGCAAGCTAACAATACACCGAGCAGATTTGGACCACCCATTTGTCTCTTACAACGCTGAGTTGCTGGAGATTCTAACTCCAGTACTGGATCAGTCGTTGAGTGAACAACAAAACAACCGCTCAATAACAGCTATGGTCAAGTGGTTTATAAAGCGTAGTCTATCAGGAGGACGCCCTGATATTCATACTATTGCAAGCGAGTTAGGGATGAGTGAACGTACATTGCAACGCAAGCTTACGGAAGAAGGATCAAATTTTAAGCATTTGTTATCGCAAGTTCGACATGAACAAGCCCGAGAGTATCTGTCAGACCCCTCTCTTGATATTAAAGAAGTGGCATTCCTGATTGGCTATGAAGACCAGAATTCGTTCTACCGAGCCTTCCGTGCTTGGGAGGGAGATACTCCTTCCAAATGGCGAATGGAACATTTAGGAGCAGACTCTATAAATTAGCTTTGTTAAATAATCGTAATACGATAAATGGGGAAATTAATATGGATATGGGTTTAAACAATAAAACAGCCTTAGTTACTGGATCAACAAGAGGTATAGGTAAAGCAATTGCCATTGAGCTTGCTAAAGAAGGCGTTAATGTACTAATTAACGGACGAAATAATGAAGAAGTTGAACGAACTGTAAATGAAATTAAGGTAGATTACCCGTCCACGAATCCGCAAAATGCTACAGCAGATATTGTAGATATTCAACAAAGAGAAGTTTTATTCGAAAAATATCCTAACATTGATATTTTAGTTAACAATTTAGGTATTTATGAAATGATGCAATACGAAGACGTTGATGATGAAGTATGGATACAATATTTCCGTACAAACGTTCTTGCTGCAAATGGATTATCTAAATTTTATCTACCTCAAATGTTGAAGAATGGTTTTGGTCGCATTATCTTTATTGGTAGTGAAGAAGCAATTATGCCATCGGGACAAATGCCTCAATATTGTATGACTAAATCCATGTTATTATCGTTGTCTAAAAGCTTGTCTAAATTAACGATAGGAACAGAGGTTACAGTAAATGCAATTATGCCAGGACCAACACTCTCTGAAAATGTGCATCAAATAGTCGAAGGCTTATATCCTAGTGAAGAGATGACATTTGCAGAAAAAGAAAAAGATTTTATGACTACCAATCTACCGCAATCTGAAATACAACGATTTATCAAACCATTTGAAATTGGTAGAATGACTACTTTTTTATGTAGTCCGTATGCATCTGCATTTAAAGGTTCTCCCATTCGTATGGATGGCGGTATGGTGCCGACTATTTTTTAATATGCAACAGTATGAATCTCATCATTATCGTGAATCTGTGAAGAATAAGACTAGCTAAAACAGCTAGTCTTATTTCATTAAATTAAACTTAAATTAGATTTCCAGTTACTAAATCCTCATTTATCACGTTCATCATTAGCTTCCCATTTAGCCATTTCCTCTCGTACACAAGGGACAACTTCTATCCCAAGTAATTCAATGGCATGCATCACTTGATCTCTCTTAGTCCAATTAAAGGTTATTTTGAAATCTTTACAAGAATACTTAAAGCCCTGAAAAGCAGAGCAAAGGCACTGATTGAAGCCCCAAGCAAGGAAACCCCCTCCAACCGAAATGTGCGTACATTTGCGGCGAAGCAATTGAACCACTCGCTCTGCAGCTACTCTTACATTACTTTCATAACAAGGATTCTAGCGTTTAAGTGCTTGAAGTAGTAAGAGTGGCTGTTCAATAATCTATACTCTGTATGCTCTACATAGTAAAAATCCACTTCTTTCCCTAAAAAAAGCCACAACCAGCGTACTGTTGCTAGTTGCGGCGTTCTCACAAAATTTGAGTGGATTTTTACATGTATATTTACGCAACCATAAAGGGCTACATAATTTTATATCATCAATACTTAATTTTTTTCTACACGCTTTCCATTAACAAATAGAGATAACACAAGCCCAATAAGAGCAAGGGCTGCAATAAAGAAGAATGCATACTTTGTCCCTTCAGCCATTAATTCAAATGGTGAAGCATTTTGGAATTTTTCGAAATGCTTGTTTTGTCCACTGACCATTAATGTAATTGCCAATGCTGTCCCTGTCCCACCTGCAATTTGTTGTAATGTACTCATAACAGCTGCACCGTCTGCGTATAATTCACGCGGCAACTGATTTAAACCATTTGTTTGTGCAGGCATAATAATCATAGAAATCCCTATAAAGAATATTGTATTCGCTAAAATAATTTGCCAAACGGGTGTATGTGCAGAAATCGTAAAAACAAAAAGCAAACTTGCAATTAATGTTAGAAGGAAGCCAAGAGGTAAAAATTTCTTTGCACCAAATTGATCGAACATCTTCCCTACAACTGGTGATAATACAGCATTCATAGCACTACCAGGCAAAAGAATAAGGCCCGCTACCGTTGCACTGAATAGTAAGGCACCTTTTAAATACATTGGCAATAGTATCGCTGTAGATAAAATTAAAAGCATACCGCTAAATAACAATACCGTCCCTAATGTAAACATAGGATATTTAAATGTCCGTAAATTAATCATCGGCTGCTCCATTTTAAATTGACGAATAACAAATAACGCAATTGCCACTAAGCCAATAATAAATGGAATATATACGCCTGCAGAAGCAAAGGATTTCTCTGCAATAGTACTTAAACTGTAAATGAAACCACCAAATCCAAGTGTCGATAATAGAATTGAAACAATATCAATCGCTGGTTTTGTAATAGTAGATACATTATCGATTTGTTTTAACCCCGCTACAACTAATCCTGCATAAAAGACAAGGCTAATCCAGAAAATATAAGACCAATCTAACGAGTCCACAATTAAACCTGCTAAAGTAGGCCCTATTGCAGGAGCTGTCGTAATAACAAGCCCCATTAACCCCATGACCGCTCCACGTTTATGAATCGGAAAGATTAATAAAATTACATTCATCATGAGCGGTAAAATAATACCTGTTCCAAACGCTTGAATGATACGACCTAGCAGTAAGATTGGAAAGCTTGGTGCTAAAGCGGCTAAAATCGTTCCTACAATCGAAAAAATTAATGATCCAACAACTAACTGCTTTGTTGTAAACCATTGAATAAGAAGAGATGAAACAGGCACTAAAATACCTATCGTTAATAAATAGCCCGTAGTAAGCCACTGTGCAGTCCCCGCTGATACAGTGAAATCAGACATAATATTTGTCAGTGCCATATTTAAAGCTGTCTCACTAAACAGCCCTATAAAAGCGGCAAACATAAGTACAAAAGCCATACTTTTAGGTTTTCGTACTGGCACAACTTGCATTGATGGAGCCATAAAATACTTCCTTCTTTCTTTATCATTAATTAGACCGGTCTATATAATAAGCATTAAAATGAAAACCCCTTTTTACTTTGAAAGCAATAAAGGGATCATTTTGTTAATTTGAATTAAAGGCTCACCCGATTTTTTAGTTATACATAACGTAATGCCGCCTTCAATTAATGCACTTATTGATTTGCTAATTAAGTTAGCACGTTCTTCACTAAACCCACTACTTCTTAATTTCTCAAAGTAAAGATTTCCCCATATTTCAAAGGTTTCTTCACAAGCCTGCCGTAAATTCTCATTTACAAATGCTGTTTCCATTGCGAGTAAACCCATTGGAACGTTTTTTAATTTTGATATTGGTTCTACATCTTGAAAAATCCTAGAAATAAACTCGATATGATATTGGAATGCCTGAGTAGGATCATCGAAAGCTGCTAAATTTTGCTCTATCTCTGCTGCAATTCTTGTTGCCGATAAATTAATCGCTTCAAAAGCTAATTGCTCCTTACCATTAGGAAAATGATAATATAAAGAACCTTTTGGAGCCCCACTCTCTTGAATGATTTGGCTTAATCCTGTAGCGTGATACCCCTTCAAATGAAAAAGCTCTGTTGCTGCTTCTAAAATTTTCTCTCGAGAAGAATTTTTGCTAGACATAGGCTGAACCTCCCTTAAAAAAATTATAACGAACGGTCTACATAATAATAATTGTCTTTTTGAATGTTGTCAATTTTAATAATGAGCAATAAATTATTTAACTTCTAATACAAATGTGTAGGAAACCTCTCCGTTTGACCATCGAGCGAATACCTCATATATATATCGACCTTTGCTTGTCGGTGCCACCATCTCATTGTTATTTAATAAAACTTCTTTCTCTCTACCGTCTTTATTCCAAAGATAAACAATGATTTTTGGGTTTTCTTCAATTTCAATTTGCATCATTGTATTGGGTTCTAACTGAAGTGCAGGTAAATTTTCAGCTACTTGATTTGGAGAGGCATGATCGGTTTGAACAGTCTCAGTTATTAACCCCTTTTTTCTTTGCCATTGAAAACCGCCCGCTTCCATTTCATACTTTTTGCCATCAACATGAAGCCAACCTGTCATAGATGGAGGGAAACTTTCTTTATTGTCTTCTACTTCAAGGTCAGTTTTACTTACATCTTTCGAACAAGCCGCAATTAAAAGTGCAAAAAAGCCAATCATTAAAAATAACTTTTTCAAACCCTTACCTCCTTTTTCTATATTTGACTTTCATTTTGTTAATTCGTTTCATTTTTTAAATTAAAAAAGACGTGATTGCTCTCATGGAACAATCGCCTCTTTTATGCTGGACTACTCTCTTTTAATAGGAGATTTTGATGAAAAAATTAATTCTCCAGATTTAGAATAGCCGCTAATGTTAACTGGCAAATAAACCGATCCATCTGTCCTTTTTAAGAAAAACCGATGTCCTTCAGTCTCAATAAATAGCGCATTTTCAAAAGTGCCTTTCTGCGTCTCTACCGTTATTTTAACAATTTCAGGATCTATTACTTCTCCAAAATAATAACTTGCATTGTCTTTACTCTTTCCTGAAGCACTCCATGTAATTTGATCGTCCTTTAATGAAGGATAGTACGTTGAGGATAGCGTTCTACCCTCGCTTAATATCCATGTACCAAGCCAATTTTGTTTTAGCTCTGCAATCATTATAGATTGGCTATTTCGAAATATCGTTAGCCATTGCTCATCAATTTCTTTGATAAAATAAGCTTCCTCTGCAGCTTCAGACCAATTCTTCGTTATATTCAGTACATCTTTTTCCGTTGGTTGTTGAAGATGCTTGTAGGTTATGATTAGTGAGCATATGATTGCTGTTAGAATAATCCCCAACACGATTTTTTTAGTCAATCCCTAACACCCCTCACCAATTCATTTATTTACATATATTAACTTATTCAACAACGCTCAAACAATTACCTTCTATAGAAAGTAGTAGCTCACCATCTAATTAATTTCAATTGTCTGTTTTTTCGGTTTATGGTATAAAAAAACTGAAAAAAGACTAGAGCAGGAGGAGATTATCATCAAATTAAGACAACAATATACTTGTCCGTTGGAGCTAGTTCAAGACATGATTAAAGGCAAATGGAAATGTATTATAATTTGGCGATTGCGGCTTGGTCCTACATCTCCATCAAAATTAAGACGCGATATTAAAGGAATAACTGAAAAAATGCTGTTACAACAATTAAAAGAGCTAATGGATTTTCAGTTAGTAAATAAGGAAGAATACCTTTCCACTTACCCGCTTCGAGTAGAATATCGTTTAAGTACAAAGGGACAAGAAGTTTTAAAATCATTAGAGATTTTGCAACGATTAGGTATTCAATATATCGAAGAAAATGAAATATTAGGACTTCAACAAACGTAGTACCCTAACAAAAAAGTGGGTAATTGTCGGCGATTTTTTCTCCATGTTATTATGACCTCAACAATACAATATGGAGGTAATCACCATGAAGAAAAAATATTTATTTATGCTATACATTATTTCTCTGCTAGCAATAGCTGGATGCAGTAGCAAAGATGAAAAGACTTTTGTCGTAACAAGTTCTGGAATTGTGGATGGCGTTATTCAAGATCAATACGGGCAACTAGGCGATTCGTTTAATGAGCATGGTATGCCAACTTATTCATTGCCTTTAAAGTTCGAAAATGCCCCAAAAGAAACTGTATCGTATGCATTAGTAATTGAGGACAAAGACGCTTTCCCAGTTAGTCAAGGATTCTCTTGGATTCATTGGACAGCAGCCAATATTCAAAAAGATGAGTTAAAAGAAAATGAAAGCCAATCAGCGACTGATTTTGTCCAGGGCGTCAATAGTTGGATGAGTCCTCAAGGAGGCAGCCAAAGCCCAGAGCTCTCAAGCTTTTACGGAGGAATGGCTCCGCCTGATAAACCGCATACATATGAAATCCATGTCTACGCATTAGATACTACGCTCGACTTAAAAAATGGCTTCTTTATGAACGAACTGTATCACGCAATGGATGGACATGTTTTAGCTGAATACACTTTAAAAGGCACGTATCCAAATAAAAAGTAAGTAGTAATTCCTTTAAAGCTATATCAAAGTAATTTTATAAAAAAATTAAGTCCAGGACTGCTCGATTTTGTGAGCCTCTGGACTTTTTTATTGCCTCCTTGTAACATTGGATTAAGAATAAATTGTTTTTAGATTTCTTCGTTCTAGTACTGATACACTATAAGCAACAATTTAGACAAAAAAAAGCCTAGTTAATTATTATTTTGTTTTCTTTACTCAATGAATATAGGATATACTTTTATAGTCCTGTTATTGGCACGTAAAATAAAAATTTAAAATTCAAGAAAGTTTTATTGGAGGTTTATTATGAATTACAGAATTATTAACAAACAAGTATTTGAACAAGCGCAGCTACGTTCGGTTTCGGATGTACCATTCACTGAGGAAGAACTTCAAAACGGCATGAAAATAGCAGTCTCTAAAGCGGATGATACGTTAGCTTTATATTTACTAGATATCGAAGGTCATAAAAAGTTCGAAGTGCGTTGGGATGATTCATCAGAAGTTTTCAACGGTTGGTATTCAGCATGGGATAACTTCTCTTGGTGCCTTGATGTCGTAAGCAAATAAATAGAACTTGATGAAATAATATCAACTAGAAACAACATCCTTTGTTTTCGGTTGATATTATTTTTATTTAAGTACGATTGTATCGGAGGATTGGTTATGAAAAATGCAAAGATAATAATGAGTATTTTATTTATTGTCATATTGGGCATACTGGCCATTTTACTTACTTCTGGTCCTCCTAAGCCAATTGTAACGGTAGAAGGGACAAAAATAACACTTGTACAAGGATCATATTGTTGGAAAAGGATTGCGGGAACAGGGTGTGTTGATAAAATTTCACCACCAGAGCTCCTTGAAAACAAAAAAATTACGCCCCTACCTGTATCCCCTAATAGCGAAATAAAGATCAAGTTTACTAAACCACCCATTGATGAACTAGAAGTAGCGTACTTGTTGAACAATAGCGAGAGTCCACTAGTAACAGTAGAAGATGATGCTTTTACTGCACCTAAAGAAGAAGGCATCTATATTTACTCTGTTTCAGGTAGATGGGCCAAGGGAAGTTCGTCTTTCATTTTTAGTATACGTGTTAAATAATATTGTCTATCTATTTATGCGAAATCATTTGTTTTATAAGGAGTGATATATTTGAAACTTTTTAACAAGATTAAATTTATCCATCCTATAAGAAAGTACATACATTTCATTTTAATAATTTTGATGTTTTCACTTGTCATTCCCGCTGGATTCAATCCAAAATATTTAAATATAATCATGTTTATTTTTGGACTGGTAGTACTAAATCGTGGGTTTGATTATAAAGGAACGGATAAAAAAGCATTTTATCAATGCTTGTACACAGGTCTCACAATGTGTTTAGTTTTTCTAATATTATTCATCACCCAATAACTTTGGGTAAACCGTAACGGGTAGAAATGATTTTCTACATATCGATTAGAAAAAATAGTTTCGACTCCTTTAACTTTGTATAATTCATCAGCAATTTGAACATATATGGAGTAACAAGGGAGGTAATCATTATGAAAAAACTACTTTATTTCTTAGTACTATTCACATTATTACTATCAGCCTGTGGCAAAAATGCAGAACCGAAGGAAGTCGCAGTCGATCAAGACACATCTGTAAAAGATATTGTAGGGGCAGTGGTTAAAAATAAATTCACTGTAGAAGAAACAAAAGGAATTGTTACTATATCGATTCATGATACAGATGTACGAGAAGGCTCGAAAAATCAGATGCTGAAAGATTCTGGTAAAATATTTGCCGAGCTGTCGAAGCTAAAAAGTGTGAAAACACCTTCGATTATTTGGTTTGCCCCATTGACTGGCGCTAATAGTAATGAAGAAATGACGAAAGTATTAAGCATTTATTTTGACGAAGAAGATTTTAGAACCGTCAATTGGGCCGACTATTCACAATTAAATATAGAATCCATTGCCACTGAATATAAAGAAAACCCAGCTTTAGGCGATTAACACATCAAAAGATATTGGGACAAAGGAGAAAAAGTGTTAGATTGACTACGATCAATCTAACACTTTTTTGCTCTCAACGTTGATGTCCGCTACAGCGGACGCTTTCCGCGGGCACATCGTAAGCCGCAACCCTCGCTAACGCGCGGTTTGTTGCGTCTTACTTACTGTGCGTTCCCGCAGGAGTCGCCGCCTCCGCTACCATCAACTAGTTAATTGTTTGAGTGCCTGGCACGAACCCCTTATATACCCTCAGTATTCATTAATACAATACGCCAGCCATCTGGATCTTCAATCGTTACACCTTTTTCTGCCCAATAAAGATTTTCTGGCTCCACTTCTGGATAACCCATCTGCTCTAGTCGTTGCACAATGCGCTGGATTGCTTCAATGTTTGGCATGTAAAGCACAAGAAGATTATCCTTTGTCGGTGCAGGACATGGGCTTCCTTCAATGTGCTCAGTAAATTCTAAATGGTAATTGGCATTCGGCAGACCAATCATCATTCCATTGTAGCCTCGATGCCCTGTAAACGAACCAATCTTTTCTAAACCGACACCTTCACAATAAAACCTTTCTATTGCCGATAATTGATGAGTCGGTCTTGCAACGCGTACTTGTACAACTTCCTTTGCCCATTGTTCTTTCATCGCCATCTCTCCTTCTAGGACGATTATATAATGGGAAAACTTGAGAGGAGAACGGTCAATAGTCTGAGTTCTATTCCACGTGCCATATTAAATCTGCTTTTTGTAATGGCTGTTCCTTTGTTAAATAATAATCTTCCGCAACCCAATATCTTTTCTCATACTTCTCCCTTATTGCTGATACATCCCCTATATATGAATCACGCTTTAAAACTCTTTCTTCCCTAACATGTCTTGGACATTCTAAAAATATCGTGTAGTCATAAAATTCCCTCCACTCATTACGCTGAAGAAAGACGCCTTCTATTAAAAGAATACTATTTGGTACAAATAGTCTTTTACTATTTATCACTGTATTCGTTGCCCGATTATAAAAAGGCAGTGTTAATTCTTGTTGATTATTATGTATTTTTAAAAGGCACTTTTTTATTAACTCTATATCCCATTGTAAATAATAATATTCAAACCATTCTTCATTGCCAGTATTGTAACGTTTTACACTTTCTACAATGTAATCATCGATATGGAGCACATTGATGATATATTCATTTTCCAGCGCGCTCACTAGTTCCTTTACAACAGTTGTTTTCCCTGCCCCACCTAATCCGTCAATGGCAACAATAAGCGGCCTTTGTCCTCGATTTAGACTGTTAAATCGTTTTATTACTTCCGTTGTTACCTGAGACATCCTAAGCAATTATCTCACGCTCCTAAAATTAAAATAACCAGTCTACTTCTAAATAAAGTAAACTGGTCTTTTTTAAATTATTGGGATAACGCAACATCAAATGAAGCAGCAGTTTTCGCCTTTACTTCCTCCAATGTTACACCTTCTGCTAATTCTATTAGCTGCATTCCTGTAGCAGTAAAATCAAAAACAGCTAAATCCGTTATTAATCTGTGCACAACACCTTTGCCTGTTAACGGTAACTCACACTGCTTTTTAATTTTTGACTCCCCATTTTTATTCACATGCTCCATCACAACGACGACTCTTTTCGCACCGACAACAAGATCCATGGCGCCCCCCATGCCCTTTACCATTTTCCCTGGAATCATCCAATTGGCAAGATCACCTGTTTCGGAAACTTCCATTCCACCTAAAATAGCAAGATCAATATGCCCGCCACGAATCATGGCAAAG
Organism: Lysinibacillus sp. JNUCC-52; assembly: GCF_015999545.1. NCBI lineage: Bacteria > Bacillati > Bacillota > Bacilli > Caryophanales > Bacillaceae > Lysinibacillus > Lysinibacillus sp. JNUCC-52. Next base: position 2,452,728 of record NZ_CP065546.1, read on the forward strand.
GATTCAGCACTATCAAAAAAAGATGCGCCTGGCACAGCTGTCACTGTTTCTTTGCCAGCATTGATGAGGTCAGCATCTACCGCACTTTCCTCTGGATATGGGCCGATTCCAAGAAGTCCATTTTCGGATTGTAAAAGCACCTCATAATTAGCAGGAATGGCATTGGCAATAAGTGTTGGAATACCGATACCTAAATTAACATTCATGCCATTTTGTATTTCCTGGACAGCTCTATTTACAATTTTATGTCTTGTATCCGCCATCATGCTTCCTCCTTCTTTTTAACAGTTAAACGTTCGATACGTTTTTCATAGTTTTCCCCGAGTAATACACGTTGCACAAAGACACCTGGTGTGTGGATATGATCTGGATCCAGTTCGCCCACTTCTACTATTTCTTCCACTTCCGCAATTGTAATTTTGCCTGACATCGCTGCTAACGGATTAAAATTACGCGATGTTTTTCGATAAATTAAATTGCCTAGCTTGTCTGCCTTCCATGCTTTGACAAGCGCAAAGTCTGCAACGATTCCTTCTTCTAAAATATATTCCTTACCATCAAAAACCTTGACCTCTTTACCTTCAGCAATTGGCGTTCCAACCCCAGTAGCTGTATAAAAGCCAGGAATACCTGCTCCACCTGCTCGCAAACGCTCTGCTAATGTTCCTTGTGGTGCAAGTTCGACTTCTAGCTCACCACTTAAAAATTGCTGTTCAAATATTTTATTTTCCCCTACATAGGAAGCGATCATTTTTTTTATTTGTTTATTTGCTAGTAATAATCCTAATCCCCAATTATCTACACCACAGTTATTACTAATTACGGTTAAATCCTTTGTTCCCTTTTGTTGTAACGCAGCAATAGCCTTTTCTGGAATACCACTTAAACCGAAACCCCCTACTGCTAACGTAGCGCCATCATTTATATCTGCAACGGCTTCCTCAAACGAATTCCATACTTTCCCGTCCACCATATTGAAACCCCCTAAAATTGCTCGTTTATTAAAGAAAATTCTACCTCATTCCTGTTTTATAAGTAAAGGTATTAATTGGAATGGTATTTATGCTCATTTTGCATAAATCGACAGATACTATTCTTTTTCCGTTCGAATAGTCTTTAATAATTGTTTTAATGCATAAGATTGATATGTATTTTTTTTCGTAATTACACCGAGACGCCACGGCATATAAAAATTTTTTAATGGGATGATTTTCACATTCCGATTCGTTTGCTTTGCTGCAATAGAGTATGGCAAAAGGGTCACGCCTAAATTCGAGGACACCAGCTCTACAATTAAATCCCATTGTGAACTTTTATACCCTATTATTGGTGTGAAGCCTGCACCTTTGCATGATTTAATAACATAATCATGCAATGAAAATTCCTCAGTAAAAATAATGAACGTTTCATTTTTTAGCTCTTGCAATAAAATCTGTTCTTGATTGGCTAATGGGTGTTGGTCATTAATAAAAACAAAAAATTGATCTTCAACGAAAGATTGAACATTAAATTTCCGTTCGTCAGTCGGTAAAACTACGATGCCCATATCTACTTCTCCACTTTCTACTAAAGTACCAACTAATTTTGCTCCACGCTCGACTAGCTCTAAATGAACATTTGGATATTGGTGATGAAACTTACGTGCAATTTCAGGGAAAAACAAAGTGCCAATGAGCGGAGGGATACCCAATTTAATAGATCCCGTTTTGATGTTTAATAAATCATCTAGCAATATGTGCAAATCATGGACAGAACGCATAATTTTTTGACCTTGTTGATAAACGATATTACCAGCATCCGTTAACTCTACATGTCTTGTAGAACGATTTAATAACTCAACATGAAGATTCTCTTCTAACTTTTTAATGCTCTTACTTAATGAGGGCTGTGATACAAAGGTTTCACTTGCTGCTTTCGTAAAACTTCCATGTTCTACTACTGCCATAAACGCCTTTAAATCTCGTAACTCCATATGAAAACTCCTTATTTATTCTAATTTGTTATGGAAAAATTCATTAAAGTACTAATTAGTTATAAATTCTCCTCATATTTTTTTAATCCTTCCTTGAAAGTAAAATACCTATAAATACAAGAATGATAAGGTTTTCTTATATATAAAATAATATTAATGTCTATTATTCTTGAGGGACATTATATTTTTTCATTTCTATTTAACGTTTCATTATCTGTCATTAATTCCATTTTTCTCTTTATTTACCTTGTTCTCTATGTAATATTAGAAATAAGGGATGGATGAAATAGAAAGGGGATTACTTAATTGAAAACGTTAACACGAATATCAAATGCTATTATGGAAAAATATTTACCTGACCCATACATATTTGTCACTATACTCACAGTACTTGTGTTGTTATTGGGAGTCACGTTAACAGATTCCTCACCATTAAATATGGTTACTTATTGGGGAGATGGCTTCTGGGGGTTGTTAGCTTTTACAATGCAAATGGTCATAGTTTTAGCTGCTGGTCATATTTTAGCGAATAGTCCAGTCTTTAAAAGAGGCTTATCGTCCGTTGCTAGTAAAATTAAAACCCCAAGTATGGCAATTATTATAGTGACATTTGTTTCTTTAATTGCTTGCTGGATTAACTGGGGATTTGGGCTTGTAATTGGCGCACTTTTTGCAAAGGAAATTGCACGTCATGTAAAAAAAGTGGACTATCGTTTACTAATCGCAAGTGCTTATTCAGGATTTGTTATATGGCACGGTGGTTTAGCAGGCTCAGTACCACTATCTATTGCAACAGATGGACATCCATTTGCAAATATTATGGGTGTTATACCAACAAACGTTACACTTTTCTCATCGTATAATCTATTTATTGTAATCGTCATCATACTAACACTTCCATTTTTTAATCGTTGGATGATGCCAAAAGAAGAAGATGTAGTTGAAGTTGAACCATCTTTATTAAAAGAGGAAAAAATAGAGCTACCTAAGGCAGATAACCATTTTGCAAGTCGTTCAGAGCGTAGTTATGTCTTAACAATCTTAATCGGACTTATTGGTGTTATTTATTTAATACATCATTTCATAACGAAAGGATTTGTATTAGATTTAAATGTTGTAAATACTATTTTCATTGTGCTCGGTATCATTTTCCACGGCACACCGCAACGCTTTCTAGCGGCAGCGCAAGATGCTATTAAAACTACGACAGGTATTGTTTTTCAATTTCCATTTTACGCTGGAATTATGGGGATGATGACCGCTTCTGGCTTAGCTGCTGTATTTTCTGAGTGGTTTGTTAACATCTCTAATGGCCATACATTCTATTTATTTACATTTTACTCTGCAGGCCTTGTAAACTTTTTTGTGCCATCTGGTGGTGGCCAATGGACAGTTCAAGCACCAATTATGTTGGATGCAGCAACTAAATTAGGCGCTGATTATGCTAAAACTGCTATGGCTATTGCTTGGGGAGATGCTTGGACGAATATGATTCAACCATTTTGGGCTCTACCTGCTCTTGCAATTGCTGGCTTAAAAGCAAAGGATATTATGGGCTTCTGTTTATTTATCCTTCTCTTTACAGGAGTTATCATCAGTATTGGGTTATACTTCTTCTAATAAAGATAGCCTTTTAGAACCTCATATTGAACGTTTTTAACGTTCTTGTGGGGTTTTTTGTTTATTTCAAAGACTAAGTAATGGTAAATTTCCGCAAATGTCGATATATTTGACTAGTTGGGCGTTTTTGAGGCTTTAGCATACTATAAATACATAAGTATTTTGTCGCGATTTTATAAAAGTTAGGAGATAGTAGCTATAACTCTGGTCGCCAATGTTCTATTAAATAATATTAAAAGGGATTTTGCGGATGCTAATTTATTTCATTATTTTTTGTGCCATTATTTTAGGGGGATTCTTTTTAAAAAGAATGTTTCAAATTAAAAAAGACCGTCTAGAAAAGAAAAAAATTATGGAGGAACGATTAAAAAAGCTTATTTTTACGAATTCTAAGTAACTATTAAATAAATTTCTATACATCAATACATATGTGGAATCTAACGTTAAAACAACACTTGTGCTAGTCTTTATTCTAATTCTAGCCCAACTACATAAGCGAAAAAAGTGACAACAAACTATGCTTTTTATTTCAAATCTTTTTAGTTTAGTGGTAAACTATCTATTGTCAATTAAATGAAGTAGTAATGAGTATGATTTGTGTTTAACTGTCAATACTCAGTTTATCACTCACACTAGGAGGAATTTTATTATGAAACGTGTTGAAAATAAAGTAGCACTTGTTACTGGCGGAGCGTCAGGTATCGGTTTATCTGCAGCAACTTTATTAGCTAAAGAAGGAGCTAAAGTTGTTATTGCTGACTATAATCTTGACGGTGCAAAAGAAATTGCTGATGTATTAGTAAAAGAAGGTTATGAAGCAGCTGCAGTATTTTTAGATGCTGGTGATGCTGATTCAATCAAAGCAGCAGTAGAATTCACTGTTGAGAAATTCGGTTCTTTAACAGTATTATTTAACAATGTTGGTTCAACAAACTTACAAAAAGATTTAGATGTTGTGAATATGGATTTAGAAGAGTTCGATCGTCTAGTTAACATCAACTTAAAATCAGTATTACTAGGTAGCCGTTTCGCTATTCCACATATGCAAAAAGCTGGTGGTGGTTCTATCATTAACACTGCTTCTATGGGTGGATTTGCAAGTGACCAAATCCGTACAGCTTACGGTACAACTAAAGCTGGCGTAGTTCACTTAACTAAATACATTGCTACTCAATACGGTAAAGATAAAATCCGTTGTAACGCTATCGCTCCAGGATTAATTTTAACTCCTGCTGCTAAAAACAGTTTACCAAAAGAATTACTAGAAATTTTCACAAAATACAATGCCCTACCATACAATGGTGAAGCAGATGATATCGGTTACGCAGTAGTGTACTTAGCTTCTGATGAATCTAAATTCATGACTGGTCAAACTCTTCAAATTGAAGGTGGCCATTATATTGCTAACCCAACAATTGCAGATACAAATGTTTGGGCTGCAAACCAACAAAAATAATAACCTTTTGACCTGATTGAAGTTGAACTTACGATCAGTGTAAAATGTGTTGAGATTCCGAGGCTTATATTTTCGGTATCTCTGGCTGTAGATAAACTCCAAAGAAATTTGGAATTGTCTACAGCCTTTTTTTAATAAATTGTTTGAGTGGCTGACAATCGCATAGGTATGCACCTAACATCATATCAGCTTCTTAAAGCGTAAAAATCCACTTCGCTTTCCGAGGGCACATCGTAAGCCGCAACCCTCGCTGTCGCGCGGTTTGTTGCGTCTTACTATGCGTGCGTTCCTGCAGGAGTCTTCGTGGATTTTCCCTTTGTAGTTTTAGAATGCATAGAAAATTGTTTGAGTGCCTGACACATTGCAAAAATACCTAGCATAATACTGGCTCCTAAATCAATAATCCACTTCGCTTTCCGCGGGCACGTTGTAGGCCGCAACCCTCGCTGTCGTGCGGTTTGTTGCGGCTTACTATGCGTGCGTTCCCGCAGGAGTCTTCGTGGATTTTCCCTTTGTAGTTTTAGAATGCATAGGAAATTGTTTGAGTGCCTGACACCTATGCTAGCACCTATGCTTTTTCTAATGCTAATTTAATGCCAAAGCCAATTAGAACCGTTCCTGTTAGGCCTTCGATTACTGCCTTTGTCATAGGTTTTTTCATAAAAGTACTAATTTTATCTAATAAATATACATAGAAGATGAACCATAGTGCAGTCAAGGCGGTATAAATAAGCCCCATTAGTAGAAATGGGAAAAATGTGCTGTTTGAGCCATCTACAAATTGCGGTAAGAACGTTAAAAAAAATACGGCTACCTTTGGATTTGTAACATTCGTTAAGAAACCTTGCTTAAAGCATGATTGATGCCCATATTTATTATCAATTTGAGTGTCATCATTTACGACTGGAGACTGCGTGCGAATGGTCTTTAAAGTCCATAATGTTTTTACACCTAAATAGCATAAATACACCGCTCCTACGTATTTTAAAATAGCAAATATATAGGCTGACTTTACAATAATTGCAGAGAGTCCAATAACCGCTGCTAGTGTATGAATTAATAAACCGCAACATGAGCCAAGTATTGTTTGTAACCCACCCTTTTTATTAACTGTTAAAGTATTTTTTGTTGCAATAGCAGTATCAGGTCCAGGTAAAATTATTAATAAAATACACATCAATAAAAACATCGGAAAATTTTCCATGCTACTCCCTCCTATCCGTCTGAAAATTATAAAAATAATTCTACCATACGTTACCTCCTCGAAAAAGAGACCACTTAAAAATTTTTCCATCTCCTTTATGATTGACATATAACCATAAGGTGTTATATATTCATAACACCTTATGGTTATATTTTTTTATAAAAAGGAGACTATACAATGTCAGAGCAACTACAAAATATCGTTAAAACTGTTACACTAAATGCGCCTATCGAGAAGGCGTGGGAAACAGTTACAAATGCCGAAAAACTTGGCTCTTGGTTTATGCCAAATGATTTTAAACCTGTGGAAGGACATGAATTTACACTACAATCTCCATTTGGTCCATCCCCATGTAAAGTAGAAAAAGTAGATGCACCTCATTTTGTGCGTTTCGCATGGGATACTGATGGCTGGTTTGTCACATTCGAGTTAAAGCAAGTTGGAGAGCAAACAGAATTTACATTAACGCATGGCGGCTGGAAAGAAGCATCTCATATTATTCCAAAAGCTAACATGTCAGCGGAAGCTGTTCGTCAAAATATGGATGGTGGCTGGACAATGCTTGTTGGTAAAAAGCTAAAAGAGATTGCAGAAACAAAATGACACAGCTCGCACAACAGTATGATGTTTTTCAAGCAATCGCTGATCCAACAAGACGTCATGTACTTCAACTGCTAGCCGAAAGCGATAAACCAATAGCTCTTCTTTCAGAACATTTTACGATTAGCAGAACTGCTGTCGTCAAACATCTACACGTATTGGAGCAAGCTAAGCTAGTATCCGCCCAAAAAAAGGGTCGAGAAAAAATTTACACGTTACACATTGAACGCTTAAAAGAAATTGAAGATTGGTTACAATACTTTCATTTATTTTGGGATAATAAACTGGCACAATTACAAACGATGGTCGAAAACGATTAACCTAGTTTTTATGGCAGGAAAAATAAACAAGCCACAACAATATGCATATGCAATCGTTGCGGCTTTCTTTTATCTCATATAAAATAATCCACCATTTACAATTTCGATTTTAATTTTTGCATCGTATTGTTCTTCTAATGCTTTTCTCTCTATTTCATAACACTCTGGCTTTTCTTCCACATCTTCATAAAAGAAGTCTAACACGCGTTGATCCCGTTGCCATCTTTTTTTAGCCTGTTCAGCCCATGTATGATCATCTTGTTGAATAATTGCATCGATCGCTTCATCCAAACGTTGAAGCCCACGTAAAGGCTTAATTATATATTGTACATAAAAAGCATTTTCCGACTGCTTAATATCCCACTCAAAATGATTTATTGTTTCATGGAAATGATCATTTATTGTACCTGTCAGTAAGTTAATACCAAAAGAATACAGCATTTCTTTTGTTCGGTCACAACAATACGACACTTTATAATTTACACCAAGCCAAGGAGTAAGCATGACTTGCCCTATACTCGCATCTACTTTTTGAAACATTTGGACATATGCTCCTAGCTCTCTCGTAGCTTGAAACAATTGATTGAGCCTTGGAGAACCAAAATGGACGACTTCCCCGATTATTTTTTCTGACAATGCACTTTGATCTGTAATAAAGGTAACTTGTGCAGGGTTAGGTTCGCTATTTGTCGCTTCTACGTATTGCCAGTAAAAAGGGCGATTCATAATTCTTTTATCAACAGCAATCGTTAATTGTACTGTTAAGTAATGGTCACTCTCCCATACCATTTCGCATTCATTTTCTAAAAAAAATTGTCGTAAATAACTGTGAACCTGTTGTGGATACATGCCCCTCTCCCCTTACAAATCAATTACGGCTTGGAATATTGCGTTTAGATTTGTCAGTCTGCTCGAAAAGCTCCTCTTCAAATCTGCGACATATGCCAATGCCTTTTTTATTAAGAATAGCAATCCTCACTACAAGAAAACTTCTATAAATGCGGGTTATACAGATTTTTTGAAATTTGTTAAAATGGCATCTAAGTCTCCTACTACCTTTTCAAAAACATCAATTTTTGTATGCAGTAATGCCAAAATATCCTTTTCAATCGTATCTTCTACCGCAAGATTATAAATATGGACATCATGCTCTTGTCCTAAACGGTGAACACGACCTATGCGTTGCTCAAGCTTCATTGGATTCCAAGGCAAATCGTAGTTAATTACATGATGGCAAAATTGAAGGTTAATCCCTTCGCCCCCTGCCTCTGTTGCAATTAATACTTGCGCTTTTTCCTTAAATATATGCTTCATGTAATCCCGCTTGTTTTTATTAAACTTCCCATTAAATAAAACACTCGTTATGCCATGTGAATGTAAATACCACTGTAAATAAATTTGAGTTGCACGATATTCAGTAAAAATAATGACTTTATCTTTAGCCTGTTCAATAATCTCTAGCGTCTTCTCAGCTTTAGAATTCACTTCTAATGACATAACTTTTGCAAGAATTGCTTCTAGCTCCTCGCGTTCTGAACTATTTTCAAGCATTTTGGACAGCGTTAAAGCTGTTGCCTCTTTGCTGCTACACATTTCTTTTTGCAATGTAATTAATGAGAAGGAGCCTGTTGAGGTAAGCGAGCCAAGCAAATGATAAACTTCCATTTCCTCAGGGCTAAATTGAATAGGCACTATTTGAACGCGTCGACTAGTCCATTCGATGCCCGTGTCCTCTCTTCGATTCCTTACCATGACCTGATTGACTAGTTCTTTTAAATAGTCATCGTGTTGTAAATCATGCTTACTTGCTGAAAATGCAGATTGGAACGTCTCATAATTGCCAAGATGACCTGGCTTCAGTAGCGAAATCAGATAATAAAGCTCAAAAACATCATTTTGAATCGGCGTTGCGGTTAATAATAAGCAAAACTTCTTCTTTAATCCTTGTACAAATTCGTAAATTTGTGTTTTATGATTTTTTAATTTATGTGCCTCATCAATAATAATCATGTCATAATTTTGCGCATAAATTAATTCTTTATGTGGGCTTTTTTTTGCCGTATCCATGCTCATAATAACAATATCGTAACGCTCAATCGGGCAATTTTTTTTATACGCAATAGCTGGAATATGAAATTTTTGATTTAATTCTTCAATCCATTGATTAATAAGAGATGCAGGTGCTAAAATCAGCGCTTTTTTCACTAGCCCTCGTATCATGTATTCCTTTAGTATTAAGCCAGCTTCAATTGTTTTCCCTAGCCCCACCTCATCTGCAAGTATCGCTTTCCCATTCATTCGTTCTATAACGGTTTGCGCTGCTTCTAGCTGATGGGCAAGTGGTGTTAGCTTTGGTAAAAACTTTGTTGCTTGTAAACCTGTAAATTCCGGAATTAAATTCATTTTCACAATTTCATAGTTCGTTTTGTACAAAGTCCAACTATGCCATTTTTCATCGTTTTCCAGCCTATTTATCAATCCTTCTTGCCAATCGGACGACCTCTCCACAATCATGATCATCACCTCATGCTATTATTTCTAAATTAGGTTGTCCAAAAAAGAAAAAGCTATGTTAGATTTTACTCATGAAAAAATATACATATTTTAAGTGACATGCACATGACTTGTTCAAATAATTTAATTCGAGAAATAATTTCGGGACATTGATTAAGATTTAGCTAAAGAGGATTTAATGATTAAAACGAAGCATAATAATATCCAAGCTATATAGGATAATAGAAGACGTTTGTTTTTATAAAAGATTTTCGCATAGTATTGAATTATAAAAAGAGAAGGCTTTTATGCCTTCTCCCAGACTGTAGACAAACTCGAAATTTTTCGAGTTTGCCTACAGTCTTTTTTCATTTTAAAATAAAAATAGATGTCTACTGCCGTTGATTTCCGCTACGTTCGGGCGCTTTCCGCGGGCACACACGTAAGCCGCAACCCTCGCTAACGCGCGGTTTGTTGCGTCTTACGTTCTGTGCTTTCCCGCAGGAGTCGCCCGCCCTTCGCTCCAATCAACTTGATATGAATTGCTATCAATCAACTATAAATAAAATAATCTATTTGAGGTGATGGAAAATGATGTCGAAAAATCAAATCAATGAACGTGACCAATTAGAAATTCTGACAATTGACCAATTGGTGCCACAAGACCATTTAGTTCGAAAACTAGAGGCAGCGATTGATTTTTCGTTTATCTATCCATTAGTGGAAAACCTCTATTCATCTATAGGACGTCCAAGTATTGACACCGTTGTTCTCTTTAAAATGACCTTTATTCAATACGTTTTTGGTATTCGCTCTATGCGTCAAACTATCAAAGAAATTGAAACGAATATGGCCTATCGCTGGTTTTTAGGTTTTGGCTTCCATACAGAAGTTCCTCACTTCTCTACCTTCGGTAAAAATTATGCACGACGCTTCCAAGCTATTCTTAATCCCTTTTGTCGACAAGCTGAGAGAAGGCTTTTATGCCTTCTCCTTCTACTATTCACGTTACTTCACATATGCGACAGCTCTTACTGGCGATGCAGTTGAGTTTTTCAATTTAAGCGGCAGTGCCATAAAAGTAAAACGGTCATTTAAAGGTAACTGTTCAAGGTTAACTAGGTTTTCTACTATATAAATAGGAACACTTAGCAGCTTTAAATGTACTTCACGTTTCATATTGTCATGAACATCTATATTCGCTAAATCAAGACCGATGCATTTAACTTGCTTATCAAATAACCAATCACCTGCACAAGTTGCAAATGCATGCTCTTCAAAAAAGTCTCCTTGACCCCACTTTGCAGTGCGTGTTCTTACTAACACAATATCACCTTGCTGAACAGTAATTCCTTGTCTTTGCTCAGCCTGTGAAAGCATCTCTGCTGTAACAGGTTCAAATGGATCTTTGAAAGAGGAAACATCAAGTAAGACAGCATCTCCATATGTTTTTGTTAAATCCATTTCAGCAGTAGATTCCCCACCTCTTATAAAGTGAAGAGGTGCATCAATATGTGTTCCACTATGATCAGACATACGTAAAAAGCGAGATTCAAATCCTTCACATGGAGCTACGTAGCGATGACCAGAATTATCAAAAGTGGATTCTTCTTGTATCGCAATCGGTGGATGTGATGTGTAAGAAACTAAACCATCATAAATTTCTAATGTTAAATCAATAATTTTCATTTAAATTTCCTCCTTAAACTGAATCACAACTTTGCCATTTACTTTATTAAGGGCACTTTCAAAACCATCAAGACTATCTTTAAATGGAACAGTGTGTGCGATTAACTTATTAAATGGATAGTTTGCATCTGCAGCCATTTGTAAAACCGCTTCATAATTAGCTTGTGTAATGCCATAACTGCCTTTTATCATTATTTCACCACGTACAATTTGATCCATTGGCACAGCAAACTCAGCAGAATTGATGCCGACTAATACAAGCTGTCCACCACGTTTAAGTAAACGAAGTGCCTCTTTCGGAATAGCTGGATGACCAGAGCAGTCAATGATAGCATCATAGCCTGCAAAATTATCGTGAATCAGCTCCTCCGTAGAAACAAATGTTGCATGTACTCCGATCTCTTTTGCTAAATGCAAACGATTTTCATCTTGTGGAACTCCCAGCATATGTGTTTCTTGATTACCCGCTCCTACTAATATAGCTGCTACCCCTAATCCTATCGGTCCAGGTCCAATTACTAAAATCGCCTTGTTCTTATAATCAGGTACTTTTAAAACGGCTGTATAACTAACTGCTAGTGCTTCCGAAATAGCTGCTACTTCATCACTTACTGCATCGTCAATGACAATAATATTATTTACATCAACTACCATATACTGTGCCATGCCACCAGCCTCACGGAATCCATATCGCAGTGCCTCCGTCGGTGTTTTGATTAATTTATAGTCATTAAAATCACAGCAATTCGTTTCACCACGTTGACAATAATCACATACCCCACAGCTTTTATATGGATTAATGACCACTCTCTTATTTAAAAGGGATTTATTACCAGAATCCCCCATAGCTATTACTGTTCCCGTTACTTCATGCCCTAGCACAAGGGGGTAAGTGACCCAGTCATAGCCACCATGCCCGTCATACATATGCAAATCACTTCCACAAATCCCAACGGCACTTACTTTCAATAAACATTCATTACTATTTAATTCAGGAACAGAATAAGTTTTAAATTGAACATCCTTTTTCTTTGCTGAACACTTTACTAATGCTGTATATTCCATCACCAATTCGACTCCTATTCTCATTTCATATTTACTGCTTTTATTGGATCGCTACTGAACTAATTTAATAATATCTATTAGGATTTTTTCTTTTTCGGCTAAATATTGTTGTTTATCGATAGATGACCAATCATAGAAGCCCTGATTGGTTTTCATACCATATTGTTTGGCTTCTATTTTTGCATGATGTATTGCAAGTGGTTTCGTACCATTCTCTAAAGTCGGGTATACATGATCGACAATGGCATAATGTGTATCTAAACCATTAATATCCCGTTGCTCAAGTGGTCCTGTATGAGCTAATCGTACACCAAGGCTCATTTTAGCAATAAAGTCGAGCTCTTCAGCAGTTACAATTCCTTTTTCAACTAAAGACATCGCTTCTCTTGCAAGTGCACTTTGTAGTCTGTTTGCTACAAAGCCCTCAATTTCCCGTTTTAACAAAATAGGCTTTTTACAAACACCCTGTAAAAATTCCATAGTAGCATTTGCCCGTTCCTGGGCTGTATAAGCGCTAGGTACCACTTCTATTAAAGGGGTAATATGTGCGGGAGAAAAGAAATGCGTCCCGATTAAGCGTTCTTTATGCAACATATTCACTGCAATATCGCTAATTAAATAACTCGAAGTATTGGTACAAAACGTAACTTCTCTTCCATAAAATGAATCCAGTTGTTCAAATAAAGATTGCTTAGCCTGTAAATTTTCAACAATTGCTTCAAAAACAAATGATAAATCATCAATTTGTTCTAGTTGCTGTAAAAAAGTAATTTGGTGTAAATCAGATTGCTGCTTCAATTGCTGTAATCTTTCCATATTAGGCTCATATAAATAAACATCCACGTTATATTGCACAAAATATTTCGCGATAGCCGAGCCCATAAAGCCTCCGCCTATTATCAGTACTTTTTGCATTGTTAGTTCTCCTTCGTTAGGCTTTACTTTCTTTATCATTCCATAAAGCTTTGATGCCAACCGCATAAATACATATTGCTTTTACTTCATCTAAAATATCGACACTCGCACCGAGTGAAATGGCATTTGTTTTATGAATCAAAATGCCTTTTTCATAGCCATCGCAAACGTTTATAGCATACAGCAATAATTCCTTCAGTAATCTAGATACTGCACCATCTCGTAAAGATGTTGTACGCAAGTTGCTATATGTTAGTAAAATGTCTGGTGCATAATCTACTAAATATTGAATCCATGTTGGTAATACATCGAACTCTCTTTGATAATAGTCAATACATTCCTGCTGGGAGGAAAATGCATCAACCTCTTTGCCAATTTTAGTGGCCTGAGCATCACCTGATAGCTGAATTGCATAGGTGATAGCTTCTATTCCAGATAACCAAGTTGGAATACCTCTAGAAATAATAGCTGATGCAATTAGTTCTGCCATTTCTGTGACAGCATTGCCCTCTTCCACTGCTTGCTTTACGAAATAAAGCATTTGTTTTTCCTCACGTCTTGCTGCAAATAATCCTACAAGTAACAATGTTTTTTCTTTTCTTGTTAAAGCCCCTTCTGTTAGAAGTGCTTGATACATGCTGGACATTTATATTTCCCCCTCAGGTACTGGCTATTTGACATATGTCGCTGTCCGCTACGGCGGGTGCTTTCCGTGGGCACACCGTAAGCCGCAACCCTCGCTACGCGCGGTCTGTTGCGTCTTACGTTTTGTGCGTTCCCGCAGGAGTCACCGCCTTCGCTCCCATCATCTAGTGCTATCTGCAAATTTTTATCTAGGCAAAAGAAAGATTAGCTAGGTTCTTCTTCATAATTAATAGTAAAAATTCACGAACATCTTTACTTCTATTATAAATATTTTAGTTTTGTCCCATGTGTCGTCGCTGTCCGCTACGGGCGGGTGCTTTCCGCGGGTTTACTGGCGATTCACGGGCTTCCATCGGCGATTTCCACTATCTTATCGGCGATCCACGGGCTTCCATCGGCGATTTCCACTGTCTTATCGGCGATTTACGAACTTCTTTCAATGCAAAAAATTCGCTCACTTTCTGTGGAGGAACCGCAACCCTCCCAAATGCTAAAGCATCTGCGGAGGCTCGCTTGGCTCGCTTTCCCACAGAAGTTTAGCGAATTTTTTGCTGAAATCCTATAACCTTAACTCATCATTTTCTAAAGTAAATATGACCAAGCTAACATTGCTATAATGTAAATAACACCTACGAAGAACATAATCATAACTAGGAAGCCCATAATATCTTTTAACTTCAAGCGAGAAAGTGCCAGTGCTGGTAAAATCCAGAATGGTTGTACTAAATCGTTCCAAGCATTCCCTAACATAACGGACATTGATGTTTCTGATAAGGATGCGCCTAATTCTTTTGCTGCCTCAATCATAAATGGACCTTGTACTGTCCAGTGTCCTCCTGCAGATGGTGCAAAGAAGTTAATGAAGAAGGAACTAATTAATCCCCAGAAAGGAAGTGTTTGTTCGTTTGATAGGTCAACGAATATTTTAGCAATAGTGTCCACTAAACCAGAAGCTGCCATGATCGCCATAATCCCCGCGTAGAACGGAAATTGCAGTATAATTCCTGAAATAGTTTTAACCCCATCAGCTAAGTGCTCAACATAACGGGCAGGCGTGCCTAGTAAAATAATTCCTAAGAATAAAATAATAAAGTTTAAAATATTTAAGTTTAATGAATTCCCTTTTGTGAAATAGATTACAATATAAATCAGCCCTAACGCACCAATTGCGTAAGCTAGAATGCGGCTGTTATTTAATTTATTCGCTAATGTATTGTCTTCCAAAAGGTTTAATTTTGCCTTTGGTTGGTCTGCATATAATGCGGGATCAATCTCCACAACATTTTTAGGATCTTTTGGATGCAGCATTGCATTAAATAGCGGTAATGTAATTAATAAAACAATTGTTGTAATAATCATTGGTAAGCTAAAAATTGTTTCTGATAATGTAACTAAACCCATGGCACCTTCTAAGAAGTGACCAGGCGTTGAAATTAAAATCGGAATAGAAGCAGATATACCTAATCCATAGAAAGTGAATCCAGAATAGGCAGCTGCAATAATTAGCGGATAATGGACCCCTTTAACTTTTAACGCTAATTTTTTCGCGATAATCCCACCAATTACTAAACCAAATCCCCAGTTTAAATAACTACCGATACCTCCAACAAGTGTTGCCACAATAATTGCCATTTTTGGTGTATGAACCATACTAGCAATTTTATTTAATAACTTATCTGTTATAGGTGCTGTAGCTAATACATAACCCATTGCAAGAATGACAGCCATTTGTGTTGTAAAGGCTAGTAAATCCCAAAAGCCACCACCCCAGGCAGTTGTTAGATCCATAAAACTAATATCTTCAACTATTAGAGCCAATACAAACGTTAATAATGTAAGTCCAATTGCAAATACAAATGGGTCTGGTAAATATTTTTTCATTACATTTGTGAAAAAATTCGTTAACTTTTCCATACAATTTCCCCCTTGATGTGTTCTCCTAAGTAATTTTTGGAATTAGCTCTTTAACGTGTAAACATGATAAAATAAAATCACAATCTTTACATGTTGGAGGGCATTTTCTTGCAAAAATTAACTAGTATTTTAGTGACCGCTTATGCTAAGGCACCCCAAGGCACGTCTATGTACGAGATGTACAAACATGCCGGCATTGTGTTAGAAATCGATCAACAAAGTCATAAAATTATTGATGCAGAATTTACATTTGTTACTGATCTTGCTCAAGATTTCTTTAAACGAATGTTAATTGGCTTTGATCTTACCGCCAATATTGATGAATTAATTGCTCGTGTAGATGAGCACTATTATGCTCCATCAAGTGGATCAGTCGTAGTAGCTCTAAAGTCTGCGCAAAAAAGATATCTTGAAAAAATTCAAAAAGATAGCTAAGTATTTTCACCGAGTCATGTACTCGGTGTTCACTATGCTTGGCAGTTTTCAACGATAGTTGAAACACCAAGTCCCCCTGCGATACATAATGTTACTAAGCCATAACGCTTGCCTGTTCGTTCAAGCTCATGAATAAGTTTTGTCATTAAAATGGCACCAGTTGCCCCAATAGGATGCCCCATGGCGATCGCACCACCATTCGGATTTACTCGATCTATATCTAACCCGAGCTCATTAATCACTGCGATAGATTGCGCAGCAAAAGCTTCATTTAACTCAATAATATCTATATCTTGAATCGATAAATTTGCTTGCTTCAAGGCTTTTAATGTCGCTGGAACTGGACCAATCCCCATTATCGATGGATCAACCCCCGCGGCTGCTTGTGCAATGATTTTTACCTTTGGCTTATAGCCTAGTTCTAGCGCCTTTTCATTCGACATGATTAGCAATGCAGCTGCACCGTCATTACGCCCACTACTATTGCCCGCTGTTACTGATCCACCTTTACGAAATACAGGTTTTAACGTACTTAACTTCTCTTTACTCGTTAAAAATGGATGCTCATCTTTATCAAAAATATCTATTGATTTTCGCTTTTTCACTTCGTAAGGTACGATTTGTTTGTCAAAATAACCTTCTTGCATAGCTTTTGCTGTGCGTTCTTGACTACGATGTGCAAATGCATCTTGCTCTTCACGAGAAATTGAATATTTTTCGGCTAAATTTTCTGCTGTTTCACCCATCGTTGAAATGCCGTAAACTTCAAACGGTTGTGAGCCTGGTTGGCTTTCTGTATTCGGATCTAACAGGACAGCATTGCCAACGCCATATCCATAGCGAGCATTGCGTAAGTAATATGGCGCTGTACTCATGGATTCTGTTCCTCCTGCGATAATAATATCGCTATAGCCAAGAGCAATTTGCTGTGCCGCATTATTAATGGATTGTAGGCCAGAGCCACATTGGCGATGTACTGTATAACCAGGTACGGTAATTGGTAGCTCGGCACGTAGAGATGCAAGACGCGCCACATTGGATTGATCCGCACTTTGTTTTGCTTGTCCCAAAATCACTTCATCAATTAGTGTCGGGTCTAGCTGTGTACGATTTAGAAGTTCGCGAATAACTGTCGAACCAAGAATATCCGCTGTCTCATTAATCAATGAACCGCCTAACTTCCCTATAGCTGTTCGATTTCCTTCTACAATAACTACTTCTTTCATGCAATATCCCTCCTATTTCAATGCATTGACAAAGCTTGCTTCAGTGCTAGCCTCTACTTGCTGTAATGTAATGCCAGGCATTAATTCAACCAAATGTAACTGTCCATCCACATAGTTAAAAACAGCCAATTCAGTAATAATCGTATCCACGCTACGTGTTGAGGTAATCGGATAAGTACAATTTTTTATAATCTTACTTTTACCATCTTTTGATGTATGCGTCATTGTAACAATGACCTTCTGTGCACCGATTAATAAATCCATTGCACCACCAACACCAATAATATTTTTCCCTGGAACTGCCCAATTGGCGATACGTGCTTGTTCATCCACTTGTAATACACCTAAAATGGCGACATCTACATGCCCCCCTCGAATCATGCCGAATGATTCTGCACTATTAAAAAAGGATGAACCAATTGCTTCTCCAACAGGCATTTTTCCAGCATTCACTACATTCGGATCAATATCCTCCTCATCTACACCTACTACTCCGAGCATGCCGTTTTCTGTATGAAAGTGGACATTGTCATTTTCTACATACTTTGCAACAAGTGTAGGGATACCAATTCCTAGATTAATAATTTGTCCATTTGCAACTTCTTTTGCAGCTCTTTTTGCTATTAGCTCCTGAATTGGATTAGCCATGATCCACAACGCCTTCCTTCGTTAAAATCTTCTGTGCTACAATCACTCGATCAATGAATAAATGTGGCGTAATGATCTCATCACTGCTTAGTTCGCCTGCTTCTACAATTTCATCTACCTCAACAACGACAGTCTTCGCTGCAGTTGCCATAATCGGATTAAAATTCCGTGCAGTTTTGTAATACACTAAATTCCCAAGTCTATCTGCCTTATGTGCACGAATAATTGCGACATCCGCCTTTAATGCTTGCTCAAAAACATATTCTTCACCATTGATTAGTTTTGTTTCTTTCCCTTTCGCCAAATCTGTTCCAACAGATGTTTTCGTATAATAACCACCAATTCCTGCACCACCAGCACGAATCGATTCAGCTAATGTACCTTGGGGTAATAATTCAATTTCGAGTTCGCCTCGTTGAAATGCTTCGCCAACATCTCGATTGCCAGTAAAGTATGAGCCAATTGCTTTCTTTACTTTCTTTTGCTCTAGCAATTTCCCAAGACCCTTCCCTTTTTCTCCTAAGTTATTGCTAATAATGGTTAGATCATTAATCTCTAACTCTACTAGAGCATCTATTAAAGTAAGTGGCCCACCTACTAAGCCAAAGCCACCTACCATTATCGTTTGACCACTTTCAACACAAGATAAAGCCTGTTCTACGGATTCATAAATTTTCATTGTCTTCACTCCATTACTTTTGGATAAGCGCATCACTGATTTCAAACCATGAAGGAATGCCAGCTGTTAGTAGGCAAATATAGCCTAACTCTGCCAATTCTGCTTCTTCCACACCTACTTCACGTGATTGTTTAGCCCAATAATCTGTTTCCTCATTTTTCAATACTGTTGTGTAAATGCCTGTCATCAAAATATGCTTCATTTGCGTCGAAACAACATTGCTATCAAGCAACGCCACTTTTAAAGCGTTTTCATCTTTTTCAACAAAAAAGCTTACTAATTTCTCAAAATAGGCCTTACTTTGATTTGTTGAAGCAAACGTACTGTAATAGCGCACAATCTCAATTGCTGAAGCATCATATGAAATTTTATCAGCAGTCGTATTTGTTAGTTCTAAAGCATAGTCAAAGGACTGCAAGCCAATTTGTAAGGCTCTTTCTCCGCCATAGTTAAATGCTATAAGCAAGTACTCTATCAATTCCTCAAGTGTAGCCCCACCATCCATGGCGCCTTTTGTATGGTACACCATGCTACGTGCATAATGTCTTGCAGCATTCATGCCAACTAATAAAATGTCTTTGTCTTTGACGGATAGGACACCTGGTGCCATAGCTGCGCCGCGTAGTGCTGTATAATGGTCTAGCATTGCTGGATTATAATCATGCATTTTTTGCACCCATTCAGGTACAACATCATAAACTTTTTTAAAATACTCTAATCCTGTATTCATCCAACAAATCCCCTTTTTGTTAATTTTGAATAAAAAAAGGCCACACTTCCCCAAAGACGGCATATACCGTACGTTTAGAAAAGTGTAGCCAACAGTCAAGCAGGGAAAGTAGAAAAAGGTCATTTTTCTACAGCTGCTCGATAGGCATTTAATATTTGTTATTTAATTATTCGCATAAAATTTTAAAAACTGCAACTCTTTTTTTCAAAAACGCTCTAAAAAGCGCGCTATTACTCGGTTAACATCTTTTCTCTCTTCAAAAACCAAAGTGTAATGATTGCTATTTGAAGTGAATTTCCAAATGTTTTTAGCATATTTAAGTGTTTCAGTATAAGATTCTGCTAAAAATAATGCGGGCATTGCTCCAATACCGCCAGTTGAATGAATTAAAAGGATTGGGCAGTCCACTTTTTCAAAAACCTCTGCAGGCTTGTAGTCATAAAAACTTTGAAAATCTAAACGAATTTTCTCTTCATCAGACTTATTTCCCCAATGTCCATCTTGGGCTGCAATTTCATAACGACCGACACTAGCTAAATGATCCGTCCATTCAACACCTAGTCGACCATAAATTGCCTTTATTTCCTCGATATACGCATCTGCTGATTCATACGGCTTGCTAATTCGACCTAGTGAAGGCTCAACAATTTGGCGTTGATGATCTGTACAAGTTGCTGCTCCATCAAGTAAAATGACCCCTTTTACATCTTTACGCTTACTAGCAACATTCGCCATAATAAATGCTCCCATTGAGTAACCCATTAATATCGGGCTCTCAATGTTTAATGCATCAAGCAAAGCTAAAATATCTTGTGTATGTAACTCAATACTTGTATTTGCTGGTGCTGGTGCACTATTACCACGCCCTTTTAAGTCAACCGAAATAAAACGATAGTCACCTTTTAAAAGCTCAGCATAGTAATGCATTTGCATATGGTTACCAGTTAAACCATGGACGGCAATAATAGTCCCTTTCTCGCCTGGATAATCTGCAAAATGTAACGCACTACCATTCACTTCTATTGTTTGGTATTCCATTTCCATCATCCTCCCTTATAAATTATGCGGCGTGTAAAAGCGCATTTGTAAGAGGAACATTCATTATCCCTCACCTAAACATTCGCCGAATAAAGATAAAGTTATTTTTACATTGTTATTTCAAAAAAGTCAAAAAATTTTTTCTAGAGCGAATACATACATTGCACCTTTTTCATTGCAACATTTAGAAAAACCCACTTTCCTTTTGTCAGAAAAACATTATTTTGAAATAATTAATATCTATTTCCAATTTCCATTTTCCATTTTCTATATGGGCTAAACCTATTGTTATTTAGTTATTTACCAATTATATACATTTACATTAGCAAGATATTTCCTTATTGAAATAAAACTATATTGCCATAAAAATTACCAAACCATAAATTTACTTTTAATGGATTAAATGTACGACAGAATTACTTTTTGTTACACTATTTGAAAAAGCAAAAAGGAGTTTCTTTTGAATAGAAAAAATAGAAAAATATTTATTATACATGAAATTTATGGGGTTAATGATTTTATTCGAGAACAGGCATGTTCCTTTATGGATAAGCATACCGAGGTAGTTTGTATTCATCTTTATTCAGATAAAAGAAGCTTTACTTATAATCAGGAAAAAGAGGCTTACCACTATTTCACTAATGAAATTGGCTTCGATGCGCCTTTAGAAATGCTCATTACACAACTAAACACTGCCATACAACAATATGAAAAAGTAATTGTAATTGGTTATAGTGTAGGCGCAACACTTGCTTGGCGTCTTGCCGAACTGCCGTTATATCGTGTTGTTTGTATATACGGCTCCCGCATTCGCCAATATGTTGACTTGCAACCGAATTGCCCGACACTAATTATTTTTCCTAGTTTTGAAAAAAGTTTTAATGTCGAAGAATTGAGTCATACACTAAAGCGTCATCCCTTTGTACAAACGATACAATTTCCAGGGAAACATGGCTTTATGGATCGTTATAACGCTTCATTTGATCAAGAAAGTGCTATGTTAGCGCAGGCATTTATTAAAAAATTTTTATAAACCTAATTATGAAAAATGGAGGTTATCATTTTGAATCAACAGCAGCTTTTAGAAATCGATCCATACACGGAATCAGGAAATGTCATCTTTCCAAGCTTTCAACTTCCTTTGCATATAGGAACGATTGTAGGTATCCACACAGATGTAACGAAAATCAATACTTTAATGCATTGGTTTACAAAGCAAGAAAAGACATATACGCATATTCGTGAAGGTGCATTATACGAACGACTAACAGTGGATGAATATATCCATTTTTCTATAAAACTTTTTTCACCCCATCTACATAATAAAGAGGCCATTTTAAAACTATTTGCTTTAACTGATCAAAGGAATACTAAAATTCTTAAACTTCAATATGGGGAAAAGCAACGTTTAAAATTGTTATATACATATCTAAATTCAGCTCCTACTCAAATAATCGAAGAACCCCTTCAAAACTTAGATGAATTTTCGAAACAAAATGTGCTCAAGCTTTTAATGGCACTTCAAAAACAAGAAAAATCCGTAGTTTTACTTTCAAACAATTTGGAGGACCTAATTATTTCGTGCGGGAAAATATACAGATTGGATGCATTCGGTTTACATGCACTCGATGTTAAAGAGGAGGAAATGGAAACAGCTTCTACTCCTATTGAAAATGCACCTATAAGGCTTGATAAAATTCCAACGAAGAAAAATGACAAAATCATTTTATTTAATCCTCCAGAAATAGATTACATTGAAAGTGTGGAAGGTATTGTAAGTGTTTATGTTGCAACTGAAGCTTATCCATGCACATTATCCCTGAATGAATTAGAACAGAAATTGACACCATTCGGCTTTTTTAGAAGCCATCGTTCTTATATTGTTAACCTGCAAAAAGTACGTGAGATTATTACGTGGACGCGTAATAGCTACAGTCTTGCTTTAAATAGCAACGAAAAAACAATTGTACCTTTGTCGAAAAATAAACTAGCAGATTTAAAAGAAATACTCGGAATATAGTAGATTTCCCAGGAAATAAACGACTCCTGTCAGCTGTATATTTCTCCATTGACGCTCAATTTTCCGCCTTTCACCAGTAATTTAATGTTTACTCCTCCATCGTGCTTTAAAGTGAGGTTATCAACAACCACAGGAGGTTTACACATGGAGACAGTAATTATTGATGTGCAACATTTAAAAAAGGTCTTTAATCGTGAGGCTGCATTGCAGGATGTTTCCTTTACAATTAAAAAAGGAGAAATATTTGGTTTTCTTGGTCCAAGCGGCTCTGGTAAAACAACCACTATTAAAATATTAACCGCGCAAACCGAAAAAACGGCTGGAGAGGTTTCATTATTTAATCGACCAGCTAGTGAAATGAAATCTAGCCAAAATCGTCAGCGCTTCGGCATCTTAACGGATAATAGTGGGCTGTATACACGGCTTTCAATTGAAGAAAATTTATTACTATATAGTAATTTGTATCAATTACCTCATACAGCAGTAAAAGAGGCGTTAGATTTTGTTAACCTTTATGCAGAGCGCAAAAAGAAAGTGAGTCAGCTCTCTAAAGGTATGATTCAACGTGTGACGCTAGCTCGTGCCATTATGCATAAACCTGAATTGTTATTTTTGGATGAGCCAACATCAGCACTTGACCCAGTGAATACTCAGCATATTTATAACGGCTTAAGAAAATTAAATGCGCTCGGAACAACTATCTTTTTAACAACACACGATATGAGCGAGGCAGAAATACTTTGTGATCGTGTTGCCTTTTTACACCAAGGAAAAATTCGAGCAATCGGTTCACCGAAGCAATTAAAAAGTGAATTTGGAGATGAAACGCTTACTGTAGAATTGAAAAATGGCCAATCTGAAACGATTCAAAATGGCGATCAAGATGCAAAACAATTATATGATTGGATGCAATCAAATGCAGTGGCACGTATCTATACAAACGAACCAACTTTAGGCGATATTTTTATGCAAATAACAGGGAGTGATTTAATATGAATATATCAATAACTCGTATTCAAGCTATTTTTATGAAGGACTACAAGGAATTCTCAAGAAATTATGCAGTGTCTGTTATGATTTTTTTACCCTTAATTTTAGCGTTTGCTTATAATAAAATCGGAACGGATAGTATTGACGCTTATTTTTTACCAATAAATTTAGTGTTTGCTGTTGTGACAGCCTATGTACAATGTTGCTTAATTGCAGAAGAAAAGGAGAAAAATACTCTTCGAAGTTTAATGCTTTCTCCTGCTTCACTTGGAGATATTTTAATAGGTAAAAGCTTGTTTGTCTCTATTGTTACGATTGTAGTAGTAGCTTTGTCGATTTTCCTTGTTGGCTACGAGCCAGCTAACCTGTTTATATTAGCTATTGCTCTATTACTTTCTATCGTTTTTTATATCGCCTTAGGAACATTATGTGGGTTATTTGCAAAAACAATTATGGAAGCATCGATTATCGTATTACCTGTTATGTTTATTTTCTCATTTGGACCGTTTGCCTTAACTTTAGCTTCTGTTTATCCTGTTTTAGAAATTGCAAAATGGCTTCCAAGTGCTCAATTAGTACTTCTAGCAGAAGCTTTGGAAGGTAACTACTCTTCGATGGACTATATCATCCCTATCATTATTATTATTGCTTGGTCAGCAGTAGCTTGGATTGTTACTGGATTTGTTTATAAAAAAAGAATGGTAGATTAAAACCATTCTTTCAGCGTATTAGCAAGGCATTAAGATTTTCCTCTTAATGCTTTGCATTTGTTTAAGTGCCAGGCACTCAAACAATTTTCCATTAAAGCAATTGTTGTTCAAGTTTTTCGATTTCTTCTACTGTGTCTGCATACCAAATACCAACAAATCTCGATGGAACTTCGCTTTCAAAATAATCCCCATCATAAAAAGCTAATGGGAATAGAACATTTTGCTCTATCAGTTGCTCAATCTTTTGAAAAAATTGTTCATTATGTTCCCCACCTTTTGATGCATAAGAGGCAAATTTATTAACTGGTTTACCTAATGCTTCATGAAACATTAACATAGAAGTAGAGCCGTTTTGGCGGAAGTTCAAATCAATCGCCTGCACATCTCCTGCCTCTGTGACGATTAAGTCAAACCCAGCTACACCAACGAAACCTTCTGCTACACCTTGCTCCATTATATGGCGTCCTACTTCAATCACTTTATCTGGTACTTTTTCTACAATGACATTCCCCTCATAAATTCCATTTTCATCTGTCATTTGTTGAGAAGCACCTAAATACTGTATACCGAGCTCTTCAGAATACACGTACTGACAACTATAATTATCTTTTGCCTGTAACAATTCTTCGATAATAATGCTTTCCGTACCATTCATACGAAATTGGCGTAAACCCTCTGTTAACTCATCTTGATTTTGGCAAATGATGACGCCGTATCCACCAGAAGTAGGTGAATCATCTCCTGGCTTGAGCACAACAGGTGGCTTCCAATTTTTCATTGCATCCGATAATCTATATAGTTCGATATTCAAACGGCTTGGTACGTATTTACTATCAATTAAATGGTCAATATAAGCTTTTGTATTTAGCTCATTAAATTTGGCAGCATCCATCCAATAGCAATTACGGTTCATATGCTCTGCATCATGTAAATACTGGCAAACAATCGTCTTTCCTTCTTCACACCATGCATCTAATTGCGCTAAATATTCTTCTTGTGTTTCATACGTATATGGCTGCTCTACCCAACTTAAACCCGCTAATTCATGTAGTTTTTTAGCCTTCGCTGTTTGTGTTGCACGATGCACTAATACAGGGATATCCGCGATGGCGACTTCCCTTGCTGTTAATGCATCTAATTTATGACAATCATCCATCATCCACGGATTATCGCTATATGGTGTACGAGGTGTATACACAGCATTATCACCGTAAATTTGTCGTAATGTTAATTTAGGCTTTAACATACTATTCCCCCACTTTTCAAAAATAGATTTTAAGTAATCTACCCTTGATTACCACAACTCACACATAATTTTACAAAAACTAGATTATAAGACTAGCAAATATCCATTTTTTTACTTGTTTTTAGTAAGGAAATCGAAAGTAGAAGGATTTTTAGTTAGGTTAATGCTAAAAATTGCTCTATTCGCGCTTTTACTTCGGGCCATTCTTCTAATGTCATACTATACATTACCGTATGCCGAATTGAACCATCTTTACGGATCATATGATTGCGTAGAATACCTTCTTTTGTAGCCCCTATCCGCTCAATTGCCCTTTGAGAGCGTATATTTTCATGGTCAGTTTTAATTTGAACACGGTGTAAGCCTAGCACATCAAAACAATAGCTAAGTAATAAATATTTGCAATTAGTATTTACAGCAGTTCGCCAAAATGCTGGAGTAAGCCATGTAGTGCCTATTTCCAGACGTTTGTGCTTATGATCTATGTCCATATAGCGAGTTGATCCTATAATTTGTCCTGAATGCTTATCCACAATGACAAATGGAAACTCTATCTGTCTATCTTTGTTAGATAATGCGTTTTCCACAAAGTTATGCACATCCATTTCATTTTCTATCGCTGTGGGCAAATATGGCCAAATCTCTGGATAACTTCCTGCTACAAGTAACCCTTGGATATCTTCTTTTGCTAGAGGTTTTAATAAGACGACTTCATTTTCTAAAACGTTAAATTTCAATGACCTTCACTCCTTTTTTATTATTTAACTGCAATTTTGATATGATGGATATAACCAATTTTGAATATATTGACCATACCAAGGAGTTGATAGACGATGGAACTTTCGATTTCATTCACAGGACTTATCCCGAAATATGTACAGATTTATGAAAGCATTAAACAAGCTATTGTTTTACATAAACTTTTAGCACATGAACAATTACCTTCAAAACGTATGCTTGCAACAACATTAAATGTTAGTGTTCATACTATTAAAGAAGCCTATGAGCAATTGCTGGCAGAAGGTTATATTTACAGTAAAGAGCGCTCAGGTTACTATATAGCACCGTTGGAGTTTGAATGGCTTCAACAAGCTCAAACAACAAATACAGTTTCCTTGCAAACGCATGACAAAGTGAAATTTGATTTTAGTAATGGGCATGTGGATAAAGCGGCTTTCCCACTACAAACATTTCATAAGCTAATGAAAAAACACTTTACGATAGATGTTTTATCCATAAGTCCGTGGCAAGGAGAGACTGCATTAAGACAAGAGATTGCCCACTATGTTGGACGCTCACGAGGCGTTATTTGTGAACCATCGCAAGTATTTATCTACAGCGGAACACAAAGCCAACTGCAAGCGCTATGCCATTTCTTTGGACCACAAACCCAAGTCGGTATAGAAGAACCAGGCTTTAAACGAGTGCGGGCAACTTTACAGCAATGTGGTTTACCAATTCACCCGATTCCTGTGGATAACTCAGGAACTACTGTGCCAAATAAAGCTATTCACATGTTATACACAACACCCGCACATCAATTTCCACTTGGTATGGTAATGTCCATCGAACGCCGTGCATCACTGTTACAATGGGCAACCTCCAATAATACATTTATTATCGAGGATGATTATGATTCGGAATTTCGTTATAAGGGGCTTCCAATCCCTTCTCTCGCGAACATGGATCAGTTACAGCGAGTCATATATTTTGGTACATTTTCAAAAACACTGCTACCTTCTCTACGTATTAGCTATATGATTTTGCCCAAATCACTACTGGCTGGATTTACCCGCTTCCATCAGGAACAAAAGTCAGTCGTTTCAAAGGTAGATCAGCTCGTGCTTGCTGATTTTCTTGGGCAAGGGCTATTCGATAAACATTTAGCAAAAATGCGCACTATCTATCGTAAAAAGCAACAGACTTTACTTGCAGCGATTCGTAGTCAATTCTCTGAGGAATTTGAAATTATCGGCGAAAATGCTGGTCTACATATTATTGTAAAATTACCTACAAGATTGTCCGAGCATATTGCTATCCAGCTTGCTCATGCGGTAGGTATCAATGTCTATCCTTGTTCTACTTCATATCAACACCCAACTGAAAATGGCATGATTATTATTGGATATGGTGGATTAACACTTGAACAAATTGAAGAGGGCATTACATTACTTGCTTCTGTATGGCAATAGATTATGTAGTACTTGAAACTTTTTAGATTCGTTTACGTATTGTAACTAAATGCACTCACAAGGGGACTAGATAATGGAGAATCAGGAGCAATTAAAAATTTATTTACAAGAAATTGAAGCGTGGGAAAAAGACCAAAAAGGTCTATGGTTTTGGGAAAGATTAGGTCGTATTCCCTTTAAGATTTTAGATAAAATGACGCCTGCTTTTATTCAACAGAAACTCGCCTTACTTGTCGATGAGCTTGGTAGCTATGTTCAATCAGGTGGCAAATATTTAATCAACGAACAAACGATGATTCAAAAAATCCGTAACCAGTCTTCACATCAAAATATTTTTGCAATCTCTGATATCGGTAACATTCCTTTAGAAGAGATGATTGCTCTAAGTGATAAGCTTCAAAAAGAACGCGTGAAATTGGCAACAGTTCAAGGTGCCTCTACTGGTTTTGGCGGTATTTTCACATTGGCGATTGATATCCCTTTTATTTTAGGAATGGCTTTAAAAACATTACAGGAAATTGCCATTATTCACGGCTTTGACCCGAATGATAAAATGGAACGTATTTTCATCGTGAAGTGCCTACAATTTACATCCGCTGATATTGTAGGTAAAGAAGCTATTTTAGAAGAAATTTCATCAATGCACGACAATCAACAAGTTTCCGAAACGATGATTTCACAACTTCAAGGGTGGCAGGAAGTATTCTTCACATATCGTGATCAAATGGGCTGGAAAAAGCTTTTCCAAATGGTTCCGATAGCAGGTATGATCTTCGGGGCTTACGCAAATAAAGGCATGATGCAAGATGTTGCAGAAACAGGCATCATGCTATACCGAAAAAGAAGAATATACGAAAAATTAAAATAGTGCCAGGCACTCACACAATTCATAAACAATTTATATTTAGCTGCTAGAAAGCACGCGACGTAAGCCGCAACGAACCGTGCGTATGCAAGGGTCGCGGCTTACAACACGCCCGCGAAGCTAAGTGCCAGGCACTCATACAATTTTAATTAATATTTTCCCTTGATGCTGACGGCTCTCCATCAAATCATGCGCCTTTGCCATGTCCTCTAAAGCAAACACTGCTGCTATCGGCACTTGGAAACTTTCATCCTGCAAGAGTGTAAAAATAGCTGGAGCTACTTGTTGTAATAATTCAGGCTTCAAAGCTCGAGTCGTTCCTAAGCTAAAGCCCTTTACATTACGGCAACTACTATGTAAATCAGCAGTTTTAATATTGCCCGCTTTACCGCTACTATTACCAAACTGTACAAGAGTACCGTATGGCGCTAAACAATTTAAACTTTCTTCTGTAATCGTTCCTGCAATCGAATCGAAGACAACATCGACACCAAGTCCATCTGTATATTCATTAACTTTGGCACTAAAATTCTCATATGTTAACACATGATGGGCACCTAGCTCATATGCTATCGGTGCTTTTTCTAAATTGCTTACAGTACCTATAATTTTTTTTGCACCATGACATTTCGCCATTTGAATAAGCATCGTCCCCACTCCGCCTGATGCAGCGTGAATTAAAATGCTATCCTGCGAGCCAATTTGTGCGATGCGATTAATTAAAATGTACGATAAAAATAAAACAGTCGGTACAGCTGCTACCTTTTCAATAGGTACACCATCTGGTATGCGAAAGACTAGCTGTTCATTGGCTACAACATATTGTGCATACGCACCGTTCTTAGGAAAAGCAATGACGTGATCTCCCTTTTTAAAAATACTGCTATCATCAAAAACTTCTTCAATAACACCAGCTACATCTAAACCAAGTATCATAGGAAAACTAGCTTTTGCTTTATTTCCTGTGCGATTTTTAATATCAGCAAAATTTACACTCGTATAGGTCGTACGTATCAGGACTTCCTCTTTAGCAATCATCGGTTTAGGACAGTCTACAAGTGTTAATACAGACGGCGGCCCAAATTCATTTATTGTCACAGCCTTCATAAATTATCCCCTTCCTGTTATAGTAAAATTATAACTAACTTTATATAAAAAAGTTACATATTTACATTTTTTCAGTTTAAGATAAGGGGGATTATGATGACAATCAAACCTAGTAAAGAGACTTACAACGATATTGCCTACAATTTTTTTAATATGAATGGTGATAAAATTTGCTTTATGTTTTCAGGTACAGGCTATAACTATGATAAACCATTAATGCATTACGCTACTTCACTCATGCTCGAATTAGGCTATGATGTTGTCCAAGTTTGTTATACATTTGAGCAACAGCAGTTCAATCAGCCACCAGAAGCTATTTCAGAAATGGTTTATAATAGCGTCGATTCTATCGTTACATATTATTTACAATCTAATACTTACACTGAAGCTGTTTACATTGGAAAGTCGTTTGAACATTGCCGATTTCCGACTATTATTTACAACAAGAGGCTCTTATCCCTTCTCGTTATATCCTGTTAACACCATTACTATCCCTTGAACATGTTGTACAGAACTTAGGAAATCAACATAGCTTCATCGCTATTGGAACAGCTGATCCTCATTTCTCCAATGAAAGGATGAGTCTGCTAACATCTCATCATCTTACTATCTTGCAAAATGCAAACCATTCACTCGAAATAGCTCACAATACGCTAGAATCGATTTCTACGTGTCACACTATCATATCAAAGCTCAAAATTTATATTCAAAATTAAGCTGATTTAATTAAACTATTCTACCTGTTAACAACTCCTTGCGATACCTTCTAGAATCTCATACAAACACTAATTAATCGCACAGAATAAAACCTCAGCACAGGTCCAACTCAAATTTATATGTAATTAAAAAAACACCCCGTAAAATGTTAGCTTTTACATTAACATTCACGGGGATTTTTTAGTTATTCAGAAATTAATACACTAAGCCGAATAGCGCTTTAATATGTGTAAGATAGCGAATATTAGACGCTTCTTTCATAAGTGTTGCAGGAAGACCTTTCAGTTGGGTGTTGCTAGCACCGATAGTAGCAACTGCATCTTTACGGCCTAAGCTTGCAAGAGTACCAGAGTTAACTGCAGAGAATGTTTTCATCTCTTGGTTTTTGTATTGTGCGAATAAGTTGTAACCAGCGCATTCGCCCATTTGCCAAGCAACTTGTGCAGTTGGAGCGTAAAGTGGACGTCCACCATCGCCTGGTAATGCAACAGAAGCATCTCCGATTACAAATACATCTTCATGTGATGTAGATTGTAGGAATTCATTGATTGTTGCTTTGCCACGATCAGCAGCAAGACCTGATTCAGCTACCATTGGAAGTGCAGCGACACCGCCAGTCCAGATAAATGTATTTGCAACGATTGGCTCACGGTCTTTCAGTGAAATAACGTTACCTTCTACACCTGTTACTGGAGTACCTGTGATGAATTCAACACCACGTTTTGCTAAACTTTCAGTTGCACGTTCAATAAGTACATCTGGAAGTACTGGTAAAATTTTAGGACCAGCTTCAACAAGTTTAATTTTAAGATCTGCAAAGTTTACACCGTGTTTAGCAGCGATTTTCGGGAAGTTGTCCACGATTTCACCAACAAGCTCAACACCTGTTAAACCGCCACCACCGATAACGATTGTTGCATCTGCTTCATCTTTAGATTGTGCATATGCTTTAATACGATCTTCAATGTGTCGGTTAATTTTGTTTGCATCGTTAACAGATTTAAGAACCATTGAATTTTCTTCTAATCCTGGGATACCGAAGAATCCAGTTTGGCTTCCTAAAGAAACAACTAAAGTATCATAAGATAAAGTGTAACCATTATCTAGGTCAACCTTTTTAGTATCTACATTGAATTTAGTTATTTTAGCGATTTGTAAATCAATATCTAAACCTTTAAAGATTTTTTTAAGCGGTAAAGCTACTGCACCTTCTGCAATAGTACCACCAGCTAAACGGTGAAGTTCAGTGATGATTTGGTGTGTTGGGAATTGGTTTACTACAGTGATTTTAGCTTCATCAGCTGATAAATACTTACGTGCTGTTAATGCAGTTAATACACCCGCGTAACCAGCACCTAAGATGACGATTTCTTTTGACATGATTAATTAATCCTCCGTCCTTACGAATTGAATATATCTCGGGTCTTATTTAGATTTACGTTCAGCGTTTACTTGTAAAAAAGCATTTACAAAACGGAAAACATTTTGAACTTGTGGGTCTTTGATCATTTTTACAAGACCAAATAAACCAATTACTTCATTGCTTTCAGAAGCGCGATCTTTTGCTTCAATAGCAGTAGCAGCAAGTTGTTTAGCTGATCCTACTACTGGTGCAGCCATTTCTGTTACAGCACCAACAGTATCGCTTTTTAATACATCATCTGTTGCAACAGCTTGAGCAAACTCATATGATTTAGTTAATAACGTCATCATTTCAGTTAGCTTTGGTAATTGCTCAACTAAAGTTGTTAGAGATTCTTGCACCTCAGGCTTTAATAGTTGATCTAGTACATCTAGTTGCTCTTGACTCACAGTTAATTGTTCAGACTGTGCTTGGTTATTCGTTTCTGACATTTTGAACTCTCCTTTGCCGTCACTAATACTATTTTTTATATTGCCTCCATGTAAAAAAGACCATTAAGCGATCTTCTTAACAGTCCTTACAGCGGATATCCTTCACACCAGTCACAAGGGCTGGAAAGCGAGTTTCATGATTTGTTATTACAATATTTACTGTACTTTGCACAAAGCGCATCACTATTCCATCCTTATCTCTTATCTTGGTGATATTACAACATCCATTATAAGACTGTTTACGCATTATTTCAATCAACTACAGCACAATCTTTAAAAAATAGTTTATTTGTAAACCATTTTTAGTTATCCGCGCTCTTTATTTGTTTGTTTTGGAAAAAATATACTACAACATAAAATTCTATAAAAACCAGTTCGCTATAAAATATGTTATTACCTACAAATATTTTCACTTTGCGACAGATAACCAAAAGAAGTCAATTATCTCTTTTGCTGCTAAAGGCACTGTTTGAAATAATCTTTTTCCTTCCCCATCTTTAAAATAACCAACTGTCATAAGTGCCATAAAATTATGGGCAAAAAATTCAGCATTGCCATTACGTATCGTTCCTTTTTCCATTTCTTTTTGCATCGACTGCTCTATCGTTTTATACATTTCATTTTCAGAAGCATGAACTTCTTTTAGTTGTGTATTGGATAAATTAATTGTAGCTTCTCGCATAAAGTTCTTCATATCGATATCTACAGTTGCCGATAAATGGACTTCAATTAGTTGTTGGAGACGGTCTTTAAATGGAATCGACTGTTCTAAAATTCGTTCAATATGGAACCTAATTCTATGCATCATTTCAACTAATGCCGATGTATATAAATCCCCTTTAGTTGGGTAATAGTAATAAATCGTAGCTTTCGTAACATTACAGGCTTTCGCAACATCATCCATGGATACGTTTTTGTATCCCTCTTTAATAAATAGCATCGTTGCTGTTTCTAAGACAATATCTTTTGTAGGTTTGGCCTTGTCATCATGGCGGGGTCTTCCTAGAACACGCGGTGATTGTTTCAACAAGATCGCCTCCTTATAATGTGTTCTTTTAAACATATTATAACATATCGAAACTTCTTTATTGATTAATTAACCTTCTAGTATATATAATTAATAATAATTACACGAAACGGAGGTTTTCTCATGAAAAAACACCCTCTTGAGCAATGGGGCTCAATGGTAGCAAGTAAAAAAGGAAGATTTATAGCTCTCGGTTGCTGGGTTTTACTTGTTGTTGTCCTCTCGTTTGCTTGGCCGCAAATTAACAGTATTGAAAGTGAATCAGGTAAAAATTTACCAGATACTGAGATGTCTGAGCAAGCGGCAGCAATTATTGCTGAAGAATTCCCTAACGATGCAGGGACACCACTATTACTCGTTTGGCATAGAGAAAGCGGCCTAACAAGTGATGATTTTGCGTCTATACAAAAGGTTTACGCAGAGCTTAAAGCAAATCCTTTAGGGCATCAAACACTAATTCCGCCTTATGATGAAATGCCACCACAGGCCTTTGCTGCATCTACATCTGACAATGGCTCCACTATTGTCACACCCGTGTTTTTTGAAAAAGGCGTTGCAACAGACATGTTACAAGAGAGTCTCGATTCCTTAACGAAAACTATGGACTCAAACAATGTGCAATTAGATAAAGACCTAACAAGTGATGCTCTCCATGTTCGCTATTCTGGTCCAGTTGGTATTGCAACGGATGCGGTTAGCTTATTTTCACAAGCTGATGTGAAATTAATGATAGCGACAGTGCTTCTTGTATTAGTATTATTAATTTTAATTTATCGTTCTCCATTACTTGCCATTATCCCACTAATTGTTGTAGGGCTCGCTTATGGTGTAATTAGCCCAACACTAGGTTTCTTCGCAGAGCAAGGATGGATTGATAAAGATTCACAAGCTGTCTCCATTATGACGGTATTACTATTTGGTGCAGGTACAGATTACTGCTTATTTTTAATTTCAAAATACCGTGAAATTTTATTTGAAGTTGAGGATAAAGCTACAGCGATGAAGCTCGCTGTTAAAGAGTCTGGTGGCGCTATTATGATGAGTGCCCTAACGGTTGTTATTGGTTTAGCTACCCTTAGTCTTGCCCATTATGGATCATTCCAACGCTTTGCAGTTCCATTTAGCTTTGGCGTGTTAATCATGGGAATTGCAGCACTAATAGTATTGCCAGCTATTCTCGTTGTTATAGGTCGTGTAGCCTTTTACCCATTCACTCCACGCACAGAGGAAATGGCAAAGAAAAAAGGCAAAAAACAGCATAAATCTTCACATAAAGTTAGTCATAAAATTGGTCGTTTCGTAACCCATAAGCCATGGATTGTTATTGCTATTACACTCCTACTTCTTGGTGGTTTAGCATCATTTGTACCACGCATTCAATATACATTTGATTTATTATCTTCATTCCCAGAAGATATGCCATCACGTGAAGGCTTCACTTTAATAGAAGAAAATTTTTCACCTGGTGAGCTAGCACCTGTTCAGTTAGTTATCGATACGCAAGGCGCCGATGTTAATTTACAAGATCAACTTGCAAATATTTCATATATTGATAGCGTGTCTGATGTGCAAATTGGTTCGAAAAATGACTCTATTCAATTATATGAATTATCATTGAATGCAAATCCTTATGCAAAAGAGTCTTTAGAACATATTCCAGAGTTGAAGGCTGAGGTTGTTCAGTTACTTGAAGACACTGGTATTAAAGACGCCGATACGCACGTTTGGATTGGTGGAGAAACAGCAAGCCAATATGATACAAAACAAGTAACTGAGCGCGATGAATCTGTCATCATGCCAACAATGATTGCTTTAATAGCTTTATTATTATTTGTTTATTTACGTTCTGTAACAGCAACTATTTATTTGCTCGCTACAGTTATTATTTCTTATTTTGGTGCACTTGGCGCAGGCTGGCTTATTTTGCACTATGTCATGGGGGCAGAGGCGATTGCAGGCTCTATTCCGCTATATGCCTTTGTATTTTTAGTTGCACTTGGTGAGGATTATAATATCTTCATGATTTCAGAGATTTGGAAGAAACGAAAAACGAAAGATCATTTAACAGCAGTAGAAGAAGGCGTTGTGCATACAGGTAGTGTTATTACATCTGCAGGGCTTATTTTAGCTGGTACGTTCGCAGTGCTTGCTACACTACCAATCCAAGTACTTGTACAGTTTGGTGTAGTGACGGCAATTGGTATATTACTTGATACGTTTATCGTTCGACCATTGCTTGTACCAGCCATTACAACCGTGCTAGGAAAATATGCATTCTGGCCAGGATCATTATTTAAAAAAGGTAATTAAATTATTTAGTAAGTTACTAGCAAAGAGCAATAAAAAGTGCCACCGATACTTCGGTGGCATTAGAATAACGACAAAGGGTATTAAGAAGTTAACTTAATACCCTTTGTCTTTTTTTATCCGTATGAATAACATCCATGTTCAAAATGCTAAAACGTAAGCGTGGGTTGTAGCTTATACTGCGCTAGCAGAAATGGACTGCAGTCGTATGATTTTATAAATTTAGTTGTCTACAGCTAAAAATCCCACCGATACGTATCGGTGGGATTCTCATTTATATTATTTTGTTGGTTTTTTTAAGTCCATTGTTGCAGCTGCACTTTCAACTTTTACACGTTTTAAGAAGAACGCAAGTATTAATGCGAGAACTGTAACGAATGCCGCGATTAAGAACGAATGTGTAATACCGTCTAATAGAGCTGTTTGCATAATTTGATCTTGCATTTGTTGCATTTGCTCTGCTGTAGGTGCAGCACCTGATTGCGCTGCTTGTGCCTTCGCATCTGCAATTAAGTCTGCAGCTGTTGATTTTGTACGGTTATTCATAAATGTAACTAATACAGCACTACCAATAGCTCCTGCTACTTGTTGTAATGTATTATTAATCGCTGTACCATGTGGATTCATCATTTGTGGTAATTGATTTAAACCATTTGTCATAATAGGCATCATAACCATCGACATACCGAACATACGAATTGTATACATCGATACGATGAATGTGTAGCTTGAATCAAGAGCTAATTTTGTTAATCCAAATGTTGCGATTGTTGTAATCGTTAAACCAATGATAGCCAAAATACGTGGTCCGAACTTATCGAAAAGTTTACCTGTAATAGGTGACATAATCCCCATTACAAGTGCCCCAGGAAGCATCATTAATCCAGCTTCAAATGGTTCAATACCGCGAATTGATTGCACATACGCAGGTGTTAAAATCATCCCAGAGAACATCGCCATTGAAATAATTACTGAGATAGCAGAACCTAATGCAAACATCGGATATTTGTAAATACGTAACTCTAGTAAAGGCTGATCCATACGTAATTGTTTAAAGATGAAAATAATTAAGGAAATAAACCCGATTGAAATTGTACCGTAAACCCAAGGACTAGACCATCCTTTGTCACCTGCAGTACTGAAACCGTATAAAATACCACCAAATGCTACTGTTGATAATAATACAGAAGGAACATCTAAGTGCACTTCACGTGTTTCCATAACGTTATCTAATTTCCAAATACCAAATAGCAGACTAATAATCGCAAATGGTATAATCATTTGGAACAGCATACGCCAATCATGATGTTCTACGATATAACCCGATAATGTTGGGCCAATCGCTGGGGCAGCAATCATAACTAAACCGAAAATCCCCATTGCTGCTCCACGTTTTTCTTTCGGGAAGCTAGTCAGCATTACGTTCATTAATAATGGTGACATACTAGCAGCCCCTGCCGCTTGCACCATACGTCCTGCAAGTAACATACCAAAGTTTGGAGCAAAGCCAGCCATAATTGTACCTATTGTAAAAATAGACATGGCAGTGATAAATAAATGTCTATTTTTAAAGCGTGTCACAAAGAATGCTGAAGCAGGTACTAAAATACCACTTACAAGCATATAACCAGTTGCAAGCCATTGTACCTTTGCATACGTAATACCAAAATCTTTCATGATTGTTGGCAACGCAACATTTAACAATGTGTTGTTAAGAAAAGCAACAAAAGCACCCACGAACAAAATAGCAATCATGCCATAAGGGGGCTTTTTCATTGTTAAGTCATTATTCATTTATATCCCTCTATTCTTTCTTGTTGTTTTGCGATAAAACTTATTTTATACTCGCAGTCTACTTTTTTCAAGAATTAAGATTAAAAAATTTTAAAACGTTGATATATAAGCGTTTACATTGTAGAATACGAGTATAATAATTTAAAAAGGTGAGGTCATGAACAAAAAAAAACGACAAATTATCACTTCAGCTCGGGAGCTTTTTATAGAAAAAGGATTTTTAGATACATCCATTAACGATATTATTAGTGCAGCTAAAGTTTCAAAAGGGACATTTTACAATCATTTCATTTCTAAAAATGACTGCTTAATTGCCATATTAGATGAGGGGCGTGAAGAAGCTAGCAATCGTCGACATGAGCTTCTTTATGGAAAAGACCCTACTGATTTAGAAATATTAACACAGCAGGTCGCTGTATTGATGCATGTTAACCGTGAGCACAACCTAGTACAAATTTTCGAATCAATTTTCCATTCACGAGACAGTGAACTTAAGAAAATTCTTTTGAATTATCACTTGCAAGAATTGGAATGGCTCGCAAATCGACTTGTACAGGTTTTTGGAGAAGAAATTAGACCGATGAGCTATGAATGTGCTGTACAAACGCTTGGGATGGTTAACCTTTCCTTACGTGCAGTTTTAATAGCTGACTATAAATATATAAACCGCGAAGCAATTGTACGGGTAGCATTACGCAATATAAGCCTAATTATACCTGCCATGCTTGAATCGAAAGAAGTCCTTATTACCGCCGAAATGTTTAACGCTATACAAAATGTAATAAATTATCAGCAAATAAGTAAAGATGTTGTGATTGAGCAATTGCTAGGCTTTACGAAGGGGTTAACAGAAGAAGAAACGGTGGAAGGTTTTGAATTCGCAACATTCCTTCTCGAAGAACTTCAAAAGCAGAAACCAAAACTTTTTATTATTGAATCTCTTCTTACACCTTTCAGAAAAGCCTTTGTCGGAACCGAACATGCCGCTGAAGCGCGTGATATTGCCAATAATCTATGGCGCTATGTGAAAATGGGTCAACCATCAGAGCATTGTAAAAAATAAATAGCTATATAAGAACCCCGATTAGTATGCGACTAATCGGGGTTTTATATTAAGTATTTTCGTATTGATTCTACAAGCCAAAATAAACGAGTTGCTATAGAGCTACGACAACCTTTTTTGTACTCCAAAACAAACAGACATTATTTTTTTTATGCAATTTAGCAATCTGGTGGCCTTGTCCCTCGATACCATCCGCATTAGGTAAACCTATTCTGTGATTGACCCTATTCCATTCGTTTTCAATCTTTACCTGCTGTATACTAATGTTACATAAAAACTGCTTAGGAGGCATTTGAGTGCTACAGCGAATTATTATCACAGGCTATAAACCACACGAACTGGGTATTTTTAATGAAAAGCATCCTGGTATCCCCATTATTAAAAAAGCTTTAGAAAGCCGTTTAAGAACCTTAATAGATGAAGGTCTGGAATGGGTCATTATTAGTGGTCAGCAAGGCGTTGAAACATGGGGTGCGGAAGTTGTAATAGCGTTAAAAGAAGAATTTCCTAACTTAAAATATGCAATAATCACTCCATTTCTAGAACAAGAAAAGAACTGGCAAGAACTAAAACAAGAAAAATATCAGTCACTCGTTGCACAAGCAGACTTCGTAACAAGCGTGACAAAAAAACCGTACGAAGCTCCTTGGCAATTTACTGAAAAAGATAAATTTATTATTCAAAATACAGACGGCTTGCTACTAGTTTATGATGAAGAAAATGAGGGCTCCCCAAAGTATATGAAGCGTTTAGCCGAAAAATATATGGAAAATCACGATTATACTATTCTCACAATCAACTCCTACGATCTGCAAGTAATCGCAGAGGAAATACAACAGCAACAGCAGGATTGGTAGATAAACGAATATTTCCTCCTATAGTTGGGTATAGTAAAACCTTTCATATAGATAAATATTGATATAATTTTCTGACAATTTTATAATAGAAGGAATAGTACTTGTAACTTGAAAGGAGCTGTTAACATTTGAATAGAAAAATCGAAATGATTCTTGAGCCTACTCCTATAAATGTCTCACACGATACGTATCGTCGTGAATGTCAGTATACGCGAGGGATCCATATTGAGGAACAA
The DNA here is from genome assembly GCF_015999545.1 of Lysinibacillus sp. JNUCC-52. NCBI lineage: Bacteria > Bacillati > Bacillota > Bacilli > Caryophanales > Bacillaceae > Lysinibacillus > Lysinibacillus sp. JNUCC-52. The sequence continues at coordinate 2,492,362 of NZ_CP065546.1, forward strand.
GAATTTAAAGCCATTTTAAATGCAATGTGTCACGATTCACGCTTATATTTTGATTTCCATAATCCACGAAAAGAGATTAAAAAAGGAACTTATTTAAATGGACACTCCGGATTAGCACGCAATATTTATGACTACTATAAAACGCAGTACGATATTGAGTTGACGGACATTATAAATGGTAAAGATTTTTACGTAAAAATTATATAAGTGCCAGTCACTCAAACAATTCTGAATTCTGTCGGCAAAACAAGTTTCTAAAAACAAAAAACTACACCTCCCCTTGTCCAACAAGCGGGGTGTAGTTATTAGAACCTTTAATTCAATTAATGGTGTTATGACTTATTTCCACAAGCCGTCTTTCACCATTTTTTCTTTATTACGGAAAGCAACTAATACAGAAATAATATTAATTACTAACATAATAACAATAATGTATAACACAGGAGTGTAGCTTCCTGTAAAGTCAAAAATATAGCCATACGCTGGTAGTGCGATAATACCCGCTACTGCCAAGCCAATCGAAACTGTTGAATAGATTTGACTGTAATCTTTATTACCAAACAATGCAGCAGTAATTGCAGGAGCTAGCGTTCCGATACAAGCTGATACGAAACCAAATAGGCCAACAGCCACTACAATTGCAATTGTACTTTGTACAAAGAATAACAGTAACAACATCGAAACTAATCCGATTAACATTGCGATAATTGTTGTACTTTTAGCGCCAATTTTATCAATTAAATAACCAAATAGAATAGAACCTAAAAGTACGCCGACCATTAAAGCAGACATAATATTACCAGCAAATTTCACACTAAATCCTTGATTCACAAGGTATGTTGGAATGTGAATTGAAAAACTCGCAACAGACGTAATAATAAAGAAGAACAAAAGTAATAATGAAAATGATAATGATTTTTTCGCATCAGCAAATGAAATACCAGAATTGCTTGTATCTTTTTCTACTTTTTTCTCATTATTGTTAGTGTCTTCAGCACCATAAGGTAATAAACCTTTTTCTTGTGGTGATTTTCTTAATAAGAAAATAATTGTTGGAACAATAATTACGATAGCTGCAACACCCACCATAATATAAGCACTTCTCCACCCTTGGTTTGCAATTAAGTTACCAATTATAGGAGATGAGAAAGCTCCAATTAAACCGCCTGAAGCAGTAATAATACCTAAAGCTAATCCACTACGTTGTTTAAACCATTGATTGATTAATACTGGACCTGCTAAAACTGTGATTAATACACCACCAACAGCTAGAGGAATCGCAAGGATATACCAGCCCCAAACAGAGCTCATCATACCGAATAGAGCGAAAGAACCTGCTTGTAAAATAATCGCAACAACAAGTAAAATACGAGTATCATATTTAGCCATTAACTTCCCGCCGATTGGTAGGAATATCATTGTCACAATGGATGAAATACTTAGATATAACGTTAAATTCCCTAAACCTACACCAATGTCTTCCGATACTGATGGTAAGAATAGTCCAGCTGAACTGTTTAATCCAGATTTAGCTAAACCTACTGTAATACATAGACCTATTAAAACTAGCCATGCAAAGTGAAACTTTTTCTTATTAGCACTCATTTCCCTATTTCTCCTTTTATTTAAAAGACTTTATTTTACATAAAACAACAAATTTCGCCTTTTGGATGTAATTCGTCATTTTTGTAGTGATACGATAGATTTTTTGTTGTATATTTACATTACTTAACTTGTACCATTAGACTAAGCTATATGCACAACGTTGAAGTAAGATCTACTTTATAAAAAGAATTTACGGCTTCCTTTAATTTGATCAAATGAAGTGGAATCCTTGCGCATTGAATATCTCAAAATGCTCCTACACTCTTTTTATTTAGATCTGCGGTAGCTTACTTTTGACATTTCTGCAAGCAATTTCGCAGTTGATCATTCCACCTATAAAACCGCGCTACATTAGACTTTATCTTGCTTTCTTCCCACACAAACACCTCCAATAAATGTGAAACTTTTGTGACCTGTAATTTATTTTAACATTAAACTGTTTAATATTAAATTAATTAATTTCACAGAATATTTATTTATTCTTTGGAAATCTCTTGACAAATCCTTTTCTTGAATTTTCCGTATTTATTTTCCACACTTCTTTTATTATTTTTAACTAGGTAGTTCTAACTAACATCAGAAAAATTCGAAAATAAGTCTTTACTACTTCCTACTAAAATTAATATAATCAATCTTAATCATTAGTTTAACGGGAAATCTTTTCCTTTATTAGTGATTAATAACTATTTTGAAATAATAATTTAACTAGGAGGTATTCAGTGTAATATGATTGAGCAATTAAAATTAATAGACTTGAAAAATAAAAACAAACTTATGCTATTCACTTATTTAGCTTCCACTATTTTAGGTCTAATCGGTGCATTATCTTTAAAGCCTGATTTTTGGATCATCTTTTTCTATAGCGCGCAAATTATATTTTATCCATTGATATACATAATCACTAATCGTTATAAGAAAGAAATCGCCTTCCCATATATAATAGTCATCGTTATGAATGTATTTAATATATGTTTAGTAATGATACATGGTGGTCAATTATCCACAGCGCTATCAATATTTTTCTTTGCAGTGTTTGCTGCTGTTCAATTTAATAATAAGATTTTCGGTGTAGGATATATTTTAGGTTTAATAACACTTATTTTAGTTTATCTTTTCCCTTCACCTGAATTTGAGTACTATACTGGACAAATAAGTTCATTTATTATCATTTATCTCTTTACTGGTTTCTTATTAACAATATTAATTCGTATGAATCAAAACCAATTTAAAAAACTACAAGAGTATAGTGAAATCGCAGAAGCAGATGCGAAAACAAAAGAAGAGCATAAAATTCATTTGGAACGTGAAATTGGTGTGATAGCTGACAGTATTAGCAAAATTAACGATAAAGTTCAATTAAATTTAAGATCACAAGAAGAAATTCAAATAGCTATGAATGAAGTTTCAACAGGTAGCATGATACAAAGTGAACAAATTTCTAAAATAGCAGACAGTGCACAAAATAACTTAACAGCAATCCATTCTATGAATGAAATCACTGCCCTTTTAATAGATGACTCTGTTCAATCAAGCTCACTAGCAGATGAAGGCCAGAATAAAATTCATCATCTTACATCTGAAATGAATAGTCTTCAAAATGTTATTTCAAACTTAAGTGACAACTTCAAAACGTTAACTGAGAAAATTGAAGAAACTAATCAGTTTGCCAATGATATTCAACAAATAACGGAACAAACGAATTTATTAGCCTTAAACGCTTCTATCGAGGCAGCTCGTGCTGGGGATGCTGGAAAAGGTTTCTCAGTTGTAGCTCAAGAAATAAGAAATTTAGCTGATTTAACGAATAATATTACTGTTAAAATCACTGAGAATTTAACTGATGTCAATACAACGAATAAATTAGCACAAGTAAATATGAACAAAAGTAGTGATACATTACATCAAAGTGTAGAGTCTACAAAGTTAGTAAATACAAACTTTATTCAGTTAAGCGAAATTTTACATTCATTAAAAACTAAATTTAATGAATTTGAGCATTTATCAAACGAAGTAGCAGTTAACAGCCAAAATGTCGACACGTCGACAAATGACTTTGCTGCGATTATTGAGGAAGCAACTGCAACATTACAACAAATGAATGCATCGATTGAAAACATCACAGCTGACAATCATAGCATCGCAAAATACATTAATGATACAGCTATAAGCACTGAAAATATAAAAAATACTTATTAAAGTTTTAAAAAAAGAGAGTACGAGAACGTATAAACGTTCCGTACTCTCTTTTCGCTCTTAGCGGGTTTCAAGTGCCAGTCACTCACACAATTTTATGTATGTCGTAACGCTAATAACGTCAGGCGCTTATATCGTGACTACAGAAAGCACAAGACGCTATTGAAGGCTTCATACTCTTTTAGAAGATGGGCCTATAAAAATCGAATAAACCCTTTCCTCCCTCCCCTGAAATCCAATTTTACGCAAAAAAAGTATGCTAAGAATCAACTTAGCATACCTCTATTTTAAAAGCCTATAAATCAGCCACTTGTGCACTAACTGCTTTATTATTATACACTTCTGTATCTAACTCTTTGGTTACTCGCGCAGTAGTAACACCTGCTGTCATTGAACCACTTACATTTAGTGCAGTACGACCCATATCGATTAATGGCTCAACTGAAATTAAAATACCCGCCAGCGCAACTGGTAAGTGAAGCGCTGATAGCACAAGAATCGCTGCAAATGTCGCACCCCCACCAACACCTGCTACACCGAACGAGCTAATTGCTACTACTGCAATAACCGTAATGATGAAAACAGGATCTAGTGGATTAATGCCTACAGTCGGAGCAATCATTATGGCTAACATTGCTGGATAAACACCCGCACAACCATTTTGACCAATTGATAAACCAAATGAACCTGCGAAGTTCGCTATACCTTCTGGTACACCAAGTCTACCTGTTTGCGTTTTAATATTCATCGGTAAAGTACCCGCACTTGAACGTGAAGTGAAAGCAAATAATAATGTTTCAAGCGATTTTTTTAAATACGTAAATGGATTTAAACCACTTAATGAAAGAATTAGTAAATGCACAAGGAACATAATAATTAATGCAACATAAGAAGCAATAACAAATTTACCTAAGTTATAAATCGCTCCAAAATCAGAAGTTGCGACTGTACGTGCCATAATTGCTAAAATACCATATGGTGTTAAACGTAAAACAATAGTTACAACACCCATTATTAACGCATGTAAAGCATCTATACCTTTTTTAATCGTAGCTGCCATCTCTCCATCTTTACGTGCAACACGTAAATAGGCAAATCCTAAAAATGCTGCAAATATTACTACTGCAATTGTAGATGTTGAACGCGCACCAGTTAAATCAAGGAATGGATTCGCAGGGAATAATTCAATAATTTGTGTTGGTAAATCTGGTGCAGCCATGCCTGTCGTTTTTTCTTCTAGGTATGCTCCACGCTCTGTTTCCGCATCACCTTGCATAATTTGTGTAGCATCTAAATCAAATATTGTTGCTGAAAGAATTCCGACCGCCGCAGATACAGCTGTTGTACCAATTAAAATTGCTAAAATTAATGCAGCCATTTTCCCGAAATTTTTACCGATTGTCATTTTTGTAAAGGCAATCAAAATCGAAATAAACACTAATGGCATTGCCACCATTTGTAGCAGTTTTACATAACCAGTACCAATGATGTTGTACCATGGCGTTGTTTCGGCTAAAACTTCCGAATCAATACCATAAAATAATTGAAGTCCTAGACCAAGTGCAATCCCTAAACCTAGACCAGCAAAAACACGATTTGAAAATTTCACGTGTTTTTTGTTCATAATAACTAAAATCCCAACGAACACAAGTAACAGTGCCACGTTAAGAATAACCTGTAAAGTTGACAATAGAAGGCCTCCTAAGATGATTTATAATAATGTAAACCGAATTATATACCTATAATCCCTATTATTCAAGTATGTTTTATTAAGATTAGTATTTTCATGAATGTAAGCGGTTTATTTTCTTTGATTAAACGGCTAAAAAGGAATACAATCAAACTAGTTTAAAAGTAAACTTGTATTTAGAAAAGGAGAATATTCATGGGAAAATTACAAGATAAAGTAGCGATTATTACAGGTAGTGGAGCAGGAATCGGAAAAGAAATAGCACGTAAATATGCACAAGAAGGTGCAAAGGTTGTCATTGCTGACTTCAATGAGGACGCATTAAATGCAACCGTTACTGAATTTAATGATGCTGGTTATGAGACATTTGGTGTCAAAGTAAATGTCTCTATAGAAGAGGATATCCAAAAAATGATCGCTAATACCGTAGCTCATTTTGGTCGTATAGATATTTTAGTCAATAACGCTGGAGTTGGTGACAATATGCAAGCAGCAGCAAATGTTGAAGATGCAATTTGGCAACGTGTCATGGACATTAATGTGAACGGTGTAATGCGTGCAATTCGTCAAGTATTACCAATCTTTATTGAAAATGGTGGCGGAACGATTGTGAATATGGCTTCAATCGCCGGATTAACAGGCGGTCGTGGAGGTCTAGCATATACAACTGCTAAACATGCAGTTGTTGGGATGACAAAAAATATCGCATCTCACTATGGATCTCAAAACATCCGTTGCAACGCCATTGCACCCGCACATGTAGAAACAGGTTTCGCGGCAACAATGACGAATGTGGACCCATTTGGTATGCAACAATCTGTACGTGGCGTTCAACTTATGCCTAAGGCAGGTCAGGTTTCGGACATTGCAAATATCGCCCTATTTTTAGCTTCTGAAGAATCAGCTCTTATAAACGGTGTAGCTTTAGCTGCTGATGCTGGTTGGAGCGCTTATTAAAAATTCTTTTAACATTGTAAAGCATAATAAAAACCTACTACGTTTAGTGCACGAGGTAGGTTTTTTTATCGTTAATTAAAAAACAGCTTCCATAAATTTTTTTACATTCTTTTTTTAAACGTGTTACTGCATCTGACAAATGATCGACAGAAGTAAATTGTTGATATTCATTTGTAATAACAGCTATAGATAATGATGTACATGTAAAACGCTCTAATTTTCCCGCTCTATTCAAAACTTGTAATTGCACCAAATCTTCTAGCTCATAAAAATCAATTATTTGAGCATCAAACTCTTCAATAATCGTTTGGCAAATGCTTGCTACTTCATAATGCGGGAGAATTGCCACAAAATCATCGCCACCTATATGTCCTAAAAAATCTTCTATGCCAGTAATATTTCTATTGAGGATATCTGTTAAATAGAGCAAAATCTTATCTCCTCTATTAAAACCATAGGTGTCGTTATATGTTTTGAAATGATCTAAATCAAAATAAATAAGGCTATATTTTTCAAGTTGTAATGCCTTTTCTAGTTTTTCTTCTATTAATTTATTGCCAGGTAAGCTTGTAAGAGGATTTAAAAAGCTTGCAATAGCTACTTGTGTCTCTACGAGCTTTAACAGCAGTTCTCTAATACTAACCACACCCAAATATAGACCTTTTTTAATGACAATGATATCATCATATAGGTCCTCTGCTCGTCGGTCCATTGCCTCCGTACTGACCTCAATAATAGGTGTACTACTCTCAACAATTAGAGGGTTGTCTTTCATGATAAGTTGATTTTGCCGACCCATAAATAAATTATAACCATAACGTGTACCAATTTTTTGATAGAAATGTGTGCGTGTAATATGTCCAATTGGTTTTCCATCTCTTACAACAACAACACTGCGCAATGATGGGTTGCTCGTAAAAAGTAAATCTACTTCTTTATTTTTTACAAATTCATCAATACTAAGAACGTTTTCTATGACTTCCCCTATCTGCATAGTCATCCACCCTTATTTCCCCAAAATGTATGTCTTTTGATGGCTTCCCTATCGCATATCCCTGTGCATAATGGATGCCAATGTCCTGTAAATAATTGAGCTCCTCTTGCCGTTCAATGCCTTCTGCAATAATTTTTGTTTCTGCTTGCTCAGCGTATGACATTAGTAAAGTAACTAGCTGCTGCTGCTCACTATTTTTATCGATAAATTGAATTAATGAGCGATCCAACTTAATAAATTCGGGCTTTAAATAGATAAGTGTTTTCAAGCTATTGTAGCCAGATCCCATATCATCCACCGCAATACGATAGCCTTGTGATCGATAATGTGATAATACTCTTTCAAACTCCACAAAATCTAACACTGCACTACGCTCAGTTAACTCAAATACTACTTGCTGCGGCTTAATGCCTAGCTCTTTTAACAGTTGTAATGTCTCACCACTATTATATTTCTTATCTAGTAATACGTTCGGATGGATATTAAGAAAGAGCATATAATCTTTATTCAATAATTCTCCATGGAGACGCTCTTTGAAACGTTGCAATGAAAGGTTACGACAAAAGCATTCAAATAAAAACACGCAGTCTGTTTGCCCTACAAATTCATAAAATTGATCGACACTACTAAACAAATCGGAAGGTGTCGGCCGATTCAATGCCTCAAAACCCATTGTTTCTTTTGTTTGTAAGTTCATTATTGGTTGAAAAAAGGTATGTAAATCTTTAGTTTCTATAATTTTTTTCAATGTCTTTAAACGTTTTATATATAATGTATTGTTTTGATGCTGTTCATATAAATGATTTAAATATAAAAAGAAACTGTTTGTTTTTACGTTTTGTCTCACAGCAGACTCCATTTCGCACCTCTTAAATTGGTTATTAGTACTATTGTAAGCTTTCATTGTAAATGGGCTGTGAAGTCAGTGTAAAAAGAACAAAGTAATTTTGTCAGCCACCTTTAAAACTACTGCATACCTCCTAATTCGTAAAAATCCACTGCACTTTCAGCGGGCACGTCGTAAGCCGTAATCGGCGCTGTTGCGCCGCCTATTACGTCTTACGTTGCGTGTGTTCCCGCAGGAGTGACTGGGACTGTCAAGCTATCAAAATTCAGAATTGTTTGGGTGACTGGCACTCTCGTTTTAATTGACAAATATTTTTGATAATTTATGATTATATATAGTAGCTTTTATCTTTCTTTTCTGAAAATTATAGTTTACTAGTAGATGATTTATTTTTTCTTTGGTCTTTATAGGAAAACCTATTGAGATAAATTACTTTTCAAGGGAGGATCATGTTAATGAGTTTGTCTATTCAACAATTATTGGAGAACAAAGGAATTACAGCAAAATCTGAACACCTTGAACTACTAAAAACACGGTGGGAAAGTATGCAATCACTTCGCAGCAATTTAGAAGGCATTGCAATTGATGATGCAGATATTGCTATTCGCAATATACCTGGAGGTGACCACATTGAAAACTGATTTACATTTGAAATCTGTAGAAGAATTGGCGCCATTAATCGAAAACAAAACACTTTCTCCTGTCGAATTGACGAAAGAAATTTTGACATTTGCTGAAGAAAGCCAACCAAAAATTAATTCTTACATGGCCTTTTATAACGATGAGGCTATAGAAAATGCCAAATTGGCAGAGCAAGAGATTTTAAATGGCCATTACCGAGGAATGTACCACGGAATTCCGATGGCACTAAAAGATAATTTATACTTTAAAGATAAAATAACAACAATGTCTTCAAAGATTCATAAAGATTTTGTCTCAAATTATGATGCGACTGTTGTTGAAAAGCTTCGGGAAGCAGGTGTGATTTTCACAGGGAAATTAAGTATGCATGAATACGCATGGGGCATTACAAATAATAATCCTCATTATGGACCTGTACGCAACCCATGGGATCTTGATAAAATTCCAGGAGGCTCAAGCGGTGGTTCAGGAGCAGCAGTAGCAGCAGGCGCTAGTGTAGCCTCATTGGGAACAGATACAGCAGGCTCTATCCGCATTCCTTCTTCAGCGTGTGGTATTGTTGGCTTAAAACCAACACATGGTCGTGTAAGTAAATTTGGATGTTATCCGCTTGCTTGGAGTTTAGATCATATTGGTCCTATGACAAAAACGGTAAAAGACGCCGCAGCTATGCTTGAGATTATTTCAGGCTTCGATCACAGAGACCCTACATGTGTAGATGTACAAGTAGATAATTATGTAAATCAGCTTTCTGGCAATGTCAAAGATTTAGTCATTGGTGTGAATGAGGATTATTTCTTTAACCGCGTTGACTCAGATGTTGAACGTGCGGTTCGTGCGAGTATTCAAAATCTAGTAGATCAAGGGGCAAAGGTCGAAGTTGTTAAAATCCCATCCTTGCAATATGCAGAATGGGCAGAACTTGTAACGTCTCTTTCGGAGGCGTCTGCTATCCATCACTCCGATTTACAAAAGAGACCACAAGATTTCGGTGATGATATTCGTCTGTTATTTGAGCTAGGTGAATTACCGTCGGCGGTTGATTATTTACAAGCTCAACAAGTACGTAGACAAATTAAACAAGAGTTTACACAAATATTTAATCAAGTAGATGTTTTAATTTCACCGACATTACCGATTGTGGCCAATACGATTGGCGATGACTTTGCAGACCTGAATGGGGAAAAAGTCGACTTAATCGACAATATTATTCGTTTCACGGGTCCAAGTAACTTAACTGGATTACCAGCCCTTTCTGTTCCATGTGGATTTAAAGGCAATTTACCAATCGGCTTACAAATTATTGGACCAGCATTTAAAGAAGGTCGTATTTTAAATGTAGGCTATGCGATTGAACAAACAAATCCATTAAAAAATAGAAAGCCTAATCTTTTTGCTAACATTTAAACATATATAGCCGTCCATTCGTGGGCGGTTATTTTTTTCATTGCAAATAAAAATCAACAACTATATTCATTTATCCTAAAATGATGGTACGATACTTAATAATAAATTACTGGAAAGGTTGCTAGATTCCCTAATGAACGTAAAAAACTTTTTGCAATTGCCTATTACAAAGGATTTTACAGTAGTTGCAGGTAGCAACGGTTTACATAAACCTGTCCAAAATGTTGAAATTCTAGATTTTGAATTTTCGCCTGATATAGAAACGGTTCGCGAAACGATATTCACACCAAATAGTGTAATTCTCAGCAGTTTATTATTTGCAAAACAACAACCCGAGTATCTTTTAAATGCTGTGGAAAGCCTTATTCAATTAAAAGCTAGTGCCTTGGCCTATAAGCCTGTTATTTATAATGATTTACCCGAGGAGGTGATCGCTTTAGCGAATGCACACCATTTCCCTATATTGCGCTTTGGGGGAGATGAATTTTTCGAAAAAATCATTTTAGAAACGATGGCATATGCAAAGACACAAGATTATACATTCTTTTTAGAAACGATTATGAAACGTCTTATTAATGAAGAAGTTTCTGATGAACAAATTACATCTTTTTTACAGCAATTAAACAAGCCGTTTGAAAAATATCTATTCGTAGCCAATCTACAAATGCAGTCATTAACAAATCCCCAGTGGATGCAACCATTTTTACAATTAGAGCCACTATTAAAATCAGGAGTTATTTGTAAATATAAAAATAGCATCTTCATTTTAGTGACAAATCAATCAGAGCAGTTTCAATTTGAGAACTTTCTTAATGAATGGCTCACATTATATAATATTTCAACAGACGAGCTGATTGTTGGTTATAGCCAAGTACATGCCACACAAACTGAGTTTCACCTTGCTGTGCGTGAAGCTTACTTCGCTCGTATAATGGCTGAAATGGATATGACCCCTACTTGTCACTACAAGCATCTTGGATCAGATATTCTACTATTAGAATTACATCGAAAAGACCCACAGTTCGCTAGGAACTATGTAAATGGCTATCTTGGACCATTACTTGATGAAAAAGCAGATGCAGATTTAATCAATACTGCCATCACGTATATCTCCAAAAAGGGTAACATTAAAGAAGTAGCAGTAGCCCACTTTTGCCACCCAAATACGATACGCTATCGCATGACAAAAATACGCCAATTAGTAGCACCGTTAGATAATGACTATGTATTTTATGAACGTTTATCAGCAGCCGTTAAATTGTACTTATTACATAGCAAAATAGCAGATTAAAGATTAGCTTTGGAATAAGTACAAAAAAACGCCTGAAATTTTAGAATCAAAGTCAAATTATTTCCTTTCTTCTCATGCTATTCTTAATGAAGCAAGGAGGAAGAAAGATGAAACAATACATAGCTGATGGCATGCTACTGACAACTGCTATCGTTTGGGGCAGTGGATTTGTTATAACAGCCATTGCACTAGAATATTTAACTGCTTATCAAGTGATGGCAGGAAGATTTTTATTAGCATCAATTATACTAACTGCCATTTTTGGATACAAATTAAAAAACGCAACAAAATCAGTTATTTGGAAAGGCGTTGTACTAGGAACGATATTGTATATTGCTTTTGCACTTCAAACAGTTGGTTTACAATATACAACTCCCTCAAAAAATGCATTTTTAACTGCTGTCAATGTAATTGTCGTTCCGCTCATTGCCTACGCTGTCTATAAACGCCGTATCGATGGTTATGAAATTATCGGCTCAATTATAGCACTTGTCGGAATTGGCTGTTTATCGTTACAAGGTTCCTTCACGATGAATATAGGTGATGCACTTTCTCTAGCTTGTGCCGTTGCCTTTGCTTTTGATATTTTTTGTACAAACCTTTTTGTACAGAAAGAAGATGCAATTGCTTTAACAATTATTCAATTTATTACAGCATCCGTTATAGGTATTTTGGTCGTCGTAAGTCGAGGTGATATTCCCGCTTCCCTTGAAAAAGAAGCTATCTATTCACTCATTTATTTAGGTATTTTTTCAACTACTATTGCTTACCTTTTTCAAAACGTGGCCAATCAATATACCTCTGCAACAAAAGCAGCCATTATCCTGTCTACAGAGTCCTTTTTCGGCATGGTGTTATCGGTAATATTTTTACATGAAGTACTAACAAGCCGAATGGTAATAGGGGCAGTATTAATTTTACTAGCTATTTTAATTGCTGAAGTGAAGCCCGCCTATCCAAAAAAACGAATAATGAATAGCTGACCATAAAGCTCCCCTCATAAATAGTTTCAGTTGATACTGAAGCTATTTTTTTATTTTGAATAGCTGGTTATCATACTTGTAGTAATACCGACTACTAATACGGTAATAATGGAAAGAATTAATGTATTTGAAGACAAAAGAAATCCTCCTAATACAATAACGATTGAATCAATAAAAAAAATAAGAACTCCAACATTTATGCCTGTTTTATCACATAAAAATTGCGCTACAAGATCTGTCCCACCAGTGCTTGTCTGATACCGAAGCATTAAACCGATACCAAAACCAACTAATACTCCTCCTAATATCGCACTATAAATGGCATCGATTTGAATCAAATTTCTTAAAGGCTTCAAAAGGTCAATGATAAAAGACGAGGCAATTAACCCATGCACACTATTGTAAAAATAAGCTCTGTATTTAAACCAAGCGATGATAAATATCGGAATGCTTAATAATATAATCATTAGCCCAATTTTTAGTTTATATAAATAGTACAAAATGAGCGCTACCCCTACTACGCCCCCATCTAATATTTGATAGGGTGTTAAAAATAGGTTAATGCCTATAGAAATACAAATACTACCTATTATGATGACCAAGCCCTTCTTCAGAAAAAACATACAACCCCCCTCAAAAACGAAGCATGTCTTATAGTATGAAAAAATTGAATTGAACATGTTTTAGACTTTACTCTATGTGAAAATACTTTTATGTTCATATGGAGTTCCGAATTACACTGTAGTTGTTCTACAATGGACATTCAGAAGTTACTTATGTATGTAGACAGTTGCGAGAGCTGTTATAGAGCGTACTGCCCGCAGCTTCGAACGCTACAAAACAAACAGTAAGTTAGAGGGTGGCAGGCTTGTGACGTGCTATGCGGAAATTCTATATTTAACGTAAAAAGAGACAATATCCAAAATAACAGGATACTGTCTCTTTCTTGTCATTAGGTATTAAAATTTTTCATGTTTACGAACGAACAAGCACAGAAATTTTTGCATTAAATTGCTGTTGAAGCTTTCGTGTCCATTCCCCTGGCTTTCCTGTACCAACTACATGACCATCAATCTCAATAACAGGTGTAATTTCAGATGTTGTAGATGTAATAATAACTTCAGTCATTGTAGTTAACTGCTCTAAAGTAAACGCTTGTTCTTTTACTGGCAGACCAATTTCTTTAGCACACGCTAGCAAGACGTTGCGAGTAATACCATTTAAAATCATATTATCCACTTGGTGTGTATAGAGTACACCATCTAAAATGCCATGAACATTTGAAGAAGCCCCCTCTGTCACCACTCCATTGCGATGCAAAATAGCCTCATAACAGCCTTTTTCATATGCCTCTTGTTTTGCTAATACAGGGCCAAGTAAGTTCAATGTTTTAATATCGCAACGTAACCAACGAATATCTTCTAAAATCGTTGCCTTTACTCCATTTTCAAAATTTGCTAGCGGACGAGGATTTTCTTTAACATTCGCTACTAAAACAGGCTTAATAGTATGAGGGAAATGATGTTGGCGTGAACCACTCCCTCGTGTAATTTGAAGATAAATATGACCTGTGCCTAAATTATTTTTGTGCACAAGCTCTCGTAATAACATTAACAATTTATCTTTTTTAAAAGGAATCATTAGCTTAATTTTTTCTGCACTTGTGTAAAAGCGTTCAAGATGTTCATTTAATGTAAACACAATACCATCATAAACTTTAATTACTTCATATACGCCGTCACCAAATTGGTAACCACGATCCTCTCGATCAATAATAACTTCCTTATCTAATACAATTCGATTGTTCCATAAACTATAGCCCATTTATGTCTCTCCATTTCTTACACTCGTCATTTTAATTGTCTAACCTTTCGCCTCTTTTGGATACTGGCGCGTTTTTTCCTACTAAAACAGCAATAACAACAATTACCGCTATCATAAAAGTGAACCAAGTAATGGTTTCATCTAGAAATACAGTTGCAAATAATATCATTAAAAACGGCTGTAAATATTGAATTTGACTTACCCTTGCGATCCCGCCAATCGCCATTCCACTATACCAAGCTACATATGCAAGAAACTGACTAACAATCGCGAGATATATAAAGCTAAACCAAGCTTGTAATGGTGCATGAAGCATGTCAGTTGAAAAATTGAGTACAACTGGAACGATAAAAAATGGAGCACCCATCATTATTGCCCATGCAATCACTTGCCAGCTTCCTAATTCTTTTGCCAATAGGCCTCCTTCTGCGTAACTAAGTCCGAGTATAATAACCGCTGCCAGTAAAGCGAAGTCGGCAAATTGTAATTGTCCGAGTCCGAGATAAATGGCATATCCAATAACAGCTAATGAGCCAATTAAACTCGATATCCAAAATTTTAAAGATGGCTTTTCACCTGCTCTAAACATAGCAAATCCCGCTGTAGCTAAAGGTAATAAAGCTAATTCCACAGCTCCATGGGATACGGGCAAGGAATCCATTGCCCAAGATGTAAGTAGCGGAAAAGCAAAAACGACACCTATAGCAACAATTAGAAGACTTTTAAATTGGCGAAGAGTAGGAAGTTGTTGCTTTTTTAATATAAAAACAACAGCAACTACAATAGCGGCGATAACAGTCCTTCCTAGCCCTACGACAGTCGCTCCAAAATAAGCTACAGCAATACTTGTAAATGGAAGTGTTAAGCTAAAGCAAATTACACCTACTAATCCTAAGAGCAAACCGAGCTTCCCTCTATTCTCCCCTTGCATGCAGCCACTCCCCTTTTCTTCATCTGTACCAGCCTCTGGTATAATCAAATATTAATAGGTACACATATAAGAAATAAATAGCTTTTTTATCCATCTGTCATGGTACAGATAAGGAGGGATGAAACGATGAGTTCAAAATATATGCAAATCATCGAGGAAGTAAAAGGGCAATTGGCAATAGGGAAACTCTACGCAGGCTGTAAGCTTCCTTCGGTTAGACATTTATCTGAGCAATTTTCTTGTAGTAAAAATACGGTTATTAGGGCTTATGCAGAATTAGAACAACAGCATGTGATTTATGCAATTCCTAAAAGTGGTTACTATGTAGTCAATGAATATCAGCCCAATGAGCATGCGCAAAAATTTATTGATTTCTATTCTGCTGGTCCCGATATAAATGCACTGCCCTACGTTGACTTTCAACATTGCATGAATCAAGCTATCGAACATTATAAAGAAGAACTATTTACTTACTCAGATCAGCAAGGGCTGTATTCATTACGCGTTCAACTAGCGAGCTATTTGCAAAGTTTACAGGTATTCACCCAACCAGAAAGATTAGTTGTCGTTTCAGGCTCACAGCAAGCGCTAAATTTATTTGTTACGATGCCCTTTCCAAATGGCAGAAGCAACATTCTAATCGAACAACCTAGCTATTTTGGGATAATTGAATCTATTGCTTTACATCAAGTTACTGCTTTCGGTATTGACTTAACGATGGAAGGCATTGATCTCGAACGTTTGGAGTATATTTTTCGCAATCATGACATAAAGTTCTTTTATGTTATACCAAGATTTCATAATCCGCTTGGTCACTGTTATACAAATAGCGAGAAGAAAAAAATTGTGGAATTAGCAGAAAAATACGATGTTTATATCGTAGAAGATGATTTTTTAGGCGACCTTGACCCAAACATGAAGGCCGATCCTATGTTTTCTTTTGCTCCGTCAGGAAGGGTAATTTATATTAAGAGCTTTTCAAAAGTCTTCCTTCCTGGCTTAAGAATTGCAACGGTCGTGCTGCCTGAACGAATGGTTAACAGTTTTTTACGCTATAAATTTAGTTCGGATTTTAATAGCCCTGCCTTATCTCAAGGTGCATTAGAAATCTATTTAAAAAATGGTATGTTTCATAGTCATCTCAAAAAAATTAAAGAACTATATCGTAATAAAATGCAAATACTGCAAGAAGCATGTGATTTATTACTTCCTGCTAATACTTATTTTTCGAAGCCGACTTCAGGTTTTTATCTCTCTATCTTTTTACCAAAAAATGTAACTGCTAAACAAATCGTTCATATGTTACACGAGCAACAAATCTATGTGGATGATGCCTCTAGAATGTTTTTACCTGAATATAAAAAGGATAATATTTTGCGATTATGTATTTCTCAAGTGCATGAAAGCCAAATAAAACACGGTATTGAACGATTGGCTCATTGCATCGATTCAATTAACAGTAGAAAGCATCCCCAAGCACCAAAAACCTTTTTACATCAAAACGTATAACAAACGAACCTCCCTGTTTTTATATACAGGGAGGTTGACTATGCTCTTTCACATACCAATATTCATTCCCTCCTGCTAGGTGCACCTGCATGAACTTGAAGCGCTGCACGGTTCACCACACCACCCGTATTTTTTCGCAGTTTTTTTGCTTTTATTTTCTGATAAGAAAGCCTCTATTTTCAAGATTTTAACTGCTTCTTCTTACTGCATAATCACACTACAAACCGCTCATCGCCTATTCAATATTTAAGGCAACAGTTCACAAAGAACCTACTAAAATACAAGGATAAGAAAAATGCTTAGTATTCGAAATTTTGAATAAAAAAAATAAACTATTGAAATATGTAGGTATTGGTTATATACTACAAGCGATAGTGATAATCATTATCAATTATTTTCTTAATAGGAGTGTAATTCTAACATGAATTCTAAGCGATTTTATTCATTATTTGCAATGTTATTAATAGCAGTTTTTTCTTTTGCTTTAGCTGGATGTGCTGATAAAGAGTCTGGCACTGCGTCTACAGATTCAAAAGATTCAACAGAAAAATCAGACTCAGAGACTTCTGATACACAGTATCCTATCGTTATCAAACATGCATTTGGGGAAACTGTGATTGAAAAAAAACCTGAGCGTGTAGCAACGATTGCATGGGCAAACCATGATGTCGCATTAGCGCTTGATGTTGTTCCAGTGGGCTTTTCGGCCGCAAACTATGGCGTACAAGATGATAGTGGCATGTTACCATGGACAGCTGATAAGTTAAAAGAATTAGGAGAAACAAAACCAAATATATACCAAGATACTGATGGCTTAGATTTTGAGGCAATTTCTGACTCAAATCCAGATGTAATTTTAGCTGCTTATTCAGGAATTACACAAGAAGACTACGATACATTAAGTCAAATCGCACCCGTTGTGGCATACCCAGAAATTCCTTGGGTAATCTCATGGCGTGACCAAATCCTATACAATGCAAAAGGTATGGGCATGGAAAAAGAAGGTAAACAATTAATTGCTGATACAGAAAAGTTAATTGCTACAAAGGCAAGTGAAAAACCAGAACTAAAAGGTAAAAAAGCTGCATTTGCTATGTTCAATGCAACAGACCTTTCTAAGTTTTATATTTATACACCAGAAGATCCTCGTGGGGAGTTTTTAGAGGAATTAGGTATGGAATATCCACAAAGTATTCAAGATCAAATTACCGATAAATCTAGCTTCTATATTGAATTAAGTGCTGAAAATGCAGATGCTTTAAAGGATGCTGAAATTTTCATCACTTATGGTGACGATAAAACATTAGCTGCTTTACAAGCTGACCCAATTTTAGGAAAAGTGCCAGCAATCCAAAACGGTTCAGTAGTAGTAATCACTGATAATACACCATTAGCAGCAGCAGGTAACCCAAACCCTCTATCAATTCAATATACAATTGACGAGTATTTATCATTAATCTCTGATGTTGCGAAAAAGCTGAAATAATATGAATACATCCGTTTCAGAAAATAAGCATGTATTGATGCCACGTAACTTTGGTAAGCTTATCATTTTGCTTTCAATATTACTTTGCCTTAGTGTAATAGCATCGCTTGTATTTGGTTCTCGGATGATTACTTGGACGCAACTTCTGGATGGTTTATTCCATTCAGAAGTTGCTTCTCATGAGGCAAATGTTGTTCGACAAAGAATTGTTCGAACGATTTTTTGCTTTATGTGTGGTGCTGCTTTAGGTGTTTCAGGTGCCTTAATGCAGTCTGTAACGCGTAATCCTATTGCGGATCCAAGTATATTAGGCGTAAATACAGGGGCATCTTTATTCGTAGTATGTGGGATTGCCTTTTTCAATATTAGTTCTGCACATCAATATATTTGGCTGGCAATAGTGGGTGCAATGATTACCGCTATTTTTGTATTTACTGTTGGTTCCCTTGGTAGTGGAGGAGCGACACCAATCAAGCTCGTCTTAGCAGGAGCTGCTACAAGTGCCATATTATCATCGCTCGTAGTGGCTGTTATGATTCCACGCACAAATGTTATGGATCAATTTAGATTTTGGCAAGTTGGCAGTGTAGGTTCAGGCAGTTGGGATAATATCACCTTGTTTATTCCGTTTTTAATAATTGGTCTTGGTATAGCTATCTTCTCTGCACCTGCATTAAATGCGCTAGCACTAGGAGATGAAGTGGCGACTGGCTTAGGTGTAAAAACTGGGACAATCCGCCTTTTCGCTTCATTTGGTGGCGTTTTATTATGCGGTGTAGCAACCGCGTTAGCAGGACCAATCGGGTTTATCGGATTGTTGGCGACTCATTTAATTCGTCTAATTATCGGTCCTGACGTGCGTTATGTTATTCCGCTTTCTGCACTAGCTGGGGCAATTATTTTAACGATTGCTGATGTATGCGGAAGACTATTAGGGAGTCCGAGTGAGCTTGAAGTAGGTATTGTTACGGCCTTCATTGGAGCTCCCCTACTAATTTTAATTACAATGAAAGCGAAAATGCGTGCATTATGATGAATGATACAGTAATTTCCATTTATAACTCTAGAATGAAACGAAAACGTCGTTTCCTACTGATGACGTGTTTGCTAACAGTTATTTCTCTTATACTTATGGGTTTGATGCTTATGCTTGGCAATACAATTTATCCATTAAAGGAAGTTGTAGCCGTTCTATTAGGTGAGGATGTCAAAGGTGCGTCCTTTGCCGTAGGTACAATTAGATTACCACGAATGATTGTCGGACTATTTGCAGGCTTTGCATTTGGTGCTGGCGGATACGTTTTCCAAACGATGTTACGAAATCCTTTGGCTAATCCTAACGTCATTGGGATTACTGCTGGATCTAGCGCTGCTGCTGTCTTTTGCATTATCGTCCTGCATGCAAGCAATGCATTCGTATCCATTGCATCTGTCATTGGCGGACTTTTAACAGCTATCATTATTTTTCTATTGTCGAAAAGTAGCTCGTTCTCAATTGGTCGTTTAATTTTAATTGGTATCGGTATTCAGGCAATGTTAAATGCTTTTATTTCTTACTTAATGGTCATTGGTAATACGCACGATATCCCTTCAGCTATGCGTTGGTTAAGCGGCAGTTTAAATGGTGCAAAAATGGAGAACCTTTATCCGTTAATCATCACGGTTTGTATTTGTACACCGATTGTTATTTATTTTGCTAGTAGATTAGAAATATTAGAGCTAGGTGAACAAGCTGCGACATCACTTGGTGTTGATACGAACAAAACGAGATTGGTGCTTTTACTTAGCTCGGTTTTAATGATTGCGCTGGCTACAGCAGCTGCTGGTCCGATTGCATTTGTTGCATTTCTAGCAGGTCCAATTGCCAAGAAAATTGTTGGTGTAGGCTTTTCGAGTATCGTTCCTGCTGGCTTGGTTGGGGTTATTTTAGTATTAGCCGCAGATTTAATAGGTCAGTTCGCATTTGATACCAGATATCCTGTTGGCGTCATTACAGGGATTATCGGTGCACCGTATTTAATTTATTTATTAATTCGTATCAATCGAAAAGGAGATTTATAATATGAAGCCAACACATACATTTCGAGCGGAACAAATTACTGCTGGTTACGAAAATAAAACAATTTTACAAGATGTGAGTGTAACGATTCCTAGCAATAAAATTAGTATTATTATTGGTGCAAACGGTTGTGGTAAATCTACGCTATTAAAAACAATGGCACGATTAATTAAACCAACTTCAGGGCAAGTAACATTAGATGGGCAACCGATTCAAAAAATGCCTCCGAAAAAGCTTGCTAAAGTACTAGGTTTATTACCACAATCACCTATCGTTCCAGAGGGAATTACTGTTGCGGATTTAGTTGGCAGAGGTAGATTCCCTCATCATAGTTTTTTAAAAGGGTGGTCAAAAAAAGATTATGAGGCTGTAGCAGAAGCAATGGAAATGATGAACATTACGGAATTTGCTGACCGTCATATTGATGAATTATCAGGTGGTCAAAGACAGCGTGTATGGATTGCCATGGCATTAGCGCAGCAAACGGATATTTTATTTTTAGATGAGCCTACAACGTATTTAGACATAACGTACCAAGTAGAAATTTTAGATTTACTGACAGATTTAAATCGTAAGTATGGCACGACG
This sequence comes from Lysinibacillus sp. JNUCC-52, assembly GCF_015999545.1. NCBI lineage: Bacteria > Bacillati > Bacillota > Bacilli > Caryophanales > Bacillaceae > Lysinibacillus > Lysinibacillus sp. JNUCC-52. The sequence goes on from NZ_CP065546.1 coordinate 2,513,368, forward strand.
ATTGTCATGGTGCTACACGATATTAACTTATCAGCACGTTATGCAGATTATATTTTCGCCCTACATGAAGGGATGCTAGTAGCTGAAGGTACCCCATCTGACATTATTACAAATGCTTTAATTAAAGATATATTCGCACTAGACTGTATGGTTATCGAAGATCCTGTATCAAATTCGCCTTCAGTCGTGCCCATTGGACGACACCACAACCAAATGGATAAAATAGCTCTTTAAACAAGGCCAAGCTTACTGAACAGCAATTATACTAATTGCAATCAGTGAATTGAGCGGCTGTATACGCCATCAATTCTTCAAGACAAGGGAAATTGAACGGGAATAAGACTCCTGTTCAATTTCCCTTGTCTTGTCTCTAAAGGCTTAAAAGGAAATTCACGCTAAAAGTACATAAAATGCTTTTCTTAAATCCTTATTAAACATGGTATTATATTTTATAATTGGAATTATAAATAATTATTAACTTTTTTTGAGGAGGGAAATGTTGAAATTTAAAATAGGGAACTTATTTATTCTATGTCTATTACTATTGATACTTACTTCCTGCATACAAACTGAAAAAGGTAGAAACATTCCCGAGAAAGAGCAAAAAATAGATTACAAAGAGATGGTGTTTGCATTTGAACACCCGCAGACCAAACAAAAGTACAAAATCATTCATGTTAATCAACTGTTTTCTCCGTATATTGAAAAGGTCAAAGATAATCCGAATCTTTCAACCTCGGAAACCTTGGAACTATATAATAAAGAAATCATTCAACCCATCTACAAGGATTGCTTTGAAAATGGAGAATACTTTCATATGGCAGAAACCATTCTTAATACGGCTCCTACTGGATTAACAGATTTACAAGTGATAAGTGATAAAATGGACACTCGTAAAATCGAAATCAATCAAATCATTCAAGAATCTCTATTAAAATCCGCAGACCTCCTACCGTCTCAAAGTGATGTAGCAGTTTGCGTCTTCCCTTACTCTAAAAATTATATGGATCCGTTCACAGTTGGCGCAGGGAAAATTATCCTCCCCTATCCAAATGAAATGGATGATAGTATAAAGTTAACCGTTGCCCATGAATACCATCACAGCGTTTGGGCAGAAAAATATTTTAGGAAGGATGACTGGGCTTCTATTTTGGATAATGTAGTCTTTGAAGGAAAAGCTGAAATGTTTAAAAGGTCCGTTTACCCAGACTACGGTTATACATCAACGACTTTAACTTACGACAAGAAATTATGGTCTAAAGTTGAACCTGATTTAAATAAATACGATTTTAATCGCACATTAGAAATTTTATATGGCGGAAAAGGGTTACCGTATGCTTACGGTTACAGTGAAGGCTACAAGATGGTTAAATCCTACCTTGACTTGAATCCCGATAAAACCCCAGAAGATTGGACAGCATTAAGCGCACAAGAAATTTTTGAAAAAGGGAAATACCTGGAACACTACAAATAACTTCGAGTATACGAGTTTAATGGGGCCCATTTTTGAAGAGTAAACAATGAAGTGCATTGAATTCAACAAATAAATTATGTAAATAGCAAGCAAAAACGCTCAGATTGTAACACTGAGCGTTTCTAGTTTTAACCTTTCATTCAGGTTAATGTCCAAAAGAACTTGGTTGCATTATGCCTTTAATATACATAGTTTTTACTGAGTTTCCCTCACCCTAATAGCTGATTTATTGTACAGCCCATACTCATTTAGCATAAAAAATGCCACCCCCTCAATCTAAGTTAATAGATAAAGAAGATGACAATATTTAATCCATCAAATTTCAATGAACGTTTATTTAATGTTTACCCATGCATCGGGTCATTTTTATGCTTTGGCCCAATCATGTTAAATAAGATATTTAAGATAATCGCTGTTACCGAACCACATACGATACCGTTAGACGTTAAGATTGCTACACCTGGAGGTAATGACGCGAAAATATCTGGAACAACTGATACACCTACACCAAGACCGACAGCAATCGCTGCAATCATCGCGTTTTCCGCTGATTCATTCATAACAGGTACAAGCATACCCATACCTTGTGTAATGACCATACCGAACATTGCTAACATTGCCGCACCAAGTACAGGTGTTGGAATGATTGTTGTTAGTGCTGCGATTTTTGGTAAGAAGCCAAGTGCTACAAGGAAGGCACCTGTTAGGTAAATGACTTTGCGATCTTTGACACCAGACATACGTGTAAGCCCTACATTTTGCGAGAATGTTGTGTACGGGAAGGCATTGAAAATACCACCGATAACAGAAGCAAGCCCTTCTGAACGATAACCACGTGCTAAATCTTTTGAATCTAGTTTTTTATTGCAAATATCGCTAAGTGCAAAATAAACACCTGAAGATTCTACTAAAGAAACCATCGCTACAAGCGTCATTGTTAGAATCGCTGTTGCATCAAATGTCGGCATTCCAAAATAGAATGGCTGCACCATGTGGAAGACACCAGCATCTGAAACGGGCGTGAAATCCACCTTACCCATAAATCCACCTAATACCGTCCCTGCAACTAATCCAATTAAAATTGAAATTGCACGAGCAAAGCCTGTTGTAAAGCGATAAACGACTAAAATAATGACTAATGTAATAAAAGCTAAAGCAACATTTGAACCAGATGCGAAATCTGCTGCACCTTGGCCACCCGCCATATTATTTAATGCAACTGGTAATAAAGAAATACCAATAATTGATACGACAGAACCTGTTACAACTGGTGGGAAAAATTTCACAAGCTTTCCGAAGAAGCCTGCGATAACCATTACAATTAAACCTGATGCAATGATAGAACCATAAATATCTGTAATGCCTTGTTCAGGGTTTGTCCCAATTGCAATAATTGGACTAACTGCTGTAAAAGTACAGCCTAGAACTACTGGTAAACCGATACCGATAAATTTGCCTGAATACACTTGAAGTAATGTTGCGATACCACACATCATTATGTCAATTGCTACTAAATAAGTCATTTGCTTTGAATCAAAACCTAAAGCCCCACCGATAATAAGCGGTACTAAAATAGCACCTGCATACATCGCAAGTAAATGTTGAATAGCTAGCGTAGTTGACTTAAAGGCATTCATTATGCACGATCCTCCGTGGCAAACGTTACTTTACCGTCTTCTAAAGAATCCACAATTGCTAATGATTCTACACGAATACCTTGCTCACGTAATAATTTACCGCCATCTTGGAAGCCTTTCTCAATAACAATGCCGACACCAATGACATTTGCGCCTGCTTGTGCTGCAATATCAAGTAAGCCTTTTACCGCTTCACCATTTGCTAAGAAATCGTCAACGATTAAAATATTGTCATCTTTATTTAAAAAATTACAAGATACTGAAATTTCATTTGTTTCGTTTTTTGTGAAAGAATGTACTTTTGAAGAATACAGATTGTCTGATAATGTTAAAGATTTACGTTTACGTGCAAATACGACTGGTGCCCCGATTTCAAGTCCTAGAAATACAGATGGCGCAATGCCTGAAGACTCAATAGTTAATACTTTCGTAATAATGTCATCAGAGAAGCGATTTGCAAACTCATGTCCAATCTCTTTCATAAGTAGTGGATCAATTTGGTGGTTTAAAAAAGTGTCAACTTTTAATACAGACGAAGATAATACTTTACCTTCCTGCTTAATTTTGTCGTGTAATAACTTCATTGCTATTTTTCCTTCTTTCTTATAATAATAAAAAGAGCGCTAAATACTTTGATTCCATTCATCTACGAGTGGAGCAAGGCATTCAGCGCATAAACGTCGAAATAAATAGAAAACATCATCACAAGTATGAATTCTCTAAAACAATGCTACCCATAGTCGATTTATTTACGGTAAATCGGTAGAAACTTACGAGCCATATTCTCGCTATTATATGAGTGAAATAGTATTAAGCTGTACGAACTTCCTTATTATAAATATCCATTTTTATAATTTCAATATGAATATGCATAATAAGCTGGTGCTGCACTTCATTCGGCAGATGCTTATATCTACTACTGAACAAAGTTTGAATTTTCGGAATTTAATGGTATTTACGCATTTTTTTGGCGTAAACGTTCGTGTTTTCAATCAATGCTCTGATTATATCAGACTATTTTAGACCTTGCTAGTCATTATTTCGATAAATGGAAAGGTACAGTCATAATGACGACATTTTTGTGAAATAACAGCGATGTTCGAATTAATAGACTCGATTGATTGTGTAGCATATGCTGCCAACCTTTCTTCGGTAAAAACTGCGGTATAACAACTGTTACTTGGTAGTCAGTTTTCGCATATTGATGCTCCACCTTATCAATAAACTTTTTCAAAGGCTGCGTGATGCTACGATATGGCGAATAGTAAGTGACAAGTCGCACATCTGGCTGCCACGCCTTCCATTTGTCCTCAAAGGCTTTTGCATCTGCTTGATCGAATGCTACATAAAAGGCAATTATTTTATCAACATTTAAAGATTGTGCATAATGCAGTGAATTTTCCACCACTTTTGTGATTCCCGCAACAGGTACGACAAAGACATTTCCCTCTACTTTCGGTAATGCTTCACCATTAAGTCGTAATTGTTCCCCCACTGCATTGTAATGATGCTTAATGCGATGGAACATCCAAATAATAAGCGGTAAAAAGATAAATACAGGCCATACTTGGGGTAGCTTTGTGACAAAAAACATCATTGCCACTACAAAGGAAATAACTGCCCCTATTGTATTGATAACAAATTTCACTCCCCAGCCATTAGGTTTTTCACGCCACCATTTCCGCATCATGCCAGATTGCGCTAATGTAAATGGTATAAATACACCTACAGCATAGAGTGGAATTAACTGCTCTGTTGTACCATCAAACAAAATAATAAGCACAATAGCTGCTAGCCCGAGCATCATAATCCCATTGGAATAGCCAAGTCGATCGCCACGAATTTGAAATATTCTTGGAATAAAGCCGTCTTTCGATAAATTGACTGCCAGTAACGGAAAGGCAGAATAACCTGTATTCGCAGCGAGCACTAAAATCATCGCTGTTGTTCCTTGCACAATATAATAAAATACATTACGTCCAACACTCGCTTCAGCAATTTGAGATACAACCGTTGCTTGGGCATTCGGAGCGACTCCGTAGAAATAAGCTAGACTGACAATCCCAATAAACAGTACTGCTAAAATACTCCCCATCGCTAATAGCGTTTTCGCTGCATTAACGGGTGCAGGACTTTTGAAATTTGGAATGGCATTTGATATTGCCTCTACACCTGTTAATGCTGAGCTTCCTGAGGCAAATGCCTTTAATAATAAAAACAAACTGATGCCCGCAACAGGCGTCCCAATTTTAGGGTGTAAATCTGCTGGCACTTGCCCCGTTGCTACATTATAGATCCCCATGCCGATAAGCAATAACATGACAACGACAAATAAATAAACTGGATACGCTAAAATAGAAGCTGATTCAGTAACCCCACGTAAATTTAATATCGTTAAACAAATAACAAAAAACACAGCAATTGGAACGTTATAGGCATGTAAACTTGGGAATGCTGAAGTAATAGCATCTGTCCCTGCCGATACACTAACTGCCACAGTTAAAATATAATCAACGAGTAATGAACCACCCGCTACAAGTCCTGCATTCACACCTAAATTTTCTCGGGACACGACATATGCCCCACCACCGTGTGGATAAGCGAAAATAACTTGTCGATACGATAAAGTGAGTGCTACAAGCAGCACCACTACCCCTGCTGCAATCGGTAACGAATACCAAAAGGCAACCGTACTAACAGTCATGAGTACAATTAAAATTTGCTCTGGACCGTATGCTACTGATGATAAAGCATCAGATGATAATATAGCCAATGCTTTTGTTTTACTTAGCTTTTGTTCCCCCAATGCATCGGATTTCAATGGTTTACCGATAACATAACGTTTGAATGAATTTTTCATCCTTTACACCTTCTAGATTCATAGAGTGTGTTTCGCATTTCTAAATCGATTACACCTTCGCATAATCGGTCTCTTTCTATCTACTGGGGCTTTTTTGTATAGAATGCCATCAAAAAAACGTCTACAAGTCATCACTAAATACGACTTGTAGACGCTCTAACGTCTGACAAGCTCCAACTTTTCTGCTCTTAACGCTTACGAGGTTAGCTGTCGGATTCGGGCCTGAGTAGCCCTACTCTTCAAAAAGAGATTCACCCCAAGAATTGTTTACACAATCCATCAAAATTGGGTCCCCCGCGTTTAATTGCTTCAGCGATTTAGAAATTTGAAACTTTTATAATGATGTCATATTACGCCTGGAAATAAAAAAAGTAAAGAAGATATTGCCCACTTTTTCGTAAATTTTTTTATATCCTCATGGACAAGCTTATATCAGTGGTTTATCGGCGATTCGGCATGGTTTATCGGCGATTTTCGCTGTTTTACAGGCGATTTCGCTGGCCTTATCGGCGATTTTCAAAATTCACAAAAAAAATAATGAGCAAACTTCTTCACATTTTTAAGTTCTAGCTATAGAATAGTAGTATTATTATTTTCCTATAGGAAACTTTATTTCATTTACGATACTTTTTGAAACGAGGGAACAAGATGGCCTATAAACAGATGACAAAACCAGCAGCAGAAGCTGTTTTAGATGGAGACATAAAAGGCTGGCGGCGTATTTTACCCTTTCTCGGTCCAGCATTTATTGCAGCGGTTGCCTATATAGATCCCGGCAACTTTGCCACAAATATTACGGCTGGCTCGCAGTATGGTTATTTACTACTTTGGGTTATTGCCTTTTCAAATTTAATGGCTGTGCTGATTCAGTCTTTATCAGCGAAACTCGGTATAGCTACCGGAAAAAACTTACCAGAAGTAGCAAGGGAGAATTTTTCTAAAAAAACTTCTATATTTTTATGGATACAGGCTGAACTTGTAATTATTGCTACAGACCTAGCTGAATTTATCGGGGCTGCCCTCGGTCTATACTTATTATTTGATATTCCGATGCTACCTGCCGCACTTATTACAGCAATTGGTTCATTTGCAATTTTAGAGCTACAGCGCAGAGGCTTTAGAGCATTTGAAGCAGGTATTTCAGGAATGGTGCTAATTGTTGTGTTAGCATTTGCGTTCCAGACATTTTTAGCTCAACCAAATTGGGGTGATGTAACAATAGGCATGCTGACACCACAATTTGACGGTGTCGATTCACTGTTACTTGCAACAGGTATTTTAGGGGCAACCGTTATGCCCCACGCAATCTATTTGCACTCTTCTTTAACACAAAGTCGTGTCGTTGGTCGCAATGATAATGAAAAACGACGTATTTTCCGCTTTGAGTTTATCGATATTGTGATTGCAATGATTATTGCTGGTGCGATTAACATGAGTATGCTAATCATTGCAGCAGCAGTGTTCCATACGCAAGGCCTAGTAGTTGAAGATTTAGATATCGCCTATAACGGATTACGAGAGGCTCTTGGACCGATGGCGGCAGTATCTTTCGGACTTGGATTACTCATTGCAGGGCTTGCAAGCTCTTCTGTTGGTACATTAGCAGGCGACGTTGTTATGCAAGGCTTCATACAACGAAAAATCCCTCTATATTTACGTAGAGCAATTACAATGATTCCACCTTTGGCTATTATTGCAGCGGGTGTCAATGCCACTTATGCGCTTGTTTTAAGTCAAGTAATCCTGTCATTCGGTATTGCTTTTGCGCTTATCCCGCTTGTGATGTTTACAAGTAAAAAGGACATTATGGGTAGCCTAGTCAATCACCGTATCACAACTATACTTGGGTGGTTTGTCGTTGTAATAGTAGTTACGTTAAATATTTACTTATTATGGGAAACACTATTTGCTTAGGATGGGTGCCAGGCACTCATACAATTACACTCACCGTAGCGAACATCCACGGCATAGCAAAAAAGTGATAGATTGACGGCAGTCAATCTATCACTTTTTCTCTTTGTCTTAGACTCTCGCTTTTAAGAAAGTGCCTTTAACCCTACGACACCAATGATGATACAGCATACACTTGCTAAGCGGCCTTTACTTTTTGATTCACCAAAAAACATCATATTGATTAAGACCGCTCCTGCCGTTCCAATGCCTATCCATACCGCATAAGCCGTACTCGTTTGTAAAAATTCAAATGATTTATATAAAAAGGTAAGTGACGCAGCAAATCCTCCTACATAGAGCACCATGCTGATAAATCCCTTTTTTGTACTATATTTTTTCAGTCCAATAACAGATACAAGCTCACTCGATGCAGCTAAAAAAACAAAAAGCCATCCCATACTATATCACCTCTTTTGCACGTTTATGTTCTTCAACAGAGTCAGCAACTTTTAAACCAATAACACCTACAATTAATATAAAAATAAAGAGAAGCTTACCGATACTGACTACTTGATTGAATATTAATACATCCATCAAGGTCGTTCCCATTGTGCCAATTGCTGCAAATATTGCATACACTGTTCCAGTTGGTAATTTCTCGCATGCCTTTGATAAAAAGTGCAAATCAAGCCCAATAAATATAACGATTAATAGCCACTCCCACCAATGAGCAGCCACATTGAAGCCATAAATCCAAATTAATTCAAAAAAACTAGTTAACCCTACATACAGCCAAGCTTTTCCCATAAAAAAACCTCCAAAATAATAATGACTGAACTTCATTCATTTTTACTGCACCAAGAACCACCTAGAAAATTTAGTAAAAATCCGCTTTTTAATTCGGATCTAAAGACATGTATTTCCCTTTTTATAGCAACGTAATACTACAAATAAGAGCGTATATGGTTTGCCAATTATATATCAAAAATTCACTGTAATATGTTTCATCTCTGTTTGCTTATTTTATAACAGCTTTGTTTACGACTAACGCATTACAAATAAATTCTAATAAATCTCTTTTATCCTCATCGATTAGCACTTCTTCTTTTGAATCAAATAAATAAGCTCGCTCTGCAGCAGCCTCTATTAATCCAAATACCATCTTTGACGTAGCATAAGAATCAATGGCTATTAAAATTTCACCTTTCGCCTTTGCTTTGTCCAACTCATTTCTTAGCCAATTATAGTAAGGTGTATACGCATTTACCCAGTCCTTTAAATAATCAGAAGCTGACAATCCAGCATAAATAATGGCTACAAGTTCCTTATGCTCTCTCGTCATCATAAATATTGTATCTATTAATTGATTAAATTTTTCAATTAGTGGTGCTTGCTCATCCACGTTTTTTTGAATTGCCTCAAATATATTGTCGACCATTACTTTAGCTATGGCGGGCATTAAGGACATTTTTGAAGGGAAATACAAATAAAAAGTTCCTTGTGCGATACCAGCCCTTTTTACAATATCAGCAATTTTTATTTTGTCGATACCTTGTTCTTTAAACAATTGAATAGCAGAGGTTACGATACGTTTTTCCTTATCCATTATGCGCCCCCTAAAAAATCATGAATTTTTAAAAATTGTAATCTAAACAAAAATAGAATTCAACCTCTTTCTTTTAACGAAAAGGAATAATTTCCTATAATGGGCCTGAAAAATTTATTTAATTTTGGTAATTTTAAAAAATTAGTTTGACAAATGAACGAGATTCATTTAAATTTTATCCCAAGGAAGATGACTGAAATTCATTTTAAGAAAAAATCTCCCTCAGCTAGTATTTTCATAACGGTAAGTACCATTTTCCACCTTGACAAGGGGTGTGTTACAAGGTGCAAATCGGTATTATTTTTTAATCAAAGGGGCGGAATTGATGATGAAAACAGGTTATATTTTTGACGAAAGTTATTTCTGGCACGACAACGGTAGCGGAACATTATATTTACCTTCGGGTGGTTACTTAGAAACAGATGTGTTTGTCGAACATCCTTCAACAAAGAGACGTATTAATAATTTACTTAACCGTTGTGGTCTAATGAAAAAATTAGAACAAATTGAGCCACGTCCTGCTACACGTGAGGAAATTGAAATGTTCCATACAAAAGAATATGTAGATAAAGTGAAACATTTAAGCGATACAACTGGCGGAGACGCAGGAGATCACGCCATTGTTGGTAGAGGTTCTTATGAAATTGCTTTACTGTCAACTGGTGGTGCTTTAAAAGCAGTTGATGTTGTGATGAATGGTGAAGTCGATAATGTTTATGCATTAACTCGCCCACCTGGCCATCATGCAGAGGCTGCAAAAGGCATCGGCTTCTGTATTTTCAATAACGTTGCGATTGCTGCCAAATACGCAAAGCAAAAATATAATTTAGAACGAGTTATGGTGTTAGATTGGGATGTTCACCATGGTAATGGAACAGAAAGTGCTTTCTATGATACAGATGGTGTTTTATTCTTCTCAGTACATCAGCATTTAAGTTTCCCGAATAATACGGGTTATGCAGAGAACGTAGGTGAAGCTGACGGAAAAGGATTTAACGTCAACATTCCACTTCCTCCAGGCACAGGAAATGCAGGCTATATTGAAGCATTTAAGTCCATTGTGGAACCTATTGTCAACGATTATAAACCTGAGCTTATTATTATTTCTGCTGGTCAAGATCCAGGCATGTTTGATCCACTTGGACGCATGAACATGACTGCTGAAGGCTTTGCAGAGTTAACAAAAATTATGATGAACTTAGCTAATAAGCATACGGATGGAAAAATCGTCTTCTGTCATGAAGGTGGTTACAGTAACGCTTACGTTCCATTTTGTACATTGCGCATTATTGAAGAATTATGTGGCGTGAAAAGTGATGTAGAGGATCCATTCCAAGATTCACAAGGATATCCCGATTTTGTAAACGAAGTAGAAAAGAAAGCAATCAATGAGGTTATTTCAATCCAATCAGCTTATTGGCCATCATTAAAAGTTACTGTTTAAATTGTAAACACTATTATTATATTAAAAATAATTATTAAGAGGGAGGGTATCTATGAGCAATTCTATCGAGGAAATTAGTTATGAACATATTCCTTTAGAACAGCGTAATGGCACTGCCAAAGAGCTATTTTTTACATGGTTTGCCGCAAGTACCGTTTCAACAACACTTGTAACAGGATCTCTAGCTATCGTATTAGGGTTGAATTTTTGGTGGTCACTTGTTGCTATCCTATTAGGACACGGCATAGGAGCTGCAATTATGGCACTCCATTCTGCCACTGGTCCTAAAGCAGGTTTACCGCAAGTAGTACAAAGTAGAGCACAATTTGGCTACTTCGGAGCTATATTGCCAATGTTAATCATTCTAATCATGTATTTAGGCTACGGAGCTACAAATACCGTTCTAGTTGGACAAGGTATGCAGGAAACACTTGGTCTTAATATGAACGTAACCGTTATTGTAAGTCTAATTCCAATGGTATTACTAGCTATTTTTGGACAAGGCTTACTTCAAAAGTCGATGAAAATCTATACAATTGGCTTTACAGTAGTATTTATTATTTTGTCGATTATGATTTTAACGAATGTTTCAATGGAGCTTTTAAATGCTGGTAATTTTTCTTTCAGCCAGTTTTTATTAATGACTTCCATTTGTGTAACATGGCAGATTACATATGGTCCATATGTATCTGACCATTCAAGATTTATCCATCCTTCACAATCTAAAAAGGTATTTACTTATAGTTACCTTGGAAGCTTTGCTAGTTCAGTTTGGTTAATGGTTTTAGGTGCAGCCATTGCCACTATGGTTGTGAATGGTAATGTTATGGCGCAAATTAAAGATATGGGCTCATTAGGTTTCATTATTGCACTATTATTATCTCTTGGTGTCCTCGTTATTAACTCCTTAAATATTTATGGAGCAGGCATTATTATATTATCGATTGCAAGTAACTTTTTAACGTTTAAAACATCTGCGAGACTACGGACAATTACTTCCATCGCAATTGGTATTATTATTGCCATTATTGCAACTTGGAGCTCAAGCAATTTTATGGCTAATTTCCAATTATACTTAGGGTTTATTTTATTCTTTATTATCCCTTGGAGTATGATTACATTAACTGATTTTTATATTTTAAAGAGAGTACATTACCCTCCAGATGAGTTCAACAAGAAGGATGGCATTTTCGGAAAAATTAATATACCTACAATGATTATTTACTTGTTAACTATCTTTATTCAAATTCCGTTTATTAATACGGAGTTATATGTAGGTCCTATTGCAAAAATGCTAAATGGATTGGATATTGCATGGCTTGTCGGTGGTGCGGTTTCTTTCCTATTATATATTAGCTTTTCTAAATTAACGGCACCTGCCAAGCTTTCTGTTGATGTTTATCCAACGGCTAGTGTGCCTGAGAATAATTAATAAATATGGTTCGCCAGGCTTCCCCAGGCCTTTTTAAAGCCCCTGTATAGTAATTTCATACAGGGGCTTTACTTATGTTATTAAGCATCTACCTTTTCGATGTTGCGGATTGCTAAATAGGCAATGACTATCCCTATAATTGCTAATGTTATCGGGATTACGATAATATCATTCAATGAAAATGCACCCGTATTTGAAGAAACAACCATCACGATCAACAGAGAGGACAGTATTGTTGTTGGTACGGAGTATTTTTTCATACCAAAATACAATGGAATTAGTGCCATACTGGATGCCGCTACAGCATTCATTAATACGGAAGGAATGCGAAAAAGCTGCCCTCTAATTAATAGGACAGCTTTCATTTCTATTTCTCTACTTTTAAATCACACTGTTGCAGTGGAATCATTTTCGTTTTATGTTTTATTTTATAGCCCAACCACAAGGCGATAAACAGTGGTATCCCGATATAAGAAACAAGGACGCCATACCAGTCAACCGAATCACCTGTGAAAGCTGTATAATTTTGACCAATTACAACAATCATACACAATGTAAATGCAAAGAGTGGTCCGAATGGATACAGCTTTGCTTTATATGGTAGTAATTTTAGGTCTAAGCCTTGCGCTTCATACGCTCTACGGAAGCGATAATGACTAAATGCAATACCAAGCCATGCAATGAAGCCTGACATCCCCGAAGCGTTTAAAAGCCACATATAGACAACGCCATCACCAAAGAATGATGCTAAAAATGCTAGGCAACCGACTGCTAATGTTAGCAGTAATGCGTAAATCGGAATTCCGCGACGGCTAAGCTTTGCGAAAATTTTAGGTGCGTGTCCATCTACTGCTAATTGCCATAACATACGTGATGATGCATATAACCCCGAATTACCTGCAGACAACATCGCTGTTAATATAATGGCATTCATTAATGATGCAGCAAAGGCAATACCTAAGCGGTCAAACACTAGTGTGAATGGTGAAACAGCAATATCTTCAGATAATAAACGAGCATCTGTAAATGGAATTAACATCCCAATTGCTGCAATGGCTAAAATGTAAAATAAAATAATTCGCCAAAAGACTGACTTAACCGCTTTCGGAATATTTTTACCAGGATCATCAGTTTCCCCAGCAGTGATTCCTAATAGCTCTGTCCCTTGGAACGAGAAGCCTGCTGCTAGAAATATGCCGAATGTAGCAAGGAAGCCACCATGGAATGGACCATCACTTATAAAGAAATTCGTAAAGCCGACTGGTGCTTGTCCTCCTAAAATACCAAAAATCATCAATAGACTGACGATAATGAAAACAATAACAGTCGCAACTTTTATCATGGCAAACCAATATTCACTTTCACCATAGCTTTTTACAGAAAGTAAATTGAATGTTAGTACGATCGCAATAAATATGACTGTCCATAGTGCCGAAGAGCTGTCTGGGAACCAGTACTTCATTATAAGAGAAACTGCTGCAATTTCAGCGGCAATTGTAATCGCCCAGTTATACCAGTAGTTCCAGCCAAGTGCAAAGCCAAGCGCTGGATCTACAAATTTTGTTGCATACGTACTAAATGAACCTGATGACGGCATATAAGCTGCCATTTCACCCAAGCTTGTCATTAAAAAGTACACCATAATGCCGATTAATGCATAAGCAAGAAGTGCACCACCTGGTCCAGCCTGTGCTATAGCACCACCACTGGCTAGAAATAGCCCAGTTCCGATAGTACCACCTAACGAAATCATTGTTATATGGCGGCTTTTTAATTCTTTTTTCAACTCTGGTGCTTTATGACCGAGCTGATTAACTTTTATTTCACTCACGTTAAAGCTTCCTTCCTTTTATAAGAGGCAATAAAAATGCCATCACATGAACGTTGTGATGGCTAAGTAAATCCTCTGTTTCTTCAAAATGATAGCACAACACGTTGTCCAACGTGACAGTTCTGTTCCTTTCGGAGACAGCCCCAGCATGAGGTTTTCAAGTCCCCTCACACTTCGGCAATATTTCCTTTCAGCTAACATCTTCAATGCTTGTCATCTCCACTAGCTTACTTATAAATACCGCGACCTCTACCTCAATACAAACATGAGGCATATAATTATTAAATTTATGATGTGTCTTAGTTTAACATACGACCTAAGACATTTCAATAAAACGATTAATGTTCTGTATTTTATGAATATTCTACTATTTTTATTAATGTGATAAAGTGTTATAGTGGTTCGAATTATAACTGTTCTATCAGGGAGGTACTTATTTTGACAACTAACGAAGAATCTACTTATCCTAGCAGAAAGATTAACTGGAAGGGCACAACGCTCTTATTAGTTATCGGTGTAATTTTTCTTGCTTCGACATTACGTATGCCATTAACGGTTGTAGGACCAATTATTTCCTTCATTCGTGAGGATCTCGGTATATCTAACGTACTTGCAGGCTTTCTAACAACAATTCCATTGCTTGCATTCGCACTAGTGTCACCTATTGCCCCAATCGTTGCAAGAAAACTAGGACTAGAACTAACTCTTTTTCTATCAACCATTTTATTAGCACTTGGGATTGTACTGCGCTCACTTGGAACAACAGGGTTACTCGTATTCGGTACAATGATAATAGGTGTAGCTATTTCATTTGGTAACGTCCTCATCCCAGGGTTACTTAAATTAAAATTCCCTTATCATGTTGGTTTACTAATGGCATTCTTCACAATGTCCATGAACTTAACGGCTGGTATTGGCGCTGGTATTAGTTATCCTATAGCCAATGCATCTCTTGGCTGGCAAGGTGCACTTGCCATCGCTATAGCTCTTGTCGTCGTGACTATCTTAATTTGGATTCCTCAATTAAAATTTAATAAGCCTGAACCAACTGTAGCTACTACGAAAACTCGTATACCACTGTGGAAATCACCAGTTACTTGGGCAGTCACTGGCGCAATGGGTTTACAATCGTTATTATTTTATACAACTGCAGCTTGGATTCCTGAAATCTATATTGCCCAAGGAATAGCAGCAGATCGTGCAGGTTGGATGTTTTCAATCATGCAAATTTCCCAAGTACCTATGGCTCTAGCTGTACCGATTATCGCTAGTAAAATGACATCACAACGACCTCTCGTTTTGATGTTTACTGCTTTTTATGTTGTCGGCTTTACTGGCCTTGTCATGGAATGGACTAATCTCGCTGTATTGTGGATGATATTGCTAGGATTAGCAGGTGGCGCTTCATTTTCACTTGCAATGATGTTCTTTACTCTTCGTACTCGTACGGCATTTGAAGCAGCTGATTTATCGGGCTTTGCACAATCATTAGGCTATTTATTAGCCGCAGTTGGCCCTATTTTATTTGGTTACCTACATGATTTATTTGGCGGTTGGAACATCGCTGGCTGTCTATTCGTTGTCGTTGCAGTATTACTATTCTTCTGCTCATTTAGAGCTTCTAGAAACGAATATATAAATTAAAAAAAGCAGCTCATCCTACTATGAGCTGCTTTTTTACATTTTTAATAAGGCGGTTTTTGATAAAAGAAATTCGGTGTATTATAAACATTGACATAAGGCTTATGGAAAATATGCGTTGTTGCAGGTGATAATGGGGGAATCAACCAAGTCCAATTGCCTGTTAAGTCGCGACCTGCCTTCTGCTCAGCTTCTTCAAATAACTTAAATTGCTGTGCAGCAGTATGATGATCGACTATACTTACACCATCTTCTTTAAAGGAAAACAGTACAGCAATATTTAATTCAACTAATGAGCGATCACGCCAAAGCGATGCTTGCTTAGTCGTATCGAGCCCAAAAATTTCAGCGATTTTCGGCAACATATTATAACGATCAGTATCAGCTAAATTACGTGCCCCAATTTCTGTCCCCATATACCAACCATTGAAAGGAGCCGCTTGAAAGTCGATTCCAGCCATTTGAAAACGCATGCTTGAAATAATCGGCACCGCATACCATTTCAACGCTAGTTCCTCCACTTGTGGGTGCTCAGGATGGCGAATTACAACTTCTAGTACATCTTCACGTGGTATTGAAAACAATTGTGGTTGACGGTCATCCACCTGGATAACGAGTGGTAATACATCAAATGCTGTGCCCTCGCCCTGCCAGCCTAGCGATTCACATACTTTTGTAAATGGTACAGAATGTGGGTCACCAACAATGCCAGCTTCCGTCTCATAGCCTGCATAACGGATCAACTGATGATTCCAAATCTTTACTCTACCAGATGCAAATACCGTTATTGTTGGCCGAATTTTACCACCATTTGTCGCATATTGAATATGACATAACAACTTCTCAAATATCCCTTGCTCATCTAAAACATCACGGGCATCCTCAACATGAAGTGACTGCCAAAATAATCTCCCGATACATTTATTACTATTACGCCAAGCTACTCGTGCACCAAAAGTAAGCTCCTCTGTTGAAGGAATATATTGTCCTTCATTTTCAACTTGCTGTAATCTATTTGTTAGCCATTGTGCAGACTCATTTTGCTCCATTTGATAAAGTGTTAAAAAACGTTGTATCTCTTGTAGTTTCATGTCGTTTTCCTCCATCTACCCTCATATTAGATGAATAGAAATAAATTCTCCATGAAAAAATTCATTAGAAAACATACATCTTTTATATATGAAATACTTTGTTCAAATTTAAATCAATAGTCAAAAATTCTCCATCAAAATTTTATAAAAACTAAATGAATAGCTTAAAAAATTACAAAGAAAAAGCATGTAGCAACAATATGCTACATGCTTTACTAGATGACCCCTACGGGATTCGAACCCGTGTTACCGCCGTGAAAGGGCGGTGTCTTAACCGCTTGACCAAGGGGCCATGGCTCCGAAGGCAGGACTCGAACCTGCGACAACCTGATTAACAGTCAGGTGCTACTACCAACTGAGCTACTTCGGAATAATTTTTTAATGGGCCTAAATGGACTCGAACCATCGACCTCACGCTTATCAGGCGTGCGCTCTAACCAGCTGAGCTATAGGCCCTCTTTGGAGCGGGTGATGAGAATCGAACTCACGACATCAGCTTGGAAGGCTGAGGTTTTACCATTAAACTACACCCGCATATGGTGGGTCAGGACGGAATCGAACCGCCGACACTTAGAGCTTCAATCTAATGCTCTACCAACTGAGCTACTGACCCGAAAAAAGAAAATGGAGGAGGTAGAGGGATTCGAACCCCCGCGCGGTGTTACCCGCCTGTCGGTTTTCAAGACCGATCCCTTCAGCCAGACTTGGGTATACCTCCGGAAATAAATATGGTGGAGCCTAGCGGGATCGAACCGCTGACCTCCTGCGTGCAAGGCAGGCGCTCTCCCAGCTGAGCTAAGGCCCCAAATTTTAAAAGATGGTCGGAATGACAGGATTCGAACCTACGACCCCTTGGTCCCAAACCAAGTGCTCTACCAAGCTGAGCTACATTCCGTTACTGTCTATCTTATCTTTTTATGGCGCGCCCGGCAGGAGTCGAACCCACAACCTTCTGATCCGTAGTCAGACGCTCTATCCAATTGAGCTACGGGCGCTTAATATTTAAAAAATGGTGCCGAGGGCCGGAATCGAACCGGCACGGTAGTCACCTACCGCAGGATTTTAAGTCCTGTGCGTCTGCCAGTTCCGCCACCCCGGCACATTTGGAGCGGAAGACGAGGTTCGAACTCGCGACCCCCACCTTGGCAAGGTGGTGTTCTACCACTGAACTACTTCCGCATGTGCATAAGATTATTTATCCTGGCAATTATGTAATTTGTAAATAAAATAAATGGTGCGGGTGAAGGGAGTCGAACCCCCACGCCTTGCGGCGCTAGATCCTAAGTCTAGTGCGTCTGCCAATTCCGCCACACCCGCAAATATGATGAGCCATGAAGGACTCGAACCTTCGACCCTCTGATTAAAAGTCAGATGCTCTACCAACTGAGCTAATGGCTCATATTATTAATAAATGAAAAATGGCTGGGGTACTAGGATTCGAACCTAGGCATGACGGAATCAAAATCCGTTGCCTTACCGCTTGGCTATACCCCAATATTAATTATATGGGGCGACTGATGGGAATCGAACCCACGAATGTCGGAACCACAATCCGATGCGTTAACCACTTCGCCACAACCGCCATATGAACTATAACAGTAGTTTAATCTAAAAAAATTTGGCAGGGGCAGTAGGAATCGAACCCACACCAAAGGTTTTGGAGACCTCTATTCTACCGTTGAACTATGCCCCTAAAATAAAAAACTGGTGGAGGGGGACGGATTCGAACCGCCGAACCCTAAGGAGCGGATTTACAGTCCGCCGCGTTTAGCCACTTCGCTACCCCTCCAAGGGCTGATGCCGGCGATAGGAGTCGAACCCACGACCTACTGATTACAAGTCAGTTGCTCTACCAACTGAGCTACACCGGCAAATAAAAAAGACGGTCCCGACCGGGATCGAACCGGCGATCTCCTGCGTGACAGGCAGGCATGTTAACCGCTACACCACGGGACCATAATTTGGTTGCGGAGACAGGATTTGAACCTGTGACCTTCGGGTTATGAGCCCGACGAGCTACCACTGCTCCACCCCGCGACAATATAATACTTTGATATTAAAATGGTGGAGGATGACGGGCTCGAACCGCCGACCCTCTGCTTGTAAGGCAGATGCTCTCCCAGCTGAGCTAATCCTCCACATAAAAAACAAGCGAAGCGACGTCCTACTCTCACAGGGGGAAGCCCCCAACTACCATCGGCGCTAAAGAGCTTAACTTCCGTGTTCGGTATGGGAACGGGTGTGACCTCTTTGCCATCATCACTTCACTTATTCAGTTGAAAGAACTTATTCTCTCAAAACTGGATAAACGTTTCATTGAATGTTTCAAACTTTTTTTGGTTAAGTCCTCGATCGATTAGTATTCGTCAGCTCCATGTGTCACCACACTTCCACCTCGAACCTATCTACCTCATCGTCTTTGAGGGATCTTACTTACTTGCGTAATGGGAAATCTCATCTTGAGGGGGGCTTCATGCTTAGATGCTTTCAGCACTTATCCCGTCCACACATAGCTACCCAGCGATGCCTTTGGCAAGACAACTGGTACACCAGCGGTGTGTCCATCCCGGTCCTCTCGTACTAAGGACAGCTCCTCTCAAATTTCCTACGCCCACGACGGATAGGGACCGAACTGTCTCACGACGTTCTGAACCCAGCTCGCGTACCGCTTTAATGGGCGAACAGCCCAACCCTTGGGACCGACTACAGCCCCAGGATGCGATGAGCCGACATCGAGGTGCCAAACCTCCCCGTCGATGTGGACTCTTGGGGGAGATAAGCCTGTTATCCCCGGGGTAGCTTTTATCCGTTGAGCGATGGCCCTTCCATGCGGAACCACCGGATCACTAAGCCCGTCTTTCGACCCTGCTCGACTTGTAGGTCTCGCAGTCAAGCTCCCTTGTGCCTTTACACTCTACGAATGATTTCCAACCATTCTGAGGGAACCTTTGGGCGCCTCCGTTACCTTTTAGGAGGCGACCGCCCCAGTCAAACTGTCCGCCTGACACTGTCTCCTGCCCCGCTAAGGGGCATGGGTTAGAATTTCAATACAACCAGGGTAGTATCCCACCGACGCCTCCTTCGAAGCTGGCGCTCCGAGATCTCTGGCTCCTACCTATCCTGTACAAGTTGTACCAAAATTCAATATCAGGCTACAGTAAAGCTCCACGGGGTCTTTCCGTCCTGTCGCGGGTAACCTGCATCTTCACAGGTACTATAATTTCACCGAGTCTCTCGTTGAGACAGTGCCCAGATCGTTACGCCTTTCGTGCGGGTCGGAACTTACCCGACAAGGAATTTCGCTACCTTAGGACCGTTATAGTTACGGCCGCCGTTTACTGGGGCTTCAATTCGCAGCTTCGCTTGCGCTAACCACTCCTCTTAACCTTCCAGCACCGGGCAGGCGTCAGCCCCTATACGTCACCTTACGGTTTTGCAGAGACCTGTGTTTTTGCTAAACAGTCGCCTGGGCCTATTCACTGCGGCTCTCGTGCGCTTGCACGCTCAAGAGCACCCCTTCTCCCGAAGTTACGGGGTCATTTTGCCGAGTTCCTTAACGAGAGTTCTCTCGCACACCTTAGGATTCTCTCCTCGACTACCTGTGTCGGTTTGCGGTACGGGCACCTCTCACCTCGATAGAGGCTTTTCTTGGCAGTGTGAAATCAGGAACTTCGTCCATACGGACTCGCCATCACAGCTCAACGTTACAGTGTGCGGATTTGCCTACACACACGCCTTACTGCTTGGACGCGCACAACCAACGGCGCGCTTACCCTATCCTACTGCGTCCCCCCATTTCTCAAACGGTGAGGAGGTGGTACAGGAATATCAACCTGTTGTCCATCGCCTACGCCTATCGGCCTCGGCTTAGGTCCCGACTAACCCTGAGCGGACGAGCCTTCCTCAGGAAACCTTAGTCATACGGTGGACGGGATTCTCACCCGTCTTTCGCTACTCATACCGGCATTCTCACTTCTAAGCGCTCCACCAGTCCTTCCGGTCTGACTTCAACGCACTTAGAACGCTCTCCTACCACTGACATCGTAGATGTCAATCCACAGCTTCGGTGAATCGTTTAGCCCCGATACATTTTCGGCGCAGCGTCACTCGACCAGTGAGCTATTACGCACTCTTTAAATGATGGCTGCTTCTAAGCCAACATCCTGGTTGTCTGTGCAACGCCACATCCTTTTCCACTTAACGATTACTTTGGGACCTTAGCTGGTGGTCTGGGCTGTTTCCCTTTTGACTACGGATCTTATCACTCGCAGTCTGACTCCCGTGTATAAATATCTGGCATTCGGAGTTTGTCTGAATTCGGTAAACCGGGATGGCCCCCTAGTCCAAACAGTGCTCTACCTCCAGTATTCTCATCACGAGGCTAGCCCTAAAGCTATTTCGGAGAGAACCAGCTATCTCCAAGTTCGATTGGAATTTCTCCGCTACCCACACCTCATCCCCGCACTTTTCAACGTGCGTGGGTTCGGGCCTCCAGTAAGTGTTACCTCACCTTCACCCTGGACATGGGTAGATCACCTGGTTTCGGGTCTACGACCACGTACTAATTCGCCCTATTCAGACTCGCTTTCGCTGCGGCTCCGCCTTCTAAAGCTTAACCTCGCACGTAATCGTAACTCGCCGGTTCATTCTACAAAAGGCACGCTATCACCCATTAACGGGCTCTAACTACTTGTAGGCACACGGTTTCAGGATCTCTTTCACTCCCCTTCCGGGGTGCTTTTCACCTTTCCCTCACGGTACTGGTTCACTATCGGTCACTAGGTAGTATTTAGCCTTGGGAGATGGTCCTCCCGGATTCCGACGGAATTTCACGTGTTCCGCCGTACTCAGGATCCACTCTGGAGGGAATAAACTTTCGACTACAGGGCTTTTACCTGCTCTGGCGGACCTTTCCAAGTCGCTTCATCTAACTCATTCCTTTGTAACTCCGTATAGAGTGTCCTACAACCCCAAGAGGCAAGCCTCTTGGTTTGGGCTCTTCCCGTTTCGCTCGCCGCTACTCAGGGAATCGATTTTTCTTTCTCTTCCTCCAGGTACTTAGATGTTTCAGTTCCCTGGGTCTGCCTTCAAGACGCTATGTATTCACGTCAAGATACTACGCGATTAAACGTAGTGGGTTCCCCCATTCGGAAATCTCCGGATCAAAGCTCACTTACAGCTCCCCGAAGCATATCGGTGTTAGTGCCGTCCTTCTTCGGCTCCTAGTGCCAAGGCATTCGCCGTGCGCCCTTAATAACTTAACCTAGTTATTAAGCCTAAAAAACTTAATTTAAAAAATAAATGTGTTTGTTACAATTTCAATGTCGTTTTATCCAGTTTTCAAAGAACAAAGCTACTACCTGTTTCTACTTCTTCGCAGCTTTGCGACGAAAGCGTAGCGACAGGAGCAAGTATATTGAAGTGTTTCATCTAATGATGAACCTTCAAAACTGAACGCAAAACGTAATCTTACAAACCCAAGGTTTGTATTCCGAAAATATCCTTAGAAAGGAGGTGATCCAGCCGCACCTTCCGATACGGCTACCTTGTTACGACTTCACCCCAATCATCTATCCCACCTTCGGCGGCTGGCTCCAAAAGGTTACCTCACCGACTTCGGGTGTTACAAACTCTCGTGGTGTGACGGGCGGTGTGTACAAGGCCCGGGAACGTATTCACCGCGGCATGCTGATCCGCGATTACTAGCGATTCCGGCTTCATGTAGGCGAGTTGCAGCCTACAATCCGAACTGAGAACGACTTTATCGGATTAGCTCCCTCTCGCGAGTTGGCAACCGTTTGTATCGTCCATTGTAGCACGTGTGTAGCCCAGGTCATAAGGGGCATGATGATTTGACGTCATCCCCACCTTCCTCCGGTTTGTCACCGGCAGTCACCTTAGAGTGCCCAACTAAATGATGGCAACTAAGATCAAGGGTTGCGCTCGTTGCGGGACTTAACCCAACATCTCACGACACGAGCTGACGACAACCATGCACCACCTGTCACCGTTGTCCCCGAAGGGAAAACTATATCTCTACAGTGGTCAACGGGATGTCAAGACCTGGTAAGGTTCTTCGCGTTGCTTCGAATTAAACCACATGCTCCACCGCTTGTGCGGGCCCCCGTCAATTCCTTTGAGTTTCAGTCTTGCGACCGTACTCCCCAGGCGGAGTGCTTAATGCGTTAGCTGCAGCACTAAGGGGCGGAAACCCCCTAACACTTAGCACTCATCGTTTACGGCGTGGACTACCAGGGTATCTAATCCTGTTTGCTCCCCACGCTTTCGCGCCTCAGTGTCAGTTACAGACCAGATAGTCGCCTTCGCCACTGGTGTTCCTCCAAATCTCTACGCATTTCACCGCTACACTTGGAATTCCACTATCCTCTTCTGCACTCAAGTCTCCCAGTTTCCAATGACCCTCCACGGTTGAGCCGTGGGCTTTCACATCAGACTTAAGAAACCACCTGCGCGCGCTTTACGCCCAATAATTCCGGACAACGCTTGCCACCTACGTATTACCGCGGCTGCTGGCACGTAGTTAGCCGTGGCTTTCTAATAAGGTACCGTCAAGGTACAGCCAGTTACTACTGTACTTGTTCTTCCCTTACAACAGAGTTTTACGAACCGAAATCCTTCTTCACTCACGCGGCGTTGCTCCATCAGGCTTTCGCCCATTGTGGAAGATTCCCTACTGCTGCCTCCCGTAGGAGTCTGGGCCGTGTCTCAGTCCCAGTGTGGCCGATCACCCTCTCAGGTCGGCTACGCATCGTTGCCTTGGTGAGCCGTTACCTCACCAACTAGCTAATGCGCCGCGGGCCCATCCTATAGCGACAGCCGAAACCGTCTTTCAGAATTGTCTCATGAGAGACAAAAGATTATTCGGTATTAGCCCCGGTTTCCCGGAGTTATCCCAAACTATAGGGTAGGTTGCCCACGTGTTACTCACCCGTCCGCCGCTAACGTCAAAGGAGCAAGCTCCTTATCTGTCCGCTCGACTTGCATGTATTAGGCACGCCGCCAGCGTTCGTCCTGAGCCAGGATCAAACTCTCCATAAAAGAAATTTGATTAGCTCAAATTGTTTTGCTGGCATCAATTTTGATGTCCAAAATTTTGTTTCGTTCACTAACGAAGTTAGCTACTAAAAACTATATTGATTACGTTTTGCTTGTTCAGTTTTCAAGGTTCATTTCGTTGCTTTTTAATTTCAGCAACTTTTATATAATAACATTTCTGATTTTCATTGTCAACAACTTTTTTATATTTGTTTTTCTCTTTCGAGAAGCGACAACTTTTATATCTTATCACTTCAGAATGTTGATGTCAACACCTTTTTGTGATGCTATTATAAGTTTGTAGTACTTAATGTTGTGTCGTCTTAGCGACAAGTAATAATTTATCACGATTCTGCATTCTGTGCAAGTGTTTTTCTACAAAAAATATCAATTTATAATAAGAACTTTATTAGTAAGCTATTACCAGTCCATTTTTATATGAGAACTTTCCTATTTAAATGTTTTCATATTTTCATATTGCTAATCTATATGAAAGCATGCATTTACCACATAGGTTAATGAGGCGTCTTACACAATATATATATAAGATTTTCACATAAAAATCATCACTAGTTAAACATAACAGGTTTTGAATATCCTTTTTGTTAAGTTTATTTTCACATTTATTTTTTCAAACATACTCTAGTTACTTTCCACCGCGGCTTGTGCAAGCCACGGCAGAAAGCAACCATTCAAATATTATTTAACATCTACAACTCAGTAAAATATAAAACTTCTAAAACGGAAAGAAGAATGGAACTGCTAGCATCATCACAATAAACATAACAACTTGCAACGGCACGCCAATCTTTACGAAATCCATAAATTTATAGCCACCCGCCGTCATTACAAGCGCATTCGTTGGGGAGGCTATTGGCGTGGCAAACGCCATACTCGCTGCTACGGCTACACCAATCATAAATGTTGTAGGATTTGCATCCATTGCAATCGCTGCATTCATAGCAATTGGCGCGAATAACACAGCCGTTGCCGTATTACTAATAAATTGGCCAAAAATTACTGTTAATATATATATCCCTATCAGCACCCCATAAGGGCCGTAGCTACCAAGAGCATCGATAATACCATCTGATAAAATAACCATTCCGCCTGTTTTCTCTAATGCGGTTGCCATTGGAAGCATCGCTGCGACAAGCACAATACTTTCAAAATTCATATTGATATATGCATCCTCCATATTCCGCAAACAGCCCGTTATAATCATCAAAACCGCTCCAATCATAACAGAGATAACGGCTGGGAATACTTCAAAAGCCATCAATCCAATCATTATCAACATAATTGCACCCGCAATACCCGCCTTACCAGTAGCTGCTGCAACACTCGCGTGCTCCTTCGGTTGACCAACAACAACAACATCCTGTGTCTCTCTAGCAAGTACTAATATTTCGTCCCATGCACCTTGTACTAAAATGGCGTCTCCGAATTTCAACTTATGCGTAACCATATCTTGTAGCTTATAGCCACCTCTATGGTTAATACCAATAATATTGAGATTGTACTTTTCGCGAAACCCAAGTGAACTGACTGTTTCGTTAATAAAACTAGAATTAGGTGTTAAGAGTACCTCCGCAATACCTAAATGCTTCGTTACTAATTCATCCGCCTCATTCTCTGTCAATTCCTGCATCACTAAGCCATAATCTGCCGCCAAGCTAGCAATATCATTTTCCTCACCTTGTACATAAAGTTCATCTAGAGCATGGATAACACTTGTTGGTCCCGCCATTTCCTGATAAGTCATAGGGAGTAAATTAATACCGTCCTGTGATTTACGATGAATTTTCATCATACAGAGCGCGTATTTTGCAGGAAGCTTTAACTCTGCTAATGATATGCCAATAATAGGAGAATCTTCAGGCACAAACATTTTAAACAGTCGATTGTTTAAATCATATTGTTTAACAATTTTCTTAGGCGAAAGCTTATAGCCTGTAGAAGTTTGTGTTTTATTTTTGTCATGCGGCAACAATATATTGCGCACGAGCACTAAATAAATAATACCCGCTATCATCCCAACGATGCCAATAGGTGTCACCTCAAAAAAACCTAGCTTCTGATAGCCTCGATCAACCAAGAGTTGGCTGACAATTAAATTTGGCGGTGATGCAATTAACGTCATCAACCCTGAGAGACTAGCTACATACGAAAGAGGAAGTAAAAACTTCGACGGACTTTCTTTCATACTAATTGCAATACTAACTACTATAGGCATCATCAATGCAACTGTCCCTGTATTGCTCATAAAGGCACCTACAGAACCAACAATAATGAGCAACAATACAAATAACTTTAACTCACTATTCCCCGACCATTTCATTAATAATTGTCCAGCCATTGCTGCAAGGCCTGTACGCAATATACCCGCGCCAACAACAAAAAGCCCCGCAATCATAAGAACAACTGAATTCGAAAAACCCGCTAAAGCTTCTGCAGGTGTTAAAATATCAGCGATAACAAATGCGAGGAGTGACACAATAGCAACAAAATCTGCACGCACTCGATTCGTCATAAATGCAAAAATCGTCATTCCTAAAATAAGAAATGTTAATGTAAGCTGCACGTTAAACATTCCCTTCTATCTATAGTAACAACTATATTCTATACGAAAAAAAGCATAAATAACGGATTTCACCCTATTTATGCTTTTTCTGTAATATTTAATTTTCAAATGTATACAAATTAATGCTAATTAAGCATCTAATTCTTCTAACTTTTATAATAAAATGCCATCACGTACAACGACTTGCCCTTTTTTAATAACGGTGTGTGTATGATTCATGCCATAAAAATATTGTAATTGCTTATAATTAGCAACGTCTAATATAATAACGTCACCTTGTTTCCCCGCTTCAAGTGAACCAATTTCATGCCCTCTATTAAGTGCATACGCAGCATTAATTGTCGTAGCAGTTAACACTTCCTCTAGTGTCAAACCCATATGCATACAAGCTAAATTCATAATAAACGGCAAACTCACGGTCGGTGATGAGCCTGGATTAAAGTCTGTTGATATTGCTACAGGTACCCCTTCATCAATCATTAGACGCCCTCTCGCAAATGGCGCACGTAAGAAAAAGGCTGTTCCAGGCAGCAACACCGCAATCGTACCAGCTTCAGCCATACTTTGTATTCCTTCATCAGAGGCTACTAGTAAATGCTCAGCCGAGATAGCTCCCACTTCTGCAGCTAGTTCCGCTCCATTATAAGGCTCTATTTCATCCGCATGAATTTTCGGTGTCAGTCCAAGCGCTTTGCCCGCCTCTAAAATACGTCGGGATTGTGCTGGAGTAAATACGCCTTTTTCACAAAATACATCGTTAAATTCCGCGAGCTTTAGTTGTGCTACTTTCGGCAACATATCATGCATAACAACATCGACAAATTCATCTTCACGACCTTTAAAATCGCGTGGCACCGCATGCGCACCCATAAAGGTACTGATTACGTCTACAGCATGTGTGTCTTGTAGCTTTTTCGCTACCTCCAATTGCTTCTTTTCTGTTTCCCAATCCAGACCGTAGCCCGATTTTGCCTCAACAGTTGTCACTCCATGCTTTAAAAATACATCTAAATGCTGCTTTGTCTTTTCATATAAAGCTTCAAAACTGGTTTCTCGCGTTCGCTTAGTCGTAGCATGAATGCCACCTCCAGCATTCATAATCTCCATATATGTGGAACCGTTAAGTCGCATATTAAATTCCTGCTCACGTGTACCACCATGTACTAAATGTGTATGACAATCCACTAAACCAGGCATCACAATCTTTCCAGTTGCATCAATAACATCAGCTTCCTCCACTAAATGTGGGAAATCGATTGCTAACTGCTCATATGACCCAACAGCGACTATACGATTTTCTTGTAACAATACACTACCATCTTCTATTACAGCGATTGCTCTCATTTGTTCTTTTATTCGAGGACCTTGGACCTCACTTTTTAACGTAATGACTTCATTCGCATTTTTAATCAAAATGGTCATTTCACATCATCCTTTAACATTGGCATACGGACACCTTTGTTCTTTGCCGTATCAATAGCAATTTTATAGCCTGCATCAGCATGACGCACAATACCCATTCCAGGGTCGGAAATTAACACGCGTGCAATTTTCTCAGCTGCTAGATCGGAGCCATCCGCCACAAGTACTTGACCTGCGTGCTGAGAATACCCCATTCCTACACCTCCGCCATGATGGACACTTACCCAGCTCGCCCCACTCGCCGTATTGACAAGTGCGTTTAATATCGGCCAATCGGATACAGCGTCTGAGCCATCAAGCATTCCTTCTGTTTCACGATTTGGCGATGCCACAGAGCCAGAATCTAAATGGTCTCGACCAAAAACAATTGGAGCAGACAACTCACCATTTGCCACCATTTCATTAACCTTCAACGCAAAACGATGACGATCCCCATAGCCTAACCAGCATATACGCGCAGGAAGCCCTTGCCATTTCACCATTTTTTGCGCCATATCAATCCAATTGACAAGCCCTTCATCTTCTGCAAACATTTCTTTTGCTAAAGCATCTGTTTTATAAATATCTTCTGGATTTCCAGAAAGGGCTGCCCAACGGAATGGCCCTTTACCCTCACAGAACAAAGGACGAATATATGCTGGCACAAAGCCTGGGAAGTCAAAGGCATTCGTGACACCCATCTCTTTCGCATAAGCTCGAATGTTATTACCATAATCAAATACTTCCGCACCCGCCTGTTGAAATTCAAGCATCGTACGAACATGCTCTGCCATCGTTTCCTTCGCCTTTCGCTCATATGTTTTCACATCATTTTTACGTAATTCCAGCGCTTCTTCAAAAGTCATCCCATTCGGTACATAGCCATTAATCGGATCATGTGCAGATGTTTGGTCTGTCACAAAGTCTGGAATTACCCCTCGATTTAGTAGCTCTCGATTAATATCCGCACAATTGCCGACAAGACCAATAGACGCTGGCTCTTGTTGACTGCGCAATTTATCGACTAATGCAATTGCCTCATCTACTGTCTCAACAAGATAATCACAGTAGCCCTCTTTCATTTTGCGTTCAATACGTGCACGCTCCACCTCTACTACTAAAATGACTGCACCAGCCATTTTTCCAGCTAAAGGCTGCGCACCACTCATGCCACCCATACCGCCAGTTAGAATGAATTTACCGCGTAAATCTGCGGTACCAAACACTTTCTTCCCAGCCTCTACAAAAGATAAATATGTTCCTTGTAAAATCCCTTGAGCACCAATATAAATCCAGCTACCAGCCGTCATCTGACCATACATCATTAAATCGCGGTCCTCTAACTCGTAGAAGTGTTCCCAATTCGACCATGCTGGTACTAAGTTAGAGTTGGCTATTAAGACACGTGGTGCATGTTCATGTGTACGGAAGACAGCTACTGGCTTTCCTGATTGAATAAGAAGTGTTTCATCATTCTCTAATTCTTTTAAAGAGGCGATGATTTGCTCGTAGCTTTGCCAGTTCCGAGCCGCTTTCCCAATACCTCCATATACGATAAGCTCGTCAGGATTTTCCGCAACTTCAGGGTCGAGATTATTCATCAGCATGCGCATTGCCGCCTCTTGTGTCCAGCCCTTACAAGAGAGCGTTGTTCCTCTCGGTGCACGAATCGTTGTTGGTGTTTTCATACTGCCATCCCCTTTGCTTTTATTTTGCTAACACAACTAAATCGTCACTTGCCAATAAGTACTTCGCTAACGCTTCAATCTCATCGCCGATAGGTTGATCTGCTAATAAAGGCGGACAGAATTGACGCACTTTTTCTAAATACGCTCTTGTTGTTGGTGATAATTGCTCTTCTGCCTTGTCTAAATGAATAGCTTGTGAAGCACAAATCATTTCTATTGCAATCACCCGTGCAGCATTGTGAACAATTTGTCGCACTTGTCGAGCGGATGTCGTTCCCATACTGACATGATCTTCCTGATTCCCCGAAGTTGGAATAGAATCCACGCTTGAAGGATGAGCTAGCACCTTATTTTCAGATACAATAGAGGCCGCTGTATATTGTGCAATCATAAGTCCACATTCAATGCCAGGATTCGTTGCTAAAAACGGTGGTAAACCATCATTAAGTTGCGGATTAACCATACGCTCTGTGCGTCGTTCTGAAATATTAGCCCATTCACTAACCCCTACTTTTAAAAAGTCCATCGCTAACGCTATTGGCTGGCCATGGAAATGACCTCCCGATACAACTTCTCCATTTTCTAAAACGATAGGATTGTCTGTTGTAGCATTCATTTCTGTTTGTACGCGCTGCTCAGCATAGAAAAACGATTGCCAAGAAGCACCATGTACTTGAGGAATACATCGAAGTGAATACGCATCCTGCATCCGAACTTCTCCCTGCTTCGTCACTCGTTTACTACCATCAAGCCATTTCCGAATACGCCCACCTACAAGTTCTAATTCTGGGTGTGGTCTTACAGCTAAAAGCGCAGGATCAAATGCATTCGTAATACCTTTTAATGCCTCTAACGACAGACTCGCTGCCATATCTGCCGCAAGCCCAATACGCTCTGCTTCATTCAATGTCAAGGCACCAATTCCTGTCATTGCTTGCGTACCGTTTACAAGTGCTAAACCTTCCTTCGCTTGTAGTCTTACAGCTGTTAAACCAGCATTTTGTAACGCGACACCACCCGCCATCAGCTCCCCGTTAAACTCGGCTTTTCCTTCACCTACAAGCACTAGTGCTAAATGTGATAGCGGCGCTAAATCTCCACTTGCTCCAACCGAGCCTTGTGACGGCACGATAGGGTGTACGCCTTTATTGATGCAGTCTAGTAATAGCTGTAGCGTTTCTTGGCGAATACCTGAAAAACCACGCGCTAATGCATTTGCACGTAAAACCATCATGGCACGCACAACCTCAGTCGGAAGTGGTTCCCCAACACCCGTTGCATCTGAGCGCAATAAATTCAACTGTAATAACTCAATATCTGATTCTTCAATTTGTATATTACTTAGTTTGCCAAACCCCGTATTGACGCCATAGATTACTTGCCCTTCAGCTAAACGCTTTTCAATCCGTTCCCTGCTTAATTGAACACGTTTCGTACTTTCAGCACATAACGCAACCATTGCCTGACCTCTCACGATTTCCTCAACTTGTTGCCTCGTTAACGTATTGCCATCAAGTTCGATGATTTTTTGCATACGATATCCCCCTATCCTTAACAGCATATGTAAATTAAAGTGTGAAAAAAATTGAAATTCTCTATATCCATTGTACAAACTACTTTTTTCAGAAAATATAGAATTTTAAAAGAGAAAACAGGAATTAATTCAGATTTTTATGTTATTTTTATTAATATAATCGTAATAAATTACGAAACTAGAATATTTTAAGAAAGGATGATTCCATGCGACTGTTATTAATTGATCGAGATCTAACTGAACTGTCAGGTATAAGATGGTTTTTACATACATACTTACCTGGAGATTTATCAATTGAGATGTGCAGTACTATTTCTGAGGCCACTCAAAGCATTCAACAATTTGCACCAGAGGTCATCTTATTAAATATTGATTTACTTCCTAATAATCGTTTAACAGCACTTTATGGACTTTTACAAAAGCATCCTGGCAAAATACTTGCGATAACGACAGAACCATTATTTAAAAACGCGTTAAAAGCAATAGATTTACAGGTGGCACACCTCTTTGTAAAACCCATTGATTTAGAAGTGTTGAAGCAAAAGCTCACTGCTATTTCTCTTCATACACCTCACATTCAAAAGGCTAGTCTTGATGCTAAAGACGAATCTTTTTACTATCAATTATTTTTAGAAAGCACATCAAGCACTTTATCAACAAATATTCAGTTTACGATGATTGAACCTGAGCATTTAGAAACGTTAAATAAATTGTACATATGGCTCCAACAAACACCTATTTATTATCAAATGAGCATTTATCCATTGTCAGATTCAATTATCTGCTTGTTTCAAACAAGCGATTTAAAAATTATTGAAAAGGATATTCGAACATTATTAAAAGAATGGCAAATGACTAATAACGGATCTTTAAATATAGGGATTTATGATGGTACACCAACATCTTTAAAAGAAATGTATGCCTTAACAAAACGCGCCCTTCTTCAAAGCTTTTACGAAGGCTTTGGGCATATTTTTTATGCAACGAAACAATATCAAACACAGCCCTTAGATCCTTTACTCACACCAGAGGAACAGCAGCTACTTATTAAGAGTTTAGAGGAAGGAAATATCGAGGCAGTAAAAGCATTTTTATATCGATTATCAAACGGAAGCATCTACTACGAGCAAGATGATTTGCGCATTCACCTAACAAGTGTATTAGCACAAATCCGCCGCTTTATGTTGAAATATAAACTTCATGAGAAAGCTGCTATTGAACAAAACTATCGGCAGCTTTTTCATTTAATTATTGAACATCCGATATTCTATACAATTCTCAATGGCATAATTTTATTCACACAAAGACTTATTGACTTGGCACGAGAAGCTCGAATGGAGAAAAAAGCAGACTATGTAGAGTTAGCTTTAGATATAATCGACCATCAATATCATTACAGCGAATTATCCTTACCTTTTATCGCGAAAAAGTTAGGTATTAGCCCAAATTATTTAAGTACTATATTTGCAAAGAAGCAAGGCCAACCATTTAAACGCTATTTACAACAGGTTCGTATACAAAATTCGACTAAAATGCTTATGGAAACGGATTTTGCTATTAGTGAAATTGCACTTTTAAACGGCTTTGATGATCCAAATTATTTTAGTAAATTATTTAAACAACTAATCGGAACTACACCTAATCGCTATCGCAAAGGTTGGAAAATCTAATGAGAAGACACATTATCGCCATTTTCAATTAGCCAATTATATTTTCAATGTAAATAGAAAAATCAATAAAATTATTATACTTCACACAGGTTGTTACTTATATAATAGTAAATCGTTTTTCCTTACAAAATAGCTAAAAACACTATAGAAACAGTGAAAACATTTTAAAAAACTATGTATAATCTTTAAAAATCCCGCATATATTTATACTTTATATCTTACAAGATAAATTCTTTAACAATAATTATTATAATGTACTAGAAATTCTATTTTATATTTGTTATAGTTATTTACGAGGAGTTTGACTCACAATATTTTTCAGGAGGTAAACTAATATGACAAACGCAAA
The DNA here is from genome assembly GCF_015999545.1 of Lysinibacillus sp. JNUCC-52. NCBI lineage: Bacteria > Bacillati > Bacillota > Bacilli > Caryophanales > Bacillaceae > Lysinibacillus > Lysinibacillus sp. JNUCC-52. The sequence goes on from NZ_CP065546.1 coordinate 2,546,559, forward strand.
TGATCGTAGCCGTCGTTTTACAACAGCAGGTGGTGCTCCAGTAGTAAGCAACCACGACTCTATGTCAGCAGGTCCTCGTGGTCCTCTTTTACTTCAAGATGTATGGTTAGTTGAAAAATTAGCAAACTTCAACCGTGAAGTTATACCTGAACGTCGTATGCACGCAAAGGGTTCTGGAGCATTTGGCACATTTACAGTAACACATGATATTTCTCAATATACGAAAGCAAAAATCTTCTCTGAGATTGGGAAGCAAACACCAATGTTCGCTCGTTTCTCAACGGTAGCGGGAGAGCGCGGTGCTGCAGATGCAGAGCGCGATATTCGTGGTTTTGCACTAAAATTCTATACTGAAGAAGGTAACTGGGACTTAGTTGGTAACAACACACCTGTATTCTTCTTCCGTGATCCGTTACACTTCACAGATTTAAACCATGTAGTAAAACGTGACCCACGTACAAATATGAAAAACGCAAATTCCAACTGGGATTTCTGGACTTTATTACCAGAAGCATTACATCAAATCACAATTGTAATGTCTGACCGTGGTATTCCTACAGGTTACCGTAATATGCATGGTTTCGGTTCACACACATATAGCTTTATCAATGCTCAAAATGAGCGAGTATGGGTGAAATTCCACTTCCGCACAGAGCAAGGCATTAAAAACTTAACAGGTGCTGAAGCAGCTGAAATTATTGGTAAAGACCGCGAATCATCACAACGTGACTTGTACGAAGCAATTGAAAAAGGCGATTTCCCGAAATGGAAAATGTACATTCAAGTTATGACAGAACAACAAGCTCGTGAATTACCTTATAACCCATTCGATTTAACAAAAGTTTGGTATAAAAAAGATTTCCCACTCATTCCAGTTGGCGAATTCGAGTTAAATAAAAACCCTGATAACTACTTTGCAGAAGTAGAGCAATCATCATTTGCTCCATCTAACATTGTGCCTGGTATTAGCTACTCTCCAGACAAAATGTTACAAGCACGTATTTTTGCTTACGCAGATGCAGCTCGCTATCGCTTAGGCGTTAACCACCATATGCTACCTGTAAACGCACCAAAATGCCCATTCCGTTCATTCCATCGCGATGGTGCTATGCGTTTTGATGGCAACCTAGGTTCTACTTTAAGTTATGAACCAAACAGCTATGGTGAATGGGAGCACAATTTAGACTATAAAGAGCCACCATTACGCATTGATGGTCATGCTGATATCCACGACTTCCGTGAAGATGACAATAACTACTTCGAGCAACCAGGTAAATTGTTCCGTCTTTTATCTGCAGAAGAGCAACAACGCTTATTTGAAAATACTGCAAACGATATGGCAACTGTTGAAGAATTCATTAAACGTCGTCACATTCTACACTGCTACCTAGCTGATCCAGCTTACGGAGAAGGTGTAGCGAAAGCGATGGGTCTTTCATTAGACGGAATGAATCTTACAAATCCATATGTAAAACAAGAAGTAAAACAAGTAGCAAACATTTAATATTCCACTTTATTGATATCCAATATTGCTTGTCATCGTCGGCAAGTAGACAAAAGGTACCGAGAAACAATATCTCGATGCCTTTTGTCATTTGTAGTTCTTTTTTATGCTAGTCCCTTTAAGATTTTCAATAATCTTTGTACTATTCCGTTACTATTCAGTTAATTGGAGCCAATTACTACAAATCGCACTGGAAGGTATCTCCCCCATTCACTGACAAAGTAACACAGTGGCATTCATCGTTTTAATTCACCTATAATTATTGTCCCTTTTAAATTGTAAATCCCCCATTGTCATATAGGTGTTTTTATCAACTTTATCGATAAATTCCACAAATATGTATTACACATATTTCTAAATAATCATATTGATATTTGACAACTACAACAAATTGAAATGGAGGAACATTTCCATGTCAATTCGAAAGAAACTATACATTGGATTTGGTACAATTATTCTCTTATTACTAACTATCTCCTCAATCTCTTACTATCAACTGAATCACATTAATAATTTAAATAAAGAGCTATTTGAGAACCGCGTTTATAAACTGATTCAAATCGATAAAATCCTTACCGCCGCTGCTTTGCAAGGAAACTATATTCGTTCATATATGCTCGAACCAGATGACGTAACAATACAAAAGCTTGAGGAACAGGAGCAACTAATCCAAGCTAAAATAACAGAGCTTGATAAAATATTTACTAGTGAAACGACACAAGAGCAAATGAAAATTATTAAAACGAACCAAGCCATTTTTGAAAAAGCAGCATTAGAGATTATTAATACATATAACCCAGATGATTTACAATCTGCTATCGACATTCTTAGGACAAGAGCACATCCTGCAAGAGAAGCAATACAACAGGCAGTCCATGATATTGCCCTTTACGAAGAACAACAAATACAAATAGTCCGTGCTGAGTTGTCCAATGCGGAGAACGTCAGCTCTGTTATCGTTCTAAGCATCTCCGTCATTTCGATTATTTTCTCCTTCATCGTTGTATTCTTTATGACACGAGCTATTACAATTCCAGTTAATAAACTAGCCACAGCGGCAAATGTAATTGCTACTGGAGATTTACGTCAAAAAAATATAGAAGTAAAAACAAAAGATGAAATTCGAAATTTAGCGAACTCATTTAATGTCATGAAATTTAATTTACGCTCACTTATTAATAATGTTGCAAAAAATGTTGAGTATACTACTTCTAGCTCAGCAGAATTATCGGCAAGCACTGATGAAGTTTCTTTATCTTCTAGCGACATTGCAAAGCGTATACAATTGATGGCAAAGGACGGTAACCAAGCTGTCATTACAGGTCAGGAAACCTCTAGTGCCATGGACGAAACTGCTCGCGGTGTTCAACGCATCGCTGAAGCAACGCAAATGCTCCATTCGAAGGCAGTCGATACACAAAGTGTTGCAAATAACGGTGAGAAAATGTTACAAACAACTGAAAGTCAAATGATGGTTATTCAGCAATCCTCAGATAAGACGAATGAACTTATTAAACAGTTAAGTACACAATCAGCTGAAATTGAAAATATTACAAAAGTTATTACTGATATTACCGATCAAACTAACCTACTCGCCCTTAATGCAGCCATCGAAGCTGCACGAGCAGGCGAACATGGGCAAGGCTTTGCAGTCGTAGCTGATGAAGTACGTAAGCTTGCTGAAGAGTCCAAAATATCCGCTAACCAAATTATCAATTTAACTACAAATATTCAGCAAAACACAAGAGAAGTAGAGAAGGCAGTGGGCGTAACAGTGCAAAAAGTTGATGAAGGCGTTACTTACATTCATGATGCCCAAACGGCTTTTAATAAAATAATGGACGCCATTGAACATATGGCATATGAAATCGAAGACGTTTCCGCTTCCACACAGCAAATTTCTGCAGCTACAGAGGAGGTTGCTGCATCAGTTAACGAAATGTCATCCGTGGCAAAAAATGCGGCCCAGCAATCTGAATTAATAGCTGCTGCCATTCAAGAGCAGGCAGCAATCATTCAAGAGGTTAACGATGTTGCGAAATCATTAAGTGATGAGGCAATAACCCTTCAAGAAGAGATCAATAAATTTAAAGTCTAAGAGCAGGCAAAAAAGAAAAAGTGTTAGATTGATTGCCATCAATCTAACACTTTTTTGCCGTAAACATGGTTATCCGCTCCGATGAATACTTTTCGCTTCAACTACCGTGCTCTAGTTTCTAGTTCTTTATCACTGATATAGTCTGCTCCCAGCGTCTTGAAATTCTTTTGCCTTTTCCTGCATCCCTTGATGAATAGCTTCTGTCGTATTTAAATCTTTTTCTTTCGCATAGTTACGAATATCTTGAGAAATTCGCATACTGCAAAACTTAGGACCACACATTGAGCAAAAGTGTGCCGTTTTCGCTCCTTCTGCTGGTAATGTTTCATCATGATATTCTACAGCTCGCTCTGGATCTAACGATAAATTAAACTGATCGCGCCAACGAAACTCAAAGCGAGCCTTTGAAAGAGCGTCATCTCGCTGCTGGGCACCAGGATGTCCTTTAGCCAAGTCCGCAGCATGTGCGGCAATTTTATATGTGATTACACCTACACGGACATCTTCTCGATTTGGTAACCCTAAATGTTCCTTCGGTGTTACATAGCACAGCATGGCTGTTCCAAACCAGCCAATCATTGCCGCACCAATTGCTGACGTAATGTGATCATAGCCAGGCGCAATATCTGTTGTGAGAGGACCCAATGTATAAAACGGTGCTTCTTTACAAACTTCCAATTGCTTGTCCATATTTTCCTTAATAAGATGCATTGGCACATGCCCAGGTCCCTCTACCATCACTTGTACATCGTGCTTCCACGCAATTTGCGTTAACTCCCCTAGCGTTTCAAGCTCTGCGAACTGCGCCTCGTCATTGGCATCTGCAATTGAGCCAGGTCGTAAACCATCCCCTAATGAAAAGGCTACATCATATGTTTTCATAATGTCACAAATCTCTTCAAAATGAGTATATAAGAAGTTTTCTTGATGATGGAATAGACACCACTGTGCCATAATTGAGCCTCCCCGCGATACAATGCCCGTTACACGATTAGCTGTAAGCGGTACATAGCGCAGCAACACACCTGCGTGAATCGTGAAGTAATCAACCCCTTGTTCAGCCTGCTCGATTAGCGTGTCCCGATACACCTCCCACGTTAAATCCTCGGCAACGCCATTTACCTTTTCAAGCGCCTGATAAATGGGTACTGTTCCAACAGGCACAGCGGCATTCCGAATAATCCATTCACGAGTTGTATGAATGTGCTTACCAGTAGATAAATCCATAATATTATCAGCACCCCATCGTGTTGCCCATGTCATTTTTTCAACTTCCTCAGCGATGGATGAGGTTACTGCTGAATTCCCAATATTAGCGTTAATTTTTACATGGAAGTTACGACCGATAATCATCGGTTCTGCCTCTGGATGATTGATATTAGATGGCATGATAGCACGGCCCGCAGCAATTTCCGCACGAACAAATTCAGGTTTTAAATTTTCACGAATCGCCACAAATTCCATTTCTGGAGTAATAATTCCTTGTCTTGCATAATGCAGTTGAGTCACATTGCGGCCTTTTTTCGCACGTAAAGGTTTGTGAGAAAGGTTCGGAAAAACATTTTCCTTTATGCGCGGGTCATCAGCATTGCGGAAACCATTATCCTCAGGCTTAATGGTACGTCCCTCGTATTCCTCTACATCGCCCCGTTCTTTAATCCACGCACTACGCAAAGCTGGCAAACCTTTTGTTATATCCACTTTGTAAGTAGGATCTGTATAAGGGCCACTCGTATCATATACCCTTACTGGTGCATTCTCCTCTTCACCAAAGCTCCCTGTTGTGGGGCTTAGCTTAATTTCACGCATTGGCACTAAAATATCTGATCGTGTTCCTTCTACATATACTTTTTTACTCCCGTCAAAGCTTGTCATAATGTTCATGTTTTTTTCGCTAACTGTTGTCATTTACTATTCCGCTCCCTTTTTCGTAAATTATGAAAAGGACCGAATCTAGCCCACTCCAACAAGTAGCATTACAAACAAAAAGCCGAATCCAAAAAATATTGGATCCGGCTGTACATGTAAGGTTACATTTATCGCAAAGTATAAGGAGTGCGAAGTTCATTAACTTTCCCACGCTGGTATGAGCCAGATCAGGTCCAAAGGGTCAAGAAACCTCAATGTGTTTCCCTCTCAGCCCGACTCATCGGACTCCCCTAGTTAAGCTATTCAGTTTGATGCTAGTGTAACAGATATTCCTAATAGATGGAAGTCATTAAGTAAAAAGCATTTCTGCCAAATAAATTACAATTGTTACTGTAATACAGCTAACAATCGTCGAAAAAAGCACTGTTTGTGCAGCGGTTTCTGACCCTAAATCATATTCAAGCGCTAAACTCGAGCTATTACGCGACGTTGGGAATGCACTTGCAATAAAGAGCGATTGGGCCACAACACCCTCTAAGCCGAGAACAAAAATTATAAGTAATGCAACGGCAGGTCCTACTACTAAACGTGTAAAACAGCTGACAAACACAGTTTTATTGAACATTGATTTAATTTCAAGCTGAGATAGCTGTGCACCAAGCGTAATAAGAGCAACAGCGATAAATCCATCAGCAACGTGGTCAATTGGAATACGAATAAATTGGGGAATGCCAATATTAAAGAAATTCATTGCTACACCTATAATGAGCGCATGAATAATCGGCATTTTTAGAAAGTCCTTCACAATGGCCATGCCTGACTTTGTTGAAGAAATTAAATTATATAAACCATATGTATAGGTCGTTACATTTTGAAAAATAACGAGAATAACTTGAATTGCCACCCCAATTGGTTGTGTCACAAAAATCATTTGTGCCACTGGAATACCATAGTTGCCAGAGTTAATAAGGACAACACTATTTTTAAATACAGCTGCCTCGGTTTTCTTTAAGCCTAGTCCCTTCGCTATAAAATGACCAAGCAACATCTGACTCCCAATAAAAAGCACAATAAATAGCGCCACTTCACCTAGCACCGATAGTTCCACACTTGTTTCATATAAATTTACAAACACAGCTGCTGGCATAAAACAATATGTAATAAGCTGAGATAGTGCTTTTAAGTTAAATTGAAATTTCTTTTGTAAAAACGCACCAAGTACAAGCAACACCAAAATAGGTGCAACAATTTTAAAGAAAATCATACCGAGATACATCATGTGAGGCGACCCCCTTTCATCTTTCTATAGTAAAACTGTTCGCAAACTAGGTCAATGCCACTCTCGGCTCAAGCTGTTGCTATAAAAAGAGGCTGTCCTTAGAAAAGGACAGCCTCAATCTCAACTTATCTACAAAGGATATTAAAGAAGTTTTATCGGCGATTTCCCACAGGGTATCGGCGATTCAGCAAAGGTCATCGGCGATTTCCATGATTTTATCGGCGATTCCTACTACCTACTACAATTTAAAAATCATTAAGCAAGTTTAAATCGGTTCACGACTTCTTGTAGTTCTTTAGAGATTTGGTTCATATTATTAATAGATTCTGCAACCTTTTGCATTTCTGCCTGTTGATCCACAGCAGATGCACTTACTTGCTCTGCAGAAGCCGCAGTTTCCTCTGAAACGGCAGAAATACTTTGAATTGCTGTAATTGCCTGATCTTTTTGCTCTAGCATTTGTGAAAGGTTTGATAATAACTCATTAATTGACGTTGCAATAGAATGAGAAAGCTCATTATTATCTTTAAAAGCTAGCTCTGTATTTTGCACTGATTCATTTTGAGCTTGCATTAAATCTGCATTTGAAGCGATAACAGACACTGTTTGATTTGCGTCTTCTAGAATGCTAGTTACAGTTTTCTTAATAATCTCTGTTTCGTTTTTAGACTGTTCCGCTAGTTTACGAACTTCTTCTGCTACAACTGCAAAGCCTTTTCCATGCTCTCCCGCACGAGCAGCCTCAATACTTGCATTTAATGCTAATAAGTTAGTTTGCTCCGTTATTCCTTGAATAGAGACAATAATTTGGTTGATATTTCTGATGTTACTAGATAAGGATTCCATCTGACCTTGAATGCGGACATTCATTTCGTTCGTTTCAGCATTTCGGTCACGTAAACTTTCAACTTCTTTCATGCCCTGCTCTGTAGAAGCTTTTGTTTTTATCGACAGTGCATCCATTTGCTTGGAAAGCATTGTTATTGCGTCAATTTGCTCAGATAAATCAATCATTCGATAATTCGTTTCTTCCGTATCCTCTGATTGTTTCGAAGCACCTTGCGCAATTTCATTGATAGCTACAGATACTTCCTGATTAGAGGCGACAATTTCATTAAATGCTTCATTCACATTATGTGATGATTGATTAAGTATTGTAGAAGAATTTAGCACTGTATGTATAGCATCATTCGTTTTGTCCAGCATATTATTATAGGCTAATGCAACAGCACCAATTTCATCTGATTTGATATATTTTTCGTCTATTTTTTTCGTTAAATCGCCTTCTGCAGCCGTTTCAATGGATGCTCGTAAAACTTTCAAAGGCTTTAACTGTTTAAAGATAAACATCGCACTGGCAGCAGCCATTAAAACAACCATAATTATTGCAGCTACAATCGTAACGATGAGAACTTTATTATACGTTTCTAATATTTTCGTTTTAGGTAAAACTAATTGTACGGTCCATACTTCATCGATATTTTCTAACTTCATTGGAGCAAAGGCGTTATATGATTTTTCGCCAAGTTGCTTGGAATCTACATAAAGACTATCTGCTACACCATTGTCCATGGACTGTTTAACAGTTTTCCAATCAATAGCGTCCTGCATATTGGTCCCATCTAACTTTTCGTTAATACTATTAACTGTTAACATACCTTGATCTGTAATTATGCCTGCGTAACCACCTTCAGGCTCAATAGAATTGGCTAATTCCTTTAAAAAATCGATAGATAAAGTGGCCGATAAAACACCGAAATATGTACCTTTACTATTAACTAGTGGTACTGCAATAGTCGTCATTGAAATGGTATTACCATTTACATTAAATTCATACGGTTCCGTTAAAATCGCACGACCTTCTTCTTTTGGGATTCGATACCATTCAGCACCATTTTTTTCATCAAGCCCAACTACAGGATTAATAATAGTTTGGTCTTTCCCTCTTGTTAAATAAGGTATAAAGCGATTTTGTTGGTCAACTAAAGCAGTATCTACAGTTGGCGCAATTTTCACTGTGTTATTTTCTAAAATAGCCCCTACACCTAGTAAATCCTTATTGTCGTCTAGGTTATTTTGTAATATATCCATTACATCCTCTGTCGATAGTTCACCCTTGCCTTGCATTGTTTGAACAATTCGTTTTGTCGTTTGTAATGTATCATTTACTTTCTTAAACCGCTCGCTCATATTTGCTGCTGATAGTTCTGCATTTTGCAGCGTTGCGTCTTCTGAATCATGTATACTCTGATTATAAAGAATCATACTTGTTACCAATGTATAAGCAATAAATAACACGATAAATAACCCTATTATTAAAGATGAGAGTTTTAAAGCTATACTTTTGGATTTTTTCATGCCAACACCTCCATTTTCATTAAACAATAATAATGTATGGACCTATGTTTCACAACAAAAAACAATCTTATTTTACCAAGACAATTAAAATTTTCTATTAAAATTCACTATTTTTAGACAATAAATTGATACATACATCCATTTATACTAAATTTTGTTATTATTCTATTCGTTAAACTTCTATAGGCATTTGGAATAACTACATTCTAAATGCCTATAGATAAAAGCTTATATATCTAAGATAATACCTGCTCTCTTTATAACTCCAACAGTTTCGGCAACTCTCCCTTTAGTATTTATGATATAGTACGTTATAAAAAACGAACAACCTTTTTACCTATTAACCTAAAATATGCATAAAAAATCCTTAAGCTATGATAAAATTAATATTATTAAAATAGGAGGTTTGCCCGTATGAAACATAAAAAAAGCCTAGCCTTGCTTGCTCTAGTAGCCGTTCCATCCCTTATTTATACTACACCTATAACGTCTGCATCGGCTGCCGATACTTCGACACATGCAAAGACGGCATACATATACAATAATAATTATTACTATAATTCCAATGTGCAGAATGTTATACAGCTTATTTCGAACATTAATGATACATCATTTGCGTTTCAGGCTTACTTAGAGGCGGCAATTAAAGCCTACAATGCTTTAACAGAAACTGAAAAACAATATGTTACAAATTACTCGACTCTATCAAATCATCAACAAACAAGAGTAAATTATCGTAGACTAGCCGCACAAATCGAAGAAAAATTGGCATCTGTCGACTCTACTTCTGTTAACTATTATCAAAATGTTATTGAAACGAGAGATTGGTACAACACGTTGAATGCTGCCCAAAAAACTTTTGTCAGCGCTGAAACACAAAGAATATTGACGTCATCGATTACACCAAATACTTCAATTGATAAAGTTGTAAATAAAATTCAACTATTAAATTCCTCTCGTCTTAGCTTCCATAAAGATGTAGCTGAAGCTCGAGCAGAGTATAATGCATTAAGAAAATTCTCAAACGTTTCTTTGCCTACAGGTATTGAACAGCTTTTACTAGATGCTGAACACGTCGTTACGATGGATAAAAGCGCTGCCAAAGAAGTCGAAAATGCCATTGCAGCTTTATCACCAAAAACATCTACGACGCACGATGTACAAGCAGTAAAAACAGCCTTCGAAGCATTGACACCTGTACAACAACAGCTAGTGCCAAATGTGTGGATATTAGTAGACTATGTAAAAGGAAAGTATAAGCTACCAGCTAAAGGCGACAACACAATCAAAACACCCGAATTATCAGACTCAGCCGCAATACCAGGTAAAAATACGCTAATGTCGAAAAGTCGAAACACATATAAAGCAAAAATCAATGTCGCTGATTCTGAAAATGACAATGAACGCTTTGTATTAACAACGAAAGCGAATATGGCGGTCATCATCCCACCATTGAATACGCTTGTTAATGAGGATTTTGGCGTAATGGATGTTCAGCTTACAAGAAATTTAAATCGCATTACGTTCCAAGCAGTATTAAACAAAATGCCCGTTAAATTCGAGGCAAATATTGAAATCATTTTAGAAAATATACCAGAGAATGCTTCCATCGTTCGAATCAATGAATTTGGTGACCATGAGCCTGTATCCTATACGGTCAATGGCAATCAATACATCATTGAAACGCAAACTTCTGGTACGTTCCAAATTATTAGAAATTAAATAAAATGAATCCCACACCTCTTTCGAGTCACTTCAAAGAGATGTGGGCTTTTCTTTTCTTCAACAAAAAAACACTAGCTATCTTTGTAATAGCTAGTGTTTTTTTATTGATTTATTGTGTTCTAGGCTGAATTAATACGTAATCTAAAGCTCCTGGATCTGAAGATGCTTTAGCATACACAATATTTCCATACTTATCTTTCGTGAATAGATAAATTCGTTGATCTTTTTGGAATACATTCGTTGAATTTGGATCACTACCTGTTTGGATTGCTGTAAAGGTCTTCGCAGAACTTGCATCCGCAGGTGCTGTAATTTTCCCTTTACCGTAGGAAACAATTGCTCCTCCAGGTATATACGTAAAGTTATTACTATCAGCATTTGCAATAACATCTTGAACATTTTCAGGCGATAAATCATATCCTTTGTTCAGTACTGCGTAGTAATAATGCTGATCCCATGTAATATCGGCATTTAGATTCGCAACGACTTCAAGCTTCTTAGAAATATTTAAATTACTTGGGAATTGCGTATCTGGTAATAATGTAGCAGTAGTAATTGTATTCTCTTTTGTTGGATATTTGTACTCTGCTCTATCCTTACTAAATGTCCAGCCGCCTTTATCTTTCGCAGTAGCATTGACGCTAATGTCAAAGCTTTGTTTTACTTCACTATTGAACGTGATAATAAGCTTACGTGGCTCCCAATCCCTTGTACCTGTAATATCAAGCCAACTTTGTGTGTAAGATGGTGTAATAGCAGTCGTTGTACCTGGTTCTACTAATTTAAAATCAAATCCAGTATCGATTGCCTCTGAAAATGTCACTTCAAATGTTTTACCATCAAGTCGTTTAAAGATAGGATCTTGAACTTTTGGTGGTGTTCCATCCGAGAAGAATGTATATTTCATCACACCATTGCCACCCCCACCAGGCGTCAAGGTTATCGGTTTATTTTGCTTCTCATCAAATGTATAAACTTTTGATTCTGTGCCTTTTTGTAGCATTGTTACGTTATTATAGCGATCTTTTACAGCAACATATAACTCGTACTGTTGATGTGGCGCAAGTGTTAAAGAAATCTCATTTGTATCTTTACGCATGCTGCTCGTAATTCCTTTAGCCATTACCTCTTCTGGAGTTGTAGGTGCAGGTGTGGAGTCGCCTACATTGCGAAGAACATAGTAATAAGAACCGTCCTCGTCTGACATAAATCTGAAGGTTGCTTTTCTGTCCCCTTCTGCCACTGTAATTGACGTATTGTCGATAACTGGTGCAGTTCGGTCATCAATTACATGTTTTGTTTGAATATCTGAGACATTCCCTGAACGGTCTCGTAATACCATATAAATCGAATAGCTCTTAAATGGATCTAAAGGCGGAATTGTATTCGGTAGCGGAACTGTCACCTTTTGCTTTCCTAACTGCGCTGGCTTATTACCGCCACTTCCGATAATCGGTATATCTTTGCCTCCTACATTAAATTCCTTTGAATTTAGTTGCACAGCTTCGATTAATCGTAGTCGGTCATCTCGTGTTAAATTTAGATCCGATTCCATAATTAAATAATGATATGTCCCTGCTTTTGTTGCATTGAATTCAACAAGTGTCTGATCTTTAGCAGCGTTAATAGCAGGCTCACCGATAATCGTTAAATATGGCCACTCACCATCTCTATGAATATATTCGGCCGTATTACGCGGAACACTATTCACTGGTGTATTATTTATATTTTCAAATTCATTATCAGCTAAATCTTTTACATTTGGAGAAATCGTTACGACCAAGTTATCTCCATTAACGAAACCTGTTAAAGAAGGAATTGTGAAAGTTAATCTTTTTTGAGCCTTATTATAGACAACTTTTTCTGGACGGATTGGTTTTTGTAATCCTTGGTTAACTATACCTGTCCCTGTCAGTTCATAGTTTTCTACTTTTTCAGCAGAAGTTATATCTAACTCTTCACTTACCGTTACATAAAATTCATTTTTAATTTCATCTTGTAACACGAGCTCTCCGCCAACAATGTATGGAGGAATATTATCTAAAGCTCCTGTTTTAAACTCTTTAATCGCTTCTTTTGGAATTGGGTCTACGGAATAATTGCCCGACTCATCTTTCATGACTACATAAAGTTGATAGGATTCTTCAGGGTCTAAACCTGTTAGTAATCCGTCAACTTTCAATTTCCCCGCTTCTACTTTCCCCTTACCTGTTGGTTTAGCAACAATATCAGCGGTTGTTGGATCTGCAGCAGTCGTTTTTTTACGTACATAGTAGTAGTACTCTCCTGGTTCACTCGCATTAAATGTAAATTCTGCACGTGTCCCACCATGTAGAGGGTTTACCGCTAACGATTTGACGACTGGTGGCGATGAATCTTTCATTTGGAATGACTGCGATTTAATATCCGACGTATTTTTCGCTCCATCTACTACCATTACATAAACAACATATTCTTTTTTCTCGCCTAAGTTAGTCACTTTAAACGTATTTTTACCATTGACGGCTGCAGCCGTTCCACTTGCTACATTATCAGTAGATATACGATTGACCATCTCGCGTTTTGTTGGGACTTCAGCGCCCTTTTCACGAACAATATAGTAGTATGTTCCGACTTTATCTGAAGTAAAGTCTACTTGCACATCGCTGCCATTCAATACGCTTACATTGGTAATATCGATTAATGGTTTTGTTTTATCTGCTGGCTTCGAATTGTCTATATCATCTTTATCGATTGGTTTACCATCTGGGTCTGTAATATTGCCTATGTTATCTTTATCATCTAAAAAATCATCAAAAATATTATTTGGCCCTTCGTCTTTTGGAAGAATTACTTTGTCAATATACGTGTAGTCACCAATATCAATCCAACCATATGCATTATCTACATAAAGCGTACCTACACGACCATCTATATAAAGCTCTAAATCGGTATAGCTATTGTAATTAATCCAGTCGATATTGCCCGTTCCATATATCGTTAGCTTCGTTTCGGTATCCAAATTTAGCGTACCGATATTGCCTTGTATCTCGAATTCACGTACATTTCCAATAATATCAACACGAGGTAGCTTTTTATTTGTTTCAATTTTTGTACCACTTTGAGACACAACTAGTCGTGATACCGTACTATTGTAAAATTCAATCTGCTTTTCAACATTTTTCATCGTTACTTGATCTTTTGACCAGTTTTCAAAAGGCTTGTTTTTATCTGGATTTTGATTTGAATCCGTCCAATTTTGCAAATCGCTCGACGAGTTGCTATTCGATGAGCTTTCTCCTTCTTGCTTATCAGGATTAGACCAGTTAATAAATGAAAAATTATTGCTTGCTACACGGCCGATTGCTAATGGCTTATAGTAAGAAACATCTAAATGTAACGGTGGGCGTACCGTTTCATTGACTAACATTGTGCCCGTTAATGTTACATTCGAAAATTCAATATAATTCCCATTTACAACGATTGTGCCACCAAAGGATTTATAGTCTCCATCAAAATGTAAAAACCGTGAACTCGTACCACTTGCATTCAACGTTAACTTTGCGACAGAATAAAGTGTTTTGCCTGAGAGGTCTCCCTCAATAAATGCCCCCTTTAGGACATCTGCATTATATTCATTGAAAATATGTGAAAGGCTTTCTGGTACTGTATACGGTTCAGCATTTATGTAAACAATATCATCTTCAACACCCGTAATCTTATAAGTTGATGCATTGCTTTTTTTCTCTTGTGAACGAACAATAAAGGAAGCAATTTGTCCTCGCGTTACTGCATTGAATGGAGAAAATGTGACAGGTGTTGTTCCTTCTGTAATTTGTAAATCTACTAATGTTTGAATATAGTAGGCATTACTCGTTTGGCTATTTACATCTTTGAAACTATGGTTAAAATTCGACGCTACTTCGAATTTAAAGCCAAGCACTAAAATTTTGGCTAATTGTCCTCGTGTAATAACTTCATTCGGCATAAATGAACCACTTGCATAGCCAGACATAATCCCCGCATTTTGTAATGCTGCTACATATTTATAATATTCATTGCTCTTTGGAACATCTTTAAAATATGGATCTTGTACATTTTTTAAATCTAGCTTTAAAACCGTTGCAAGCATTTTTGCTGCTTGACCGCGCGTTACATTTTGATTTGGTCGAAATGTTTTATCTGCAAACCCACTAATTGCACCTTGAGAGTATAATTTCAAAATATTGTCGTAGTGACTTGAATATTGGTTAATATCTACAAATGGTGATGTAGCTGCTGCTACTTTTTGTGGTGGTGGTACAACAACAGCAATCCCGCTAGTAGCAAAAACAGTTGCAATAAGTGCTTTGTTCACTTTTTGGATTTTTGTTTTATCCATCTCACTCTTCCTTTCACATATAATGAGTACGTAAAATCATCATACCCTTTATATCGACAGGTAGATAGTGAACCTTCATAGTATTTCTAAAATTATGGAAGAAAGTCATAGACAAAATAAAAAAGCCAAGAAGCATCGGTGCTCTCTTGGCTTTCCCAAAATATAGGCATACATCATATCATACTTGTTCTGTCATAAGGGAAAGGGGGATAACCTTAAGTCTTGCCAAGTTGATCGAGAGATGTGTCCCGAGTTTACGTATCATTTACAACAATAGCTTGCCCAAATTATCGTTCTATTATTCAAATACCCATAATCTTAAAAGGTAAACATAATTACAATTAGATTTTTTAATTTACGAAAGTTCTATCGGCGATTTATGGGCTCTTGCAGGCGATTACGTAATTTTATCGGCGATTTCCATGAGGTTATCGGCGATACACCCACTTCTATCGCTATTACCACCATTAATACCCATCTATATTCTAAATATTTTTACTTTTATTGTTATTGTGACATATAATTTTCTGATAAATTAATTTATAATAAAAATTAACATAGGCAATCTAATGTATCTTCTGTTATAATACTGAATAAAATAAAAACAAACTGTATTAATACAGAATTTTATAAAACACGCTTTTCGCACTATGGGGATAATGAGAAAAGCGCTACTAATGCTTCTTACATGACTGCATTGTAGCCTACACAAAAAGGGGTTGGAAGATTTGGGTATTTTAAAGGGGTTAAAAATTCTCGATTTTTCTGCATTACTACCAGGGCCTATGGCAACGATGATTTTTGCCGACCTAGGTGCGGAGGTCATCCATGTGGAATCCTCCAAACGCGTTGATTTAACGCGCATTATGCCTCCCTATGATGAAAATCACGAGGCATATATTCATCAGCACTTAAATCGTTCCAAAAAGTCACTTACATTAAATTTAAAATCGCCAGAGGCTGTAGAAATTGTAAAGTCACTTATACAGGAGTATGACGTAATCATTGAAGGTTTTCGGCCAGGGGTTATGCAACGACTCGGTATTGGCTACGAAGCGTTAAAAGAAGTAAATCCAAAACTAATCTATTGTGCTATTACTGGCTATGGCCAAACAGGTCCATATAGCAACCGACCTGGACATGATAATAATTATTTGGCATTAGCTGGCGTGCTCGACTATTCTCGCCATAAAGATAAAAAACCTGTCTCCATGGGGGTTCAGCTTGCAGATATTGCGGGTGGTACAATGCACGCTGCAATAGGTGTGCTCGCTGCCGCTCTTCACCGAGAAAAAACAGGTGAAGGTCAGTATGTCGATATTAGCATGACCGATGCTGTTTTCTCACTTAATGCCATGTACGGCTCTGCTTATATTGGCGGTGGCCGTGTACCTCAGCCTGAACAAGAAATTTTAAACGGTGGTAGCTACTATGATTTTTACAAAACGAAGGATGGGCGATTTTTCTCAGTGGGCAGTCTAGAGCCACAGTTTCGTAGGCTACTATGTGAGGCACTTGATATTCCAGAACTTATTGATAATACATTTAATGATTCTTACTATACACAGATTCGATTTAAAGAGGCCGTGCATGACGCCTTTTTGTCGAAAACCTACAACGAATGGCTCGAAGTCTTTAATGAAAATTTCGAAGGTTGTGTTGAACCAGTGTTAACTTTTCCAGAGGCATGCGAGCATCCACAATTACAAGCTCGTGGCATGATTGTGGAAATTCCGAAAAATGATGGTACAACGCAAAAACAAATTGCATCTGCCTTTAAATTTGATGGGGCCAATCCAACGTACAAGCATGTTGGTGCAAAGCTAGGCGAGCATAACGAAGAAGTATTATCAGCACTTGGCTATAGTTCTGAACAAATCATGGCACTTCAAGAAAAAGGGGTTTTAGAATAATAAAGCGTATTGGCTAAAGGTAGCAAGAAGTTCATTCTTGCTACCTTTTGTCATTTTTTTAAGTCATAGTGTCAGGCACTCAAACAATTTATACTAGTTGATTGGAGTGGAGGGCGGCGACTCCTGCGGGAACGCACGCAGTGTAAGACGCAACAAACCGCGCGTTAGCGAGGGTTGCGGCTTACTGTGTGCCCGCGGAAAGCGTCCGCCCGTAGCGGAAATCAACGGTAGCAGGAGTCCTGGACATTTATTCAAATAAAAAAGACTATAGACAAACCCGAATCTGTTCGAGTTTTTCTATAGTCTGGAGTGTCCACTCAAATCAATATTTGCCTTCATAGCACACTCTTTTTCCCGTTATACATACGCACTAATAAATTCTCGCAATTGGTTAAAATGCTCCTCGACGAGTAAATATTTTTTATAAACCTCGATTAATTTCTCAAATAACTCATACTGCTCAGTGACAAACAGGATTTTTAAAATATTAATCATATGCATGGAAGCGCTCTGTGCAACTAAAAAATAAGGGGCATCAGGCTGGCGATAATGTTGGCGCCATTCTTCCACTGATAGACCAATATGCTGTAACGAATTGTTTACTTGAAGTGCTATATCTTGCTGCATCGATGCCTCAATAGCAATTAATTGCTCATTACTGTAGTTTTGCTGTACTAATGCTGCATTTATTTTTTTATTGGATGCAAGGCCATGTTCCTTTAAGAGCACTAACCCCTCTTGGTAACGTTCCAATCTGACATAAGTATCTAGTAATACGGCATACAGATTTTCTAAGTAATTCAAATTATAATTTTTTATTATTGCAGGTGGCGTTGGTTTTCGATTTGGGAGTAAGTCCTTGTACTCTAGCAAAATCTCAATGGCATAATTATTAAGTCGTTCATCTTCTAATAAATATTCACCATAATGAAGGACCTTTTCATAATCCCGTTCTTGATGAGCAATCTGCCATAAAATATAGGCAATCAAAACCTTTTCTTTTTCTGTTAAGGCATACATAGAATAACGCCAATCCGCCTCAAAGGAAGTAATCAATTCTTTAATGCATTGATAATTTCCCTCTGATAAACGGTAATGTGTGACAATTTGATATAGACGAAGCTGTTTTTTCGCTAAACAGGACAAATTACATTTATCCACATGAGTTATACACTTATCCAGAGTTTTTCTATAATTATACACAAAGTTATCCACATGTGCATAAGTAATTGTTGATGATTGTTCAAAATGACTCATTATTTCATGGATAAATGTGAATTGTTCCAGAGGTTTGTGGATAAGCAGTGAATAAACTTTTTTCATAAAAAGCCAGTGCCAAAACAGTGTCTCTTCTTTATAAATCATATGCACAAAATAATCATCTTCAAATTTATATAAAAATATAGTTTGTAGGTCATTTACAGGTAGCTTGACCTGCCATCTCTTTCCGAACACAAGCCAGACTAATCGCTCTAAGTCCATTGTATGCTGGGCAAAAAGTTGCTCAAAAAAAGCTTGCTTCCCTTTTTGGGTATAGAAAAAGGCATTAAGTCGGTCATTCACATATTTTGCATCCAAGCCATGCTCGTTGAAAAATAGCTGCAACTCTGGTGATACACGTCCCCAATATTTTCGAGCTGTCGAAAAGGCAATGTTCATCGCCGCTTCTTTATTTACTAAAAATAATTGAGGTGATAATGCAGTACCCAATATTTTGGGATCTTCTTGTGGAGTGACCTCGGCCTCCGCCCATTTTGAAAGTAACTTTTCAGCGCCATTTTCACCACTTTGTCTATATGTTATGAATAATTGCTCATCACAGTCCAGCAGCATACAACCAGAGCCCCCTATCAATTTCACGCAACAAAGATCTTCCCCTAACATGCACAAATATATTTCTCAACTTTTTCAACACTCTTCTTTCTTCAATATAACAAATCCTATCCAACATATGCTAATAAGTTACAAATATGCACAAATAAAAGAGCTAAAGTGTTCGACTATACAAACACTTTAGCTCTACTTAGAGCAACATTTAAACGATCCACGAAGCTCATTAAATTTTTTACTAAGGCAAGAGCACATCTGATATTTGCCCTTAAGTTGGTAGCCCAGTGCATGGTCTCAGATGGCTCTTTGCCCGACGCTCAACAATGTTGGCGTCATACTATTTATCTCTCTAAGTATTCACTGCTCCCAAGAGCAGCTAACACTACCAATGCAGTAGACGGGCAATAAATAAAATAGTTACACGAAATTAGTGTAAAAAAAAAATTTTTTTTTGCTCACCAAAATTGTGGGTATTTTCTAGTCTGTCGTAAGTTATTTATTATTAAACCAAAGATGACAATAATCACTGCACCTATTAATACTGGCATTATTAAATAGCTCCAGCTATAGCCTCCTAAAATAATGATAATAGGGTTAGCTCCCGCTGGTGGATGGATAACGCCCGAAAGTGCCATAAAAAAGATCGTTAATCCAACAGCAAGGCTAATTGAATAGACACTTGATCCTAATAAAGAATACATCACCAATCCGATAAAGGCTGAAATTAAATGCCCTCCAATAATATTACGAGGTTGCGACAATGGCGCATTCCATACGACAAATACGAGTACACAGCTCCCCCCAAGGGATGCCATTAACCATGGTGCTCCTGTATAGTTTGTTAAACAAATCAATACAAAGATACAAAGTAAGCCACCTACTGCACCTGTTATTGCATCGGCTAAATTCGTTCTTGAGGGGGCATGTCCTCCTCCACTCATCTTAGCTATATATGCTTTGAGTCGATGATTTTTCACTTCTTTTTCTTGCAAGCGTACGAAATCTGCCATAGTCACCATCCTTGAAATCAAAAGTTGAAATTATATTAAACGCAATTAAATATATAGATTTAGAAGCTTTTATTATTATATCAGCTTAATACGAGAATTCAATTTTGATTTTTTGTTTGCGATTATGCTTCCACGTTCCTCATAGCAAAGCACGAGCCAATGTATTGTTACATTACACTGGCTCGTGCCTTATTTTTTCCCTTATTTAAAGTTTGTTGTTAAATTTCAGCAGCGCTTAATTTTAATCGTACTGCTTTTTAATAGGTTTATAAATTCGTGCTTTTTTTAGCACCGACTTCGGAACTTGGAAAGTGGCAGTTACAACACCAGGATGGCGGCCGATTTCAATGGATCCCGTAATTGTTGCGCGATTCATCACTTCTGGCTCACTTATCTCAAATAGTTTGGCTGCACGACTAATAGCATTATCTGTCGCATTATTTAATGTTGTACCTGTCCCTACTATGGATACTGGGAACGCTTCTTCTACTTGCTTCACGCCAAATTCCTCTGCTAGTTCGCGTGCTCGGCGTTTTTCTTCCTTCGAAAAAGGTTTCGCTGTGTATGGGAGATCCTCTTCATTTGGTAATAAAATAGGACCTTCAAGTGCTACTTTTTTCAATACACTTACCTGCAGCTGCACAATTCCCGCAACATCTGTCGTATGCCCAGCAATTTCTCCGTCTCCCTGCATCGCATGCATATCGCCAATGTACACACCACCGCCAGGTACTTTGACTGGACAAATAATGGTAGCCCCTTCGCGAACACGGCTAATATCCATATGGCCGTCAGTACGATGTATATCTAGTTCCGCTTCGGTAAATGCATATTCATGCGGCGCTCCGATTAAAAACGAACCAAAATCACCTGCATTATGTGAATCTGGCATTGCCTTCGAAGGCGTCGTTCCTAGCTGACCTAAAAATGGGCGCATTCTTGCCATTACACCAATCAAATCGCTCGGTGCCAAAGCTACTACTGGGTTTTGCACTGAATTTTCAGGTGTGCGCATATAATTTTTTGCTTCTAACGCAATACGACGTGCGCCTTCGCGTCCAACTGTTAAACCAATAAACCCTTTTTGATCTAGTGCCATCGTGTATCCATTCGTCATTTTAAAAGGTGCCGTTTCTGTATCGCATGTTGAACAGCGTATTGCTTGCGGACCTACCCCACTCACTACGGTACTTGGATGAAGTTTGCCACAGCCTGGACATTTTACTGATACAAACGGATCTCCGATAAAACGATCGGGTATTGCCTCATCATGTCCAGATGCTGTCGCAAGAGATGTCACTTGTATGGATTTAATAGTAATAACAATTGCATCGCCTACTTCAGCGCCTTCAACAAACACGGGCTTCGTTACTTCATGTCCACCACGGATTGTTGGCGTTAGCATAGGACCCCAACATCCAGGCGTTGTATTGGCAATAATCGTGCCTCCATTTTTGACAGGGCCGAGCATTTGTTGCTGTGGATCCAAAATGCCGTCTATGAACTCATTTACGAACAGCGTTTCCACTGCTTCGACCTGCTGTACACTTTCGTCATTTTCTGGTTGTTTAGCTTTTTCATGCATCTGTAATTCTGTAATCATGTTTATCCACTCTCCCAATCCAAAAAATATTTTATGTAATCTACTTAAAGGTAAAAGATAGCTCTCCACATATGAGCAGAGAGCTAGTATTCATAATTTATTCATGTACAAATCAAAAATATGTGCAAATTTTATCATCTTGAAGAAGCCTTCACTTTAGTGCATTTTCTTTGCAATTACTAACAGCTCTGTCGTTGATGTCGATAAATAGCTACACTTTACCGCTTATAAAAATTAAATTCGACATAGAGGTCAATAGTTCCTGCTATTTCGATAAAACCTTTCCAATTTTACACACTGATTAGCAGTATGATTCAAGTAAATCTTGACAGCCTATTTTCACAGACTAAATCTGCCGTTTTCCCTTCATCATGCTTCGTCTTTTTCAGTACTTTCATTTATAATAAGGCTGATAAATAAGAAATGAATGCCAACCTTAAAGGAAAGGGCGTATGAACTTTGCAAGAACCAACAATTTTAATTGTAGAGGATGAAGCAGATTTAGCTAATCTACTAAAGGTGAGTCTTCAAAAAGAGGGCTATAAGCTTATCCATATAGCTAACTCCATCGACAAAGCGTGGTCGAGCTTTCAACAGGTGAAACCCGATATTGTGCTACTTGACGTTATGCTTCCAGACGGTGAAGGCTATGATTTATGCCGACGTATTCGTGAAGTTTCACATATTCCAGTTCTTTTCTTGTCAGCGAAAAACGAAGAGATAGATAAAATTTTAGGGCTCGCCATTGGCGGTGACGACTATATTACTAAGCCTTTTAGTCCTAAAGAAGTTGCCTATCGAGTAAAGGCACATTTGCGCCGAGCAGGCTATCAAATACAGGAAACAACAACTACTACACAAATAAAGACGATACAGGTTGGACCATTTGTGCTTAATAGCGATGAAACAGAAGTACACAAAGATGGTACATTATTAGAATTAACAGCTAAGGAAATCGGCTTAATGGCTTGCTTTATGCATAATCCAAACCGCATTTTAAGTAAGGAAACATTATTTGAACGTGTCTGGAGTGAGGATTTTTTCGGCTCAGACAATACGGTTATGGTGCACATTCGTCGTCTTCGTGAAAAAATTGAACACGATCCTTCAAAACCTGTTTATATAACAACGGTCAAAGGGCTTGGCTATAAATTAGTCGTGCCAAAAGAGCCACAAACATGAGATGGCGATTAACAGCTCGTTTTTTACTATCTATATTGTCTATAGTCATTATCGTTATTTTCGTCAATACCGCCATTTTTATAGGGTTAATGATATATCAGCAATACAATAAATTTAATGATGCTACTGCAGACACAGAGGAAATCTTTGTGCGTGGATTTCAACAGTATATTGATATAAATAATGGTCAGCCTTCCGTAAGTGAAGAAGGGCTGCAACAGTTACATCAAAGAAATGCGTGGATTCAATTGCTTGATGCAAACGGACAAGTTATCGATGGCTATTTTACTCCTCCCAAGGCACTTTCCCATTATGCTCCCGTCGATTTAATTCAAGTTTATAAATATAAGGAATTCGATGTTGATACGACGGTTTATGTAGGCAGTAAAGATAATATTAGCTATTTAATTGGCATTAAAGGTAGTGGCGTATCAAGGTTAGTTGTTCATCTATCAGGTACCTCTATACTACAACTTATCGGGAAGTTTGGATTGCTTATAGTTATTGCCGATTTATTAGTCGCAACACTTGTCGGCTGGTTATTTGGTCGTACATTAACGAAGCCTCTTTACGCAATGATCGAACGCATTCAGCATTTAAAAAATCACAAACATATGCCAATCAAAGTGCCAAAAGGTCTTTATCGACCTGTATTTGAAAATTTAAGTGAAGTATCGAGTGAGCTAGCTGCACATGAGCAAGAACGCAAACGACTAGAGTTGATGCGTGAGGAGTGGATTAGCAACGTCTCTCACGATATGAAGACGCCACTAGCTTCCATACGTGGTTATGCAGAGTTACTAAATGATCGGGGCTTATTACCAAATGAGCAAACCGAATATGCACAAATTATTGAAAAGCAGTCATTGCATATGCAAGATTTACTCGATGATTTAAATTTAACAATGCGGCTAAGACATCAGCAGCTCCCACTAGCTTTGACAGACGTCAATATCGTTCAGTTTATGCGGGAAATTGTCATCGACACACTAAATACGCCACCCTATGAACAAGCAAATATCGAATTTGATGCAACAGCAGAGGTCATTGTCCATTCGATTGACGAGCATTTTATGCGGCGTGCTGTGATAAATTTTTTATATAATGCAATACTGCATAATCCTCCAGATGTATGTGTTCACGTGTTAGTAGATGCTAACACCATCACAATTACTGATAATGGTCATGGCATTAGTGCTGAAGACCTTACACATATATTTGAGCGTTACTACCGTGGAACAAATACTGAGCAAAAACAAGGGACTGGACTTGGCACTGCTATTGCACGAGATATTATTGAAGCACACGGTGGTACGGTGTCCATTACATCTGAGGAACAAAAAGGGACAACTGTCACAATTCAATTGCATAAAGTGAACGAAAAATAAAGAAGAGCGGTCCAATTATTATGGACTGCTCTTCTCTTATATTTTATTTCATTTGCGCTTGTACTTTTGCAGGCATGTCATCATATTGAATTTCATCATAAGACGTCACTTCATTTTCTTTTTTCACATAAAGCTTTAAATATGCATCTAGTCGCAAATTTTTTTGAGCAGAAAATTTCAACATCATTTCTTCTCCGTTTTCTTTAAAGGCTGGTAGCTCATACCAATACGTTTGGATAATTTGCCCATCATTCGCCTTAAATTCTTCAACTTCCCCATCGGCAGTTATATGCACATAGTAAGTGTCTTTATTTAAGCGATTAAAATCTACTGTCATGAGTACGCAAAGACCTGCTACAAATAAGATAAACAGTGCCCCAATACTTATAAACGTCTTTTTCATATTAATTCCCCTGTCTCACAATTTTATAAAACGACCGTACAGTAAAGAGGTAATACAAGCCGTAAATAACTGAATATGCAACCATCCATAATAGTACAGGCTTCGTTATGTCCATATTAAATAATTGTGAAAAAGCTAAAAGCGCAAAAGCACTGTGCACGATGCCAACAATAAGCGGTGCGCTAAATATAACGGCAACCTGCCCTGCAACTGTCTTCAATATTTGCTTACTATTCACACCAATTTTATTTAATACTGCATACTTCGCCTGATCTTCTTCTGCTTCTGTTAACACTTTAAAGTAAATAATACTTCCTGTAGCTGCTAAAAATACTAACCCTAAAAAGCTTCCTACAAATAGTAATGAACCGACAGTACCTAGACTATCCTCATAGCTTTGAGGCACACTTGAAAACCATTCTTGCTGCTCAGTAGATAGCTGCTTATAAATTTGTTTAGAAATACTTTGTTGCTTTAAATCATTGTCCATGCTGACAGCCTGCATTGTAACACCTTCTGCATTTGTTGTATCAAATGCAAGATCGTTTACGACAAGCACCGTACCCGCTGGAATAAAGTTTAGCACACTGTCTGTATACATTTTGTCGATATGGAAGGATTCCCCGCTTAGCAATTTAAAGTTTTCGCCTGTATAGTCATGTGAAAAACGTTCATCATAGCTAACGTCTAGTAGTACAGCTGAACCGTCTGCAACATGCAGCTCACGATTTTTCCCTTGTAATGTCGCTAAACGATTGTAATCAGATTCCTTCAATAATGTATATTCAAAAAATGCAAATTCATTATCGACACGTAAATTTTTGGCATGAATCGTTTCATTGTATATCACGTTCTGTTGGTCAAATTCAACAGCGTCACCTTTCCACATAAATGTGTTTGGTAGCATTTGACGTACGCTTTCTTCAGTATTGTAGTACATCCCAAATACGCCACCACCAGCAGTAATCGTCGTTGCGCTTAAAATCGCGATGATGGATAACGATTTAGCATTTGCTCGTATTCGATATAGTAGTTGTGAAACACCGATTAAATTCAAGCCTCTCCAAGACCAAGATGTTGCCTTTTTCAAAGCTGTCAGTACGAAAACGCTCACACTATGGAATAGTAGATATGTCCCCACAATTGTTACACCGATTACTAAAAGGGGTGTACCGAGGATTGTGAACAGCTTCCAAATAGGACTAGTGAAAATATCAGAAGAGGCCGTATAATAGCCAAATGCAATAAGTACTGTCCCCATAATTGCGGCTAAAAATGATGCACGTGGAATTTTTTCACCCTGCTTCTCTGCGTGGAACAAATCAATTAGTTTAAATTGATAAATAACACGGTAGCCCTGTAAAGAAGTAAATAAGAATAGTACTGCAAAGATTCCCGCTGTCTGTAGCACAGCTTCAGGAGTAAATGTTAAATTAGCTACGACCTGATAGCCCATCAGTCGCACTAAAATTGTTAATAACACCTTTGACATAAAAAAGCCTATTATGATACCTAAAACCAATGATACGAGCCCAATAACTAAATTCTCAAAAAAGAGCATTAGGCCAATTTTTTGTTTACGGACACCTAGTAGTGAATAAAGTGCCACTTCTTTTTTTCGCTTCTTCATAAAAAATGAATTAGAATATGCGATAAATATTACAATGAAAAATAGTAGCACAATTGACGATGCACTCATTAATCCTTTAATTTGCTGTGACATACTCGTTGAGCCTGCAAGATCGTCACTGTATTTTAACGTTACAAATGTAAAGTAAATCACGATGCTAAATACCATTGAGGCAATATATAAAAAATAATTTGAGAAATTGCGCTGAATATTTTTACGAGCCAAACTAAATAACGTCATTTACTCCACCTCCGACGCTTGCAAGCACCTGTAATATTTCCTGGAAAAACTGCTTTCTCGTCTGTGTACTACGATGAATTTCCTTGGAAAGCTTGCCGTCTTGAATAAAGAGAATACGCTGGCAGAAGCTTGCTGCAAAAGCATCATGCGTGACCATCATGATTGTAGCCGCATGGGTTTGATTCAAATCACTTAAACTTTCTAATAAATCCGTTGCTGATTTTGAATCGAGTGCGCCTGTTGGCTCATCGGCAAAAATTAGCTTAGGCGAAGTTACTAATGCACGTGATGATGCTGTTCTTTGCTTTTGACCTCCAGAAATTTGATAAGGATATTTATCTAGTAGCTCACTAATGCCAAACAACTGTGCGATACGCTCTACTCTTATAGCAATTTCCTTCTGCGGCACCTTTGCAATGGCAAGTGGTAGTACAATATTTTCACGAACTGTTAAGGAATCGAGTAAATTATAATCTTGGAAGATAAAGCCTAAGTTATCACGACGAAAATCTGCTAACTGTGTATCTTTCATATGTGCTAAATTTGTATTTCCTATTACAATATCGCCAGTTGTTGGCGTATCAATTGTTGCTAATACATTTAAGAGCGTCGATTTCCCTGCACCAGAAGGCCCCATCACACCGACAAACTCTCCTTGTCCTACTTCAAATGTTATATTCTCAAGCGCTGTAAATGTATTCGCGCCTTTGCCGTATGTTTTTCCTACATTTTGTACTTTTAATAATGGCGTCATATACGCTCACCTCTTTCTGTTTCCAGTATACGGCCCTAAACTTACAGCAAAATTGTCGCAAGCTTACAACAACCTTAAATCAAAAAAAGCATGCACATCATGTGCATGCTTCAAACTAGACATAAGGTAAAAAACGAGTGTCAGGCACTCAAACAATTTACAATAAATTTAATACTCGTCGATTGGAGCGCGGGCGACTCCTGCGGGAACAGCACAAAACCTAAGACGCAACAGACGGCGCGACAGCGACGGTTGCGGCTTACGGTGTGCCCGCGGAAAGCGCCCGACCGTAGCAGGAATCAACGAAGACAGTAGTCTTCTACAATATATCCCCATCCGTTCTCTATGCTAGTACGTTTTTAATATCCTCTTCCATACTACTTGGCTTATCAGCAGAGCCGTAGCGTTTAATAATTTCCCCATTGCGATCTACTAAAAACTTTGTAAAATTCCATTTCACATTACTTCCAAGGAAACCTTTAGAATGCGTTGTTAAATAGTTAAAGACAGGATGTGCCTCCTTGCCATTTACTTTCACCATTTCATGCATTGGGAACGTTACACCGTATGTTAAACGACATTGTGAGGCAGCTTCTTCCGCAGAGTCTACCTCCTGCTTAAACTGATTTGACGGGAAGCCAAGCACAACTAATCCATCATCATGATATTTCTTATAAAGCTCTTCTAATTCCTCAAATTGTGGTGTAAAACCACATTTTGTTGCGGTATTGACGATTAACATTGCCTTGCCCTTATACTTCTCTAAGCTATACTCTGTCCCATCCTCTAAAGCTACATCAATATCATAAATATTCATCTTTTATTCCTCCTATTTACCATTATTTTATATACGTGCATTCACTCTTGCCGCTTGCTGTAACGGATCCCAAACGCCATTAAAAGGAGGCGCATAGGCTAAATCTAAATCGAGTAAATCAGGTAATGTCATTTTATTGAATAGAGCTGTAGCAAAGACATCGATGCGTTTATCAACACCAGCAGGTCCAACAATTTGTGCCCCTAAAAGTTGCTGATCTCTCTTCCGCACAACAATTTTAATAAACATCCGTTGAGCTCCTGGGTAATATCCTGCAATATGCCGTGCAGAGATTTTATATGCCTCATACTCAAATCCAAGGTCCTTTGCCGTACGTTCATTAATACCTGTCGTCGCAATTGTTAAATCGAAAAATTTCAGTATTGAGGTGCCGACAATACCACGAAACGGTGCAAATTTGCCAGACATATTAAGCCCAGCTAAGCGCCCTTGCTTATTTGCCGTCGTTCCTAATGGTACATAATCTAAACGTTCTTTAACGATATGAAAATGAGTTGCACAATCCCCAGCCGCATATACATCTTCAACTGACGTCTCCAAATGACGATTAACGATGATTGCACCATTTTTAGCTAGACTAATATTTGTCCCCTCTAAAAATTGTGTATTTGGTTTAATACCCGAAGCGACAATAACTAAATCAGTAGCTAACGCACCTTTATCTGTTATGATTCGTTCCACACGTGATGTGCCCTCAAACGCTTCGGCAGTAGTATTTAATAGTAGCTCAATACCTTGCTTTTTTGCCTCTTCATGGACATGCTTAGCTAGCTCTTCATCTAAAATATTAGCGACCTGATTGCCTCGCTGAATAAGTCGCACGTTCTTATTACATGCCCGAATTGTTTCCGCCATTTCAAGCCCAATATAGCCCCCACCAAGAATGGTCACATGCTCAATATCTGGCGTTAAATCTGCAAGTAAATCCTCTAATTCAGGGATAGTTTTAACTTTATGAATACCTGCTAAGTCAGCACCCTTTTGTACAGGGATGATTGGATTAGCTCCTGTAGCGATAAGAAGCTTATCGTATGCAATCTCAAATGGCTCACCTGAAAATTGTGTGCCTTTAACAAGCTTGTTCTCCACATCGATCTGCTTGACCTCATGCCCCACTCGCGCATCAATACCGTATTTATCTCGGAATGTTTCCACATCCCTTGCAATAAGACGCTTTGATGATGAAATCCGCCCATCTACTACATAAGGTAAACCACATTGTCCATATGAATAGATAAAACCTCGCTCTAAAGAGGTAATTTCCGCCCCTGGTACATTTCGATAAATCTCCATAGCGGCAGACATTCCTGCCGCATCTCCCCCAATAATTACGAATTTCATCCTACAAGCCCCCTTTTCTCATGACCACTTAATTTCAGTATCGTAACTATGTAAATGACATTTCCCACCACAGACATAGCAAATCGTCCCCCCATAGGTGAAAAATCGTCATAACGCTTCCCTACTTTTGAGATGGAGATGGACGTACTGAAATCAAACGATATACACCACTTACTTTGCAACTTTTCAATAATTTAATGTTATCAAAAAGCTAATTACAAATGCACGTTTCCAGTACTACCTTTTTTTAAAAGGTAATGAGCGGTATGAGAACGACTCACCATTTAAACGTATTTTTCTTTTCTACAAAAAACAGGTAAAGAAAAACAACCGTTTTCCTTTACCTGTTTAAGTACTTATGCTTTTGCTATTTCTTCTTTGCAGAAAGTTAAAATCTCTTCTAACTCATCATCTTCAAGCGCAAAGTCTAAATACTCTCCCTTTGCCTTTTCCATAATGAAGTAATTTAAAATAAATGGTGCACCTTCTTTTTCGCCAATTAAAACACGGATTTCAATACCCGCTTCATGGTACAGCTCATCCTCTTCATCAATATCTACATCTAAAATAAACTCATAGCGCTTACCTTCAATAATATTCGTCGGATCTAAAATTTCTTCCACCGAAAATTGTGTAATATCCATTTATACTAGCTCCTTTATCTTTACCTATTCTTTTCTATAATAAATCAATTTCAGCATGGGTCAACTAGAAAACCTGTATACACCTACAAGCAATTATGCCACAATAAAGTAAATCTTTTCGTACTGCAATTCAAATCAAATGACATAAAGGGGGCTTTTTAATGAAAGAGCTACTATATTATCAAGATGCTATGCAACGGGAATTTACTGCAACAGTTGTACGAACTGGCATAGAGGATGATGGACGCCAGTACGTTGTGCTTTCTAACACGGCCTTTTATCCAACAGGTGGCGGTCAGCCGTATGATACAGGAACATTAAACAACACGAACGTAATCGATGTTGAAAAAATCAATGAAGAAATCCGTCATTATATAGAGGGCGATGCCTCCACTTTATCTGGTGAAGTGCATGGTACATTGAACTGGCAACGCAGATTCGACCATATGCAACAGCACGCAGGACAGCACATCTTAACCGCCGCTTTTGTCGAACTTTTTGATGCACAAACAGTAAGCTTTCACCTCGGTAGTGAGCAGGTGACGATTGATATTGCTGTCGACAGCCTATCAAAAGAGCAGCTCGCGGCAGCTGAGGCTCGAGCTAATGACATTATTTTAGAAAACCGTCCAATTGAGACAAAATGGATTACAGAGCAAGAACTTAGTAATTACAATCTACGTAAAGAGGTAGCAGTGACAGGTGAAATTCGGTTAGTCATTATTCCTGACTTTGACTACAATGGCTGTGGAGGTACGCACCCAACATCAACAGGACAAGTTAGCGCTATTAAAATTTTAGGCACTGAAAAAATGAAGGGCAATGTACGTGTGTCGTTTGTATGTGGTCAACGCGTTTTAGCAGAGCTAGCTATGAGAAAAACTGTACTTGCTGATGTTGCAAAACAATTAAGTGTACCTGAAGTCGAAGCAGCTACAGCACTTGCAAAGCTATTAGCAACACAAAAAGCGACGGAAAAGGCACTCGTAGCAGCAAAAGAGGAATTGCTTACCTTTGAAGCAAATGCCTTGGCATCTAGTGATAACAATATAATTACCGCTGCATTTAATAATCGTTCGATACAAGAACTTCAAAAATTGGCTCGTTTTATCGTGGCTGAACGTTCCGATGCCATCGCATTACTCGTTTCAGAAAATGAAGACAAGCTACAATTTGTGTCGACGCGTGGCGCCCATGTACAAACAAGTATGAAAGAGCTTGCCGCGAAAGTTTTACCACTTATTAATGGTAAAGGTGGCGGCAGTGATCAAATGGTACAAGGCGGCGGCGAGCGAATCATCGCCCGTGAGCAACTGCTCACTGCTATGCAAGAAGCGTTGAATTAGTGCCAGTCACTCAAACAATTCTGAACTCTTTCAACAATTTAAAACCCATTGTAAAAAAGTACAAAACGTGCCGTTGGGTAGTAAATATTCTCCGTCTTAGACAACAATGGCATAGAAAAAAGTGTTAGATTGATTGCCATCAATCTAACACTTTTTCTCTTTTGCACTAGCCTCTTAGCGCTCATTTTATAATTTAAATTGTTGAATTGCTCCTTGTAAGCGATTCGCCATTTCAGACATTTTAATCGTTTGTTCGTTCATAGTCTCTACAGTGTTCATCTGCTCGGATGTTGCGGTTTTCACTTCAGATACATAATCACTTGCAGCATGTGCTGTTGCCGCCATTTCTTCCATTGAAGCTGAAACCTCTTCCGTATTAGCAGACATTTGCTCTGCTGAAGCATTCATTTCCTCAATTTGACCTGCTATTTCACCAACAGCATGTACGATTTCTTCAAAACGTTCTCCTACTGCCTCAATAGCATCTAATCCTCGTGCTACATTTACTTCGCCACTCTCTGCAGCCTTCACAACCTCTAATGTGTATGCTTGTACTCGATCAATTAATACATTTATTTGCGCAGCAGAACCCGCTGTTTGCTCTGAAAGTTTTCTTACTTCCTCTGCTACCACTGCAAAGCCTTTACCTGCATCCCCTGCACGTGCAGCTTCAATTGAAGCATTAAGGGCTAGTAAGTTTGTTTGATCGGAAATATCAGTAATCATTTTTGAAATTAGTTCTATTTCTTTCGATTCCTGTTCCAATTTACGGATAATGTCGAGCTCTACTGCTGTTCCTCGCTGTATTTCATCCATACGATTAATAGATTGTTTTACCGCTCCATTACTTTCACTTATTTTCTCGGAAATAAAATCAGTATTAGATGCAATCGTCGAAGCAACCTCTGCCATATTTTGAATTCCTAAGGCCATTTGCTCCATAGCTGATGCACCTTCTTCAGCCATTGCCGTTTGACTTTGTGCTCCACGTTCTACCTCACCTATTGCACCTGCAATTTGCTCTGAATGCTTCGTCACAGCATGTACATTCCCCATTAATGCACAAGATGCCTCATTTACCTCTGTTGCTTCCTTACTAACCTGTAATATCATACCTCGCATATTATCTGCCATTCTATCTAATGCACGTGCCATAGTCCCCATTTCATCAATACGCTTCAAATATTTATCAGGAATTTCTTGTGTAAAATCTCCATCTGATAATCCTTCACTAATACGCAGCACATGACGCAGTGGTCTACTGACAGATCGCGAAATCGCAAACGAAATCAACAAGCCCAATATGGAAACGATAATAGTCATAATAATGAAGTTTGTCTTCAATTGTGAAAGCCCTGACAGCATTTCATCTTCTAATGCGACTACCCCCATCTTCCAACCATTATCCAACGTATGATACCCCATTAAATTTGTACCATGATCCTTTGTATCAAAGGCAAAATATCCATTTGAATTACTAATCATTTCTTGTGCTGCTAATGATTCACCTGACATTTCACCAGATTTTTTAGCAGCGGAAATTTCATTGACCTGCTCTTTTACAAGGGCGTGATTTTTATGCCCGATAATAGTTCCTTTCGCATCTAACATTAAGGCATAACCATTTTTTCCAACTTTAATGTCCTCAATGATATTAGATAAGTAATAACCATCTATTCGTGCTAATAGCAATGCTTTTTCACCTGTCATTGTATCAATAGGTGCAACGATTAAAATAACTGGCTCATTCGTTACACGACTAATCGTGATTTCCGACATGACTGTCTTGCCTGTAAAGCCTTCTTTTACGTATGCACGGTCACCTAAATCAGCTGTCGTATTATCTAAATAATGAGCTATTCCATCCGAAGTAATAATACCAAAGCCTAAATAATTTTTACTATCATCAATACGTTTCGTTAAATATGTCTTTTGCTCCTCAAAGTCCATATTACGGATAGCTGCTTGCTCCGCAATAGCCTCCACCTCTACTAGTGCAAGTTGGAAGTGTTCTTCTATGTATTTCGATACATCTTCTGCCCTCGATATTAAATTCTCTTGGACCTGTTCCTCAACTGCTTTTGTACTATTCCACCACGTAGAAAATCCGAGCGTACCACATGTCACAAATACTAAAGCGATAATTGCTACAACTAATTTACCACCAATACCTTTAATCCACATATTTGCTTTGCTCATTTCTCCAAATTTTTGTTTAAAATTTTGTAATTTTTTGCCCTTCTCCTTCAGAGTAAGGTCACGAAAACTAGAAGTCAACAAAACTTTTCCATTAACAATAAAAAATGTTTAAAATTGTATTTTTCATCATAAGCATAGTGCTTATAGTCTAATACATTTTATCCACTCCCTTTCTAAATTGTTATTTACTAGTTTATTTAAGTGGATGAAATTAAAACTTTTTCCATGGCAAATTGATTATAATCTGGTTTTTTTGCTGATTATAAAAGATAGAACACAATCTATTTACTTCTTGGAGGGGAGGATTTTTATGAGTACAGATAATAATGTCTCACGTCGTGATTTTTTAAAAACAACAGGTATTGCAGCTGGTACATTAGTCGGTGGTGGATTAATAGGTGGTCTTGTTGGCTATAACATGAACGGTAAAGGTACTTCTACATTAGAGCATGGTAACGGAACTACAAATGAAGCTGCTGCACCTAAAGCTAAAATGTTCTTCATGAACGACCGAGATTTTAAAATTTTATCAAATGCCACTGAGCGTATTTTTCCTAAAGATGATTTAGGCCCAGGTGCGATTGATTTAGATGTTCCTTACTTTATTGATCATCAGTTAGCTGGACAATACGGTAGTAACTCTAAGGAATATATGCATGGTCCTTTTGGGGAGGGTGCCCCAACACAAGGTTATCAAAGTCGCCTAACTCGTGCTGAAATTTTCAAACAAGGCGTTGAAAAAATGGAGACAGAAGCTCAAAGTCGCTTCAAAAAAAGCTTTAACGAAATAGAGGGCAAGCAAATGGATGAAATATTAACAGCCTTTCAAAAGGGTGAAATCCAAATGAATGGTGTAACGTCCGCATTTTTCTTCACTCTTTTACGTGCAGCTACGTTAGAGGGGGCATATTCAGATCCTTTATATGGCGGAAACCGCAATATGGAAGGCTGGCGTATGAAAGGCTTCCCTGGCCATCAGATGGCGTATATCACAATGATTGAAGATGCTAAGTTCCAAAAAATTGAACCAAATCAATTGGGCAATCACTAATTTGAGGGGGGTTTTATAAATGGTAACTACATTACCAAGTGTAGACGTTGTAACAGTAGGCGTTGGGTGGACAGGTGGCATTGTCGCTGCTGAATGCTCGAAAGCTGGATTAAAAGTAGTTGGTTTAGAACGCGGACAAAAACGAGGCACTGAGGATTTTTTAAATATTCATGATGAATATCGCTATGCAATTCGTTATGATTTAATGCAAAATCTGTCAAAGGAAACAGTTTCTTTCCGTAATAATCGTAAGATGCAGGCTTTACCTATGCGTCAACTTGGGTCCTTTTTATTAGGTGAGGGGCTTGGTGGATCTGGAACGCACTGGAACGGCATGACCTACCGATTTTTACCATACGACTTTCAAATTAAAACGATGACAGACGAACGTTATGGTGCTAACAAATTAGGTCCAGATTATTTAATACAGGATTGGGCATTAAATTACGATCAATTAGAGCCTTATTTTGATAAATTTGAAAAAACTACTGGAATTTCAGGCGATGATAAAAATCCATTTGCAGGGAAACGTTCAAGTGCTTATCCAACGCCTCCTATGAAAATGACGCCTATGCTACAACAATTTGAGAAAGCAACAAAAAATCTAAAATTATCACCTTATATGGTCCCTTCTGCTAACATATCAGAAGTCTATAAAAATCCAGACGGTGAAACAATTAATGCTTGTCAATATTGTGGCTTCTGTGAGCGTTTTGGTTGTGAATATGGCGCAAAATCTTCAGCGGAAATTACAGTAATACCTACTGCTTTAAAAACTGGAAATTTTGATTTACGTTACAATTCAAACGTTGTAGAAATTTTAAAACAAGGCAACAAAGCGACTGGCGTAAGATATATCGATACGATATCTGGAGAGGAATTTATCCAACCCGCGAATATTGTCGTATTAACAAGCTATGTCTTTAACAATGCCAAACTACTAATGGTTTCTAACATTGGGCAACTGTATGATCCAACAACAGGCAAGGGAACATTAGGTCGAAATTATTGCTATCAAATTTTACCTGGAGCAACTGGATTCTTTGATGAGCAATATAACACATTTATGGGTGCAGGTTCTCTCGGTATGAGTATTGATGATTACAATGGGGATAACTTTGACCATAGTGAGTTAGATTTTATCCATGGTGGTAATATCGCACTCACTCAAACAGGTGCACGCCCTATTGGATCGAATCCAACACCTCCGGATACGCCTACATGGGGACCAGAATTTAAAAAGCAGTCTATTCATTACTATACACGTTCATTCGGTATTGGTGCTCAAGGTGCCTCTATGCCACATAAGGAAAATTTCCTGTCACTTGATTCCAATTATAAAGATGCGTACGGTTTACCCCTCTTACAATTAACCTACAACTTTACGGATCAGGATCGAGCGCTCCATAAATTTGTTTCTGCTCGCGCTGCTGACATTATGAAAGAGATGGGTGCCAAAACAATTGTGCCAAATGCGGAAATTACTGACTATAACATTGTTCCTTATCAAACGACACACAATACTGGTGGAACAGTGATGAGCACGACACCAGATAAAGGCGTTGTGAACAACTATCTTCAACATTGGGATGTAGAAAATCTATTCGCTTTAAGTTCTGGAAGCTTTGCTCACAATAGTGGCTATAATCCAACAGGTACACTTGGTGCATTAGCTTATCGCTGTGCCGAAGGTATTGTGAAATATAGCAAATCTGGCGGTTCATTAGTGTAAGTTTGTCGTTATTAATGTACTAAAAATTTATATTTATAGGAGGATAACGCTATGGGCGGACTTGGAGCAATCGGCGTTCCTGGGTTAATTATTATTTTGGTTATTGTACTTATCGTTTTTGGTCCAAAAAAATTACCAGAAATCGGTGGTGCCGTTGGTAAAACGTTCGCAGAGTTCAAAAAGTCAACAAAAGGGCTAATGGATGATGACGAAGAGCCAGCGAAAAAAATAGAAAAAAAATCTGACGTTTCGTAGGAGGTTTCCTATGGATCCTTATGAAGAAAAAAATTATTTAAGTCCACTTGATAAAAAACTAGAGGAGCCTCCGTCGTTACAGGAGGCTCCTGTTGAAATTACTCATAATGGCATTGAACAGACAATTGTCGAGGATAAACCGATTCTACCTTTAGATTCCATATTCGAGCATATTGCAGAACTGCGAAAACAAATTATTAAAGGGCTTGCCGTCTTTATTTTATTTTTTATCGTTGCCTTTTCTACCATTAATATTTGGTTTCCATATGTAACCCGTGGGCATTCACTCATTATTTTAGGACCACTAGAGGTTGTGAAATTTTATATGACCATTTCCACTACTTTGGCATTTGGTCTATCTATGCCTTTTCTCGTTCACTTTCTTTGGAGCTTTGTAAAACCTGGCTTAAAGGAAGAGGAAAGCCGCTTTCTCGGGCTCTACGCACCAGTTATGTTTTTACTCTTTTTATTAGGTGTAGCATTCGGTTATTTTGTTGTGAATCCACTTAGCTATTCATTTTTAGTAAGTTTAGGCGCGGCAAATTTCGATGTCATGGTATCTGCCAGTGAATATATGCATTTTTTAATTATGACAACAGTGCCACTTGGATTATTATTTGAGTTGCCCATCGTTGCACTCTTTTTATCGTCAATTGGTGTGCTAACTGCGGAATCTATGAAAAAAATACGCGGCTGGTCCTATATCGCAATGGGGGTTGGCTCAGCGGTCATTACCCCACCTGATTTTATTAGTCAGCTACTCGTATTAGTACCGATGATTATTTTATACGAAATCAGTATTCATCTTGTAAAGCGTATGGAAAGGAAACAAATAGAAAGCACTGCCTAAACAACTGCTGTTGATTTCCACTGCGTGCGAATGTTTCCCGCTCCAATCAACTAAAGTAAATTGTTTGCGTGCCTGGCACCTGCCTTCGGGCAACGGCCCTCCGCTCCAATTCAACTGGACATGTTTACAGAAAAATTCCACTTAATGACCATCCACCAAAGCATAAAAAAATGACAAAAGGCATCAAGAGTGAACTTCTTGTTGCCTTTTGTCAACGTCTCTAAGCACTGGGCAACTAAGACCCAGTGTTTATTCTCTTTAAATCCATAATAATAATTTCTGGTCGGTTAAAAATTCGGAAAGGTACGCTACTATTTCCTAACCCCCGACTAACTATCATTTGGGTCTTGCCTTCCTCATAAACACCAGCCGTGAATTTAGGAAACATTCCCTGTCCTGGTGCAACAAGTCCTCCTATACCAGGAATCCGAACCTGTCCACCATGTGCATGACCCGAGAATACTAAATCTATTTCTTGATTTACATACGTACTAAACACCTCTGGTCGATGTGCCAGCAACAGCTTTAGCATGTCTTCTGGAATATAAGCTGTCGCTATGTCCAGCATTTCTTCAGTTGATCTACCCATTAACGGATCTTCAATACCAACAATCGCCAAGCGCTCCCCGTTGCGCTCTAATACGGTCGATTCATTGGCCATCACATGTACACCTAACGATGACAGCGCCTCATAAATTTCACTAACCTTATTCGTTGCAACTTCATGGTTCCCAAGTACATAATATACATCCGCTAATTCGACTAAACCTCTCACTGCCTGTAAGCTCTGCTCCAAATTAAAACGATTGCTATCAATCACATCGCCTGTAATAAATATATAATCTGGGTTTGTTGCCTTAACCTTTGCAATGAGTTTTTGTTGGTTATTACCAAAGAGTGCATCATGTAAATCTGAAATTTGTACTATGCGTAGTCCATCAAAGCTGACGGGCACTTTTTCAGATTCATATACATGCTTACTTACAACCAGCCAGTGATTGTTTACGTACAAAAAAATGACTATAAAAACAAGAAAAAATACTACGTATAATAATTTTTTCAATCGCAATCGCTCACTTTGTGGCTACTTTTTCAGAAAAATTTCTTACCCTTCTATTATAAGCAAAAAACAGAGCGATTGTAAGTAGATGCGCTTTAATTACATAAAATGCACAAAATCCAACAATCCCTACCTATCTTTTATAGGAAATCATGTATATTCCATCTATTCTTAGTTAACTTTCACATGATATAATATAGGTATAATTTCACACTTATGTACAAACAACAAATGTTAATATTAATACCTTAAATTTTAGGAATGAGAGATCAAAATGGGAATGAAAAAGCTATTACTTATTTTTATGGTCATTATTAGTATCGTGTTAATTGGGTTGACATCCCGTTTACACAATAATGAAAACCAAAATGCTCCTAAAGCTGTTGCAGGCGTTATAGATCTTAGACAATATGATTTGCACAAAAATACTGTAAGCTTAGATGGTGAATGGGATTTTATACCTAATAAATTATTGAATTATTCCGAATTTGACACGCATCATTCTTATTCAGTAAATGTCCCGTCTCTATGGTCTAAGTACAAGCTTAATGGCCAAAATTTCACTACACTTGGTAGCGGTACCTATCGGTTAAAAATATTAATTGATGATACAGATACTATTTTGGGCATCAAAACAGGTAATATCCGAATGTCGAATGCCATTTACATAAATGAAAAACGAATCGGACAAAGTGGAGAACCTGCTGAAGATTCGACATATATTCAACAAAATGTGCCGTATGTTGCTTATTTCGCACCTAAAAAAAATGAGCTTGAGCTCATCATACATGTAGCTAATTTTGATTATGCATCAGGTGGGGGAATTATTGGGTCCATTTTTATCGGGGATCAAGAGAGCATTGGTAAATTAAGAGAAGGTTCACTTTTCTACGATTTAATAACCATTGCTGCTTTTTTTACAATGTTTATTTATTTTGCTGGTTCTTACCTATATGCCAAGCTCGAAATTGAGCAGCTCTACTTTTCATTGTTTTGCTTCATGGTTGGTTTATACAGTTTATCTCATGGGGAAAAAATATTAATGTTGTTATTACCGATCAGCTATGAATTCCTAATAAGAGTCCAAATCATTTCAAGTATCGGCTCAGGTATCTTTATGCTGCTGTATTTTAACCATGCCCTACAGCAATTTTCACATAAAAAGTTTGTGAAAGCACTTTGTATCATTGGTATTTTATTATTAGCTACGGTAATGCTCCCAATATCCATTAGCTCATACTTACAAACTGCACATTCTATTTATATTTTAATAATTATCTTTTATTTGCTTTATATTCAAACGATTGCAATCTTTAAACGATTAGTAGGAGCTATTTACTTATGGCTTAGTTCCATGGCTATTCTTATCTATATGGTTGTAGCAACGTTAAATCTTAATATTAATCTAGAAATTTACTCTTTACCTCCCCTGCTCCCTTTTATATGTTTAACGATGCTTTCTCTTTATATTTCACATCGTTTTACAGATTCTTATTTGGAAAAAGGAAGGTTAACAAATGCTTTAATCCGAGTAGATAAATTAAAAGATGAATTTCTCGCAAAAACTTCTCATGAATTTCGTACTCCGTTACACGGTGTGATTGCCATATCTCATTCCATGTTAGAGTCTAATGAAAGTTCCACATTAACGATGGAACAAAAAGAAAAAATATCACTCATATTTAATATTACAAAAAAGTTATCACATCTTGTTAATGACATATTGGATTTTTCAAAGTTAAAAGAAGGCGAACTAAAGCTTCGTCTTACAAATGTGGATCTTTATTCTGTGACCCATGTAATCGTCGAAATACTGTCGTACATCGAAAATAAAGATGTAAAAATTTACAATTACATCGAACGAGGGAAAATTATAGTAGCCGACGAGGATCGACTGCGTCAAATTCTTTATAACATAATAGAAAATGCTGTTAAATTTACTAGACACGGAAAAGTAGAGATTTCCTGCTACGAAGAGCAAGGATTCCTTACTATTGAAGTTAGTGACACTGGTCGAGGCATTGCTCCTGAACATATAGAGTCGATATTTGAACCATTCAGACAATTAGAAGACGCTAGTAAAGGTACGGGCTTAGGTCTAAATGTGACGAAGGAACTTGTGAAATTGCACGGTGGAGAAATTACGGTCCATTCCGTTGTCAATCAAGGCACAACTTTCTCAGTCAAACTGCCTGTGCAAACAATAAAAAAAGTTCAACAAGATACGCAACAAAATAAAATTACATTAACAAAAGATTATTTACCTATAGCATTTCCATACGTTGCTGAAAGAAAAATGGGTAAAAAAATACTGATTGCTGATGATGATCATATTAACCTTAAAGTACTAATTGATATCCTTGCAAAGGAGAACTACTCTATTATCGCTGTTGATGATAGTCGGCAAGTATTTGAACAATTACAAGCGCATCCAGATATAGACTTATTAATATTAGATATTATGATGCCTAACCTTTCTGGATATGAGGTTTGCCAACAAATTAGGAAAAACTATTCTTCTGCAGAGTTACCGATTTTAATGCTTACAGCAGCGTTGCGACCTGAGGATATGCTAGCAGCATTCCAATCTGGGGCGAATGATTTTCTACATAAACCATTAGATACTGCTGAATTGAAGACAAGAGTACGAAATCTTATTTTACTAAAGGAATCGGCTGAAACTGCAATTAAAATGGAAACTGCGTTTTTACAAGCACAAATTAAACCACATTTTATATACAATGTTTTAAACTCGATTTTATCGCTAAGTTATATAGACTTGGATAAAGCCCGTATTATGATAACAGATTTTGCTACATTTTTAAGAAGCAGCTTCTCGTTCGAGAATACAAATAGCCTTATCCCTCTAGAACAAGAGCTCATGTTAATTCAAGCGTATGTCAATATTCACCAAACAAGATATCCAGATCAGCTTGAATGGGAAATTCAGATGGAGGAACCTTTAACTATACTAATTCCCCCTCTGCTCCTTCAGCCTTTAGTAGAAAATGCTCTATTTCATGGCTTAAAAAATAAGCGAGTAAATGGCAAAGTAACCATGACTATTAAAAAGGTTCAACAAATGATTGATATTAAAATTAAGGACAACGGTATAGGAATGTCACAAGAAATAATAGAAAAGGTTTTATCGGAAGAACCAACCGATCATCAAAGCGTCGGAATTCGCAATATTACTAAACGTTTAAAAAAATACGAGAAAGCCACTTTCCATATAGAGAGTGTTGTTGGTGAAGGAACGACTGTCATACTAAAATTCCCGCTTATTTCGGATGAAAATGAGGTGGAAAAATGTTAAAAGCAATCATTGTTGACGATGAGATTTTAGCCATTAATTTACTAGAGACTATGTTAAAGGATAATAGGGCAATTGATGTTATCGGGACATATCTAAATCCACTAGACGCTATAGCAAACATCCCTACACTTAAGCCAGACATTCTTTTTTTAGATATTGAGATGGCAGAGATGAATGGAATTGATGTTGCTAGTAAATTAGGAGATTTAACACATGTAATGGATATTATTTTTGTAACTGCCTATGAGCATTATGCAATTGATGCCTTTTCCGTTCAAGCTATTGATTATATTTTAAAGCCCATCGACAAAGCTCGCTTAATGAAAACAATTGAAAGAATTTCACAACGGAAGGGAAATATTCAATTAACAGACGGAAATATACGTAATGAGGATGTTCAGATCATTGATAATATTCACTTCCATGTGCACTCAGGGAAAGTTTACATCGATGGGGTAACTTTAATTTTATCCACTAAGGAATTTCATATACTGTACTTTTTAGCACAGCGTCCAGGGGAAATTTTCCACCCCTCTGACCTGTATAAGCTCATTTGGGCGGAAGATAGTATTGGACAAACACAGGCTTTAAAAGTACATATTAGTAATTTGCGAAAAAAACTGGAGTCCATCTCTGGACATCGAGCTAAAATCGTAACTGTAAGAGGTTCCGGCTATTTGTTTCTCTTTGAGTAGCAGAGGCAGTGACTCTTATGGAATTGCTAATATAAGTCAATGTATCGCAACTAAACTTATGGAAAGTATCCGCAGTAGCGACCAACTACCGCACAATAAAAAAGTGTTAGATTGATGGCCATCAATCTAACACTTTTTCACTTTGGTTCTAGTACGTTTTATTTTTTTGCCGCTTCTTGAATTTCATAAAATGCCCAATGATTACTTGGCACATCATTAAATATGGGGCTATCCGTTTCTGTCGATACTTGACGCTCAAATAAGCGATTTAAAACCTTCACTGCTTGCGCACGTGTTAAATAGCCTTCAGGGTTAAATGTGTCTGCTGTTACACCAGTCATAATGTCTAATGCATTGACGGTATTAATCGCTTCTCTAGCCCAATGACTATCACGCACATCTTTGAAAATGATGTCCTCTGTTAGTAGTTTACAATTGGCTGCATTTGGATTGGCCGCACACTGCTTTTCTATCCAACGAGCTGCTACTACTGCCATTTGTGCACGTGTAATGAAGCCGTTCGGATGAAAGCTTATCTCCGTAACACCTCTAAATAAACCTGTTTCCTTCACAAATTCGATCGCATCTTTTGCATCATGCTGAGCCGTATCTGTAAATGTCGCAGTAGACTCTGGAATCGTATTACCTGTTAGTTGTCGTGCAAACATACTTGCCATTTGTGCGCGAGTGACAAATGCATTCGGTCGGAATGTCCCATCTGCATAGCCTTGAATATATGGTGTATGTTTAACATCGTCTACCTGCTTTGGCAAATAGAGCATGGAGAATGTAGAGAATTTCTGCACTTCAAATTGCAAGCCTAGCATATCTTTTTGAGAATCTACAATTGTCCCACGTAATAACTCTTTTGTGCCATCGCTATGCTCGATATAAATAGCTAGATTATGAAGCTGTTCTTGGGATAAATCATTAGGCAAAGGTAAGGTTAATGTTACTGGGCGATTTTGCATATTGGTCTCAATTTTCATTGGACGCCCTATTAACTTACTAATTGAACTACCAGTTATATCTTGATCAATCAATTCATTTTTTGCACGCTCTTCAATTTTTATTTGCTCGTTTTGTTCATTTAAAGGTATTAGTCGGAAATATAAATTATCATTAAATGTTTCCAATGAATCTTTTGACACATCGATGTTTACATTATAAGCCTGGATAGTTAGATTTAATTGATTGTTTTTCAACAGGCTAATAATATTATTAGGTATTGATATATCAACCTGTTTTACTTTATCCTGTGAATCTGGAATAACAATACGTGCTTGATCTGATCCTGCTTCTTTTAACTTAGAAATAGTTTCCAATGCACTTTTTTCTGTTAAAATCACTTCATCTCTCATCGATCCATCTTTACTAATTATACGTTTAATTGTCGTTTTAGAGACAGCTTCTCCACTACTTGACTCTATATTTACAGTAAAACTTTCTGTAGATTCAGAGACAGTTGTATCCCCACTATCAATAGGGGCATTTTCCCTAGTAACCAAAATTGTATATTCCCTAGAGCTACCATCTTCAGCAGTCACTAAAATCTTTATTGTATTCATACCTGTTACTAGCTTTATTGCTTCAGTACTTACCTTACTATTTATTGTTACAATTGCTTTATCGTCCTCCGCAATAGCTTTAATATTTATACTATCAACTATATGTGGAACTTTGGCTGTATAAGACAATGTGTTCTTATCAAATGGTGTATTGAAGTTGCCCGATGAAATCGTTAACTCCTTTAAAAAAGCATTATGACTCAGTGA
Source organism: Lysinibacillus sp. JNUCC-52 (assembly GCF_015999545.1). Taxonomy (NCBI): domain Bacteria; kingdom Bacillati; phylum Bacillota; class Bacilli; order Caryophanales; family Bacillaceae; genus Lysinibacillus; species Lysinibacillus sp. JNUCC-52. The sequence goes on from NZ_CP065546.1 coordinate 2,590,807, forward strand.
AAATGCTTTTACATTAATAGTGAAGACTTTAGTTTCCACATATTCACCGATGAAAATTTTAGCAGTCAATGTAACCTTTTCATTTCCTTTGCCTGCCGACGGGCGTATAACTTCGCCATTCCCTTTAACTACCTCTGGCTTGTCAGATGACCAAGTGATTGACGCACCATTATCCCCAATAATAGGTAGAACAAGGTTTTTCGTTACATTTTCTGAAGTATCATCTTGAGCATATTGAATAGTAAGAGCATCTTTATCAAGTCGTACTTTGTTAATAAAAATACCATTAACTTCACTGTCAAACACAGATTGTAAAGTTTCTATAGAATCAAAACCTTGACTAGGACGTGCCATAATCACTTGCTGACAGACTTTATCTTGCTCTTCTATCGTTAGACGATTGAAGTTACTATAATTTAAATGATAATCATCAATAAAAATTGTCCATAGCGTAAGTGCATCTGTCGCATTGTTAACATTTATAAGATAGGATCGATTTTCGACTGCATTTAAATATACTTGTCGTAATGCACTTGTAGATGTATACCCTGTCTGTGGCCGCTCGATTAGTAATTTATTTGCCAAATAATTTTGATCTGCTATTTTAAAATTTTGAAATAATTCATTTCCTTGAGCTGAGTAATGTACTACACTCCAATCTGTAGTCATTGCTAATTTCATTTCTTCTTTATTAGTTGCGGTATTAAATGAATAAAAATCACTTTTTGCAGATACAAAAGTCACAGGCATCATAATCATTATTAAGATAGTTAGCATACATAAATTTATTACTTTTCTTTTAGAATATTGAATAAAAATCGCCCTCTCTTTCTAATAGTGACCAATTGTAGAATAATCGTCTTTAGGTAATACTATCCATTCTGATTTGTTAAAATTGGATGAACCAGATTGGAGCCTTTTATCTCTTATATAACCACCGCTACTTTCTACTATCTGGTTGATTGAATCCCTAACCCCAACCGTATCTACTACAATGCCATTACTATCTTTTAATGTCATTGACACCGTTATTTTAGAGGCATCTCTAAAAATAAAATCATCATTGAAGTATTGAGAAGTAGTAATATCAAAAAAATCATAAAAATAAGTATGGATTAATACAAAGTTTGTGTTTGGATATACTAAAGGTATATTTATTGTTTTGATACTATGTTGCTTTAAAATTAGATTATATTGCTGAATTTCTATTTTATAATTTGATAGAGGCACCATTGTTGCATTATATATTTCTAGCACATCATTATATTCTCCATTTTGCACAAAATCCGATATAAAAAGTCCTGGGGCTTCTACACTAAAAAGAAAGCTTGTTGATACTAGTCCACCTTTTCCATCATCTGCTGAAATAGTAATTACGCTTGTACCCAATGCATTTTGTGTAATTTTAAGAGACGATCCATTCAGACTAGCAGTTGCTACTCCGCTATTACTAGAACTTACAGTTAACGTTAAAGTATCGTTATCTTCGTCTATAAACACATCACTTACTATCATCTCCCAAGGCTTCCCACCTATTGTTGCTCTTTGATTAATAATTGTTTTAGCAACCATTGGGGTATGGTTAAACATTGGGTTAGATACAGTAACTATAAAGCTTGTAGATACTTGCCCACCTTTTCCATCATCCGCATGGACTGTAATAGTACTTACGCCTGCTGCAATCGGCAGAACAGTAATTGTTTGTCCATTAATTTGAGCTGTAGCAATAGATTCATCACTGGAATTAACATTTATCATAAGAACGTCATTGTCTGCATCTGAAAAAATACCACTACCGTCTATAGTAATGACATCATTCACTATTCCTGATTTATTACTAATTGATTGCGCAACCACGGGAGGTTGGTTCGGTGGACTAGTTACGGTAACAGCAAATGTTGTAGTTTCACTACCCCCGTTACCATCATCCGCTTTTACTGAAATTATACTTTGGCCTATGCCTACAGGTACGATAGTGATCATTTGAGAATTTAATTGAGCTGTAGCAACAGATTCATCACTGGAACTAACTTCTAACGTTAAAATATCATTATCTACATCCGCAAAAACATTACTTGCATCAACTAGAATTGGCGCATCTCCAACATGCCCAGTTTGATTATTTATTAATTGAGTAACTATTGGTATGTTATTCAACTTAGGTAAGACTTCTACTTCAAAACTACTGCTTGCTCTCCCTAACTTTCGATCATCAGCACTAATCTTTATTCGTGTCTTCCCAGGTGAAAGTACCTCAATCGTTAATAAATTTGAATTTAAATCTGCTATTACAATACCAACAGTTTCAGTAACAGCTTTAAGTATTAACGGATCATTATCAGCATCATAAAATAACTTACTTAAATCAATAACAATTTTTTCTTGTCCTAGTGTCATTGATTGCTTTGGAATTATTTCAGAAGCTACAACAACAGGTGGATGATTACCAGAAGCTGCATAGGCTGATTTTTCTTGAACACAAAAACTACAAATTAAAGTTAGTAAAATGGCTATCATAAGACCTTCTCTTTTTCGATACAAAGTGACCCCTCCTTTTTAACAATTATGTAATGACTTATAACTCACCCCTCATTATATATCAGTACTAAAATCCTAACTACGACATATCACAATATCAAAAGTTAATTTTTCTTAACCTTTATTTGATAAAATAGAGGCTATTACATAAATCATTTTTTCTGTTATATAGTTGAAATTTACTAAACAATAAAACAGAAAACCCGAACTTTATTAAAACACTAAATTAGAGTGTTTTAATAAAGTTCGGGATGTTCATTGGCTAAAATTCTTTCATCCAGCCTTCTAATTCTTTATTTATTATGCGTATGTTTTACTGCAGCTTCTTGAATCTCATAAAATGCCCAATGATTACTTTGGACGTCTTTAAATATTGGGTTTTGATGCTCTGTTGGCGCTTGTCGTTCAAACAAGCGATTTAGTACCTTCACTGCTTGCGCACGTGTTAAATTACCATCTGGATTAAATGTGTCTGCTGTTGTTCCTGTCATAATGCCCAATGCATTGACAGTAGCAATCGCTTGAACAGCCCAATGATTATTACTAACATCTTTGAAAGTATTACCTTCTGATGTTGTTTTACAAAAATCTGCATTCGGATTGTCAACGCAATGCTTTTCTATCCAACGAGCTGTAACTGCTGCCATTTGTGCACGTGTAATAAAGCCGTTCGGATTAAAGCTTGTCTCCGTAACACCGTTAAATAAACTAGCATCCTTCACAAATTCGATTGCATCTTTTGCATCATGCTGAGCCGTATCTGTAAATGTTGCATTAGACTTTGGAATCGCATTACCAGTTAGTTGTCGTGCAAACATACTTGCCATCTGTGCGCGTGTTACAAATGCATTCGGTCGGAATGTACCATCTGAATAGCCTTGGATATAAGGTGTATGTGTAACATCGTCAGTTGTTGGTTCCTCTACATTTTCTTCCTCTGGTAAATAGAGAATGCTGAAGGTAGAGAATTTTGTAACCTCAAATTGCAAACCTAGCATATCTTTTTGATAATCTACAACTTTCCCACGTAATAACTCTTTTGTACCATCGCTATGCTCAATAAAAATAGCCAGATTATTGAGTTGTTCTTGCGTTATATTTTTAGGTAATGGCAATGTTAAAGTCACTGGGCGATGCTGCATATTCGTTTCAATAGTCATTGGACGACCAATTAAATTTACTTTTTCACTTTGTAATGTTTCTTTAATTAATTCTTCTTTTAGTATTCTTTCCTCCACTTGATGTTGCTGTTCTAATGACTTGATAGGAACCAATCGGAAGTATAAATCATTACTAAAATTCGACATAGATACATTAGGAATAGAAATTATAGCATTCATAGTAGCAATTTCTAACTGTATATTTCCTGCATGAATTTGAGCTAATGAAGATTTAGGAATATCAACGACAACTTCACTAACTTTATCGTTTGCATCAGGAATAATAATACGAGCAGTATCATTACCTAGTTGTTTTGCTTTTTCAATTGTTTCCTTAGCGATATCCTCCGACATCGAAACGTGATCTTTAATTACTCCATCTGGCATCGTCGTACGAATAATTGGTGTTTTCGTTAAGTTCACACCATTTTCTCCGTCGACATCAACAACAATGTGTTCAGTGTTTGTTGATGGAGTAGAGCTTTCGTTCCCATCATTGCTAGTAGGTGGTGATACAATGCTAACCCACTTTGCATAAATAGTAACATTTCGAGTTATAGAACTACTATTAAAGTCAAATAGTTTATCTAATGTACTGCTTGTGTACCAGCCTTCAAATGTGTAGCCCGCTTTTGTTGGGACTGGTGGCACTGTTACCTTTTCGCCATGTGCTACCGTTTGATTTGGGACTGCACTTCCGCCATTTACTTCAAAATTAACAGTATACTTCAGTGATTTCCACTTCGCGTAAATTGTCGTATTCGCTGTAATGACATTGGTGCTGAAATCATATTGATTCGTACCCTCATCATCTGTATACCAGCCTTCGAATGTGTAGCCCGCTTTTGTTGGGGCTGGTGGCACTATCGCCTTTTCGCCATGTGCTACCGTTTGATTTGGGACTGCACTTCCGCCACTCACTTCAAAACTAACAGTATACTTCAGTGATTTCCATTTCGCGTAAATTGTCGTATTCGCTGTAATGACATTGTTGGTGAAATCATATTGATTTGTTCCCTCATCATCTGTATACCAGCCTTCAAATGTATAACCCGCTTTTGTTGGTACTGGTGGCACTGTTGCTTTTTCACCATGTGCTACCGTTTGACTTGGGACTGCACTTCCACCACTCACTTCAAAGCTAACTGTATACTTCAGTGGTTTCCACTTCGCGTAAAGTGTTGTATTGGATGTAATGACATTGTTGGTGAAATCATATTGTTCTGTTCCCTCATCATCTGTATACCAGCCTTCAAATGTGTATCCTACTTTTGTTGGTGTTGTTGGCACAGTTGCCTTTTTGCCATGTACTACGGATTGACTTGGGACTGCACTTCCACCATTTACTTCAAAATTCACTGTGTAACCAACTGGTTCCCACTTCGCGTAAAGTGTCGTATTGGCTGTAATGACATTGTTGGTGAAATCATATTGTTCTGTTCCCTCATCATCTGTATACCAGCCTTCGAATGTGTAGCCCGCTTTTGTTGGGGCTGGTGGCACTATCGCCTTTTCGCCATGTGCTACCGTTTGACTTGGGACTGCACTTCCACCGCTTACTTCAAAGCTAACTGTATACTTCAGTGGTTTCCACTTCGCGTAAAGTGTTGTATTGGCTGTAATGACATTGTTGGTGAAATCATATTGTTCTGTTCCCTCATCATCTGTATACCAGCCTTCAAATGTGTATCCTACTTTTGTTGGTGTTGTTGGCACAGTTGCCTTTTTGCCATGTGCTACGGATTGACTTGGTACTGCACTTCCACCACTCACTTCAAAGCTAACTGTATACTTCAGTGGTTCCCACTTCGCGTAAAGTGTTGTATTGGCTGTAATGACATTGTTGGTGAAATCATATTGTTCTGTTCCCTCATCATCTGTATACCAGCCTTCAAATGTATAACCCGCTTTTGTTGGTACTGGTGGCACTGTTGCTTTTTCACCATGTGCTACGGTTTGACTTGGTACTACACTTCCACCGCCCACTTCAAAGCTAACTGTATACTTCAGTGGCTCCCACTTCGCGTAAAGTGTCGTATTGGCTGTAACAACATTGTTGGTGAAATCATATTGTTCTGTTCCCTCATCATCTGTATACCAGCCTTCAAATGTGTATCCTACTTTTGTTGGTGTTGTTGGCACAGTTGCCTTTTTGCCATGTGCTACGGATTGACTTGGTACTGCACTTCCGCCATTTACTTCAAAATTCACTGTGTAACCAACTGGTTCCCACTTCGCGTAAAGTGTCGTATTAGCTGTAACGACATTGTTGGTGAAATCATATTGTTCTGTTCCCTCATCATCTGTATACCAGCCTTCAAATGTGTATCCTACTTTTGTTGGTGTTGTTGGCACAGTTGCCTTTTTGCCATGTGCTACGGATTGACTTGGTACTGCACTTCCACCTTCCACTTCAAAGCTAACTGTATACTTCAGTGGCTCCCACTTCGCGTAAAGTGTCGTATTGGCTGTAACAACATTGTTGGTGAAATCATATTGTTCTGTTCCCTCATCATCTGTATACCAGCCTTCAAATGTGTAGCCCACTTTTGTTGGGGCTGGTGGTTCACTTGCTTTTTCTCCGTGTGTGATGGATTGTTCTGGTACTAGACTCCCCCCATCTACATTAAAGCTGACCTTATGCTTCGCTTCTACAGGTGGTGATGTATCATAATCAATTATTGAAATGTTCCCAAAAACTGCATAGTCATCCATCATAGTTGGCGAAGAAAGAATTAGTGTAATAATATTTTCACTACCAATATCATTTATATTCTGGTTAGTAAGTAAATCACCGATGGGTAAAGAAATAGGGGTATCGAATTGATTAAATATATAGAAAGGTTTAGAAAAATCTTTTCCAATCCCTATATGTTTAGTCGGTAAAATAGATAAAGGTTGATCAAAACCTTCATTAACTACCCAATTATCCGAGCTGCCTATATTAACTTTCAAATTAGAAATATCCCCCGTAACACCCGAATCCATTGGTGTAAGGCTTAACTTTGCATTCGAATAGTCAGTGCCAGATGGTAAATAAAATTTAAGATAAGCCGTGTTTGTCTGATCGCCTGAATCATAACCACCTGCCCCAGCAAGTCCTCCTAAAATATCAACGCTATTTGGTGTACCTTGATAAACAGTCCCCGTTACAATATCAATAGGTTCAATAGCTGGAATTGCTGCCCTCGCAACTTGTATATCCAAAAATGGTTGTACAATGCTGAGCAACATTGCAACCAACATAAGTACAACATTTATCCGTTTATAGTTTCTCATCTATATCACCCTTCTTTTACTGGGTATTCACCATACAAACAAATAATAAAGTTTAATGCTACATATGGTTGCATGTTATTGTGTGGCATATTTCCTCCAGTTGTTTCAATCGCTTGCTGATGAATATTTACTTTTGTAGTTGGTGTAAATTCTTTATATAACTTCTTAGGATTCAATCCTCCTAGAGCGCCCCAAACGGCACCTTCGGGACTACTAGCTCCACCCGTTGTTTTCGTGCTCCCTTGTATTTCATGCTTATGGGCAGGCATTTGCTCACTACTTAATGACACACTTACTTCACCTACTTCTGTGGCAAATTCCCTTGTTGTAAGTCCTGTACCAGTTCCGTAATGCATTGGTGCTTTACCTCTTAAATCTGGCAACTTAAAGTCTGTTTTGCCATCGCCACCAAATCTATTACCGATAATTGAAAATAACACTTGATGCTGATTAACAAGTAATGTACTCCCATCACAAAAAGCCCAATCAATTGGTGCATAATTGCCAGCGAATATTCTAATCTCTCCTGTATAGGCTTCTGCCATTTTCGTTCCTCCCTAACCTCGTGGTGGAAAAATCCCCATTGTTGCAATACAAAACGATACGACTAGATAAGGCTGCATATTATTATGGGCCTGATTTTGGCCAGTGGCTGTCATCGCTATTGCATTCATTGCAGTATTTGGATTACTAGCAAACATACTATTACCATTCACTTTTCCCCATACGTTACTCTTTGGTGTTGCTTTATTTGTTTCATCCTCATCAGCATAAACTTCATGAGTATGATTAGGCATTTCATTTATCGTTAATGCGTGTGTGGCTTCACCACCTGTTGATGCATAGGCAATTTCGTCACTTTTATGTAACGGTACTCTTCCTTGCAAATTGGGTAAGGCAAATGTTGTTTTACCATCTCCTCCGTATTTATTTCCTATCAAAGAATAAAGTGCTATGTATTGATTTACCGACAATAAGCGCCCATCACACGGTAACCAATTTTGAGGTATTCTGTCGAAACTAAAAAGTCGTACTTCTCCTACAAACGGTTCTGCCAATGTACTTCCTCCCTTTTAAGAAAAATATGGGTACAAACCTTGTGTTGCAATAATAAAATTAATAACCAATGAAGGCATGACATTTTCATGTGGCTGATTGCCACCAACTGATGACATTAAATTACTATTCATCTGGACAACATCACTCGCTATATTTGTTTGATAATTCTTTAAATCAGCTACTCCCCATACAGTATTTGCTGGTGAGCTTTCTGTTGTTTCCGCTTTTACATTATTTGCTGTAACAATATGCGTATGGGCTGGTAAATCGCCCTCTGTTAATGTTACTTTTTCCGTCCCTCCATTACTTGCAAAAGGATATTCGGGACTTTTATGTATTGGGATTCTTCCACGTAAATCAGGTAACGCAAAATTTGTTACCCCATCGCCACCATATTTATTTCCTATTAACGAAAAAAGAGCCTGGTACTCATTAACCGATAACAGTTGACCGTTACAAAGGGCCCAATTCATCGGGGCATACTTCCCACTAAACATCCGAATCTCGCCTAAATACGCTTCTGACATATCAACACTCTCCCTAACTTTTATTTCCATAACATTTTCATATAAATCTCGTCTTCTTGAATGACTTGAAACCCTAATCTTTCATAGAGATATCTTGCTATGTTAGTTTTATGAACGTGTAATACAACTGCTTTTCTTTGTACTTTTGCCTTTTTCTGAAGTTGAACAATAATATAGGTCCCAATGCCTCTTCCCTGATATTTTGGCAATATAGCTATATCAATCAGACGATGATATTCAGGAAGTTCTTCCGTGAGAATCCTGCCGACACATTCAGCATCTTCCACAATAATCCAATGATTTGCCCTTGGAAATTGCTGATTATACGAAACTTGTTGTGCGCGCCACTGCATTGCTAAAAAATCTGCCCTCTGTTCAACAGACCATCCCCATGAATCTACTTCTTGATGTCTTGTAGAAGCAAAAATTTCGTAGAGAAATACCTCATCTTCCTTTGTGATAGATTTAAGCTTTATTTTCATGACATATGTTCCACTTTCTTTTAGACATTCTTATTGGTCACAATGATTGATCGTACAAAGTTATGTCCTTTGTCAGGCAAGTCTTCCCAACTATCGACATGCAATTGATGATCAGCTAAACATTCAGCACGATTTTTGCTTTTTTGTGGAACGTCTAGCGCTATCGAGATTGTGCCATATGATTTTTCGCCTGGTGGGACTATATCTCGCCATGAGCAAGAGCATTCATATCCATTGGGACCTGTCGATGCTTTTATTCCCAATGCCTGTAATGTTGTGTTAGGAGGAATATTTACTGGCTTCTTGTCTTCCATATCATCGGTATTCCAGATACCCCACGCTAGCTGCGATTGAAAAACTTCAAGCTCACGGTCTGTTGCATTTGTAATCATTAGTGAAAATGTCCAAGTCGCCATTTTAGTGCGCTCCTCCTGTCGTTACTTTATTTCTCGCATTATCCATTACATCGTATAGATGCGTACGATGTAATACGGCATAATCCCATTCAGAAGCACCAATCAACGTTGTTACATTATTGTTGTCCGTTCGATAAAGAAGAATCATTTTGCTAAAAATCCAAGGTACAACGTCCATATCTTTATCACTTGGGGCTTCAAAAACTCTTTCTTTCGATTTTTTCTCAGTTTGCTGTTGCTCTGTTGTAACAGCATTTAATATATTAAACTTTGCCTTTAATTCCGCCTGTAGTTCCTGTGCCACACTTGCCTTTACCACTTTTTCATCAGAAACAGAGATCTTTTCTGTAAATTTAAAGGCCGTTTCAATGGTACTAACTTTCTCTTCTACCACTTTACTTGTAGTAGATAATCCAAACTCATCTTTCACTGTAATTTTTCCCTTTTTCGTAACAGTTTCGATTTTAGACGCATCTGCTCTTAAACTAGTCACTTCTACGGAATAATACTGTTGCACTTCACGTTGCTTTAAATAAAGACTATCAAACGTTAAATCATTGACCCCATCAAATAATCTTTTTGGAATAGTAAAGATAGGTGTTTTGAATAACGACATTTTTTCAAAATGAACACCACTAGGAATATATTGATTTAAATCAATATCTCGCACATCTTCGATTTCAACTAATGTATTAATTTTGGACCAATCTGTTTCTAGATTGTTCTTTGTATCATTTTGTCTCAATTTATCTAGCTTGTTCGAAATTCGGATATTTCGAACAAAGCTATGGCCATCATGTGGAATGTCTTTCCACTCAGCTACTTCAAAATATCCATTTGCTCGACATCTAGCTTCATTAGGATCATTATAAGGAACATTTACATATAGACTGATTACCCCGTACGGTGCTTGCATTTCACTATTTTTATCTTTCCAAGAGCACGAAAATTCATAACCATTTGGTCCAAATGCTGATTTGGCACCAACAGCTTGAATTGTCTGTCCCGCTTTAATAGTTTGAGGTTTTTTATCCTCTTCACCATCTGTATTCCAATAGCCCCAATGTAATTGCGATTCTATTAGCTCTAAATCTCGATCTGTATCATTTGTGACATTTAAATAAAATGTCCATGCCATCGCTATCCCTCCTAATATCAGAATTTTCAGAACAATAAATACATATTTATTTTAATTGCTATCTCTTACTACCTAATAAACGGTGTCGAATATTGTATTTTTTTAGGTCTCACTTACTGTTTTTTATTATATTATAAATTCCCTATATTCCTCTACGAAATTTAAGTTAAGTTTTCTTAACCTTTCTACCTACTATCTTGTAAGAGTGCAAAAAAAATCTGCTCATGCTCTCATAGAGGAACATATACAGATTAGTGGGATTCTTTATTTAATTAAAACGAGTAAATAACTTCCAAATCAATTCATTTCCATCACGTACATCTACCTTTTGAAAAATTAACTTTAAATGATCTTGAACGGTATAACTGGAAATACCGAGATTATGTGCAATATCTTTTGTCGGTATCCCTTTCATTATTTCAGTTATTACATCCTTTTCTCTAGGTGTAAGATGATAAGCTGTCAGTAAAAAAGTGAGCATTTCTTTTGGAGATGCTTCATTTAATATAATCACTATTTGTTGTTGTAAATCAGCCGTCATAAGAACGGATGCTTGAATTGTTATATAACCTTTGTTTGGAATTGGCACTAATAAAGAATTATTAGTGTTCGTTCTGTTTGCCAGTAGCTTCGCACAAATAGCCTGTATCGGTTTCGGTAATTGCCAATCAACCATTCCCTCATTAAGAGAAGGGAAAAAATGAAAATAAAAAATATATTAATCGACGGGGGTTATGGCGAGGTTGGTGGCAAAATTGCAAAATTGCTATTACAAGACTATCCTAATAAAGTTTGGATTGCTGGTAGGGATATGCAAAAGGCTGAACAGTTTTGCATCCAACTAAATCATCTTGTTAGCCCTATGCAATTGGATGTGCCTGTAAACACTATCCTTTGTGAATTATGATGAATCATTAGTTACTGCGGAAATAGCTGCAACCGTCGCTACTGAGCTATTAGAAAAAGAGCATCCAGCTGGAACCTATCATATAGAGGAGTTATTCAAGCTTGATGCATTTATAAAACAATTTGATAATTCTTCTTTCATTTAAAGCAAAAAACCCATTTAGTCTCTAACATCTAAGAGACTAAATGGGTTTTTTACATTATAAAACTTTTTCTAAAAAGTCTTTTGCTCGTTGTGTAGAAGGCGAAGAGAAAAACTCTTCTGGTGTTGCATCTTCGATAAGCTTGCCACCATCAAGGAATAAAATGCGATCTGCCACTTCACGCGCAAAGCCCATTTCATGTGTGACGATTAACATCGTCATCCCTGAATCCGCTAGGTTTTTCATAACTGCTAAAACCTCTTTAACCATTTCTGGGTCAAGAGCAGAAGTAGGTTCATCAAACAATATCACTTTTGGGTCCATCGCAAGCGCTCTAGCAATGGCTACACGTTGCTTTTGACCACCTGAAAGGCGGCTTGGATACTCATTACGTTTCTCAAAAAGACCTACTTTCGTTAGCAACTCCTCAGCATTTTTAATGGCTGTTGCCTTGTCTATCCCTTTTACATTAATAGGCGCATAAGTTAAGTTTTCTAGTACCGTTTTATGTGGGAAAAGGTGGAAATGTTGAAATACCATGCCGACTTCTTCACGTATCTTCATAATATTTGTCCCCTTATCAGTAAGGACATCTCCAGCAATTGTAATCTTTCCATTCGTCGGTTCTTCTAATAAATTTAAGCAACGTAAGAATGTAGACTTCCCAGAACCTGATGGTCCGATTATAGCGATTACTTCTTTTTCTTTTATTTCAGTTGAAATACCTTTTAGTACTTCATTTTGCCCATATGATTTGTGTAAATCTTCAATTTTAATCACTTTTTCTCATTCCTTTCTCGATTCGTTTACCAAGGAACGTCAAGACAAGCGTCATAATATAGTAGATTACCCCAGCAAATAGTAATGGTTCAAGATAACGATACGTTGAACCACCCACAATGTAGGCACGGCGCATAATATCTAGTGCACTAATAACCGTTACAACAGCTGTTTCTTTATTTAATGTAATAAATTCATTTACTAAAGACGGTAAAATATTTTTTACTGCTTGTGGAATAATAATATCTTTCATCATTTTTGCATACGGTATACCTAATGCTTGCGCCGCTTCCATTTGACCTTTATCCACGGCATTGATTCCAGCACGGATAATTTCTGAAATATAAGCACCTGAGTTTAACCCGAATGCAATGATTGCTGTTGGAATTGGTTCAATTTGAATATCTAATAATTGTGGAACTGCGTAGTAAATAATTAGTAATTGTAGTACAAGTGGTGTTCCGCGGAAAATGGACGTATAGAAATCCGCAAGCCATCGTAGCACCTTTACATTCCCAATTTTACATAATGCTAATAATATACCAACGATAAAACCGATGATCGATGCACCGATTGCAATTTGAAGTGTAACACCTATTCCTTTTAATATATAAGGAATAGAGGGAATGATTGCTGTAAAATCTAAATTCACAGCGTCCCCTCCTTTCTCTTTTCCTTTTAGTGAAATGGACAAGCGATAGCCCTATATAGAGCTATCGCAGTTCAATTAAATTATTCAGCTTTTTCTAACCATTTTTCTTCAAGCTGTTGAATTTTACCTTCATCAGCTAGTTCTTTTAATGCTTTGTTAATTTTATCTTTTAAATCGCTATCTTTTTGAACAGCAATTGCTTTATGGTCTTCTGGCTGTACCTCTACAGGGAACGACGTTAACTTATCGTTTGTTTTTAAATAACCTTTAGCTACGCCGCCTTCCATGATTGCACCGTCTAAGCGTTTAGACATCATATCTTGTACGATTTCAGGAATACGTGTACGCCCTTCAATTGAAACATCTACTTTTTCAGCAATAGCTTTACCTAAATTTTCTTGAATTGAAGCAGTTTGTACACCGACTTTTTTACCAGCTAAGTCCGCTTCTTTTTTAATACCGCTATCTTTTTTAACTACGATAACTTGTTCTGTTTGATTGTATTTGTCTGAGAAATCTACGACCTTTTCTCGCTCTTCATTTGGTGTCATCCCAGAAATAACAACGTCTATTTTACCTGCTTGTAAAGCTGGAACTAAGCTGTTAAAGTCCATATCTTGAACTTGCATTTCTACACCAAGTTTTTCACCGACTAGTTTAATTAAATCAATATCAAAACCGATAATTTCTTCACCTTTAGCAGCGTCAACATACTCAAATGGTGCATAGTCTGCTGATGTCCCTACTTTTAGTACTTGTTTCTCTGCTGTATCTGAACCAGAATTTGAATTTGTTGCATTATCTTCTTTAGTGCCACATGCCGCAAGTACACCGATAACTAAAACGAGCATAAGCATGAAAATTTTATTCTTCATTTTCTAATTTCTCCTTTTTTTCATTTTTTATTGTCTATGAGACATTTGCGTCTCGAAAATAGTCGATTGGATATTTATTCATAGAGCAGAATAAAAAATCTATCTGCTAATTAAGATATACTCTTTCAAAATAATTTTCAAGCTATACATGAAATTTTTTAACAAAATATTTTACACAGAATTTTCTAATAAATCAATGTTTTTGTATTTTTCCGTTTTTAAATTATTCTTTTTACATGTACCTTTACTATTTTCATTCTCATCCTCATTTATGCCTGTAAAACATAGGACATCTGTCAAAATGAATGCAATAATACATTTTGAAAAAGAAGTTGGACAAAATAAAAAAGTGTTAGATCGATTGCAGTCAATCTAACACTTTTTCACTTTGGAAGTTCTTCACTAAAATGAATGTAAAATTTATCTCCTCGTCGCCATACGAAAGATATAAATTTCACCACGAACTTTGCTAATTATTCGGCTTTGTCCATAAATAGCTTTGCTTTTAATTCATCCTCTCCCGAGCCCTCTGCTAAAGGTACACGAGATCGGTATGCGGCACGACATATTAAATGCCCTGCTACTGGTGCAGTTACAAATACAAAAAGTATCCCTAAAATCAATCGAACGCTAACATAGCCATCATGTATCCAAAAGTAGACAAATGCACCTAATAGACAGCTTAATACAGACAATGTCGAGCTTTTCGTCGCCGCATGTGATCGTGTATAGACATCTGGCAAGCGTATCATACCAAATGCGCTAATAACACTAACAATAGAACCAACAAGTATTAGGATGACTGCCGCCCACTCAATCATTTGATTTACGTTCAACAATCACACCTCTTTCAATATATTTTGTAAAGGCGATTGTACCGATAAACGCCAATATTCCTAAAATTAAAATGGCTTCTAAATAGGCCTTTGTTTTTAACACGATAGATACAATGGCTATCGCCGAAAGTAAGTTAATCCCTATCGTATCAAGCGCTATTGCACGATCAGGCATTGAAGGGCCTTTTATAACACGATATAGTGACAAGGCAATTGATATACTGAATAACGCAAGTGCTATTAGTAAAACTTTTTCTACCATTAGCGTGTCACCTCCATAATTGCTTTTTCAAATTTCCCTATGGAGCGAACTACGGCGTCTTTTGATTGCTCAATATCCATAGCATGGATATAGAACATATCTCCATCCTCTGAAACTTCCATCACAACTGAACCAGGGGTCAACGTTAACAATAGCGCAAGCGCTGTAATCTCCCAATCTCCATTAAGCTCCGTTTTATACGTAAATATTCCTGGTGTAATATTCAACTTAGGTGTTGTTATTTGTTTTAACACATTGTAGCTCGAGAGTAATAGCTCCCAGTTAAAAAGCCATAGTAGTTTAATAATAGAGAAAACACGGCGCAAATAAAATTGAGTACCGTAAAAGCGATGCATTGCATACAAAATTCCAATACCAACGATAAAACCCATTAAAAATGTGGAAAACTGTGGTGTAATTTCATCCTGCAACAATAACCATAAAGTGGCAATAAATAAATTTAATATAAACTGCATAGCCATTACTTATTCACCTCACCTTGCCAATTTTCGCCGTTCAACACTGCGTCAATATAAATAGAGGGTGTGTGAAGCGTTTCTGCCGCATCCTTAACATATGGTGCCATGAATTCAGCGCCAATGCCTAAACCGATTGTGCAAACAGCTAGTAAAGTCAATGGCAACACTACTCGCTTAGGTAGTGGCTTTTCATCTTCAATACTAATAATAGTTTCACCAAAAAAGGATGAAAGAAAAATGCGTAGGAGTGAGTAGAGAACTATTAAGCTGGAAAAGAAACCTAATCCTAGAAGGACAAAATTTCCTCCCTCTATAGCTCCTTGTCCAATTAATACCTTGCCCATAAATCCACTTAATGGTGGAATTCCAGCGAGTGAGCACATCATGATAAAGAATAACCATCCGAAAAAGGGATAATTTCGAATAAGTCCACTCATTCTATCTATAATAGTTTCACCCGTTACATAAATCATCATTCCAACAGCTAAAAACAGCATAGCCTTTACGACCATGTCATGCATTAAATAGTATGTTACACCTTGCAAGGCAGATTCCGTACCGATAGCAAGTCCCGCAACTATAAAACCTACACCAATTAGCACGTTGTATGAAGCAATTGTTCTGACATCTCTTCCAGCAAGTGCCCCCATACAACCTGCAATTATCGTTAATCCTGCCATAATACTGAGGGTTGTATGTGTTACATCTGTATTCGTTGTAAATAATAGTGTAAATGTACGAACAAGCGCATATATACCAACTTTCGTTAATAACGCGGCAAATAATGTAGCAATAGCTGTTGGTGGTACACTATATGAACCTGGCAACCAGAAGAATAGAAGTAAACCAGCTTTTAAGCTGAAAACAATCAAGAACACAAGTCCTACTGTTGTAATGAGTGGATCAGCTCCAGCTTCCATAACACGTAAGGAAATATGGGCCATATTCAACGTCCCGACCGTTCCATATAAAAAAGCTAATGCCACTAAAAAGATCCATGAAGCAACAATATTAATAAGGACATATTTTAGCGCTTCTCGCAGCTGTATTTTGCCACCACCTAAGCTAATAAGTGCATAAGAGGCTAGTAGCATGACTTCAAAGCACACAAACAAATTAAATATATCGCCTGTTAAAAAGGAACCATTTACCCCAGCTACCATCAAAAGTACAAAAGGATAAAAGTACATTTTTTCGTAGTGCTCGCCAATTGTAAAGAACGCGTATATTAGACAAATTGCTGCGACAATATTCGCTACTAAAACAAGCAGTACTGCAAAAGAATCGGCAACAAAGAGTATCCCAAATGGCGGTATCCAGCCACTAAAATCAATACGCATTACACCTTGTTGATGAACTTCAAGCATAAGGACGACACTTATAATTACAACAAAACCAAATGTACATAGACTCACAATGCGTTGTAACAAAACATTTTCTCTTAAAAACACTAGCAAAATGGCCGTAATAACCGGCACGATTAATGGTAAAACGATCATGTTACTCATCAGACGTACCTCTCAATTCATCGAATTCCCCAGTGCCGTTTGTTTTATAGGCACGATAGCCAAGTACTAGCACAAATGCTGTCACGGCAAAGCTAATCACGATAGCCGTTAAAATCAATGCTTGTGGAAGCGCATCTGCGTATGGACCTGGTGATTCACCAATGAGTGGTACATCCCCTTTTTTCAGACCGCCCATCGTTAAAATAAGTAAATGCGCAGCATGTGAAAGTACTGCTGTTCCTAGAATCACACGTAATAATTGCTTTGAGAGGATTAGGTACGTCGCTACAGCAACTAACACACCAATTAATATTAAAATTAAAGACTCCATTGGCTATTCATCCTCACTTATACTTAAAATAATTGTTACAACAACGCCTACAACCGTTAATGCCACACCAGCCTCAAAAATAGTAACAGTTGAAAAGCCCATTTTTCCAAATATAGGAACATCAATATACGTATATGTTTGAGATAAGAATGGCACATCAAAAAACAATGAACCGATGGCCGTACCTGTCGCTAATAATACCCCTAGCGCAGCTACCTTTTTAAAATCAAATGGCATCCCTTTGTGCACTGTTTCAATATCGTAAGCTAAATATAGCAGTACTATTGCGGAAGCAAGCACTAGACCCCCTATAAAGCCACCACCAGGAGCATGGTGCCCAGCAAAGAATAAGTAAATACCAAGCGTTAAAATAATAAATACGACAGCCTTTGTAATAGTACGTAAAATAACGTCATTAATTTTCATGGTCTGCCTCCTTTTTTCGCGGCTTGAGCTTTGTTAGCGTGTACACGCCTAAGCCAGCAATTAAAAGAACGACAACCTCTAGCATCGTATCAAACGCACGAAAATCCCCTAAAATTGTGTTAACAATATTCGATCCACCCGCTAAGTCATAAGCATCGTTAAAGTACAGTGCGACCGTCTCAAAACGGTCATAATGCACGACAGCTAAGCCAACTAATGTCACTGTAGCCCCTACAAAAATGGCAATAACAGCATTTGATAACTTGACTCTTGTGCGTGACTTTTCAGGCATTAAATCCGGTAAATATTTAAAACATAACAGGAATAATGCTGTTGTCACGGATTCAACAACGAGTTGCGTAAGTGCTAAATCAGGTGCTCGGAAAATGACGAAGAAGAATGCGATTGAATAGCCAAGAACGCCGTTCAATAGCATAGCTGTGATACGTCCCTTTGCAAAGATCATCCATATTGCAGCAAACATCATCACAAATACTAATATGAGCTCATAGGACTCTACTGGGGAGTCCTTTGCAAATTCAAATGCCATTGCATCAGACCATATAAAATATCCTGCAATGAGCGCGACAAAAAATACATATATATAAACAAAATAGTGTGTTAAATTGCCTGACATATAACGATTAGTAAGCTTCATAGAGCTTTTTTCACTGAACTCTATAAGGCGATTATAGTAAGTATTGAATGTATAGTTTGGTGAAAAGACACGATATAGTGGCTTCCAGCTTTTTAATGTTTTAAATAAAATAATACCGATAATAATTACGCCAGCGGTCATTAACAATTCAGGATTAACACCGTGCCATGCAGAAATATGTGGTGTTAACTCACTAGCAGATGGGAATGTTGGGTAAATACTTGCCATTGCAGGCTCTAAAATATAATGGCCAAGGACGTTTGGAAAGAAGAAAATTGCCACTACTAATAAACAAAGTACGATTGGCGAAAGGAGCATCCCAATCGGTGCTTCATGTGGCTTTTTGTCCAACTTAGCAGGCTGTAATTTACCGAAAAAGGTATGAGCAATTAAAATCATGCTGTAAACAAACGTAAAAATACTTGCGACCCATGCCACAATAGGGAATAACACACCCCAACTATCCATAGAAAAGATACCGACCTCACGAATTTGCAATACTGCAGTAAAGAACATCTCCTTACTTAGGAAACCATTAAATGGTGGTAACCCCGCCATTGATAATCCGCCTATGACAGCTATAGTAAATGTCACGGGCATTAACGCCATTAAACCACCGAGACGACGGATATCGCGTGTTCCAACTTCATGATCGACAATACCGACCATCATGAATAATGCCCCTTTAAATGTGGAGTGATTAATAAGGTGGAACAATGCAGCAAAGCTCGCCTGTGTATAAATAATGGAACTTTCAGCATAACCAAAATAATGCCCTACGGAGCCAAGTCCAAATAAGCTCATAATTAAGCCGAGCTGACTAACTGTTGAAAATGCCAGTAATGCCTTTAAATCTGTTTGACGTACAGCATTGAACGATCCCCAGAACAATGTTAAAAGACCAATGCCACTAACGAGCCAGAACCAGATAGCCTCACCTCCAAATACTGGAGAAAAGCGAGCAACTAAATAAATCCCTGCTTTTACCATTGTAGCTGAGTGAAGGTAGGCACTAACAGGTGTTGGGGCCTCCATCGCATCTGGCAACCAAATATGAAAAGGAAATTGTGCTGATTTAGTAAACGCACCTACTAAAATTAACAAAAGCGCTGGAACGAATAATGAATGATCTCGAATTACCTCAACATTAGCTACGATGTCACGAATACTAAATGTTCCCGATGCTACATATAGCATTAGAAAACCCGCAAGCATAGATAGACCACCGAATACAGTAATAGTCATTGCTTTTCGTGCACCAGCACGTGAAGCTTTACGATGATGCCAAAATGCAATTAACAAAAATGAAGATACACTTGTTAATTCCCAAAATGTATACAGCACCATTAAATTATCTGAAAAGACGACGCCGAGCATAGCGCCCATGAAAAGTAATAAGTAGCAGTAAAAATGATGAAGAGATTCTTTCGTTGACAAATAAAAAATTGAATATAAAATAACTAAACTACCTACACCTGTAATCAGCAAACCAAAAATAATGCTGAGCCCGTCGAGATATGTCGTGAAGTTTATATCAAAAGAGGGAATCCACTCATATGTATGAATAAATGTTTTACCCTCGGCAATTTGAGGAATGTACCGTGCGAGTAAAATAAACAATATGATTGGAACGGATAAAACAAACCAGCCTAAATGTACAACACGCCTTAGTCGCCTATATAGCAAGGGGATTAGAGCGGCACATACAAATGGTAAAAGTATCGCAATGAGAACTGTAACCAAATGAAAACCTCCTACAATCAAATTCGTCCAGCGACTTCGCGTCCTAGATTTTGTAATTTTAGGTGTGCATGATACAGCTATTAGTTCATAGATGCATACTATAAACCAACTCCTAAATTATTCCTTACAAAATCTTTGACAACCGCCAGTGCTTTAATGTTGCTCAGTCAGCATTTGAATGCCTACTGAAAAATATAAGCCTGCTATGCCCTTCTTAAAGAAAGTAGATAGAAGACAAAAAGTTGAATGAACATATCAGAACTCTTCTAAATTTGGATGTTATCTGTACTAATTGATGTGCATACCGAACATTCAACATACCTTAGGCACTTAATAAATGTTTCAGTGCATCAACACTTGACTATCCATTTAACTCACTGCATAATAATGTGGCATATGGAAGCTATTCATTTAAATGCACACTATGCATAAACAAAACAATTTTAGAACATGGAGATAAGCCGAATTCCTTGAGGGTTTCCCGTATATCGTCATTAACTTTTTATTCACTTTAAAGTATACAATATAAATAAGCATAATGCACTGTAACAGCCTTCATTTTAGCTGTTTTAGGATATTTTTTTCATAATATGCAGTACAAATAACAAAATAACAATAGGATAAAGAGGTGTATATTTTTAATGAAGCATGTTAAAGGGAGATTAGACGAAAGTATTTTAGTTTGTGTCTACTATGGGCTAAATGGGGAACGCTTAATTCGCCGCGGTCATAAAATGGCCATGATGCTCGATTGCCCACTCTATATTCTTTCGGTCGATTCACAACCCATCGATGCCTTTGATGCTGAAAAATCTGGTTATATCGAACAGTGGAAAGACCTAGCGGAAGAACTTGATGTTGAAAAATTCATTTTACTAGATAACGAAAAACGTCCTATCCAAAAAGTCATTGCTGAAGTGGCAAAAAATTATGGCATTTCTCAAATCATTGTCGGTCAAAGTGCACAAAGTCGTTGGGAGGAAATAACAAAGGGCTCCTTCCTGAACGTCCTATTAAAAGAGGTTCCTTTTGTAGATTTCCACATTGTAGCTGTCCAACGTCCCACGGAAGATGACACCTATGATACATATGAAAAAGGTGTACGTGCCTATTTAATTAAAGATCAGGACAATTTTAAAGTAGCTTTTACTTGTCCACGCCATGTTTCAATCGAAGGGATTTTCTTTAAGGAAATTGGCACTGATTTTGATAATGGGATATTCAAATTCACTTACAACGATAAAATGCATGAGATTCATATTACAGAGGGCTTGGTGAATGATAAAGAAAAGTTACCTGCTGAATTTACATCTCCATTACAACAATAATTTGTAGTCACCTAGAAGGGCGACTTGGATTTTGTATTGCAGCGGCAAAGGGATTAAAGTGAAGGGCCAGAAAGAAGCCGTTTAACGGCATTCTTCCCAGTTTAATTATACACCTAGCTAACACGCCTCCTATAGCGAGGCGTGTTTTTTTACAAAGCAGATGCAGGTTTATCTTTCGGTAAGAAAAATGCTACTAATAATAACAAGGGCAATAATGAAACGATTAACATCGTGAAATCAATCCCTTTATGGTCCATTAATACTCCAATGACAATTGCTCCAATTGCCCCCATACCAAACGCAAAGCCAGTCGTTAATCCCGCCATTGTTCCAATTTTAGTTGGCACAAGTTCTTGTGCATAAACAACTGTTACAGAGAAGCTAATCATAATTAATGTGCCGATAATAATTAAAAAGATTGTCGCTGTCCATAATGGTACATAGGGCAATGCTAAACAGAATGGCATTGGCACAACAACAGAAAGTAAAATTACATTTTTTCTCCCAATACGGTCGGATAATGATCCCCCAAAAAATGTGCCAACAACTCCAAAAGCCATAAAAGTAAAAATTAAAATTTGTCCAAGACGCAAACTAACATTGTAGTGATCCATTAAATAAAAAACATAAAAACTTGTTATATTCGTTGTATAAAATGATCGTGCAAAAATAATAGTAAATAATAATGTTAAGGCGATTCCCACTTGTTTCTTTGTCAGTGGAGGCAAAGATGACACTAAAGTACGTTTTTTCTTGGATAGACGTTCTTGCTCCAATTGCTTTTTATACCAACTGGCTATCTTGCTCAACAACAGAATTCCTATCGTTGTTGCGACTAACACAAAAGCGGCTCCACGCTGTCCAAAAATGTCCAAAATGTAAGCACTAATTAATGGCGCAAGCGCTTGTCCAGAGTTTCCACCCACTTGGTAAATTGATTGTGAAAGACCTCTTTTAGAGCCTGCCGCCATAAATGAAACTCGTGAACCTTCTGGATGAAATATCGCTGAACCAAAGCCTAAAAATAATACGGCTATAATAATTACCCAGTACTGCGTTGTGAAAGCTAAAATGGCAATCCCTATAAATGAACTAATCATACCTATAGGCAATGCGTATGGCATTGGTTTCTTATCGCTGACATAACCTACAACTGGTTGCAGAGCTGAGGCAAACATGTTTAATACAAACGAAATAAGCCCGATTTGCGTAAAGGTCAAACCGAGCTCACTTTTCAAAATCGGAAACATCGCAGGTATAACAGATTGCATCGTATCATTGATAAGATGGGCAATGGCAATAGCAATCATAATCGGAAAAACAGGATTGTTAGAATTATCTATTTGTTTGTTCATGCTACTACCACACTTCCTAAATTTTTTGAAATCATTAATTAATAAATGATTGTCGCATACAATTCCACTTTTTGCACAAGCTAGTTCTCGATAGCAGTTCAAAGGAGTTGAATTTGTATGACATATGATGAATTTTTTCACGCGAATGTTTGGGAAATGGTTGTGAGGGCTTCCCTTTCCTTTTTTGCACTACTCATTGTTACACGATTGCTAGGCAAAAAACAGCTAGGTCAGCTTACATTTTTCCACTATACAACAGGTATCACATTTGGGTCCATCGCTTCAGAAATTGCGGCACAATCTGAGACACCATTTTTAGAAGGACTTATTGCGCTAATTTGGTGGAGCGTTTTGACGTATCTCATGACCGTTGTAACCATTAAATCTAAAAAAGCACGTGTGCTAATTGACGATAAGCCTACTATCCTTATTCAGAATGGCCTTATTTTAGAGTCGGGATTAAAGAAAAATCGCTTGCATATGGATGAGTTAACGATGATGTTACGAGAACAATCTGTATTTTCCGTTCAAGATGTCCAATATGCCCTATTAGAAACAACAGGTAATTTAAGCATATTGCTGAAGCCAACAGAACAGCCTTCAACAAAACAAGATATAAAAGCCGATGTCACACCACCAACTTATTTACCAACAGAAGTAATTTCCGATGGACAGCTTATTAAAGAAAATATTGTAGAACTTGAGTTGACTGAAGATTGGGTAATGAAAAAGCTGAAAAAACAAAATGTCCAATCCTATGAAGATGTTTATTTTGCACAAGTTCAAACGAATGGTTCCTTATACATTAGCCTGAAAGATAAAGCAAGACGATCAAGCCCTTAATAGCTTGTATCGTCTTGCCTATTCTATTTTCATAATATCTAATGGTGTAATTATGCCAATCAACTTTTGGTGTGATCTCCCATGCTCCGTAATCAATAACGCCTCAAAACGTTTTCCTCTTTCCACACCTTGTTTAAATATTTCTTCTGCTTCATAAATCGTTATGTATCTACTCACAAATTTGTAATTCACTCTATTTTTTTCGTGCAATAATATATCATGCAATGTGGGAACTTGTTTTGGCACATGGTTACCTCCCATTACTGATGCAAGCCAATTTGTAATACCCACAGTCGTGACAAGACCTTTAAATTGGGCTTTATTATATACAGGAAACTGTGTAAACTTCCGTTGACGAATAACTTTTAATACATGCTTTAAGGAATCGTTTTCTTGGAATACAAGCACCCTTTTTCGAAACATTTGTCCTACTAGAGTGGGCTTAGCAAGCGTCGCATCCATATATTCAATGCGCTCTACTACATCTACGTGAGGTTCTGCTATTACATACTCCATAGATGTACGATGATGGACGATTGCATTGCGTAAATCTGCATAGGAGCGCAAATCATCCTCATATTTACGTACTAAAACATCCTTTTTTTTCGCCTGATCCACGAGCCGATAAAAAGGCATAAAGTCTTTCGCACCAATAATATCTCTTAGCCGATGGTCAATTCGATTAAAGGCTGTGAGAAAGCGATCGGAATTTTGTATAGTCAATCTTATCACCTACTCTCATAGCAAGATTTTATATTTTTTAAGTTATTTGACAAATCAGAAGTTATAGCTACATTATATTCCTAAGTTATGGATATTCCAAGAAGAGTTCGTACATATCTGACATTCTAAAGCGTAAAAAATCCACTTCGTTTCTGTGGGCACACTGTAAGCCGCAACCCTCTCTTGCGCGTGGTTTGTTGCGTCTTACAGTGCGTGCGATCCCACAGGAGTCTTCGTGGATTTTTACTTGGATATATAAAATAACCTACTCGCTGTGCCTTTTGGACACATATATGACCAGTTTCATATGTTGCTCTTTACTTTTTATCGGCTTCCTCATGCGTAAAAATCCACTTCGTTTTCTGCGGGCTCGTTGTAGGCCGCAGAAGTAAAGTGGATTTTTCTCGTTATATTTTCGCCATCGATGCATTCTTTTTCATAGAAAAGACACCTAAACAAATACAAATAATTATAAGAACTATTGTTATCGATAGGCTCCACCAATAATTAGACATCTCCATCGTTCCACGAATTAGCTCAACGCCATATAGTGGTAACTTCCACGGAGAAATTGTCCAAAATGTACCTACAAGCCCATCAATAATTTGACCTCCAAAAATTAAAATAAAGGCGCATGTTGTTGCTACTACTGTTTTAAACATCGCACTCATCATCAGTGTTATTGCTAAAACAAATAACACCCATATAAAATACGTGCAAACACTTGCTATAAGAGTCCCTACCTCAAATGTTCCATACAACACAACTGTGTAATAAACACTTGCCGTAAATCCTGCTACGATACTTACTAAGCCTACTGTACTGATAACTAAAAACTTACTCATAAAAAAGGCTCCAAATGAAATAGGTCGTACATACAATAGAGTTGCCAAACCATTTGAGCGTTCCTTGCTAATAGAGCCTACAAAAGAAGCCATAAGCACGAGTAAGCCTATTAATTGAAACTGACTTATTGTAGATAATATTAAATCTGCTGGTACTAATTCTGGCATCAACATTTCAAAACCTTCAGGCATATTGCCTACAGCATCTAGTATATCCTTCATATAATAATTGGCTAGCGGTTCACTCATCCCTAAAAATGCAAAAACAAGTGGAATCCATAAAAACTTTCTACTACGCCACGCTTCACGATATTCTTTTTGAAGTAGTACGGTAATTCCACTCATGCTCTTTTCGCCACCTTCATGAAAATTTCCTCAAGCGTCGCCGTTTGACGTGCTACGTTTCGCACTAAATAGGGATAAGCAGTAAGGCGTTCAAGTACTTGTTGCATGCTCGGTTCTTCATTTTGCATCGCTACGTATACATAGCAACCGTTAACTGTACACTTAAATGTAGAGTGACTCATAAAATGCTGTGCTTCTTCCACTGTACTAAATTCAACGACATACGCTGGCTCATCAAAACGTTGGCGCACTTCAAGTAATGTTCCCTGTTCCACAAGTTGACCATTACGCAAAAATAATAGCTGGTCAGTCATTTCCTCAGCATCATTCAAAATATGTGTTGAATATAAGATTGTCGTTTCCTGCTGTAAACCTTTTAATAAATCGAGCACTTCTCTACGACCAACAGGATCTAAAGCAGAGACAGGTTCATCTAGCAGCAGTAATTTAGGCTTATGAACAATTGCCTGGGAAATACCTAGACGTTGCTTCATACCGCCTGAAAACGTCGCAATCTTTTTATGAAGGTCATTTCCTAGGCCTACAAATTCTAATGTTTTTTGAGCTTCTTGTTTTGCCTTTTTTGTAGGAACACCACTTAACCTCGCCGCCATTTCAGTAAACTCTAGCGCACTTAGCCAAGGCTGAAACTGTGGATATTGAGGTAAAAACCCAATATTTGATCGCAAATCTCCGCCCAACATTTTAACACTACCTAAAGATGGCTTTAATAAGCCTGTTAACATCGATAAGGTCGTTGTCTTCCCTGCACCATTTGGTCCAATTAACGCTGTTGATGTATGCTCTTCTAACGTAAAATCAATGGCATCTACTACTGTTTTTTCAGCAAAACGCTTCGTCAAACCCGTTACTTGTAGTATTGTGGTCATGATTGTTTTCTCCCCGCGATAAAGTAAGCAACAGGTCCAAGTAGATTAATAAATAATATAATAAATACCCATAAAATTTTCGGTCCATTCGTTGCATGAATTTTTCGAAGATCAATTAAAGCAATAATCATTAAAATAATTTGCACCCCGATTATTGGCGCTATAACCGCCCAAGGGATTTTAGCTAACTCCTCCATGTATATACACCTCACCCTTTTGTTCTAATTTAACTATAACAATTTTGTTCTAATATGTATAGAACAAATTCAAGAGCCAAAGTTTTCAAAAGTATTTCGTTCCGAGTCATTCGCTTTCCATATAGCACTGACACTGCCAGTAAGCACACGTTGCTAACGCTAAATATACGTTTCGTATAAAATAAAAAATGCCCACCATGAAACATGGCAGGCTACATTTATACATATCGATTTGTTTCAATTGGACAAAAAGAGGTACCTTTTTATTCATAGCATTATTTTTCATATAACTTTTTTAAAGCAGTTGCCATATTTGGACGTATCGTTACTTGTGGGCGTGCCTTTTTAACGGCTAATTGTGCTGACTCAAGCGATTTTGATAAGCCCAGTTCCATTAACACAGCAGTTGCTGCTACACCAGCTCGTCCACCGCCACTTCCACAGTGGAAATAAACCTTCTGTCCTGATTCATAAGCAGAGACTATTTTTTTCGCAACCTTTTCAATAGACTGAGCTACTTCTACTTCTTCATCAGCGATAGGCATATGGTTGTAATTATAGTTCGCTGCTTGCTGTTCTTGTGTTGTTAAACCATTTACTCGAACATCAATTACAACATCTACCTTCTCATTGATATAAGCAGCCTGTGCATCTTGCGCACCGCCAAAAAATAATCGATCTTTTACTAACACATCATAGTTTTTTTCCATCATATGCA
This sequence comes from Lysinibacillus sp. JNUCC-52, assembly GCF_015999545.1. Classification (NCBI taxonomy): domain Bacteria; kingdom Bacillati; phylum Bacillota; class Bacilli; order Caryophanales; family Bacillaceae; genus Lysinibacillus; species Lysinibacillus sp. JNUCC-52. The sequence continues at coordinate 2,618,249 of NZ_CP065546.1, forward strand.
CGCCCCGAACTTTTATTTCTCTAATAAATGTTTAATATCTTCATAATAAGGTAGCGCTGTTAGTGCTCCTGCCTTCGTCGCTGCAAGGGCACCTAGTCGATTGCCAAAGCTCACACAGCGTACAAGCTCTTCTACAGTTGTCGGTAAACCGTTGTAATGGACATCGCGTAATACACCCGCCATAAATGCATCTCCCGCACCCGTAGTATCTACTGGGACAACTTTTTCTGTTGGTACGTGAATAACTTCACCGTTTAATACGGCATATGTCCCCTCTTCGCCAACTGTTACTAAAATAATCGGTACTAAGAAACTGTTTAGCTGCTCAATGCCATCTTCTAAATTAGTTGTCTCCGTTAAGAAAAATAATTCATCATCTGTTACTTTCAAAATATCTACATTTTCAAAAAATGAAGTAATGGTTTCCCTACAAACTTCTTCGCTGCTCCAACGTAATGGGCGAATATTAGCATCCATTGCAATAATAGCACCTTTTTCCTTTGCCTTTTCGACAGCGGCTCTCGTAGTTGCTAATGCAGTTGGATGAAACATTGTACCTGAGCACACAATTAATGCAGAAGCATGTTTAAAGGCAGCCTCATCTAATTGTGTAGCTTCAACTTGTAAATCTGGCGTCTCATCGACATAATCTTTGAAAATTCGCTCACAAGCTTCTGTTAAATGCACATAAACTCCACTTACACGTTTTGCAGGATCAAATACTGCAAAATCAAGGTTAACACCTTCTTGTGCAAGACCATCGCGAACAAATTGCGAACCTTCGTCATCACCAGTAATAGTAATAAGTGCAGATGGAGCACCAATACGGCTAATGCCAGCAGCAACATTTACCGTTGCGCCACCCATATATTTAGTAAAAGATCTATTCGTTACATCATCAGCAATATAGTCAATAAAAGCATCTCCATAGACTAAAATAAAATCCTTATCTTCCTTTGTCATTGTTGTCCCCCCGAGAATCTAGTCCTTATAGATTAACACGAAAGTTGATTTCCTATAAAGTTTTAAACTTTCGGAAAAATATCAAATGAATTAGTCCATACGGTTTTTTTCGACCTTATTCGCTAAAATCCGTTAAACAATTATGAACAATATCGCTTAAATAAATGCATCCTAAGTAAATCGCCCACTATAACAAATTCGATGACATGAATCTATTCTTTCAATCGTTATAAAATAATCTACCATATAGAGGGCTTTTCTAGAGTAAAGGTTGATTTCCGCTACGGTCGGACGCTTTCCGCGGGCACAATGTAAGCCGCAACCCTCGCTGACGCGCGGTTTGTTGCGTCTTACATTTTGTGCGTTCGCGCAGGAGTCACCGCCCTCCGCTGCAATCAACTAGTGTTAGCTACTAAATAAATGCTATTTTCTTGGCTGGACTTGAAGTACTGATTAAATCCGTCACGCGTTCCCACAGAAATCTACCGTGTAGAGGGCTTTCTAGAGTAAAGGTTGATTTCCGCTACGGTCGGACGCTTTCCGCGGGCACAATGTAAGCCGCAACCCTCGCTGACGCGCGGTTTGTTGCGTCTTACATTTTGTGCGTTCCCGCAGGAGTCACCGCCCTCCGCTCCAATCAACTAGTGTTAGCTACTAAATAAATGCTATTTTCTTAGCTGGATTTGAAGTACTGATTAAATCCGTCACGCGTTCCCACTGAAATCTACCGTGTAGAGGGCTTTTCTAGAGTAAAGGTTGATTTCCGCTACGGTCGGACGCTTTCCGCGGGCACAATGTAAGCCGCAACCCTCGCTGACGCGCGGTTTGTTGCTTCTTACATTTTGTGCGTTCCCGCAGGAGTCGCCGCCCTCCGCTGCAATCAACTAGTGTTAGCTACTAAATAAATGCTATTTTCTTGGCTGGACTTGAAGTACTGATTAAATCCGTCACGCGTTCCCACCTATAGGATTCCCCCGCCTACGTTTTTAGCTAATGAGAGTGATGCGCTGACTCCCGCTCAGAATGATGCATAGTAGGAAGCAATAAACCGCATGCTACCGAGGAGTGCTGTATGCAGTTGACCGAGCGGAATGCGTCGCTTGCAACGCAAAACAACACCATTATGAGATAGACTTATTTTTTAAAAGTAAAGTAGTGAATATTTCAAAAGCTTGAGACATCATCTATCTTTGTTATACTTGCCTAAGAAAGGTAGGGATTTTGACAATGAGTATTATAATTCGACAAGCGCAACCTCAGGATGCTCAATCCGTTGTGCCACTAATTATTGATGCGATTGGTGATATTGCCAACCGTTTAACAGGAGAACAAACAGCTTCAAAGATTGAAGAGGAACTGACAGTGCTTTTCAAGCGTGAAGATAACAGACATTCTTATTTAAATACTTTTGTGGCGGTTGAAGGTGAGCAAATATTAGGTACACTTGTTTACTACAATGGTGAACAAGCCATTCAAATGGATGCCAATCTCGTAAAATGGCTTGAAGAAAAAAATGCCCCTTCTATTACTATCGATAAAGAGGCTCATGAGGATGAATACTATATCGATACAGTTTGTGTAGCGCCAGAGGCTCGTGGTAAAGGAATCGGTACAATGTTAATTCAATTCGCTATCGAGCAAACACAAGAACGAGGCTTTACAAAATTATCATTAAATGTAGAAACACAAAAAGAAGATGCTCGTCGCTTATATGAACGTATGGGCTTTGTTATTACTGAACCATGGTCTATCATAGACGAACCATTTCATCATATGGTGAAACAGATTTAGGATGTGGAATAATTACGCATGAAAACGAATTTAATTTACCCTCTATTGATCGTCATCGCTTCTAGTAGCTATGGCATTTTATCAACAATTGTCAAAGTTGCTATGCAGCATGGCTTTACATCATCAGAGGCGGTATCAAGCCAGTATATTATTGGCTTTATGCTAGTTGCAACAATCTTTATCATAACGCAAAGACAACTACCGAAACTTTCAAAGAATGGCTTACTTATTTTAGTCAGTGCAGGGATTTTCACAGGTATTACTGGTATTGTCTACGGAGAATCATTAAAATATCTACCTGCCTCTCTTGCCGTCGTGATGCTCTTTCAATTCACATGGATTGGTTTATTGTTAGACTGCGTTTTCCATAAACGACTGCCAAGTAGACCAGAAGTAATTTCAATTATTGTTTTATTTGCAGGCACTATTTTGGCTGCAGGTGTATTGAATGTCGATTTAAGCGGTATTGCAATACAAGGTTGGCTATTTGGGTTAGCTGCTGCATTTACCTTTGCATGCTTTATCCAATTTAATTCTCGCCCCGTTGAAGGCATTACAACGACATCAAGGGTTCTAATTGTTTCCTTTGTTGCTCTTATTATGATCAGCATTTTCCTAAACCCTGAAATTGCATGGAACGGCAAATTATTCACTGAAGGGCTATGGAAATTCGGACTAGCACTTGGACTTTTCGGTATTATTTTACCGATTTATTTATTTTCAATTGCAGTACCAAAAGTTGGTGGTGCACTTGCTTCAATTTTAAGCGCCATTGAACTCCCTGTTGCTGTAACGGTTTCCGTTATTGTACTGCATGAATCACTTACATTATTACAAATAGTTGGCATCATACTCGTAATACTGGGCATGTTGCTTCCTACTATGCTTGCTAATCGCAAAATTACAGCTCCTTAAAAATGGACCTATCCATTTTTAAGGAGTTTTTTTTTTCACACATATATCATTGATAATCGACATTTTTTTGGATTATGATAATAATAACGTTAGAATTTTTTAATTATTCTAACATTAATACTTTATTTAAGTATTATACTGCACTATGTAAGCAACTCACTATAGGAAGGGGAAGATGATTATGAAAAAGACACGTATTTTCGGATTTTTTCTTGTGCTGATGCTTATCGTTTTAGCTGCTTGCAGCAATAACGACGATAAGGATTCGACAAAAGATGCCACAAATGGCGACAATGCCTCTGACTCAGAAAAGGCAGATGACAACGCATCTCCATCTGGCAAACTGGTCATTTACACAGGACGCGATGAGGAAATGGTGCAAGGCGTAATCGATCAGTTTAATGAGAAGTACCCGGACATTGAAGTGGAGTTTTTAACAATGGGAGCTCAGCAAATATTAGAGCGTCTACGCGGTGAAAAAGCAAATCCTCAGGCGGACTTCTGGTGGGGTGGTACCCAATCTGCATTAATGGTTGGCGCTAACGAAGATTTACTGCATACGTGGCAACCGAGCTTTATCGAAACAATTGATGCTAATTATAAAGATAAAGAAGGTCGCTGGTTCGGTGAAATGCTTTTACCCGAAGTAATAATGATTAATAGCGACTTACTAACAAAGGAAACAGGCCCACAAGATTGGGATGATTTATTAGATCCAAAGTGGAAAGATCAAATTTTAATTCGCGGCGTATTAGCTTCGGGAACAATGCGAACAATTTATTCCTCAATGATTGTTCGTCAAGATGCTACTACACCTGACAAGGGCTACGATTGGCTATTAAAATTAGATGCGAATACGAAAGAATATACGCAAGACCCGAATGCACTTTATTTAAAGCTCACACGTCAAGAAGGCAGTGTTTCTTTATGGAATTTACAAGATATTTTATTAAAGAAATATACAACTGATTATCCGTTCGATTACATTTATCCGAAGAGCGGCGCACCTATTTTAGTCGATGGCGTTGCAGTTGTTAACAATGCTAAAAACTTGGAGAACGCCAAATTGTTCGTAGAATTTTTATTTGAAAAGGACATGGTGACAAAATTAGCGAATGACTACTACCAAATTCCAACACGCTCCGACATTGACCAAGCGGCAATGCCAGAATGGTATCAGGAATTAGATTTAAAAACATTTGATATTGATTGGCAGCTTATGGCGGAAAAAGAGGCAGAATGGATGGAGCACTGGGATACAAACATTAAAGGCAGAGGAAAAAAATAGTGCCAGGCACTCAAACAATTTCCAAACAATTCGGAAGCACATCCATCGTAAGTCGCAACACCCTTCTTTAACACGAGGGCTGCGGCTTACAATGTGCCCGTGGAAAGTGCTACACATAACGGCAATCAACTTTTTGTAATCGAAAATTAACCTTGTCTAATTTTATAGTAATTTGTCTTTTCTGATTTTTCAGTTTATAATAATTACAATTAACCTTAAGCATAAGGATTTTTATAAAAGTTTTTGAGAGGTAGCGTATTGAAAAAATAGAACTGACTACTCATAAAAATATGATTATATAGCAAAGAATTAAAATAAATCCTAAGCATTGGATTAAAAATTAATTAATTTAATATCCTCTTTTAGAACTTATAAATGTAAAATTACATTATTTATTATAATTTCTTAAAGGGGTTTTTTAATTTATCTTTTAATTACATTCCCTTCTTAAATGAAGCACATTTCATTTATTTAGACATAGAGACCCGTTTATTTTTTGTAGTCATCCCTTGTCAATTGATGAATAAGTGACCGTATCATTTTAATCGGAGTATAAATAAAATATAAACCATATAATTAGGTGAAGAATCATGAATACAATCTACTCTTATTTCAAACTTACCTTAAAAACCTTCCCTCTTTTTTGGGGTGCTTCAAAGTTATATTCTATTATTTTGTTAATTATTATTCCATTTCAAGCAATACTACCCTCTCTTACAATTTGGTTTTCAAAAGGTTTAATTGATGCCATATCTACTACCGACACTATCATTTATTCTATAATTATTTTCTTTGTACTATCTTGGATAATAGTATCTTTTATGAATGCTATATTAGGTCCCATCGAAATGACCTTTCAAGGCTTGATGACCGATAAACTAATTGCCAACTTAAATAAATCGCTAATGGAGAAATCTTCAGAAATAAAAGGACTATATTACTTTGAAAATCCAGCGTTTTATGATGATATACAAATACTTGAGCAAGAAGCTGCATGGAGACCCGTAAACCTTATCGTTTTTACTTCTGGCATGATTAGTAGTGTCATAACTGGTATTTCTATGCTCGTGCTATTAACGAACTTTAATTTTTTGATTGCATTCATTATTTTTATTGCAATCATTCCACAGGCTATCGTTACTTATAAATTACAAAAGGAAGCATTTGAAACGCTTGTAATGAATAGTCCAGAATCTAGAAAGATGCAATATTATAGTTCCGTAATGCTTTCAAAAGAACACATTAAAGAAGTGAAAATATATAATACAGCTGCCTTTTTTATTAATAAATATATGGTGACGTTCAATAAAATTCATACAGAAGTAAAAAAAATTCGATATAAACAAGCTATTTTCTCTGTTGTTTTTGTTGGATTGGGAATAGTAGGCATTGGCATAAGTTTTTGGTGGGTAGTTAAAGGCGTAATAAATAACACCTTTACTGCCGGAGATATACTCATTTTTTCCTCTTCGGTGTTACTTGCACGGCAAAGTTTAGCAGGTTTTATTGAAAATTCGAGCTTACTATACGACACATTACTTTATATGGAGAATTATTTTAAGTTCGCATCGTTACAATCAGACATAAAATCAGGTAAGAAGATTTTATCATTAGAAAAAAGTAAATTTACATTAGTTTTTAAAAATGTATCTTTTAAATACCCTCATTCTTCTAAATTTACTCTTCAACACATTAATTTTACTATCACCATGGGCGATAAAATTGCACTTGTCGGAGAAAATGGTGCTGGGAAATCTACTATTGTTAAGCTTATTACAAGATTTTATGAACCAACCGAAGGAAAAATAGAATTAAATGGCATTGATATTGCAGAATATGATATTGATAGTTATCGTCAAATAATCGGTATTGTGTTTCAAGACTTTTCCCGTTATCAATTATCATTTAAAGAAAACATTATGATTAGCCATACAGAAGGTACTAATGATTATGAAAAGTTAGCTAGCGTGTCTGAGCAAAGTGCTCTTAATGATTTAGTTGCAAGTTTCGAGCAAGGCTATGAGCAAATTTTAAGTAAAAATTTTGATAATGGTACAGAACTATCTGGCGGTGAATGGCAGAAGGTAGCCATCGCAAGAGCTTACTTCCGAAATGCAGCATTTCTTATTTTAGATGAACCTTCGGCAGCTCTTGATGCAAGGAGTGAGCACCAAATGATCGAAACATTAACTGACCTTTCAAGAATAAAAACATTATTATTAATAACGCATAAACTATCTGCTTTAAAAATGGTTGATCGAATTATTGTATTGCAGCATGGGCAAATAATTGAAGAGGGTTCAATGCAAGAGTTATTAAATCAAAAAGGATATTTTTCAGAATTGTATCAATTACAAGCAAATAAATATGCTACTTAGTCTTTAATGTGCGGAAAGTGCATGCAATAGCATGACCATCTTTTCAAAATAGAAAGGAGCATTTCATTTGAAAAATGTCAAAATCGAAAATGTCTCTAAGCAATTTGGAAAAGTACATGGTGTGAAGGATTTAAATCTTAATATTAAAACAGGTGAATTTTTTACTTTCCTTGGGCCTAGTGGCTGTGGGAAAACGACCACATTACGAATGATTGCAGGATTTTACTACCCTACTGAAGGGAAAATTTTTTTCGATGATCGTGATGTGACATTGCTTCAGCCAAACAAACGCAATATCGGTATGGTGTTTCAAAATTACGCCCTTTTTCCGCATATGACTGTCGACGAAAATATTGCCTTCGGTTTACAAGTACGAAAGCTCTCAAAATTAGAGATCAAACAAAAGGTTGATCGCATTAGAGGGTTAGTACATCTTGCACAATTTGGAAACAGAAAAATTAATGAATTATCTGGCGGTCAGCAGCAACGCGTTGCATTGGCAAGAGCACTTGTCATTGAACCCGATATTTTATTACTTGATGAGCCGTTGTCGAATTTAGACGCGAAATTACGAGAGGAAACGCGCATTGAAATTAAAAGAATTCAATCGGAGTTAGGTGTCACAACCATTTATGTAACGCACGATCAAATGGAAGCTATGGCTATGTCTGACCGCATTATGGTGATGGAGAATGGCTACGTGAAACAAATTGGCACACCACAAGAGATTTATAATCGTCCATTAAACCGATTCGTCGCCGACTTTATTGGGGAAACCAATTTAATTGAAGCGACAACAATTGCTATTGATGATGATGAAATACAAGTAAAAACGAAGAGCGGACTTGTTCTAACTGGGCGAAAGCAACACAGCTCTCCTACTTTAACGCATATGATTGGAGACAACGTGTTTATTTCGATTCGTCCTGAAACCATCAATCAAGGCCCTGGAGAAAACACATTAACAGGAACCATTTCTTTTGTGGAATTTACAGGAATAAGCGTAAATTATATTGTCGATTTCATCGATTTCTCTTTGAAAGTCATGATTATTAATAAAAACGCTCAATTAAAAAGTATTGGCGAAGACATTACATTAAATATAGCGCGTGAATCACTTTATTTTTTAGGAGAATAGGAGGCATACCATATGGAAAAACCACCTGTGCAATCTTATCAAAATAATGCTTGGACACGGCTAACGCAATCAAAATGGTTTGTTTATATTTTAATTTCTCCCTTATTTTTAGTGTTGTTTGCCTATGTGATTTACCCTTTTTATCAAACTTTTGTTCAGAGCTTTTCAGAAGATAATGCACTTCATCATTATCAAAAGTTTTTTAGTCTTGCGAGCCCTGCGAATCTCGAGGCGCTCTGGACTAGTTTATATATCTCGATTATTAGTGTTATTTCCTGTGCAATAGTTGGCGTTACAATGGCCTTTTTATTGGAACGCTATAATTTCCCTGGGAGACGGCTACTATCCATTTTAGTATTAGTACCAATGGCTCTTCCACCACTTGTTGGTGTACTTTCTTTTACTTTCCTTTATGGAGAAAGTGGCATTTTCCCACGTGCAATTCAACATTTGTTTGGACTAAATCAAGTACCCTTTTCTTTAAAAGGCATATGGGGTGTAATTGTTGTACATACATTTACGATGTACACATACTTCTATTTAACCGCTTCGGCTGCCATTAAAGGACTGGACCCATCATTAGAAGAAGCCGCAACTAGCTTAGGCGCTGGGCGTATACGTGTATGGACAAAGGTTATATTACCGATGCTGACCCCTTCTATTATTGCATCTGCATTACTTGTATTTATGATATCTATGGCGTCCTATACTGCGCCGTTAATGTTTGGCGTTGAACGAACAATGACCATGCAAATATACTTATCACGAACAAATGGTAATTTGGGAATGGCAGCTACACAATCCATGATTTTATCGTTTGTATCCATTTCCTTTTTAATCATAATGCGCTGGTACCAAAACCGCAGAAATTATCAAAATTTGAGTAAAGGAATTAGCGTTCATCGTTCTGAAGTGTCCTCTAAGTGGATGAAAATGTTTGCTACAATCGCTTCTTTTGGCGGAACCCTTGTTTTAATTTTACCTATATTAGTACTTATATTAATTTCATTTTCAGTGGATGGTGCCTGGAAAACTCAAATTCTTCCTACCGACTACACACTCGATCATTATATAGCGCTATTTACGGATGAACGAACATGGAGACCTATTTGGAACTCTATTCAAATGGGCATTGTCGCAACATTCGGTAATGTAATCTTCGGTGTCGCTGCGGCATACGCAATGGTTCGCCTAAATTTTAAAGGTAAAACATTACTTGATATTTTAATTATGGTTCCTTGGGCATTACCTGGGACTGTAGTTGCCGTCAATTTAATTGCAGCCTTTAGTACTGAAAATGTTTTCGCCTTTAACCAAGTATTAATTGGTACATTTTGGATTTTACCGTTAGCTTATTTTATTAGACATTTACCCCTCGTGTTCCGTTCAACCTCAGCCTCCCTTGTGCAATTAGATCAGTCGATTGAGGAGGCATCGCGAAGTCTTGGTGCAAATTGGTGGTATTCGTTTAGACGCATCGTACTACCACTTACTTTTTCGGGAATATTGGCAGGTACTCTGTTAGCACTTGTTCAAAGTTTAGGTGAGTTCGTAGCTTCTATTCTTATTTACAGCACTTCTACAATTCCTCTGTCTGTTGCTATTTTTCAAAAATTATATGCCTTTAAGTTTGGCACTGCGTGTGCTTATGGTGTTTTACAGATTTTCTTAATTTTAATAGTACTCATTATTTCTGAAAAGCTATCAAAGGGCAGTGCTGGCACAGCCATTTAACTGTCATCCTATAGGAGGCCATTCATATGTTTGAAGATTTCCGCAACAAAATCCAGCAGGAGGATGGAATGATTTTTCCTTCGAATATTTATCGGAAAATTGTTTTGCAACCAGCTTATGACGAAGCTAAAAAAAACTTTTTAACGATTATGCTCCAAATTAATATTGCACATTTAAAAATGTTAGAAGAACAAGGACTAGTAAAAAAAGAAGAAGTGAAACAAATTGCTATGGCGCTAAAAAAGCTAGACTTGAACTACTATCGAATTGAAGATTATAGCCCGCAATATGAGGATTTATTTTTCCGCATTGAAAACAAATTAATAGAACTAGCTGGTGACGTTGCTGGAAATCTCCATATTGGTAGAAGCCGTAATGATATGGGTATCGCCATTTATCGGATGACATTGCGCAAAAAATTATTAATGCTCATGGGAGAATTGCTTAAATTGCGTGGTGATTTAATTGCTTCCGCTGAGGAGCATATCGATACAATTATGATTGGCTATACACATACGCAGCAAGCACAACCAACCACTTTTGCCCATTATTTAAAAGCTGTAATCGATCAACTTGATCGAGATTTCGAGCGCATGCAACATTGCTATCAAACCGTTAATCGGAGTAGCATGGGAGCAGCCGCCTTAACGACTACAGGCTTTAACATTAGCCGTGAACGCATGCGAGACTTATTAGCGTTCGATGATATTATCGAAAATGCCTGGGATGCGGTAGCTGGTGCGGACTATATCTCTGAAGCAGCTAGTATTGTACAGCTTGCCGCCCTTAATCTCGGCCGTACATCTCAGGACTTTTTATTATGGGCTACACAAGAATTTAACGCATTTACACTAGCTAGCCCATACGTTCAAATTAGCTCGATTATGCCCCAAAAACGCAACCCTGTTTCCATTGAACATACACGCTCATTACTATCCGCAGTCGTTGGAGACGCTAGTACAGTACTACAAATGGTACATAATACACCGTTTGGTGATATCGTTGATACAGAGGACGATATGCAACCATATTTATGGCGAGCTATAGATCGATTAATAGGTATTTATAAATTATTTGGCTCCCTCGTAGTCACAATGGATGTCAACAAGAAGAAGCTGCGGAACCGTGCGGAAAACAGCTTCGCAAATGTTACAGAACTCGCTGATACATTAGTTCGCTCCGAAGGTATTTCGTTCCGTCAAGCCCATAGCATCGTCAGTAAGTGTATTAAAGTATTGCTTGCTCACGGTGAGGAATCGCTTGCTAGTCTGACATGGGGGCTAGCCAATACACAATCTAAATTGGTTACTGGTAAACCTTTAGGAATTTCCGAAGATGATTTCTATCACACCTTAAAACCAGAGTTTTTTGTAAGTGTCAGAACATTATTAGGTGGCCCTTCGCCTGAAACAATGCGTGCATCCATTGAACGAGCAAAAGTAAAGGCAGACGCCCTATTTGAGTGGGTTAAGCAAAAGGAATCCGCCATTACGGAGGCAGAAAAGCAATTAATAACATTTATAGAGGAATGGGACCAATGAACGAATGGCTACTAATTATTGATGGCGGTGCAACAAAAACGGCATGTGCAATCGTACATGCCGAGTCAGGTGAAATCCAATATACAGCATCATTAGGAGGATCCAATTATCAGGCTATAGGTGTGGAGCCTGCTACGGATATATTACGAGCATTATTAGCAAAGGCTCAAGTATTTTTACAGGCGCAAGCTAACCCGAAAATTACTGTTGCCACGTTTGCTATGGCTGGGTTTGATTCTCCTAATGATCATAAAATTGTGACAGAAATTGTCCAACATACAATTACAGCGACACAGCTAAACATCCAGACGCTTATCATTGAAAATGATGCTGAAGCTACCTTATTAGGCGTCACCGCTGGACAGGCAGGTGCTTTACTCATAGCAGGAACGGGTGCCATTGCATATGCATTCGATGGTGAGCATATCGCACGTTCTGGTGGCTGGGGACATCGTGCAGGTGATGAAGGAAGTGGCTATTGGCTAGGGCAGGAAGTTATACGGGCCATTTTCCGCATGGAAGATGGCCGAGGTGAACCGACGATATTGAAAGATGCCGTCTACAACTATTTACGTATTCAAGATGTCACAGAACTTGCTGCATGGCTATTCCGCCCTTCTTATACGAATGCTCAATTAGCAAAAATGGGCGCATTTTTAGCCGATGCAGTTGCTAAAAAAGATGCTTGTGCTACTCATATCTCCATACAGGCTGCCTATGAATTAGTCCTTCTTGCATGTGCGGTACTTAAAAAAATTAGATATCAAGGAGAGCCATTTCATTTATATTGTAATGGTGGCGCTCTAAAGCATAACCCGCTAATATTAAAAACGTTTTCCCAGGAAATGACCTCCATGTATCCACAAATTCGAGTGTCTTTGTGCCAGCATCAGCCGATCCATTATATTATTCAGCGCACAAAAAGGGCGTATGACAGTCTTTAATGTCATACGCCCTTTTAAGGGTCTACCAACATGGTCAGTTGATTGCAGCGCAGGGCGGCGACTCCTGCGGGAACAGCACAAAACGTAAGACGCGGGCATTCCGCGCGACAGCGAGGGCTGCGGCTTACATTGTGCCCGCGGAAAGCGTCCGCCCGTAGCGGAAATCAACGGTACTTAAACGCCCATTTACAATCAATAATCCAAAATTATAGCTGCATTTTCTTCAGTTCATCTGTCATGAAATATAAATAGCCATCTTTAATAAATAAGTCCTTCGTGTCTTCCCTATTTAATACTTGTTCACCGCTTCCATCAGGACGAATTTTCGTTAAATAGGCGCCATGCGAATAATTACTAAAATATAGCCATCCGTCAGCATACACAATATATAGTGCACGCGTTTTCGTAACACGCTGAGCTTTACCTGTCGTCATATCAAGCACGTACAATTTATTGTCATCAGAAATACTGCTATAAAATAATTGATTTCCTACTTGCGCGGGGAAATCGATATCTTGATAGTAGCTATAAGTGGTACTTATTGCTTTTGGATAATCATTTGCTATCCATGTATGATCACGTGCCATTGTGCGATCATCCACTAAAAAATATTGGTATCTTATAGCACCGCTCCGATCTGGCACAGGGTCATTCCATGTTGTATCAAGATGATACCATTGACCGTCAAGCTTCACTAAATTCCAAGCATGCCCTTCCTTACCGACATAGCCAACGATATATTGCGTTTCAAAGCCAAGTTTTTGTAATAGTGTATGGGCTAATAATGCATAGCCCTGACAAACACCACCATGCTCTGCAAGCACAGTATAAGCACTATGTGGACTTGACTTCGTTTGTTCTGTATAAGCTGTTTTCGCCACAATATAATCATTAACAGCTCTAACCTTCTCCACATCGGTCTTCGCGTCTTTTTCAATTGTAGCCACTATTTCTTGAGCGTTCATCTCAACATAAGCTGCTTGCTCTGGCGTCATTAAATAGCTTTGTTCCCCAAAAATTTTGGCTGTTTTTCTCCCATATTCAAAGCGTATAGAATGCTTACTAATATGCCCATACACATAATCATCTCTTTTAATTGCACTATCATAGGCCTCTTCCACAATCTTCTCGATTCGTTCTGTACTTCCCTTATATTGAATCTCATAGGTTGGTGAAAAGCTACTATAATAGGAGTACATTGCATCCGCCATTTCCTTGGCATTGGTAACAACAAGCTTTGTCTCAGGCTGCTGTACGACTGGAGCAGTAACGGCTAGCTTTTGTTCCTTCACATCTTCAGGGTTTGCTGTTTGTATGGAGGCATCTTCTGAAAATTTAGTGGTAACATCAACAATCTTCTCCTTTGTTGCGAGTAGCACTGTTTCAATGTCATCATTATTTGCCCAAGTAACGACTTGTTTTACTGTCGCTTTACCTACTGTATAAATTGGCTCTAAGAAAATGATAAGTATTGCAATAATAGCTAGCTTTTTCCACAAAAATCTTCACCTCACACAGTTTCACTACTTTCATTATATACAAAAAAAACACAAAGAACTCAATTAGGAGCCCTTTTGTGCTTTTAAATTTATATGCATTGAATATGTGAAATAGAAGCTTTCGGTATATTACCACTATAAATTAGTTAATTTTTAGCTTTTGCTCTTTACCATTAACTTTATATACTAAATATCCGCTATTAATCATTAAGTCCGATACCGATTGCTTAACAACTACACTCGATTTTAATGTTTTCAAATTTAGTTTTGTTAAGTAACCGCCATTACTATAATTGCTATAATAAAGATTTTCCCCAACACCTGTAATATATAGTGCTCGAGTATCCACTACCTTAGTTTTCTTCCCACTGACTAAATCGAGTTTATACAATTTATCGTTGTCTGCTGTGTTGCTAAAGAATAGAGTATTATTAATTTGGTGTGCAAAATGTACATTTTGCATAAATTGATATGCTGTACTTGTTGCGGCAGGATAATTAGATGTAATCCAAGTATGGTCTTTCTTTAGCTGAGCATCTGATACAAGGAAATAATCATAGGAAGATGCCCCTATACGATTTGGTAAAGGATCATTCCATGTCGTATCAAGATGATACCACTTACCATCAACCTCCACCATATTCCAAGCATGCGCTTCATTGCCATTCACATAACCTACTACATATTTTGTTTCAATGCCAGCTTGCTCTAACATTTTATATGCTGTTAATGCATAGCCCTGACATACAGCTTGTCCTTCAAATAATAGTGCGTACGCGCTATGTGGACTTGCTTTCGTTTTTGAACCATAACTAGTATTTGACACGATATAATCATTAACTGCTTTCACTTTCTGAAATTGTGTCATAGTTGGTTTAATAATCGTTTTTAATATACCATCAATCTTTTTCTGAACGGCCGTTTCTTGCGCTGAAGTCGTAAAATACTTCACTTTATAAGTCACGTTTCCTGTAGAGTCCGCAGTCATTGTCATTCCTTGAAGATGACCACTTGCATAAGTAGACTTTTGCTGTGCCTTCTCAAATGCTTCCATTAACTTTTTATCAAAACCCGACATTGAACCACTATATGTAACTTTTATTTCTGTAGCAAAATTATTAAGTTGTTTTGCTATTTCATTTGTAAGCTGATCCAACGTTTCTATCTTTGTGCTTGCCACCACATTATAAGCAACAGGTGCTTGCATGTTTAAAGACTGACTTTGTGCACTGGCTACAGTTGGACTTAACATCAACAATGTGGCACCACTTAACAACCATTTTTTCACAATTATTCACCTTCTCTTTTACAATATCTTTATACTAATTATAAAAGAGAATATTACTTTAAATCCATCATACAAGTTCACTACATGTGACCTTTTTCTAATTTTTTCTATGTAAGTATTTAGGTGTTTAAACCTATCTAAATCATAAATCTAATAATTAAAAGTATTTTTTTGCACATACATTACATTTAAACAAAAAAACGGAACAAGCCCCGCTATCATAATTTCTATCGGAAACAAAGACAGGTAGGCCCTCCACAAAAGAGGCTTACGATTATCCGATAAAAACTAAAGGTAGCGAGACTTGTCGTTTAACTTTTCTATAAGGCAAGAGCTCAAAAGGGTACTAACGGCTTTTGACAACTAAATTTACAGCTTCTTGAATTACTTCATTCATTTTCTCGCCGTCACCCTCAGCATTTTGAACACATTCTAACAGATTTGTACTAACAATTACGCCGACCGTACGATCTACCGCTGAGCGTACAGCAGATAATTGTGTAATAACTGCTTTACAGTCCTTTTCTTCCTCCATCATTTTCAAAATACCACGTAACTGGCCTTCCATTCGCTTTACACGATTTTTCACTTGATCTGAATATTCCACATTCATTACCCCTTCGTTTATACTCGCTGCGTCAAGTTGAGTAATTATTATTCTTATCCTAGCACAAAATATTAAAAATACACGTGTTGCATTACGCTTACTACGGTTTCAAATATTTTAAAAGCATTTTAGTCATTACTGTACCTGCATTTGTTAATTCATCGTATTGAATAATCGAATTCTTTTTTAAACGTAGCTGACCAATCTCCACTTCGAATATTGGACATTTTCTTTTTAAGGCCATGATGAGCATGTTTGTATCGTATTCAAAACGATCCCCTTTTACTTCTATGAGCCATGGTAACTCTTTGATCTCTATGTAACGTAATCCTGTTTGTGTATCCATTAGTTTTTTATGAAACAATAATTCAAACAATAAACTCGTTGCTCGATTTCCCCAATATGAAAAGAACGTACTATCAGAAGAATGAAAATTGCGTATTCCTAAGACAATGCCTTCTGAAAATACTTTGGTCATGGTCAATACTAATTTAATATCCTCTAACGTATGCTGTCCATGTGCACCTACTGTTAGAACACCCTGAACATTCTCTCGTTTAGACCATATATAAGAGAAAGCTGTTTTTAATGCTCTGCCCTTCCCAATATTCTGTTCGTGTTGGAGCACTTTACATCTATCTATTTTCTTTAACTCTTCAAATATAGTTTCATATTTTTCATCGCTACCATCATTCACAATAACAACTTGCGTAATTGAGGTAGCTAATAATTGATGTACAAATGTTATAAATGATTGTTGCGGATTATATGTTGGAATAATTGCTGCAATTTTTTTCATCCATCAATCCCCCCAAAGACGATAAACTAACTCTTAAATCAAATAGTATCATACTAGAGACAATTCAACTGAGGAATTCTGTGGAAAATAATCAATAACACTAATAATTTCCCGATATATGAAAAAAGACTACTTTCGTTATTTAAGAAGAGGTGAGTACAATCGTCATACAATACGAGATCCTTCACGAACAATGTGAAAAATTACATTTACTATCGTTCACACATATAGCGCAAAACTTACAGGATGCTAGCAGCTCTGCTATTACACAGCCCTCGGTTGCTTTACAAAAGTCACGCCTCGTTCTTGAGGAAATAATCTATGACTTTTACGAGCTGGAAATGCACGCAAAACCGAAACTAAAAAATATCCGAACACTTTTAAATAATCGTAACTTTATTTCAAAAATTCATCCACGTCGCATTTATTTATTAATGGAGCTTGTCTTTAAAATGACAAGTACTAGCAACAATGACATCGTTGAAGCAAAGGCAGCCAAAATTGTTCTCGATTATGTCAGCGATATCGTAGAATGGTTTATTCACCGTTATGATCGTAGCCTGAAAGCATCTATATCGACTCGAAAAATTCCTAAATTTGAAGATATATTGCCACCACTTGATCCGAAGATGCTCGATCAGTATTCAGCGAAGGATTATGAACATGCCGCTAGTTGGTTTGAGTTTTCCGCGAATAAGGGCAATGCAAGTGCACAATACAACTTAGGCTTCCTCTATAACCACGGTCGCGGTGTCCAAAAAGATTATGTGACAGCCAAAATGTGGTATGAGAAAGCAGCTGCTCAACATGATGCCAATGCACTTTATAGTCTTGGCGTGCTTTATCATTTAGGACAAGGTGTTGAACAAAATTATCAAGAGGCTGCTCATTATTATAAGGCTGCTGCGGATTTAGGAAATGCCGATGCACAATATAATCTTGGTGTCCTTTACAATCAAGGGCTTGGCCTTGCTATTGATTTTAAGGAGGCTGCAAAATGGTATATTTCAGCAGCCAATCAGGGCAATACAAGTGCACAAAATAATCTTGGCTTTCTCTATCATAATGGAACGGGTGTACAACAAAGTTTTGAGGAGGCGATAGCCTACTTTGAAATGGCAGCACTTGCTGGAGATGCCAGTGCACAGTATAACCTCGGCTATATGTATCTCAAAGGTCGTGGCATCACACAAAATGCTGAGGAAGCTGCGAGATGGTTTCACCTAGCTGCACTTCAGGACCATACGAATGCAGAGTTTCAATTGGCCTTGCTCTACAATACAGGACAGGGCATACAGCAAGATTCCATTGAAGCAATAAAATGGTTTAAACTTGCAGCACATAAAGGTCATACCAATGCTCAATATTGTCTCGGCCTACTTTACCAAAAAGAAAAAGACAACACGCGCGCGGAAAGATGGTTTCAGCTTGCCGCTGATAATGGACATATTAGTGCAGGCTATGAACTTGGCCTACTTTTCGTCTATCAGCTACATCAGCCTGACAAAGCATTACAGTATTTTATAACTGCTGCTGAAAAAGGCTATGCTAATGCTCAATTCGAGCTTGGGCTGTTATATGCTAACGGTGTTGGGGTTGCATTGAATTATGCCAAGGCAGTTCAATGGTGGAGAGCTGCAACAGACCAATCTCATATTCAAGCTGAATATCAATTAGGGTTATTGTATGAACAAGGATTAGGCGTTTCCCAAGACTTAGATGAGGCTAGACGTTGCTATAGACTTGCGGCTATTCAAGGGCATGCTGGTGCACAATATCAACTTGGTAATTTATTTGATAAGGGCAAAGGGGTGACCCAAGATTTCACAGAGGCAGCTAAATGGATTGAACAAGCCGCTTCTAAAGGACATGCTAAAGCCCAATACCAGTTAGCCCAAATGCATAGCCATGGACAGGGTGTCCCTAAAGATTTTGCAAGGGCTGCCCAACTTTATCGGCTTGCTGCAAATCAGGGTCACCAAAAAGCTCAATTTCAGCTAGGCATGCTTTATAAGAAAGGACAGGGCGTTGCTCAAGATTATAATGAGGCAACACGTTGGCTTAAAAAATCGCTAGAATATTTAACTTAAAAGATGCTTAGACGAGCTATTGATTTAAAGTTGAAACTAAAAAATGTAGGCAAACTCAAATCTCTTTGAATTTGCCTACACGCTGACCGCGTCAAAAATAGGCGCGGTTTTATATTAATTTTTCATTTCCTGTTTTTGATTTACCATAAATGTCACAATAATAAATAGTGCAAAACTAATGAGCAATGTTGTGCCACCTACGATAAAGAAAATTAACGTAAATGTATGACCAAAGTTAAAAGGATTAATATTGTAGAACCACATACCAAGTGTTAAACCAAAGACTCCAATAATCGCTGTCCAACCATGTAATGCTACTAATTTTTGCGATTTCACTTTAAATGCACGGTAAAAGATGCCCCATGCAAACATACTCAACCAACCAACGAGTAAAACGTGTGCGTGAATTGGCCGAAATTCATAGCTACCTGACCCTGACATATGCGAACCTAAGTACGTACCCACTAATGCGAAAATCGCTGCGAGACGAATAAGACGTAAACTCCATTTTTGTTCCATACGATAACTCCTCCAAGTTTTAACTTACCTAGAAGTTTATCGATTGAACATGAACTTTACATGAACTCTATATTACAATTTTGGTAGGTGTATACAGACGCTTGTCCCTACGTTTATAGCACTTTTCATTTGCACTTCACCACCGTGCAATTCAACAATTTGTTTTACAATGGCAAGGCCGAGACCTGTCCCTTGCTTTGTTCTTGACTCATCAGCTCGATAAAAACGGTCATATACCTTTTGTAATTGCTCCTCATTCATACCAATACCACTATCCTCTATTAGCACTTCTATGAAAGTAGAATGTGCTTGAAGATGTATGTGAATTTCTCCCCCATTAACATTGTATTTAATGGCGTTTGTTAATAAATTATCCCATACATTTTGTAGTAGCCCTGCATCCCCTTTATATGTTACAGGCTCAATCTGATACGATAACTGCACATTGGCTTCCTCTAACTGCCATCGATATTTGCGCACAGTTTCCTTCAATTGCTCATCTAAATTGTACGGTTCTCTCTTTAGCAATCTAGTCGATTGATCAAGTGATGTCAGAAGTAATAGTTGCTTCGTTAATGTTGAAAGTCGCTTCGTTTCTAGCTCAATAATCGTCGCATATTCTTGTCGTTCTGGTTCAGAAAGTGTAGGATTTTTCAGCAAATCTACATAGCCCTGAATATTCAATAATGGCGATTGAAAGTCATGTGATACATTACTTATAAACTGTTTACGGATTCTATCGTTTTCCTGCAATTTTTCTGTCATCACATTAAAGCTATCCGCCAGTTGCCCAATTTCATCCGCACGATCTATCTCAAGCAACGTATCAAACTTTTCATGTGCCAACTGATGAGTTGCTTCTGTTAACTGTGTAATCGGTCTAATTAGTGCCTTTGCAAATAACAGCATAGCAAGTAAACTTAGTACGGCCATTCCAAGAATAAGACCACCTAACAGCGTATGGGCTTCAGAGAACAACAAACGAATGTCAGGTCTAATAAACAGTGCATACTGTTCATTTTTATACGTAAAAGGTACACCAATCGTATTAATGAGTTCATTGGCAAAAAAGCCTGTCATAAAAGTCTCTTTTGGGAAATCACGCATACCGTGATAAACTTCCCCATCTAAAACACGCTGGATAACATCTGCTGATAATTTTTTATCTCGGTATTCACCACCAAAGAAGCGATGTTCCTCTCCCGTTGTCACATAAATTTGGTAACCAATCTGTCCAAGCGTTGTTAAATAGCTATCTAAATCCATTTGCTTGGCGGATTCAATATAATCGACAATATCTTCCGCAATTGCAACATTTTTCGCATCATTTTTTCCTTTAGTTACTTGATGATAGTACGTATTCGTCATTAAAAATCCTATGCATAAACTGCCAATCATAATGAGCAATGTTGTAACAACAAACTTACTATATAACGTCTTCATATCGCACTCGCCTCGAGCTTATAACCAACACCGCGCACCGTTGTAATTTCGACGTCTGTTTCGTAGCGATGCAAGCGCTCTCGTATCCGCTTAACATGTGTATTTAACGTTTGCTCGTCCCCTTCATAGTCGTAGCCCCACACTTGCTCCATAATAATGCTACGTGTAAATACTTGATTGGGTCGAGATGCAAGTAATGCCAATAGCTCAAATTCCTTTAAGGGCAAAATAAGTGTTTCTCCAGCAATCGTAACCTCAAAGCTACGACGATCAATTTCGAGCTTACCAACCTGTATCGTGACCTGATTCTTTTTATCAAGTCTACGTAAAATTGCTGCAATGCGAAACAGCAATTCCTTTGGCTCGAACGGCTTCACAACATAGTCATCTGAACCTGCTAAAAAACCGCGCTCCTTATCTTCAAGCTCTCCTTTAGCCGTTAACAACAGCACTGGAATATCATAGTCCTTACTCAAAATTTCAGTTAGTGTAAAACCATCCATTCCAGGCATCATAACATCAACAACTGCCAAATCGGGCATATTTCCATCGAGTAATTGCAACGCTTTTTCGCCATTCTCCGCCTGTAATACTTGATAGCCTTCTCGTGTTAAATAAATATTGACTAACTGTAAAATATGCACGTCATCATCGACAACTAAAATTTTCATTTATCTTTGCCCCCATTCAATCTATTGCACTAGGAGTTCAGTTCCTAACATAGCTTGCGCTTTATGTAGAAAGGGCTGTCCTATAAGCCAGTCTATCAAAAATATGTACTTGCTATATCGTAAAAATCCACTGCGTTATCCCGTGGGCACTTCGGAAGCCGCATCCTTCGCCACTACAGCGTTTTTTACGCCTTACGCGCTGTGCGTTCCCGCAGGAGTATTCATGGATTTTTACTTAGTTAACCTTAATGCACTGCTATAAATTTCAGAATTGTTTGAGTGACTGGCACTCAAAATGAAAATATTGATATCAATAGCAATATAAGTAGTGGCAAGCCGATAACGATATAGCCTCTTGGATTTGCAAAATTCATTGTCCAGCCTACACCAAAACGCTTCTCTACAAATACTGATGGATCCTGACGATTCATATAAATTAGACCGCCCTTCCAATAACGATCCTCATCTATATCCATTAACTCTGAAACGACATTGTCTTTATAATGTACACGTAACTTTCGCTTTTTCCATACATAAACAAGTACTGAACCTATGATTAAAATGAGAAATGTCATGAAAAATGGTAGTAGTTTTTTTCCATCCGCCATTGAAGGGTAGATATTACTTAACTGTAGCATTGTTAATAATCCTGTTAAACTATAGCTGACCAATGCAATATTCCAGCTCATAAGCTTTCGTGTTTTTAATTCACTTTCCAAAGACTCCTGCTGTCGATTAATAGCCAATCGAATCGCCGAACGCTTTATAGAATCAGCAGTCCCCCACATCATACATTGCATCATTAACATAATTAGTGGCAGTGCAATCGCAGTAAAATACGATTTTTCTTGCCATGCATCCGCCGCTCCGCTTGGACCCCAATGTACCGCAATTGCATTTGGTATTTGATCATAATGCAATATCGTAAATATGATAAGAAAAACCGTGACACCTAGAGGTACCACATAAAATGGCCAAGGTAGTATTTCATCACGGCTACGGGCTGTTAAATCGACTGCTCTTACTTGTTTTATGTTCATGCCCCATTGCTCACGCATTTTTAACTTCATGATTTGTTGATGGTTGAACCAGTATAGCACCATACTGACGGCTAACATTCCAAATAAGCAGCTTAGTAAAAGAATACCTTGAACACTTTCTGAAGGAGCAAGTAACCAATAAAACACAAACATAATCATTAATATTAGCGCACCAAAAAGACCGACTGTTTGCGCATAGCGCTTTTTTGCAATAGCTAATGCTGGATGCTTTACATTTTGTTCAGGTACGGTAACTCCAAATACGATTGTCTCTCGTACGATATAAGGGACAAAAATTTGCATAGCTAATGTCATGATATACAAAATTGTAAAAATTCCTAGTAGCATGCTACACCCCTTCTATTGGTAGTTGCAAATCAGCAAATACCTTTTTCATCATGTGCTCAATTTGATCAACTGTTGCGCCGAGCACCATTCCTTCTGCCACAACAGGCTTTAAGTTTTTTTCAATCTGCTGCAACTGTTCTGGCGTTAATGCACGCTCCTCTGTTGAACGTATAATTGCACCTGATTTAGCACGAATAGTAATAATTCCTTTTGCCTCAAGCTCGTGGTAACTCTTATTTACTGTATGCATATTAACACCTAAATCTGCCGCTAAACTTCGGACAGATGGCAACATATCCCCTGGTCCCATGTCTCCTCTTGCGATACCCTCTATAATTTGCCGTGTAACTTGCTCATAGATAGGCACATCCGAAAAAGGCTCTATTTGAATAAACATCTATATCAGCTCCATGTTTGTTATACAATTAGTATAACAAAATTCCGATTTTATGCATAGAGAAATTGGGTTGTCTCATAATGGCAAAAAACGATTCTATAATGAATTTTTTATCGTATCAATAAACTTTTCTACAAGTATACTTTGCTTCTCATTTTTCCTTGTACAAATAGCAACTTTATGTTTACTATGTATCCCCTGTACATATACTCTAGCCAATTGCCCATTATCTACATACTCTTTAACTGCTAGTGAGGAAATAAAAATCGCCCCATATCCAGCCATAACTGATCGAATCGTTTCATTTATTCCACTAAATTGCAGGGCAATTTTAGGCGGTTTTACTTGATGCGTTTCACATAGCGAAAAGAGGTGATCTCTCATAGAGCTCCCTTCCTCACGCATGATAAAAGGTTCCTTCATCATTTTTTCTATAGAAACAGTTTGATTAGCATACGGGTGTTCAGGTGCCACTACAAACCATAGCTCATCTTCAAAAAGCTCCTCCCATAACACTTCCTCTGGTCTCTCCGAAGTTCCGCCTCCATAAATAGCGATATCCGCCTTATAATGTATTAGCTGCTCAAATGCTTCTTTTGTATTGACTGTTGTAATAACTAAATTAACGTCTTCGTTTAAGCCTTTAAAAGTAGCCGCCCATTTCGGGATTAAAAAATTAGCAGGTAAATACGTAGCTACAATATGTATAGAACCTATCTTGGCAAGGCGATAGTCCTCTATAAATGACTCAATATGTTGCTCAAGAGAAATAAGATTTTTCGCCTTTTCCGCTAACGCCTCACCGAATTCAGTCAATACGATCCCTCTGCCCTGCTGTTTAAATAATGAGACGCCTATTTCCTGCTCAAACCTTTTAATTTGGCTAGATACTGCAGGCTGACTAATATGCAATATATCAGCAGCCTTTGTAAAGCTACCTGTTTTAGCTACTTGGTAAAATAATTTTAATGCGTGACTATTCATGCCCTCTCCTTACTCATAACTTTAAGTTATGAACTAGTAATTATTATATATTTTTATTATAGTTCATTTTATCATACACTTTAGTTGCAATTGAAAATCACTATGGAAATGAGGAACTTTACTATGGCAATAAACAACGTATGGCATGACGTAGATGAATATTTTATTGAAAAGCTAATTCCTTTTGATGAAACAATGGAGAACGTATTACAGGCAAATAAAAATGCTGACATTCCAGAAATTGATGTATCCCCTACACAAGGAAAATTACTTTATCTATTAGCAAAAATAAAAGGTGCACAAAACGTTCTAGAAATTGGTACACTTGGCGGCTATAGTAGTATATGGCTTGCACGTGCTCTCCCCGAATCAGGGAAAGTTTACACACTAGAAATCGACCCTGCGTATGCAGAAGTAGCAAAGCAAAATATCCTAAAGGCAGGCTGTAGTAGCAAAGTCGAAGTGCTTGTAGGAAATGCACTAGATTCTTTACCTACCTTTAAAAATTCAGGACCTTTATTCGACCTTATTTTCATTGATGCAGATAAACCAAACAATCCTCAATATTTAAAATGGGCTTTAGAATTAGCGAATAGTGGAGCACTTATCATCGCTGATAATGTAGTGCGTAACGGAGAAGTGATCGATAATAAAAGTAAAGATGAACGTGTACAAGGTGTGCGTCAATTTATGGATTTGTTAGAACAAGAATCACGAATCGAATCTACAGCCATTCAAACCGTAGGGATTAAAGGATATGACGGTCTCGTGCTAGCGATTGTTAAATAACGAAAAGGAGATGTCCTATGCTTTCGCAAGACATCTCCTTCTACAATTACATAGTCACTACCGCTATTTCTTCTTTCAAACGTGCCACCGCTTCCTCAACGTTTACTGCATGTCCTAACTCATTGAGTGATTCACCAATTAGCCTCACTGCTTGTTCAAGCATAGCAGGTGTTGTATTCCCCATATGGCCTATACGGAATGCTTTACCTGCTAAATGTGCCAATGAACCAGCAACAATGACACCTTTTTCTGCAAGCTTTGCTCGGAACTTGGCATCCTCTACCCCCTGAGGATAGAGCATACAACTTAAAGTTGGAGCAGCAACAGTCTCTTCAGCAAGTGTCACCATACCATACTTAGACAATGCGAAACGTACTGCACGTCCATATGCTCTATGACGCACCTCGCGCTTTACAATCCCTTCATCTAAAACTATTTTCATAGCAACATTATAGGCATAAATTAAATTCACAGGTGGTGTGGCAAAGTATTTTCCTGGATCATTCATGACTGGTATCCAGTTTTCAATATCGCAGTAGTAGGCTGGTATCGTGCCAAGTGCTTCGCGAGCTTTTAATGCAGATTGATTAAAAGCGATAATTGCTAATCCTGGTGGTACACCAATAGCTTTTTGTGAGCCAGTTAATACGACATCTAATTTATAGTCAGGGTGTCCATACGCTTTATTCATATTTTCATCCAAGGCGGCTGTTGCAACTACTCCATCTAAAATGATAAGCGCTCCTGCTTGTTTAATAATTGGTACTAATGCATCTAAATCTGAAACAACACCTGTAGATGTATCAGCATGAGTAATCGTGACTGCCTTAAAATTCCCCTCTGCTAATTTTGCCTTTACAGCTTCTATTTCAACTTGTTTACCCCATTCTGCTTGCAGCACTTCTACTTGAATACCATAAGCCATTGCTAAAGGTGTAAAACGATCCCCAAAGTAGCCATGACTAATGACCAGGATTTTTTCTCCCTTGCCAACTGTATTGACGATCGCCATTTCCATCGCTAACGTTCCAGATCCTGCTAGTACAAACACCTCGCCATCTGTTTGGAACAGTTCCTTAGTCTGTGCTAATGCATTTTTATAAATCGCCACAAATCGTGAATCGGTATGTCCACGTGTCTCACTCGCTAAAGCATCATATATTTCATCAACTACTGGCGTTGGACCAGGAATTAATAACAGCTCTTTATTACCCATTTCGCTTCCCCCTCTAAAATGTTTTTCACTGTATAGAAAAATGCCTTACAAGCCCCCATCTAAGCTCGTAAGACATCTTGCACCCCATTTTTAAATCTCATTACCTTTAATATAAGTAGACCCCTTTTATTAAACAGTGCTCACTTAGTACTAGTAAGGAACAGGGGAACAGACCCCGCTCGTTACATTAGTGGAAGTCGTGAGCTGCATTCGAGTTCAGCCCACTATATTTTAAGAAAGTAGCTATGTTCGTTAGTAGATTCCTATCAATTAACTTAATTTTTCGTAACCTGGAAGTGTCAAGAATTCCACGAATTCATCTTGTTCAATTAAAGATTTAAACAGTTCAGCAGCTTCTTCATAGCGACCACTGTTATAAGCTTGTTCCCCAACAGCCTCTTTAATTTTCACAAGCTCTTCTTCCAAAATTTCTAGCACGAATGCTAATGTAATACCACGACCATCATCTAAAATACCTTTTGGATGACGAATCCATTGCCATACTTGTGTCCGTGAGATTTCTGCTGTTGCAGCATCCTCCATCAAGTTGTTAATTGGTGCAGCACCATTACCTCGTAACCAAGAAGCGATGTACTGAACCCCAACACTACAGTTAACGCGAAGTCCCTCAAGTGTAATTGTACCTTCTGGAACAGCTACTAAATCTTCGGCCTTAACATTCACATCGTCGCGTTTTTTATGAATTTGATTTGGTGTCTCCATAATGGCATCAAACTGCTCCATAGCTGTTGCAACCATACCAGGATGTGCTACCCAAGTTCCATCATGACCATCAGTTGCCTCACGACGTTTGTCTTCCGCAACTTTTGCAAATGCTACTGCATTTGCCTCGTCATCCCCTTTGACAGGAATTTGTGCAGCCATACCGCCCATAGCTGGAGCATTGCGTTTATGACATGTTTGAATACATAAAGACGTATAAGCCTTCATAAATGGAACCGTCATCGTTACTTGACCCCGATCTGGTAAAATGACATCGGGTTGATTGCGCAGCCGTTTAATGTAGCTGAAAATATAATCCCAACGGCCACAGTTCAGTCCTGCTGAATGATCGCGAAGCTCATATAAAATTTCATTCATTTCAAATGCAGCTAATATTGTCTCAATTAGTACAGTAGCTCTAATTGTACCTTGTGGAATACCGATGTAATCTTGTGCAAAGACAAAAACATCGTTCCACAAACGAGCCTCTAAATGGCTTTCTAACTTTGGTAGGTAGAAGTATGGACCCGTACCTTTTGCTAGTGCATTTTTAGCATTGTGGAATAAATACAGAGCAAAATCAAAGAAACTTCCTGAAATTGGCTCACCATCTACAAGGACATGCTTTTCAAGTAAATGAAGGCCACGTGGACGTACTAATAATACAGCTGTTTCTTTATTTAATTTATACGTTTTACCATTCGATGCCTGTGTAAATTCAATTGTCTTATTAATGGCATCACGCATATTAATTTGACCAGAAATCATGTTCTCCCATGTAGGAGCAGATGCATCCTCAAAACAAGCCATGAACATTTTCGCACCAGAATTCAATGCGTTAATTACCATTTTGCGATCTACTGGTCCAGTAATTTCTACTCGTCGATCTTGTAAATCTGCTGGCAGTGGCGCAATCGTCCAATCTCCCTCGCGAATATGCTTTGTTTCTGGTAAGAAGTCGAGTTTCTCACCAGCATCAAGACGTTTTTGACGTTCTTGACGAGCCTCTAAAAGCTCCTGACGACGCGCATCGAACTTTTCATGCAGGGCAAGAACAAACTCAAGGGCTTCTGGTGTTAAAATTTCTTTTGTTTGCTCGTTTTGTTCCCCAACAATAGTAAGCTTACCTGTAGTTACCTGTTCCATTAGTAGTTCCCCCACCTCTCGTGATTGAAGTTTCCCCCGCTTAGGAGGTGCGAGGGAAACTTATCTATGATTATGAATTTAGGAATTAACTTAATTGAATTAAACGAATTGTTCAGTTTCTGTAGATCCTGCCATGGCAGTCGTTGAAGAAGTACCGCCTGAAATAACTTGTGATACATCATCGAAGTAACCTGTACCTACTTCACGTTGGTGACGAGTAGCTGTATAGCCTTTAGATTCAGAAGCAAACTCTGCTTGTTGTAGTTTAGAGTATGCAGCCATTCCGTTATCTTTATAGTCATGAGCTAGCTCAAACATAGAGTGATTTAATGCATGGAAGCCTGCTAATGTTACGAATTGGAATTTGTATCCTAATTTCCCAAGCTCACGTTGGTATTCCGCAATTTCTTCTTCTGAAAGGTTTGCTTTCCAGTTAAATGAAGGTGAGCAGTTGTAAGCAAGCATTTTACCTGGGAATTCAGCATGAATCGCCGTTGCAAATTCGCGAGCTTCTTCAAGAGATGGCTTAGATGTTTCACACCAGATTAAATCTGCGTATGGTGCGTATGCTAAACCACGAGCAATTGCTTGTTTAATACCTGGTTTTGTACGGAAGAAGCCTTCAGGTGTACGTTCACCAGTAATAAATTCAGCATCACGTGGATCGATATCTGAAGTAACCATATCAGCAGCATCTGCGTCAGTACGTGCGATTAAAATTGTATCTACGCCCATTACATCAGTTGCTAAACGAGCTGCAATTAAGTTACGGACAGCATTTTGTGTAGGAAGTAATACTTTACCTCCTAAGTGTCCACATTTCTTCTCAGAAGCTAATTGGTCTTCTAAATGAACACCTGCTGCTCCAGCTTCAATCATACCTTTTACAAGTTCGAATACATTTAGAGGACCACCGAAACCAGCTTCAGCATCTGCCACGATTGGAGCAAACCAATCGAAATCATCTACTCGACCTTCAGCATGGTCGATTTGATCTGCACGTTGTAGTGCTTGATTAATACGCTTTACTACAGCTGGTACAGAGTTAGCTGGGTATAATGATTGGTCAGGATACATTTGACCAGAAAGGTTAGCATCTGCCGCTACTTGCCAGCCTGATAAGTAAATTGCTTGTAATCCTGCTTTTACTTGTTGCACCGCTTGGTTACCTGTTAGTGCACCTAATGCATTAATGAATGGCTCTTCATGTAGGGATTTCCAAAGTCGTGTAGCACCTTTAGTTGCTAAAGTTTGCTCAATTACTACAGACCCCTGTAATTTAACTACTTCTTCAGCTGTATATGCGCGCTCAATACCAGCCCAACGAGGGTTTTCTGCCCATTGTTTTTCTAAAGCTTGGATTTTTTCTTGACGTGTTGACATATTGAAATTCCACCTTCCCCTTTGTATAAAATATACTCTGTTAAAAAACTTTTTAAATTCTGTTCCATAACAGGTTTATTTGTTGTAAATTAATATATAACAGTACATCTGAATTTTCATTATTTTTAGATAAAATACCGAATTTTAATGATGAAACTATCTTTTTAAGCGACAAAATTTGGTAAACTGTTTACAAATAAGGGGGCTACTCACAATGAATAATGAATTCGATTCTTTACAAAAAGATATTTCACAACAATTTATTACGATGTTACAAGACTGGATTCCACCAAATTCGTCCATCGCCATTGCTGTTAAAAACTCCTATATTTATTTTCACTCTGATTCACACAATATTCATTTAGAAACAGGGCGGCAAGTTGAGCCAGGTAGTATTGCAGCGCAAGTACTACAAACAAAAAAACGTACAGATGCAATTTTAGATAATACTTTATTTGGAACACCATATTACGGTATTGGCTATCCAATACATATACAAGATACTCTAGCTGCATTAGTAGTTGTATTACCTTCAACTTTTACTGTCCAAAAATTAGAACCATATCAATTTTTAACTGGTAAACGAGAGGAAGAATGGAACCCTGTTGCAATTGAGAAAATATCATACCTTGAAAGTCTTCAGAAAAAAACATGGTTTTATGTAGAAAAGGAACAGTTTAAAACGAGTATTACACTCAAAGAGTTACAAATGCGTTTACCACCATTTTTCATTCGTATTCATCGATCATATATTGTGAATATTCATTTCATAAAAAAAATGGCACGGGATCTTACTTCAAATTTTATCGTTACATTAAAAGATGGGACAGAACTGCCAGTCAGCCAATCCTATCTTAATAATCTGCGAAACGCCCTTGAATTTTAGATAAAAAAATGAGTGTATAAAGCAGCAGCATACAAAGTCTATTTGTCGAATAGCCTCAATGCAATTTTAGTGAGGCTTATTCAAATAGACTATTTAAAATACAAAAAAACCTGAGAATAAATTCTCAGGTTTTGATTTGCCTAGCGACGTCCTACTCTCACAGGGGGAAGCCCCCAACTACCATCGGCGCTAAAGAGCTTAACTTCCGTGTTCGGTATGGGAACGGGTGTGACCTCTTTGCCATCATCACTAGACTATTTACGGCTTTCAATATACATCGTATTTCTTTGTCAGCTTCATTCGTTCAGTCAGTCACGTACACAAGTACGCTCCTTCCTTCTCTCAATCGCTTCCGCGAACTACTCGTATCTTGAAACCCTTAGGTTGAAAGTGTTGTTCTTTCAAAACTGGATAAACGTTTCATTGAATGTTTCAAACTTTTTTTGGTTAAGTCCTCGATCGATTAGTATTCGTCAGCTCCATGTGTCACCACACTTCCACCTCGAACCTATCTACCTCATCGTCTTTGAGGGATCTTACTTACTTGCGTAATGGGAAATCTCATCTTGAGGGGGGCTTCATGCTTAGATGCTTTCAGCACTTATCCCGTCCACACATAGCTACCCAGCGATGCCTTTGGCAAGACAACTGGTACACCAGCGGTGTGTCCATCCCGGTCCTCTCGTACTAAGGACAGCTCCTCTCAAATTTCCTACGCCCACGACGGATAGGGACCGAACTGTCTCACGACGTTCTGAACCCAGCTCGCGTACCGCTTTAATGGGCGAACAGCCCAACCCTTGGGACCGACTACAGCCCCAGGATGCGATGAGCCGACATCGAGGTGCCAAACCTCCCCGTCGATGTGGACTCTTGGGGGAGATAAGCCTGTTATCCCCGGGGTAGCTTTTATCCGTTGAGCGATGGCCCTTCCATGCGGAACCACCGGATCACTAAGCCCGTCTTTCGACCCTGCTCGACTTGTAGGTCTCGCAGTCAAGCTCCCTTGTGCCTTTACACTCTACGAATGATTTCCAACCATTCTGAGGGAACCTTTGGGCGCCTCCGTTACCTTTTAGGAGGCGACCGCCCCAGTCAAACTGTCCGCCTGACACTGTCTCCTGCCCCGCTAAGGGGCATGGGTTAGAATTTCAATACAACCAGGGTAGTATCCCACCGACGCCTCCTTCGAAGCTGGCGCTCCGAGATCTCTGGCTCCTACCTATCCTGTACAAGTTGTACCAAAATTCAATATCAGGCTACAGTAAAGCTCCACGGGGTCTTTCCGTCCTGTCGCGGGTAACCTGCATCTTCACAGGTACTATAATTTCACCGAGTCTCTCGTTGAGACAGTGCCCAGATCGTTACGCCTTTCGTGCGGGTCGGAACTTACCCGACAAGGAATTTCGCTACCTTAGGACCGTTATAGTTACGGCCGCCGTTTACTGGGGCTTCAATTCGCAGCTTCGCTTGCGCTAACCACTCCTCTTAACCTTCCAGCACCGGGCAGGCGTCAGCCCCTATACGTCACCTTACGGTTTTGCAGAGACCTGTGTTTTTGCTAAACAGTCGCCTGGGCCTATTCACTGCGGCTCTCGTGCGCTTGCACGCTCAAGAGCACCCCTTCTCCCGAAGTTACGGGGTCATTTTGCCGAGTTCCTTAACGAGAGTTCTCTCGCACACCTTAGGATTCTCTCCTCGACTACCTGTGTCGGTTTGCGGTACGGGCACCTCTCACCTCGATAGAGGCTTTTCTTGGCAGTGTGAAATCAGGAACTTCGTCCATACGGACTCGCCATCACAGCTCAACGTTACAGTGTGCGGATTTGCCTACACACACGCCTTACTGCTTGGACGCGCACAACCAACGGCGCGCTTACCCTATCCTACTGCGTCCCCCCATTTCTCAAACGGTGAGGAGGTGGTACAGGAATATCAACCTGTTGTCCATCGCCTACGCCTATCGGCCTCGGCTTAGGTCCCGACTAACCCTGAGCGGACGAGCCTTCCTCAGGAAACCTTAGTCATACGGTGGACGGGATTCTCACCCGTCTTTCGCTACTCATACCGGCATTCTCACTTCTAAGCGCTCCACCAGTCCTTCCGGTCTGACTTCAACGCACTTAGAACGCTCTCCTACCACTGACATCGTAGATGTCAATCCACAGCTTCGGTGAATCGTTTAGCCCCGATACATTTTCGGCGCAGCGTCACTCGACCAGTGAGCTATTACGCACTCTTTAAATGATGGCTGCTTCTAAGCCAACATCCTGGTTGTCTGTGCAACGCCACATCCTTTTCCACTTAACGATTACTTTGGGACCTTAGCTGGTGGTCTGGGCTGTTTCCCTTTTGACTACGGATCTTATCACTCGCAGTCTGACTCCCGTGTATAAATATCTGGCATTCGGAGTTTGTCTGAATTCGGTAAACCGGGATGGCCCCCTAGTCCAAACAGTGCTCTACCTCCAGTATTCTCATCACGAGGCTAGCCCTAAAGCTATTTCGGAGAGAACCAGCTATCTCCAAGTTCGATTGGAATTTCTCCGCTACCCACACCTCATCCCCGCACTTTTCAACGTGCGTGGGTTCGGGCCTCCAGTAAGTGTTACCTCACCTTCACCCTGGACATGGGTAGATCACCTGGTTTCGGGTCTACGACCACGTACTAATTCGCCCTATTCAGACTCGCTTTCGCTGCGGCTCCGCCTTCTAAAGCTTAACCTCGCACGTAATCGTAACTCGCCGGTTCATTCTACAAAAGGCACGCTATCACCCATTAACGGGCTCTAACTACTTGTAGGCACACGGTTTCAGGATCTCTTTCACTCCCCTTCCGGGGTGCTTTTCACCTTTCCCTCACGGTACTGGTTCACTATCGGTCACTAGGTAGTATTTAGCCTTGGGAGATGGTCCTCCCAGATTCCGACGGAATTTCACGTGTTCCGCCGTACTCAGGATCCACTCTGGAG
Source organism: Lysinibacillus sp. JNUCC-52 (assembly GCF_015999545.1). Taxonomy (NCBI): domain Bacteria; kingdom Bacillati; phylum Bacillota; class Bacilli; order Caryophanales; family Bacillaceae; genus Lysinibacillus; species Lysinibacillus sp. JNUCC-52. The sequence goes on from NZ_CP065546.1 coordinate 2,651,741, forward strand.
GGAATAAACTTTCGACTACAGGGCTTTTACCTGCTCTGGCGGACCTTTCCAAGTCGCTTCATCTAACTCATTCCTTTGTAACTCCGTATAGAGTGTCCTACAACCCCAAGAGGCAAGCCTCTTGGTTTGGGCTCTTCCCGTTTCGCTCGCCGCTACTCAGGGAATCGATTTTTCTTTCTCTTCCTCCAGGTACTTAGATGTTTCAGTTCCCTGGGTCTGCCTTCAAGACGCTATGTATTCACGTCGAGATACTACGCGATTAAACGTAGTGGGTTCCCCCATTCGGAAATCTCCGGATCAAAGCTCACTTACAGCTCCCCGAAGCATATCGGTGTTAGTGCCGTCCTTCTTCGGCTCCTAGTGCCAAGGCATTCGCCGTGCGCCCTTAATAACTTAACCGTCAGCTTCCGATATACATCGTAATACAGCGTCAGCTTCATTCGTTCAATCAGTCACGTACGAAAGTACGCTCCTTCACTCACTCAATCGCTTCCTTGTCTTACTCGTATCTCGAAACCTTTTAATGTTATTAAGCCTATAAAAACTTAAAAAAATAAATGTGTTTGTTACAATTTCAATGTCGTTTTATCCAGTTTTCAAAGAACAAATAATAAATTGGTGGAGCCTAGCGGGATCGAACCGCTGACCTCCTGCGTGCAAGGCAGGCGCTCTCCCAGCTGAGCTAAGGCCCCAAGAGGTTATATATGGTGGGCCTAAATGGACTCGAACCATCGACCTCACGCTTATCAGGCGTGCGCTCTAACCAGCTGAGCTATAGGCCCTCTTGGAAGTTTTATAATATTGTTTATAAACCTTCAAAACTGAACGCAAAACGTAATCTTACAAACCCAAGGTTTGTATTCCGAAAATATCCTTAGAAAGGAGGTGATCCAGCCGCACCTTCCGATACGGCTACCTTGTTACGACTTCACCCCAATCATCTATCCCACCTTCGGCGGCTGGCTCCAAAAGGTTACCTCACCGACTTCGGGTGTTACAAACTCTCGTGGTGTGACGGGCGGTGTGTACAAGGCCCGGGAACGTATTCACCGCGGCATGCTGATCCGCGATTACTAGCGATTCCGGCTTCATGTAGGCGAGTTGCAGCCTACAATCCGAACTGAGAACGACTTTATCGGATTAGCTCCCTCTCGCGAGTTGGCAACCGTTTGTATCGTCCATTGTAGCACGTGTGTAGCCCAGGTCATAAGGGGCATGATGATTTGACGTCATCCCCACCTTCCTCCGGTTTGTCACCGGCAGTCACCTTAGAGTGCCCAACTAAATGATGGCAACTAAGATCAAGGGTTGCGCTCGTTGCGGGACTTAACCCAACATCTCACGACACGAGCTGACGACAACCATGCACCACCTGTCACCGTTGTCCCCGAAGGGAAAACCATATCTCTACAGTGGTCAACGGGATGTCAAGACCTGGTAAGGTTCTTCGCGTTGCTTCGAATTAAACCACATGCTCCACCGCTTGTGCGGGCCCCCGTCAATTCCTTTGAGTTTCAGTCTTGCGACCGTACTCCCCAGGCGGAGTGCTTAATGCGTTAGCTGCAGCACTAAGGGGCGGAAACCCCCTAACACTTAGCACTCATCGTTTACGGCGTGGACTACCAGGGTATCTAATCCTGTTTGCTCCCCACGCTTTCGCGCCTCAGTGTCAGTTACAGACCAGATAGTCGCCTTCGCCACTGGTGTTCCTCCAAATCTCTACGCATTTCACCGCTACACTTGGAATTCCACTATCCTCTTCTGCACTCAAGTCTCCCAGTTTCCAATGACCCTCCACGGTTGAGCCGTGGGCTTTCACATCAGACTTAAGAAACCACCTGCGCGCGCTTTACGCCCAATAATTCCGGACAACGCTTGCCACCTACGTATTACCGCGGCTGCTGGCACGTAGTTAGCCGTGGCTTTCTAATAAGGTACCGTCAAGGTACAGCCAGTTACTACTGTACTTGTTCTTCCCTTACAACAGAGTTTTACGAACCGAAATCCTTCTTCACTCACGCGGCGTTGCTCCATCAGGCTTTCGCCCATTGTGGAAGATTCCCTACTGCTGCCTCCCGTAGGAGTCTGGGCCGTGTCTCAGTCCCAGTGTGGCCGATCACCCTCTCAGGTCGGCTACGCATCGTTGCCTTGGTGAGCCGTTACCTCACCAACTAGCTAATGCGCCGCGGGCCCATCCTATAGCGACAGCCGAAACCGTCTTTCAGAATTGTCTCATGAGAGACAAAAGATTATTCGGTATTAGCCCCGGTTTCCCGGAGTTATCCCAAACTATAGGGTAGGTTGCCCACGTGTTACTCACCCGTCCGCCGCTAACGTCAAAGGAGCAAGCTCCTTATCTGTCCGCTCGACTTGCATGTATTAGGCACGCCGCCAGCGTTCGTCCTGAGCCAGGATCAAACTCTCCATAAAAGAAATTTGATTAGCTCAAATTGTTTTGCTGGCATCAATTTTGATGTCCAAAATTTTGTTTCGTTCGCTAACGAAGTTAGCTACTAAAAACTATATTGATTACGTTTTGCTTGTTCAGTTTTCAAGGTTCATTTATTGTAATTGGTGGAGCCTAGCGGGATCGAACCGCTGACCTCCTGCGTGCAAGGCAGGCGCTCTCCCAGCTGAGCTAAGGCCCCATATAAAATCATGTATTAAGGAAATGGTCGGGAAGACAGGATTCGAACCTGCGACCCCTTGGTCCCAAACCAAGTGCTCTACCAAGCTGAGCTACTTCCCGTTCATTTATTGGCGCGCCCGGCAGGAGTCGAACCCACAACCTTCTGATCCGTAGTCAGACGCTCTATCCAATTGAGCTACGGGCGCTTAATATTTAAAAAATGGTGCCGAGGGCCGGAATCGAACCGGCACGGTAGTCACCTACCGCAGGATTTTAAGTCCTGTGCGTCTGCCAGTTCCGCCACCCCGGCACATTTGGAGCGGAAGACGAGGTTCGAACTCGCGACCCCCACCTTGGCAAGGTGGTGTTCTACCACTGAACTACTTCCGCATGTGCATAAGATTATTTATCCTGGCAATTATGAAATTAAAAAATAAATGGTGCGGGTGAAGGGAGTCGAACCCCCACGCCTCGCGGCGCTAGATCCTAAGTCTAGTGCGTCTGCCAATTCCGCCACACCCGCATATTATTGTTGGCAATTATAAAAATGGTGAGCCATGAAGGACTCGAACCTTCGACCCTCTGATTAAAAGTCAGATGCTCTACCAACTGAGCTAATGGCTCAAAAAAATGGTGCCGGCTATAGGAATCGAACCCACGACCTACTGATTACAAGTCAGTTGCTCTACCTGCTGAGCTAAACCGGCATATGGTGGAGGATGACGGGCTCGAACCGCCGACCCTCTGCTTGTAAGGCAGATGCTCTCCCAGCTGAGCTAATCCTCCTGGGTATTATGCCTAGCGACGTCCTACTCTCACAGGGGGAAGCCCCCAACTACCATCGGCGCTAAAGAGCTTAACTTCCGTGTTCGGTATGGGAACGGGTGTGACCTCTTTGCCATCATCACTAGACTATTTAAAAGACAAGATTCATTATAACATAAAATGTTATAATTACAAGCTTTTTTTAAAGCTTTCTTATTCTTTCAAAACTGGATAAACGGTTCATTGAATGTTTCAAACTTTTTTGGTTAAGTCCTCGATCGATTAGTATTCGTCAGCTCCATGTGTCACCACACTTCCACCTCGAACCTATCTACCTCATCGTCTTTGAGGGATCTTACTTACTTGCGTAATGGGAAATCTCATCTTGAGGGGGGCTTCATGCTTAGATGCTTTCAGCACTTATCCCGTCCACACATAGCTACCCAGCGATGCCTTTGGCAAGACAACTGGTACACCAGCGGTGTGTCCATCCCGGTCCTCTCGTACTAAGGACAGCTCCTCTCAAATTTCCTACGCCCACGACGGATAGGGACCGAACTGTCTCACGACGTTCTGAACCCAGCTCGCGTACCGCTTTAATGGGCGAACAGCCCAACCCTTGGGACCGACTACAGCCCCAGGATGCGATGAGCCGACATCGAGGTGCCAAACCTCCCCGTCGATGTGGACTCTTGGGGGAGATAAGCCTGTTATCCCCGGGGTAGCTTTTATCCGTTGAGCGATGGCCCTTCCATGCGGAACCACCGGATCACTAAGCCCGTCTTTCGACCCTGCTCGACTTGTAGGTCTCGCAGTCAAGCTCCCTTGTGCCTTTACACTCTACGAATGATTTCCAACCATTCTGAGGGAACCTTTGGGCGCCTCCGTTACCTTTTAGGAGGCGACCGCCCCAGTCAAACTGTCCGCCTGACACTGTCTCCTGCCCCGCTAAGGGGCATGGGTTAGAATTTCAATACAACCAGGGTAGTATCCCACCGACGCCTCCTTCGAAGCTGGCGCTCCGAGATCTCTGGCTCCTACCTATCCTGTACAAGTTGTACCAAAATTCAATATCAGGCTACAGTAAAGCTCCACGGGGTCTTTCCGTCCTGTCGCGGGTAACCTGCATCTTCACAGGTACTATAATTTCACCGAGTCTCTCGTTGAGACAGTGCCCAGATCGTTACGCCTTTCGTGCGGGTCGGAACTTACCCGACAAGGAATTTCGCTACCTTAGGACCGTTATAGTTACGGCCGCCGTTTACTGGGGCTTCAATTCGCAGCTTCGCTTGCGCTAACCACTCCTCTTAACCTTCCAGCACCGGGCAGGCGTCAGCCCCTATACGTCACCTTACGGTTTTGCAGAGACCTGTGTTTTTGCTAAACAGTCGCCTGGGCCTATTCACTGCGGCTCTCGTGCGCTTGCACGCTCAAGAGCACCCCTTCTCCCGAAGTTACGGGGTCATTTTGCCGAGTTCCTTAACGAGAGTTCTCTCGCACACCTTAGGATTCTCTCCTCGACTACCTGTGTCGGTTTGCGGTACGGGCACCTCTCACCTCGATAGAGGCTTTTCTTGGCAGTGTGAAATCAGGAACTTCGTCCATACGGACTCGCCATCACAGCTCAACGTTACAGTGTGCGGATTTGCCTACACACACGCCTTACTGCTTGGACGCGCACAACCAACGGCGCGCTTACCCTATCCTACTGCGTCCCCCCATTTCTCAAACGGTGAGGAGGTGGTACAGGAATATCAACCTGTTGTCCATCGCCTACGCCTATCGGCCTCGGCTTAGGTCCCGACTAACCCTGAGCGGACGAGCCTTCCTCAGGAAACCTTAGTCATACGGTGGACGGGATTCTCACCCGTCTTTCGCTACTCATACCGGCATTCTCACTTCTAAGCGCTCCACCAGTCCTTCCGGTCTGACTTCAACGCACTTAGAACGCTCTCCTACCACTGACATCGTAGATGTCAATCCACAGCTTCGGTGAATCGTTTAGCCCCGATACATTTTCGGCGCAGCGTCACTCGACCAGTGAGCTATTACGCACTCTTTAAATGATGGCTGCTTCTAAGCCAACATCCTGGTTGTCTGTGCAACGCCACATCCTTTTCCACTTAACGATTACTTTGGGACCTTAGCTGGTGGTCTGGGCTGTTTCCCTTTTGACTACGGATCTTATCACTCGCAGTCTGACTCCCGTGTATAAATATCTGGCATTCGGAGTTTGTCTGAATTCGGTAAACCGGGATGGCCCCCTAGTCCAAACAGTGCTCTACCTCCAGTATTCTCATCACGAGGCTAGCCCTAAAGCTATTTCGGAGAGAACCAGCTATCTCCAAGTTCGATTGGAATTTCTCCGCTACCCACACCTCATCCCCGCACTTTTCAACGTGCGTGGGTTCGGGCCTCCAGTAAGTGTTACCTCACCTTCACCCTGGACATGGGTAGATCACCTGGTTTCGGGTCTACGACCACGTACTAATTCGCCCTATTCAGACTCGCTTTCGCTGCGGCTCCGCCTTCTAAAGCTTAACCTCGCACGTAATCGTAACTCGCCGGTTCATTCTACAAAAGGCACGCTATCACCCATTAACGGGCTCTAACTACTTGTAGGCACACGGTTTCAGGATCTCTTTCACTCCCCTTCCGGGGTGCTTTTCACCTTTCCCTCACGGTACTGGTTCACTATCGGTCACTAGGTAGTATTTAGCCTTGGGAGATGGTCCTCCCAGATTCCGACGGAATTTCACGTGTTCCGCCGTACTCAGGATCCACTCTGGAGGGAATAAACTTTCGACTACAGGGCTTTTACCTGCTCTGGCGGACCTTTCCAAGTCGCTTCATCTAACTCATTCCTTTGTAACTCCGTATAGAGTGTCCTACAACCCCAAGAGGCAAGCCTCTTGGTTTGGGCTCTTCCCGTTTCGCTCGCCGCTACTCAGGGAATCGATTTTTCTTTCTCTTCCTCCAGGTACTTAGATGTTTCAGTTCCCTGGGTCTGCCTTCAAGACGCTATGTATTCACGTCAAGATACTACGCGATTAAACGTAGTGGGTTCCCCCATTCGGAAATCTCCGGATCAAAGCTCACTTACAGCTCCCCGAAGCATATCGGTGTTAGTGCCGTCCTTCTTCGGCTCCTAGTGCCAAGGCATTCGCCGTGCGCCCTTAATAACTTAACCTAGTTATTAAGCCTAAAAAACTTAATTTAAAAATAAATGTGTTTGTTACAATTTCAATGTCGTTTTATCCAGTTTTCAAAGAACAAGTTTTGAAGTATTTCATCTAATTGATGAACCTTCAAAACTGAACGCAAAACGTAATCTTACAAACCCAAGGTTTGTATTCCGAAAATATCCTTAGAAAGGAGGTGATCCAGCCGCACCTTCCGATACGGCTACCTTGTTACGACTTCACCCCAATCATCTATCCCACCTTCGGCGGCTGGCTCCAAAAGGTTACCTCACCGACTTCGGGTGTTACAAACTCTCGTGGTGTGACGGGCGGTGTGTACAAGGCCCGGGAACGTATTCACCGCGGCATGCTGATCCGCGATTACTAGCGATTCCGGCTTCATGTAGGCGAGTTGCAGCCTACAATCCGAACTGAGAACGACTTTATCGGATTAGCTCCCTCTCGCGAGTTGGCAACCGTTTGTATCGTCCATTGTAGCACGTGTGTAGCCCAGGTCATAAGGGGCATGATGATTTGACGTCATCCCCACCTTCCTCCGGTTTGTCACCGGCAGTCACCTTAGAGTGCCCAACTAAATGATGGCAACTAAGATCAAGGGTTGCGCTCGTTGCGGGACTTAACCCAACATCTCACGACACGAGCTGACGACAACCATGCACCACCTGTCACCGTTGTCCCCGAAGGGAAAACTATATCTCTACAGTGGTCAACGGGATGTCAAGACCTGGTAAGGTTCTTCGCGTTGCTTCGAATTAAACCACATGCTCCACCGCTTGTGCGGGCCCCCGTCAATTCCTTTGAGTTTCAGTCTTGCGACCGTACTCCCCAGGCGGAGTGCTTAATGCGTTAGCTGCAGCACTAAGGGGCGGAAACCCCCTAACACTTAGCACTCATCGTTTACGGCGTGGACTACCAGGGTATCTAATCCTGTTTGCTCCCCACGCTTTCGCGCCTCAGTGTCAGTTACAGACCAGATAGTCGCCTTCGCCACTGGTGTTCCTCCAAATCTCTACGCATTTCACCGCTACACTTGGAATTCCACTATCCTCTTCTGCACTCAAGTCTCCCAGTTTCCAATGACCCTCCACGGTTGAGCCGTGGGCTTTCACATCAGACTTAAGAAACCACCTGCGCGCGCTTTACGCCCAATAATTCCGGACAACGCTTGCCACCTACGTATTACCGCGGCTGCTGGCACGTAGTTAGCCGTGGCTTTCTAATAAGGTACCGTCAAGGTACAGCCAGTTACTACTGTACTTGTTCTTCCCTTACAACAGAGTTTTACGAACCGAAATCCTTCTTCACTCACGCGGCGTTGCTCCATCAGGCTTTCGCCCATTGTGGAAGATTCCCTACTGCTGCCTCCCGTAGGAGTCTGGGCCGTGTCTCAGTCCCAGTGTGGCCGATCACCCTCTCAGGTCGGCTACGCATCGTTGCCTTGGTGAGCCGTTACCTCACCAACTAGCTAATGCGCCGCGGGCCCATCCTATAGCGACAGCCGAAACCGTCTTTCAGAATTGTCTCATGAGAGACAAAAGATTATTCGGTATTAGCCCCGGTTTCCCGGAGTTATCCCAAACTATAGGGTAGGTTGCCCACGTGTTACTCACCCGTCCGCCGCTAACGTCAAAGGAGCAAGCTCCTTATCTGTCCGCTCGACTTGCATGTATTAGGCACGCCGCCAGCGTTCGTCCTGAGCCAGGATCAAACTCTCCATAAAAGAAATTTGATTAGCTCAAATTGTTTTGCTGGCATCAATTTTGATGTCCAAAATTTTGTTTCGTTCACTAACGAAGTTAGCTACTAAAAACTATATTGATTACGTTTTGCTTGTTCAGTTTTCAAGGTTCATTTCGTTACCGCTAATTTCAGTAACTTTTATATAATAACATTTTCGATTTTCTTTGTCAACAACTTTTTGAAATATTTTATTTCCTTAAGAAGTGACAACTTTTATATCTTACCACTTTGCAATGTTGATGTCAACACTTTTTTGTGATGTTATTAATAATTTGTAGTGCTTAATGTTGCGTCGTCTTAGCGACAAGTAATAATTTATCACGATTTTATAATCTCTGCAAGTGTTTTTCTATAAAAATATCATTTTATGAAAAAAAGGTTATTAGTAAGCTATTAATAGCTTATTCTAGCTTTCATATTTTTGCATTTATTGATACTATACAACACTATTTTTACTATACCGCTGTTTTTGTAATTTCACAATAAAATAAGGAGACCCTTTTATATAAAGGATCTCCTTATTTTAATTTTATTTAGCAGTGTGGCGCATTGTTGGGAATAATAACACGTCACGAATTGATGGAGAGTTTGTAAGAAGCATGATTAAACGGTCAATACCAATACCTAAACCACCTGTTGGAGGCATACCGAATTCTAAAGCTTCAATAAAGTCATTATCCATTTCGTGGGCTTCGTCGTTACCCGCTTCTTTTTCAGCTAATTGTGCCTCAAAGCGTTCGCGTTGATCGATTGGGTCATTTAGTTCTGTAAATGCATTTGCATGCTCACGACGTACGATAAACAGCTCAAAACGATCTGTAAAACGCTCGTCCTCTGGATTTTTCTTCGCTAAAGGAGAGATTTCTACTGGGTGTCCGAATACAAATGTCGGCTGTACTAGCGTTTCTTCTACTTTTTGCTCGAAGAATTCATTAATAATATGTCCAACCTCATGTGCAGCCTTCACTTCTACTCCATGCTCTTGAGCAAGTGCTTGAGCTTGTTCTTTTGTCATCGGTTGCCAGAAGTCTACACCTGTAGCTTCTTTAACAGCATCTACCATGTGAACACGTCTCCAACCCACTGCTAGGTTGATCTCATCTTCACCGTATTGAACTGATGTTGTGCCAAGTACTTCTTGTGCTACATGTGCAATTAAGTTCTCTGTTAACGACATAATATCTTTGTAGTCCGCATATGCTTCGTACAGCTCAATCATCGTGAACTCTGGATTGTGACGAGTTGAAATTCCTTCATTACGGAATACACGACCAATTTCATAAACTTTTTCTAGCCCACCAACGATTAAACGTTTTAAGTGCAACTCGATAGCGATACGCATATAAAGTTCCATATCTAATGCATTGTGGTGAGTGATGAATGGACGAGCCGCTGCACCACCTGCAATAGTATGAAGCATTGGTGTTTCCACCTCTAAATAGCCTGCGTTATCTAAATAATTGCGAATAGCACGTATAATTTTAGAACGTGTAATAAATGTTTTTTTGCTATCTTCATTTGTCATTAAATCTAAGTAACGTTGACGGTAACGTTGTTCTACATCCTGCAAGCCGTGGAATTTTTCTGGCATTGGACGTAGCGCTTTTGTTAGGAATGTAAATCCTTCAGCCTTAACTGAAAGTTCTCCCACTTGCGTACGGAATACGTTACCACGTACACCTACGATATCGCCTAGGTCAGCTTGCTTAAATAAATCATAAGCTTCTTCACCTACATGGTCTTGACGAACATAGATTTGAATTTGGCCACCTAAATCTTGAATATGCGCAAACCCAGCTTTCCCTTTACCGCGCTTTGTCATAATACGACCTGCGATAATAACTTCTTGTAAGTTTTCTTCTAACTGTTCTTTTGTTTGATCTGCGAATTGTTCACGAACTTCTGTAGATAAGTGTGTACGTTCAAATCGACTACCAAATGGATCTTGTCCATTCTCTTGAATAGCAGTCATCTTTTGACGTCTCACCAAAAGCTGATCATTTAACTCTTCTATATTTGACACTTGTTTCACTCCTTATTAAATTGTCCGCGTTTACGTCCATAATATTTCTATTGTACACAATTTTAAAGCTGTATTCATCTGTTTCGGTTTAATTTCCAAAAGAGTTGAAATTATTAATAATTCTAAAAATTAAAGTTAGCTGCATTAGAAATAACTTATATACCCGCGTTAGTTCTATTCATTCTTGTCAGACAAACATATAAAAAAGAGGCATCTCACGTTAAAATTGAGAGGCCTCTTTTCTATTTATATAACTATTTCTTTATGCTCGGGTGCAAAAATGCCAGACTCCAGTTCTTCATACTCTTGCACTATTCCATTTAAAATCGCACGTAGCTCAACTGCTGTTTCGGTTTGATTAATAGCGCTACGAGCTTTACCGTTACCACGAATGCCTTTTAAATACCACGATGCGTGCTTACGCATTTCGCGCACAGCCACACTCTCGCCTTTTAATTGCAGTAGACGTTCAAAGTGCAGTAAGCATACATCCATTTTTTCGCGCACTCCAGGCTCGTCTTTTAGCTCACCTGTTTCTAAATATTGAACTGTACGATAAATCATCCACGGATTACCTAATGCCGCACGTCCTATCATGACCGCATCTACACCTGTTGTATCAAGCATACGTTTTGCATCTTGCGGCGTTTCAACATCACCATTGCCAAGCACTGGAATATTAACATTTTCCTTTACTTGACGAATAATATCCCAGTTTGCTCTACCTTCGTACATTTGCACACGAGTACGGCCATGAACAGCTAGAGCAGAGGCGCCAGCACGTTCTGCAGCCTGCGCGTTTTCCACAGCAAAGATATGTTCATCATCCCAGCCAATACGCATTTTTACGCTGACTGGCTTTTTCACAGCATCTACAACTGCTGCGACCATTTCATAAATTTTGTTAGGATCTAGCAGTAACCGAGCGCCTGCTTCACACTTAATAATTTTATTAACTGGACAGCCCATATTAATATCAATAATATCAGCATTTGTATTTTCATCTACATACTTTGCCGCTTCTACTAATGTCGTTTTATCTCCACCAAAAATTTGCAATGAAAGGGGATTTTCACGTTCATCGATATAAAGCATACCTAACGTTTTTTCGTTTTTATTAACGATTCCTTTATCACTAATCATTTCAGCATATACAAGCCCCGCTCCGAATTCTTTTACCGTTAATCGGAAAGCAGAGTTACAAATCCCAGCCATTGGTGCTAAGACGACACGGTTGTCCATGACAATATCGCCAATTTGAAACGGCTTCTCAGATGTCTGACTCAACGTCGATTTCCTCCTTCTACGGGCTTTTACCCTACATTCCTAAAGCTCTATTGTTAGTGCTTAGACCATGATCGTTAAGCTAAGCACAAATATTAAAGTATTACCGACTTATGCACATTATTTCATAGACGGCATAAATCTCATATCCGATGAGTCTTTCCATAGCATTACGCCCTCTGCTTGGCAATTTAGCTGTTTCAACGTGTCATGCGCTCGTTGTAATTGCTCACCCACGGGTGTAGGTGTAATTTCTATTAGAGGTACTAACACGAAAGCCCGTTCATACATTCTTGGATGTGGAACAAGCAAACTCTCTGTTTCAATATTCTCGTGATTGTAGAGTAAAATGTCAAGGTCAATGATTCGAGGTCCCCACCGAAACTCTCGCACACGACCTAGCTCATTCTCTACCGACTGACAAATCTTCAGCATTTCCGAAGAAGAGCAGCTCGTTCTAATAGCAACCGCAATATTTAAAAAATCCGCTTGGTCAGTGTAACCTACAGCCGCGGTTTCATATATAGAAGATATACGAATAACCTCTACGCCTTCTTTTTCCATCAAAAGCTCGATTGCTCGCTGAAGGTTTTCATAGCGCTCACCAATATTTGTACCAATAGATAGATACACATCATTCATCAGAAATCACCTCGAGTAATCTCAACCGAAACTTCTTTATAATAACCATGTATCGGAGGATCTGGTTTGATGAGCTCAACCCGAACACCTTTTACTTTGTCAGGGTAAGCAGAAAGTATACTGTTTGCCATTTTCGATACGAGTGCTTCGATTAACTTAAACGGCTCACCCTCAACAATGTCACGACAGAGTTCATATACTTCCGCATAATTAACAGTGTATGCTAAATCATCTGTTAGTCCCGCTTCTGTCATATCGACCGCCAACGAAACATTAGCACGGAAGCGTTGACCAAGTGTTGTTTCTGCCGCTAAAACACCGTGGTAACCATAAAACTGCATGTCCTTTAAATGAATATAGTCCATTATGCTTCCTCCTCATATATACGTTTGCCGACTAACACATCCGTCATTTGTGAAGCACGGGCCATTTCCTTTACATCATGTACACGAATCATATGGCAGCCTTTTTCTATACCATAAACAACGGTTGCACTTGTACCTTCTATTCGCTCTTCTACAGGAAGCTTCAATACATTGCCGATCATTGATTTACGTGAAGTTGCTAATAATACTGGATAACCCATGTCCACTAAATCAGCAAGATGCTGCATCATTGCAATATTATGAGACGTTGTTTTAGCAAACCCTATACCAGGATCTAATATAATATGCTTATCTGGCACACCTGCCTTTTTAGCGATGGCAATACTTTCTTCTAGGTCGGCTTTTGCTGTTGCCCAAAAATCATTTCCGTAGTCCATGTTATCGCGATTATGCATTAAAATTATCGGGACATTGAGTTCTGAAGCAACCTGTGCAATGGCAGGTTCTGATTTTGCACCCCAAATATCATTAATAATATGCGCACCCGCTTCAACTGCAGCACGTGCTACGTTCGCTTTATACGTATCAACCGAAATAATCGCTGGTACTTCTGCTATTAACGCCTGAATTACTGGTACAATGCGAGCAATTTCATCTTCATCAGAAATACGCTCATAGCCAGGGCGTGTCGATTCGCCGCCTACATCAATAATTTTCGCCCCATCAGCGACCATTTTTTTAGCTTGTTCTACCGCTGCCTCGACGTTATTGTATTTTCCTCCGTCAGAAAAAGAATCTGGCGTGACATTTAAAATACCCATCACGAAAGTTTCGCTTGTATAATCTAATGTAATCCCGTTAATCGTTAACGGTGTGATATATTTTTCTAGCATTTTGACGCTCCTTCTATTCTTGTTCCACTTCTTTGACAAACGCTTCATGTAAACGCAAATAAATAGGTCCTCTATTGCCTAACAACTGTATATCTTCTAATCTACAAATCGGAACAAGCTCTTGCACAGAGTTTGTAATAAAACATTCGCTGCCTTGCTCCACATCATTTTTAGTAAAAAGACCTTCTTGTATTTCAATACCTAGTGATTGTGCACGCTCAATTACCCATGCTCGCGTTATCCCAGGCAAAATACCAGCTTCTAAAGAAGGCGTATATAGTATATCATTTTTCACCCAGAAAATATTTGATGTGACACCTTCCGCGACATAACCAGTCTCTGTTAAAAAGAAACCTTCCTGTTCAGCCAATGAGGGCATTTCAAATCTTCCTAAAACGTTATTGCCATAATGATGTGACTTTACACGCAACTCACCCTCAGGCGTATTCCGTCTTGTCTCCAACCATTGTGCTGTTTTTTCTTTGCCACGCGGTGCATCAAGTAATTCTTTACGAAAGATAATAACATTAGGTTGGGTATATTCCCTCGGTTGCAAACCTATACCATGCTCACCAGCAGATACATTTACACGAAAATAACCATCTTGTCCACCCGCTACTGCATTTAATCGTTCACAAACAGCAAGCAATTCCTGTTCTGTATATGGCATTTGAATGCGGAATTGTAAGAGGGCCGTTTGCAACCTTTCCATATGGGCATCCCAAAACAGCACGTTCCCGTTATAAGTACGAAACGTCTCAAAAAAACCTAACCCATACAAAAAGCCGTGGTCAAATGGTGAGATTCGTAATTCATCCGCCGCTACGTAGTTTCCATTAATCCAGCACTGCATTTTGCTTCGCTCCTTGTACATACAATTCAATAAAATGTCGCAGAAGCTTTTTCCCCTGTTCGGTCATAATAGATTCTGGATGATATTGCACACCTTCTATTGGATAGTCTCTATGACGAATACCCATAATTTCTCCTTCTTCCGTCCATGCTGTTACATCAAAGCATTCTGGTAATGATTCTTTCTCCACAATAAGGGAATGATAACGCGTTGCTTTAAATGGATTGGGCATACCTGCATGTAGCCCTATTTCCGCATGTAACACTGGAGACGTTTTACCGTGCATTAAACGCTCAGCACGAATAACATGTCCGCCAAATACTTGGGCAATTGCTTGATGTCCTAGACATACACCTAAAATAGGAATATTTCCCGCGAAATAACGAATAATGTTTAAACTTTCACCCGCTTCGTTCGGACTACAAGGTCCTGGAGAAATAACAATCATATCAGGGGCAAGTTTTTCAATATCTGCAATCGTTAACGAATCATTTCTTTTCACAATTAATTCATGTCCAAACTCACCAAAATACTGCACAAGATTATATGTAAAAGAATCATAGTTATCAATCATTAAAATCATTTTGCTCGCTCCTCCGCCATAGCTTTCGCTTGCCACATTGCTTTTGCTTTATTTAGAGACTCTTGGTATTCTCTTTCTGGTACAGAATCTATGACAATACCTGCACCCGCTTGTATATGAGCCATGCCATCTTTAACAAATGCCGTTCGAATCACAATATTTAATTCCATATCTCCTGTATAGCCTAGCCAACCAATAGAGCCTGTATATAATCCTCGTCGAACGGGTTCCAGTTCTTCTATAATTTCCATCGTACGAATTTTAGGTGCGCCCGTAATCGTTCCGCCTGGGAACATCGCTCGCACAACATCTGCATTTGTCTTTCCATCAGCTATTTCACCACGGACATTTGACACAATATGCATCACGTGTGAATAGCGTTCAATCACCATAAATTCGTCTACTTCAACAGTTCCGTAGGCTGAAACTCTCCCTAAATCATTACGCTCTAAATCTACAAGCATTACATGCTCAGCTCGCTCTTTCTCGTTATCAATCAATTCATGCGCCAATGCAATGTCTTCCTCTTGCGACTTCCCTCTTGGACGCGTACCTGCTATTGGTCGTGTTGATAGCTCATTACCATGGCGCTTTACAAGCAACTCAGGTGATCCTGACACAACAGCGAACTCAGGCGCTTCAATATATGCCATATACGGCGACGGGTTAAATGCACGTAATGCCTCATAAACATCCATCGCGGTAGCATTTAGCGTTTTAGATTGACGTACAGATAAATTCACTTGGAACACGTCACCTTGTGCTATATATGTTTGAATTTTTCTCACTGCCGCTTCAAAATCCGTTCCTGCGAACGA
This sequence comes from Lysinibacillus sp. JNUCC-52, assembly GCF_015999545.1. Taxonomy (NCBI): domain Bacteria; kingdom Bacillati; phylum Bacillota; class Bacilli; order Caryophanales; family Bacillaceae; genus Lysinibacillus; species Lysinibacillus sp. JNUCC-52. Next base: position 2,667,500 of record NZ_CP065546.1, read on the forward strand.
TACAAGTAATTCACTTTCATCATTAACCACTTCAACAGCACTGGTCTTTTCAAATTTTCGTAATTGTAAACCTTCCTGTGCCGCCACTTGCCATGCTTGCGCGCGCTCTTCTAGATTTACATCGCTGTTTGCTAACTTCATAAGCGTCACTGCATTTGTCTTAACATCATGTACTGCCCAACAGTCAAATAAATAAAAATAAATATCTGGCACCATTAAATCATCTGTTGCTACTATTGGTAGCTCTTCAATTTTTCGAGCGTAATCGTATGACACAAAGCCAATTGCACCCCCCTGAAAAACGGGTAGCTCAGGGTCATAAGCTAATTGATAGGTAGCTACTAATTGTTCTAGTAAATCAAGCGGCTCACCTAATAACATTTCACTGCTCCCATTTCTCCACTTTACTAATAGACCACCTTCAATTGATTGGGCTGTTGCAAGAGGTTGCCAAGCCGCAATTGAATAATGCCCTCCACGTCCACTCTCTAAAAAAACATGTGCTTGTTCATGTTCTGTTTGCTTCTTATAACTATAAAAAAACGCGTCTGCGTCCATCTCCGTCGTTATGGTAAATAATGTGTTCACGTTACTCTTCCCCTTTGAATCATATGATGTGATTCCATCTTAACTAGAAAAATGAAAAGATGCGAATGTTTTTGCTAACAATTAAATACTATAACCATTCCTCATATTGCAACAGATTGTATGCACAATGCCAGCACACTTCAGTACCAATTGCATTTGCTCCCTGTCAAAACGCCAAAAGAGAGATGATGGTAGTGGACGAATGGGGGCTCCTGCGCATATTGAGGGTTGCGGCTTACATACATGCCTGCAAAAAGGACACGTATGGCACAAAGCATGTCGCCATCACTATTCTAAAAAGAAAAAACTGTAGGCAAACTCAATTTAATGAGTTTGCCTACAGTTTGCGAGACTCGTAGGAGAGCCTTTTTTATTTTTATTAGTCTTCAAATTGATATAAAGGTGTAGATAGGTAACGCTCACCATTTGAAGGTACAATGGCAAGAACATTTGAGCCTTTGCCTAAACGTTTTGCAGTTTCGATTGCTGCATAAATTGCTGCTCCTGACGAAATACCGCATAGAATACCCTCTTCACGTGCAACTTTACGAGCTACATCAAACGCAATTTCATTTTCTACAGGGAATACTGATGAGTAAACATCTGTATCTAATACTGCAGGCACAAATCCAGCACCAATACCTTGAATTTTATGTGGACCTGGTTGACCACCTGAAAGTACTGGAGAGTCTTTTGGCTCAACAGCAATAATTTCGATTTCAGGGTACTTCTCTTTTAATACGCTACCAGCACCCGTAATTGTACCACCTGTACCAACACCCGCAATAAACGCATCTAATTTTAAGCCATCAAATGCTTCTACGATTTCTGGACCTGTAGTTAAACGGTGTACAACCGCATTAGCTGGGTTTGTGAATTGTTGAGGTAAAAAGTATCCATGCTCTGCTGATAATTCTTCTGCCTTTGCGATAGCGCCTTTCATACCTGCTGGTCCAGGAGTTAACACTAAATCGGCACCGTATGCACGCAATAAATTGCGGCGCTCTAAACTCATTGTTTCTGGCATTACTAAGATTGCTTTATATCCTTTAGCTGCAGCGATCATTGCTAATCCAATCCCAGTATTACCTGAAGTAGGTTCAATAATAGTGCCACCTGGTTTTAGCGTGCCGTCTTGTTCAGCAGCTTCGATCATTGCTAACGCTAAACGGTCTTTTACAGAGCTTCCTGGGTTAAAATACTCTAATTTAACATAAACAGTACCTTCGTTCTCACCTGTTGCATGATTTAATTTTACAATTGGTGTTTTACCAACTAATTCAGCTACCGAGTTTGCTAATCTACTCATTTATCAATCCACTCCTAATCCCTACTATTTTTATAGGTTTTACTTATTTTGTATTTTATCAATTTTTCAGTTGAATTGTCAATCAATAAAACTTATATTTTCAGAATATTTATTAGAAGCCAGAAAGTATACTACTCCCTGGCTTCCTTTTATTATTTCTTTTCCTCACCATAATACCAAGTTGCCTTAAACTCAGACCAAAATGCTTCTGGTGTTATCGATTGTTGTAGTTGCTCCAACGCAAGCTCTCGTTCGATATGTTCTTTCACATCGTCATATGTAAAGGATTGACCTTCTATTACTTCTTGAACTTGCACAATTCCGTAATGTCCGTTGTCTAACTTAAATGCCTTACTAACCTCATTTGCTGATAAAGCTTTCGCTGCCTTCAAAATAGCTGGGTCAATATTGCCCTGCTTTTCAGTTAGGAAACCGATATCTCCACCTAAGCTTGCTGAAGCACTATCAATTGAAATTTCACGTGCAAGCACAGAAAAATCGGAGCCATTTTTCAGTTCACTTAACGCTTCTTCAGCAGCTTTCTTTGAATCCACCTCAATGAAATTCGTACGATAGCTTGTTTCAGTATTGTATAGCGCTTTGTTTTCTTCATAGTATTTTTGAATACTATCTTCTTTTATAACTACATCTTTAGTCAGTACTTTATCTAAAATTAGACCTGAGCGAATTTTTTGTTTTAGCTGCTCAGCTGATAAATTTTGCAATGCCGTATCAAATTTATCTTGAGCTGAACGCATTAACGCAAGCTCTAAATTAATTTCTTTATCAGACACTTTTATTTTATATTTATCAGCTGCCTTTTCCATAACCGATTCATTGACTAAATTTTGTAGTGTTTCTTTACCATAGCGTTCTTCCATAGCAATCATCCACTCTTGGCGAGTTATCACATCACCATCAACGGTAGCGACCTGTTCGTCGCTACCGATTTCCTTACCGTTATTCGGAATTAACCAAGCAATAAACCATAAAAAATTTCCTAAAAATAATATAGAGAAAACTATTAAAGCCGGCTTTGTTTTTAAACGGCGTTGCAATAAAGGCGTTTGGTTTGTTGAAGATGGTTGTGGTCTACGATTACGCGTTGAGCTCATCAATAAATCCTTCTAGTTCATCTTTTGAGAAATGGTACGTTTCTAAGCAGAAGTGACATTGCGCTTCAGCCTCTCCATCTTCATCAATCATTTCTTGGATTTCTTGTGAACCTAAGCCTAAAATTGCTGCTCCAAATCGCTCTTTTGAACATTGACATTTAAATTCAACCGGCATTGAATCTAAAATTTGGACTTTCCCTTCTCCTAATACAGCTTCTAAAATTTGCTCTGGTGTATAACCTTTTTCAATCATTTTTGAAACAGGTTCAATTGTTGCTAAATGCTGCTCGATTGCATCAATCGTTTCTTCTTCACAGCCTGGCATAAGCTGAAGAATAAAGCCACCCGCTGCAAGAATTGAATTATCTGGATTTACCAACACACCAAGTCCTACAGATGAAGGCACCTGTTCAGATGTAGCAAAATAGTAAGTAAAGTCTTCTGCAATTTCTCCTGATACAATCGGTGTTTGTCCAGAGAACATATCACGTAAGCCAAGGTCTTTTACTATCGTTAATGCACCTTCTGTTCCAACACCAGCTCGTACATCTAATTTGCCTTGCTCGTTTAAATCAAAATGCACATGAGGGTTTGTCACAAAACCACGCACTTCACCACGGGCGTTACTGTCAATCACCATAGGGCCGATTGGACCATTACCTTCCACTTTAATCGTAATTTTTTCTTCACCTTTTAACATTGCACCCATCATTACACCAGCAGTCATTGAACGACCAAGAGCTGCCGATACAACTGGCCATGTATTATGTCGACGTTGTGCTTCCCCTACTGTTTCTGTTGTACATGCGGCAAAAACACGCACTTGCCCATTAAAACCTAACCCACGAACTAAATAATCTTTCATAAATGAAAAGTCCCTCTTTTCTTATTGGTTGCGTTTATATAATTTATATAAACCCTTTAATGTTAAAAATGGATCGACTACATCAATAGCTTGCGTCTCTCCAGCAATTAAATTTGCTAGCCCACCTGTTGCAATAACAAGCGGCTCTTCCTTACTTTGTGCTTTCATGCGATTAACAATGCCCTCAACTTGTCCAACAAAACCATAAAAAATGCCCGCCTGCATTGCAGAAACGGTAGTTTTTCCAACAATATGTGGAGGACGTAGTATTTCAATACGCGGTAACCTAGCTGCCTGCGTATAAAGTGCCTCAGTTGAAATAGAAATTCCTGGTGCAATAGCGCCACCCATGTAATCGCCTTTTTCATTCAAATAACAATATGTTGTCGCTGTACCAAAATCCACAATAATTAACGGTGCTTTATAAGCATCTAATGCTGCTATTGCGTTTACAATACGATCTGAACCAACTTCACGAGGATTTTCATATTTTATATTCAATCCTGTTTTCACACCTGGTCCAACTACTAGTGGTTTTTTGTGAAAATACTTTTGACACATAGATTCTAATGAAAACATAATTGGTGGTACAACCGAGGATATAATAATGCCAGTAATTTGTTCAAATGAAATGCCTGCATGATTAAAAAAAGCTAATACTTGCATTGCATATTCGTCTTCTGTTTTGTGAAGATCTGTTACCATTCGCCAATGGAAAGCTAGCTGGTCATTGGTATCATAGACTCCCAATACTATATTTGAATTTCCTGCATCCAAAACTAAAATCATGGACGATGCCTCCATATCAAATTCACCTTTATGCCATATGCTAATTTGCATTATTTGTGCAAACCTACCTACAATGACTAGTCGCCCCTACTTTATATTAAAAAGGCTCAGTAATGAACACTAAATAAAGTTTGAACACTTTAGAAAATGATACCACACTTTTAAGACAATGAAACAGCATTCCTACTCACGATAAAAGGAGCTACTCAACATTTTAGCAAGTAGCTCCTTAAACATTATTTAAAATTAAATTTTTCAGGATCTGGACCGCAACGCAAGCCGTCGTTCATAGCATCTAACTGTGCCATTTCCTCATCTGTTAAAGCAAAATCAAAAACATGTAAGTTCTCAGTCATACGTGCTGGAGTCATTGTTTTTGGTATTGTGACAACATCATGCTGAACATCATATCGCAAAACGATTTGCGCTGGTGTTTTACTGTATTTACTTGCTAACTGTTGAATCAACTCTTCCTCTAACAAAGAACCATTCATTAACGGAGACCATGCTTCCACTTGAATACCGTGCTCTTTACAGAAGTGGCGCACTTCTTCTTGCGTTAAATGGGGATGGAACTCAATTTGATTAATAACTGGAATAACCGTCGTTTCTTTTAACAAAAGTTCTAAGTGATGCACATGGAAATTACTTACGCCTATTGAACGAACTCGTCCGTCCTGATAGATTTTTTCAAGCGCTTTATATGAATCGATATAATTCGTATCTAAACCTGGCCAATGAATTAAATATAAATCTAAATAATCTAAACCTAATTTTTCTAAACTACTATCATATGCAGCAAGTGTCTCTTCATAAGAAAGTCCGTCATTCCAAACTTTAGAAGTGATGAAAAGCTCATCGCGGGAAACTAGCCCTTCTTCAATTGCGGCACGGATTCCTCGCCCGACACTTTCCTCATTACGGTACACTTGCGCAGTATCTATACTACGATAGCCTTTTGCAATAGCTGTTTTAACAGCCTCAGCCAAATCATCTCCATCTGGCACACGGAATACGCCATAACCTACTAAAGGCATTTCTAGACCATTGTTCAATGTTACATTACCCATATCCAACACTCCTATCCATTACGCAAATGCATAATATACTATTTATATCCTAATGCTTCAGGCCAAAAAAAGGCAAAGAAAAAGACTGCTTATGAAATTCATAAGCAGTCTTTAACGTGATTACTCACGCTTTTCGTCGATTCCTTTTGGCGCATCATTTTGTTCCGAACCTTCTTTTGGTAGATCCGCTGTTGTTGGTGTTGGCGCATCACTTAGCAATTCTTTTTCAAGAACTGGCTTCCCGACTTTTTCTAATGACGGTTGTGCTTCAGCTTTTGGCGCTTCGTCTTCAACATTTTCCACCGCTTCTGGTTCTGGTAGGACACCATGATCACGTAAATGCTCAATTTCTTGCGCATTTAATGTTTCTTTCTCCATTAATGTATTCGCAATTAAATCAAGTAAATGACGTTTTTCTGTAAGGATTCGTTTAGTACGTTCGTATTGCGTATCGATAATTTTTTGCATTTCTTTATCGATTTCATAAGCAACTGAATCAGAGTAGTTTTGATCTGAATTGAAGTCACGACCAAGGAATACATTGCCACCTTGACTTGACCCAAATTGCATTGCTCCAAGATTTTCACTCATGCCATATTCTGTAACCATAGCACGTGCAATACTTGTTACCTTTTGGAAGTCATTATGAGCTCCAGTCGATACTTCGCCTAACACAATTTCCTCTGCCACACGACCACCAAGTAGTCCTGCGATACGGTCTAAAAGCTCTTGTTTCGTAGTGAAGAAACGTTCTTCCTTCGGCAACATAATTGCATAACCGCCCGCTTGACCGCGTGGGACAATCGTTACTTTATGAACTGTATCCGCTTCATCAAGTTCAAGACCTACTACAACGTGACCAGCTTCATGGAAGGATACAAGCTTTTTCTCTTTTGCTGAGTAAACACGGCTAGCTTTTGCTGGACCTGCGATTACACGGTCAGACGCCTCATCGATATCTGCCATATTAATCGAACGTTTACTTTTACGAGCTGCTACAAGTGCTGCCTCGTTTAATAAGTTTTCTAAATCGGCACCAGAGAAGCCTGGTGTACGTTGTGCTACAGCTGCTAAATCGACTGAATCCGATAAAGGCTTATTGCGTGCATGCACTTTTAGAATTGCTTCACGTCCTTTTACATCAGGATGTCCTACTGTAATTTGACGGTCAAAACGACCTGGACGTAATAACGCTTTATCTAAGATGTCTGGACGGTTTGTTGCTGCGATAATAATAATACCTTCGTTTGCACCGAAGCCATCCATTTCAACTAATAATTGGTTCAATGTTTGCTCACGTTCATCGTGACCACCGCCAAGACCAGCGCCACGTTGACGACCAACAGCATCAATTTCATCAATGAAAATGATACATGGAGCATTTTTCTTCGCATTTTCAAATAAATCACGTACACGTGAAGCCCCTACGCCGACAAACATTTCTACGAAGTCAGAACCTGAAATCGAGAAGAATGGTACGCCAGCTTCACCAGCAACTGCACGAGCAAGCAATGTTTTACCTGTACCTGGAGGACCTACAAGTAAGATACCTTTTGGAATACGAGCGCCAATTTCAGTGAATTTACGGTGATCTTTTAAGAAATCTACGACCTCTACAAGCTCAGCCTTCTCTTCATCTGCACCCGCTACATCAGTAAAACGGACTTTTTTCTTTTGGTCATCATAAAGCTTAGCTTTACTTTTACCAAAGCTCATTACTTTATTGCCGCCACCTTGAGATTGACTCATTAGGAAGAAGAATAAGAAGATAATAATGATGAATGGAATAATACCTGTAAAGAACTGTACCCATCCACTCGTTTCTGGTGCTTTCAAGAAATCTATATTGCTATTCTTATCCTTAGCAGCTGCATCGATTCGATCCATCAATGATTGGTTATCGCGGGGAAGGTTTACTGTGAAACTTTCGCCTTTTTCATAACCTTTCATCGTACCTTCAACAATATATACTGATTTATCAGGTTGAATTTTTGCTTCTGTAATTTCATTCTTATCAAGAGCTTCTAAAAACTCTGGGTAAGTAATTTCTTTCGTCGGCGAATTACCACCGTTGAAAGTACCAAATATACCAATGATCACTAGGAAAATCAGTAAATAGAATATGGTATATCGAAATATTCGATTCATCTCCAGCCTCCTCATTACAAACAGAAAAATTATAAGTAAAATCTTAACATATCATGATTTCATCATACAACGAAAAGCCTTACTTAAAAAAAGTTTCGTTAGAATTTTGTCGAAATCTAAACATATTTATTCCTACTAATTACAATCCCAGCGTATTTACACTTGGTGATTCCTTTTGGGCACAGCCTTTTATGTGTCCGAATTGAATAGTATTTTAACAATTCATCACCTGTGCATCCACTGGAGGCTTAACGCTGTTTTCACTCGGAAAACCAAGTGGATATTTAAGCATTAAAACGAATAAACTTCCGGTTTTAAAATACCGATGTATGGTAAGTTGCGGTATTTTTCCGCGTAGTCTAAACCATATCCAACTACAAAGCCATCTGGAACTTTGAAGCCAACATAATCAGCAGCAAGATTTACTTTTCGTCCTGACGGTTTGTCTAAAAGCGTAACAATTTTAATTGATTTTGCTTTACGATACTTAAATAAATCTACTAGGTAGCTAAGCGTTAATCCGCTATCGATGATGTCCTCGATAATTAATACGTCACGCCCTTCCACACTTGTATTTAAATCCTTTAAAATCTTTACTTCCCCAGATGAAACAGTAGCATTACCATAGCTAGAAACATCCATAAAATCTAGCTCAATGAAAGAATCGAAACGTTTCATTAAGTCTGTCATGAATGGCATCGCACCTTTAAGTACGCCAACAGCCAATGGGAATGAATCTTTATATTCCTCTGTTAATTGGGCACCTAGCACGGCGATTCTTTCTTGCAGTTGTTCTTCTGTAATCATAATTTTTTCGATGTCATTTTGTAACATATCGATTCCTCCTCGTGTTGTTTCAAAAATTTTCAACCTGTATGTAGGTGAAATATTTTACAAAGACCATTAGTCTACGATGAGCACTGTATCATCGCTTGGCTGCGGGGTTGTTGAAAAGTAAATCCCCATACGCACACCAATTACCGCTACGACCTCGTCAGATTGAGAAATCAGTAACGGCCAGCTATTTCGCTCATTTAAAGGAATCTTTTCATCTATAAAAAGGCGAGATAAACGTTTCGGCTTATCCATTCCTTTTAACAGCATTCGGTCTCCTTCCTTACGTGCCCTAATATAGAGTGGAAGTGTAAGTTTGTTAGCGTTAAAGTAAAAAAGTTGTGCAGAATCCGTAAGCAAATCAGGTGCCAATTCAGACAGACGAACGACAGATAGACGAATACCATTTATCATTATCGCCTCTCCATTAGCAGTTAAAACAAATCCTTTTTCTGGATAAATCTCACTTTCTAATGAATTGCTTTTTTGAATCGTCAATTTGCCATAACGGCGAACTGCTATAAAACCTTCTGGCAAGTGAATTTCAGCATACCCAGATGTTGTTTCACAAAGCTTTGAAAGCGAAGTTAAAATAGCATAACTTTGTATCGTATTTGAATCTTTGTAAAGATAGTTTAATAGTATTAAAATGAGCCTCCTTTGTAAAGCAGGTGCTACCATTTCAAACGCTTCTATCTCCATACTATACATATTTCCATTGTATATTTTTACTGTTTTTGAAAATATGTCTTGTGCAAGGGTCATTAAGTACGCATCATCCTCTTGCAAATGCTTTGTAAAACGACTCGTCTGCTCAGCTACACGTGGGTTTTCCGCCTCCAATAGTGGTACTACGTGGTGTCTAAAGCGATTTCTTACGTAGGAATCTTTCGTATTGCTCGCGTCTTCACGATAATTCAAGCCTTGCTTCTGTAAATATTCCCTTATTTCAGACTTTGTAACCGTTAAAAACGGACGAATTAATGATTTTCCTTCAAAAAAACGCTGTGAGCGAATACCTTGCATACTATTCATCGTGGCATTTTTCGTCAAGGCCATTAATACTGACTCCAGTTGGTCGTCCGCATGATGTGCAGTTACAAGCTTGGTTGCCATCGTTGTATGTATGATTTCACCAAAATAACGATAACGTTCTCTACGGCAAATTAGCTGCGAGTTGCCATTTTCTGATGCTAAAATTTCTGGAATTGGAATCGCTGTTGAATGCAATGTAATGCCGTATTTATCACAATAATTTTGCACAAAAGCTCGATCCTCTGCTGAAGCCTCACCTCTTAACATATGATCGACATGCACTGCCTCGATTTCAATCCCCCATTGTTCTTTTGTTTTAATAAAGTAATGGAGTAGCGCCATAGAATCTACACCACCCGAAACGGCGATGAGAAGATGATCGTCTTGCTGTAGTAGTTGCTCTTCATCAATAAATTGTTTGACCTTTAATTCAAATGACAAACGCTTCTCCTCCCCTTTTCGTTCTCTTTTATGAAGACTGGCTCATGGAATATTGGACTGGTTTAAATACCGCCCATGTTGGTACGACGTGGGTAACTTCTAACATTAACACTGTACAGTCATCTTCTATTTCATAATACGATTGGAAGGACTGCATAATCGTTGTTAATTTATCTTGAATTGTTTTATTTGTGCTTGCTACCTGTTGTGCGAACGCTAAAAACGCTTCTTCCTGTTCATCCCAGTCGGCGACACTTGAAAACAGACCGTCTGAATGCATAAGAATGACATCGCCTGCCTTAAGCTTTCTTTTTTCAGCTTCTACTGCTGAGATCGACAAAAAGCCAACTGGTGCTGCGTTACTTTCTACTTTCAATACCTCTTTACCACGTAAAATATAGGTGGACATGCCTCCCGCCTTCCACGACCATAAGTCACCATGTTGTAAATCCACAAGAGCAAAATCAAGCGTTGCGTACATATCGTCTTGTTGCTTTAGTGACATCACATAATGCAAAGTATGCATAGCCGTCTCAGGATTCATATTGAAATTCAAGCATTCCCGCATTAAATGAATCAATTTTCTACTTTCATGCTGTGCTTCTTTACTCTGTCCCATACCATCGGACAATAATATCGCAAATAGCCCTGGATGCAATTGGAACAGTGCGTGTGAGTCACCAGAATACAATGTTGCATCTTTTGACATGCTATATATATCATACTCTACTTCAAAGCTAATAGCTGACCTAAAGCTTACTTGTATGTGACGAAATGGTACATCGCACTCGACTACCTTTTCAATTTCGAATGGCTCATCAAAAGTATCATATAAAATCGGTAAAATCATACGCTCCGCCAGTGTCGTGTCCTCTTCCCAGTCGACACGTGCAGGTGCTAATGCACATACGATTTTTCGTGCTCCCGCCTTATTGCTTAGCACATCAAGTTGAAAACATTCTATATGGGCATCTTTTAATCGTTGAACAATATCCTTCTCCACACTAACAAATGAAATTGTTTCTTCTTTCATCTCAGCGATAAGCTGATTAAGATGATTACTCATATCACGTAGTTGTAATGCAATCATTTTTTTACCGTGAAAATACTGGCCATTTATTCGTTCTCTATAAAGCTCCGTATCCAGCTCCTCGAATATTTTCGTTGATTTAACGCATTTATAACGTATTTGTTCTTCCACTCGATGGATAGCAGACTCTTTCCCTACGCCTTTCATATGAAACCAATCCGTCATTAGCTTGTCCATGCCGTTATTTTGTGCTCCCCAGCATCGATCATGACGGAAACAGCTTAAACAAGTATTCATAGGGGAAACTTCTTCCTTCACCGCTACAGGAGCCGTCATAAAGCGTTCAAAGACTAATTCTTTCATGAAATGAACGAAGTGTTGAAAGTGCTCTAGCTTAAATGTAACATGCTCTGTCAACCAATGCTGCCTTGCTAATAAAACTTCTTCTCGTTGTGGAAAAAGCTTATGCCGTACTTTATCTGAATAGCTTTTAGGAATAACTAAAAAAGCAATACTGCCTAAAGCTATGGAAGTGAAATACACACTATCTAAAGGTAATGTTGCATCATAAAATAGAAAAAACACACTTGGCAAAATACTACCAATCGCCACGCCAAATCTTCCTGCACGTGCTGCCATACCTGCACAAAGACCTGTTAAGGTAATGACCGATAGCATGCCTGTAAATGATAGCTTAGCCACTCCGATAAGCGTTCCAAGTATCGCTCCTATAACTGTTGCTAGTGGCACACTTCCTACAAATGCACCGAAGCAAATTAGAACTTGCAATAAAAAAATCGGCAACGAGAAATAGCTAATGACGACCGCTTGCATCCCCGTTAGCATGGCAGCAAATACAACTAACGCCGAACCTAGCCGCTCATATGTCCAATTACTTGTAAACCATTCATAAGAGTTGATGAAGAGCACTTGCATAAATAACGTCATAATAAGCGCTAAAGCTACCTCACAACCTACATAAAATTGTACAAGCACTGGCGGAAGACCTTGATACATTATGCCCTGCCACAGCACTTGTACGCTTAGTACAGCAAGGGATACGGCAATGCTTTGGGGGAGTCGCCAATATCGGAAACGCATTATACACTCGTACATGCCTATTTGTAATGCTAGAATGAGGACTTGTCCAAAACCTAGGAAATAGCAGCCTATTAAACCGCCAAATAATACGAATTTCGCATACTCTTTATATTTACTGCGAATAATCGCCCAAAAAGGGACAGAGAAAGGTACAGCTGCTTCAAACACAACAGATTGAGCTAAAAAAAAGGCTGTTAAAAAAAATAGGGAACCTATAAACAATTGCCTTTTTCTCGCCCCCGATTTTTGGTCGTCTACATTCACTGTTTCATACCATTCAACACTCGTCATTTCATAATCCCCTTTCTACACTTTTTCGTTATTATAAGAAATTATGTGTGGAAAGATTGTCTGACGATGGCAAAAAAAAATATAAACATTTCGACGAATACATATGCATAAATACGATAATTGTCAGTAACTACTAAAAAAATGGGTAGCTGCGCATATTTGCAGTAAATATTTTTCGCAATATTCCAACATTAACTGTATTTATGGTACTAATGTCAATATTCGCGTACAAATAATTCCTTTCTTTGTCTATTCATTAAGCTAATACACGTTTTTTCAACTTTATTAGATTTTTATTAAACTTTTTTCATAAAGATATTGACACTTTGTTTAATGGATTGTATTATTTAACTTGTCCTTTAAAAAGACATGCGGAAGTAGTTCAGTGGTAGAACACCACCTTGCCAAGGTGGGGGTCGCGAGTTCGAACCTCGTCTTCCGCTCCAATAAAGTTTGGCGGCCTAGCTCAGCTGGCTAGAGCGTACGGTTCATACCCGTAAGGTCGGGGGTTCGATCCCCTCGGCCGCCACCATATTTGGCCCCTTGGTCAAGCGGTTAAGACACCGCCCTTTCACGGCGGTAACACGGGTTCGAATCCCGTAGGGGTCATACATATAAAAACGTCTCAGAAGCACTTCTGAGACGTTTTTTCTTGTTTTAAACCTAATACGTCAGCATTTTAGTATGCCTACCTTCTCATCTTATGGCATACTAATTATAAAATGCACGTGTTACTAGGAGGTTCACTTTCTTTGGGTTCATTAACTAAAGCTGCTTTAACATGCGGGAGTGGCTCAATGATCATTCTCGTATCAATACTTATTAACTTACCCTTCGTCATTCAAATTTTCTTACTTTTTGCAGGCCTCATTATAAGCGTATATGGTGTGTACTTACTCGTAAAAATGGTCACTAATCCTGTGGAGAAGACGCCTGAAACACCACCAGAGAAGCCTGTATCAGCTCCGAAAAAGAAAAAAGGGCCCACTTCAACTTTATAGGTATACTCTCTCCATTCTCGGACTTTGTAGAGTGTAAACACCCCGTCGATTAGCGTTCCATTCGCTCCATTTGTACAGGTACGGCACTTTTCTGGTGACTACTAGACAAAGCCATTTGCTGCTTGCGCTATTCTCGCAGAAATGTCGCACCTACCCAAAGGAAGAGGAAAGACATATTTGGCGTCGCGCGTCGCCAATTAAATACTTTAGGTCAATCACACGTAATTTCTACTACATGAAATTACGTTTTTTAATGTCATAATACTTATGCCCTCAGCAACCGTATACCATTTTTGCTTCCAAATAAAAAAAGATTAGCCTTTGTCATAAACAAAAGCTAATCCCCGTTCTATTTAATACACTTTTTCTACGATTAAAACAGTCAGCAAACTACCCTCTTCTAGCCCCGCGACCACCACGTTTTGACTCTGTAGCACGTTTTAATGTTGCTAGACGTTCATCACTATCTTTTAAGAAACGTGCCATTTTTTGCTCAAAGTTTTCCTTCGGCTGATGGCGTTCGTTACGATCATTAGAACGATTGTCACGACGCGGACGTTGAGGACGCTCTGGTCTCTCAGCTTGAGGCTTTGCTTTACGAATCGAAAGACCAATCTTTCCATCCGCTTCAACATTCATCACTTTTACTTCAACTTCATCTCCAACTTTTAGATGCTCATTGATATCTTTTACATAATTGTCAGCAACTTCACTGATGTGTACTAAGCCTGTTTTGCCGTCTGGCAGCTCAACGAATGCTCCAAAATTTGTGATTCCTGTTACTTTACCTTGTACCTTGCTGCCTACTTCAATTGACATAAAAAAAATGCTCCTCCTTAAAAATTAAGCGACTCTTTTGAGCCATGTAATCAATTTAATCAAACTTTTTACTTCAATAAGTTTCTCTTTTCATTATATATAACTAAAAAAGAGTGTCAACAATACATAGCTTATCAGTCGTCTTTTTTATCTTCCTTCTCAGGAATAATGAAAATAATTTCACCTTCCTCAGATAAGAAGTACTCTTTGCGTAATAACTTTGCAATATACTCATCATCTTCTAATTGTTTGATTTTAAGATTTAGTGAATCCTGCTCATCTTTTACCTTTACCAAATGCTGAGTTGCCTCTTGTTTTTTCTGTTCTTTTTCAGCTAGCGTCTCCGATTGATGGACTAGAACATTTATGAGGAAGGCGATAATGACGACCGGCACAACCGCAAAAAAGACAATTCGGCGCAATTTTCGTTTACGCGATTGCATTTTACGATTCATAGCTTTATCCGTGTTACGGACATAGTCATTATCAAGCTTGGTGTAGTTTTGTTGTTCATTTTTTGATGAATGACGTTTAGTCATGCCCGCACCTCCGAAGTTATTGTTGTCTTTTATTATACTTGATATATCGAAATTTTTTAAATAAAGTGTAGGACAAATACGAATAAATTTTGACAAAAGGTCTTAAGACGAATGCACCAATTTTCATAAATATGTGTAGGATTTGTCGAATAATAGCGATTATTAAACGTACGATAAACCAAAATGGTTTCCATGTTATATTCACTATTATACGCGCAACGAAACGTAAGAAGCTTTGAAAAAAGGTCTGATATAAAAATATACCCGCAATCTGCGCAAGCGGGTCGTATGCCCGCCATGCGCCATCTTTTAGCCAAAATAATAAATAATACGTTAACCCTCCTAGTAGAATCCAAGTCAATAATTCTAAAACCATCATCCACTTTCGGAGGCTTGACCTTTTGGGAGTTGAAAAAACAATGAGCCTTACACTATCAATAATAAATCCAACTGCGATACCGCTCACAACCATGACTAATAGCTGAACGAATTGCTGGCTAACAATCATCCAAACAATTTATGAAGGAAACCTTTCGAGAAGCCACTTTCCTCCTCGTCATACTGCAAGGTTTTTACAGTTCCTTCAAGTGTCAATAACCCTTTGTCAACATCTAAGTGAACGATATGCAGTTCCTCTCCACGAATCAATAAATGCCCTTGGGACGTCTTAATAAAAAACTCTTCCTGATCAAAGCGTTCAATTGATTTTACAGAAGTCATGTCCATTCTTTTACGATTACGAATCGTTAAAATATGTTCTCCAGATGGAATTGTGTAACGATTACTTTCTTGATGTAGCGTCATTTTTTTCCTCCTTTAGTCGTCCTAGCTTCTGTTCACTTTATGCGGACAACCTTAAAAGCATGACAAACTTTATGAAAGTTGCCTTACTTTTATTAGGAAAAATTTATAACATTACTATCGAGCACGCTTAAATTCAGAGACCTCTAAATTAATCCTCGTCATCAATAAATTCAGGCTCCACCTTTTCAAGACGCTCTTCTTTTAAAATTGTGAACATCTTTGCTGCATCTTCTTTTTTAACAGTGTCACGTAATTCTTCTACACGAGCTGTTACAATTTTTTGGCCAAAACGAATAGCTAGCTCGTCACCAGCCTTTACACTACTACTAGCCTTTGCTACTTTGCTATTAATTGTGATACGTCCTTGGTCAGCGACTTCTTTTGCTAACGTACGTCGTTTTATTAATCTTGAAACTTTTAAATATTTATCTAATCGCATTTTATTACTCCTTCTCAAGTTGCTTTGCTTCAAGCCAAAAAGCATCTAATTGTTCTAGTGTATAATCTGAAAATGGCTTACCGCTAGCCTTTACTTTCGCTTCTACATAGCCAAAGCGTCTTGCAAATTTCTCATTTGCATGTAACATGGCCTCTTCTGGTGATAGCTTATAAAAACGAGCTAAATTCACGAGTGTAAATAACACATCTCCAAATTCATCGAGGCGCGTCATATTAGACCCTTTCGCCACTTCATGTCGGAATTCCTGCCACTCTTCTGCGAACTTATCCCATGCACCATCTACATCAGGCCAATCAAAACCAACTTTAGCCGCCCTTTTTTGATAATTGTACGCTGTTTGCAATGCAGATGAAGCACGGTATTCCTCTTTTAATAACGGCTTGTCACTAATACCTTTTTCTTCAGCCTTTATCGCTTCCCAATTAGCAACAACACCGTCTGCATCTTCAACTGACACATCTCCAAATACATGTGGATGACGACGAATCATCTTTTCACTAACGGAAGCCAACACGTCCTCTAACGTGAAATAGCCTTGATCTTCTCCGATTTGCGCATGTAGAAATACTTGTAATAACACATCCCCAAGCTCTTCAATCATTGCAAAATCATCCTCTGCATCTACAGCGGCTAAATATTCATGTGCTTCCTCTAGTAAATATTTCTTTAATGATTCATGTGTTTGCTTTTGATCCCAAGGACAGCCATTTGGTCCACGCAAAGTAGCAATAATTTGACGGAAAGTTGTCCAATCACGTAACGCTTCCTCCTGTGAAGTCACTGGTGGCACATATACTGTTGTTAAATTATTTACTTCAACGCTTTGGTCAAGCTCATATAGCGGAACTGTCACTAGCTTCTCTTGTGAGGAACCTGCTGCTGTAACGACCGTTACTGGATATTCATCATCATATTTCTCCATTAATGTCAGCTTCACTTCCGACGCACTGAATGTATCATATACTTGCGCAATTAAAATGTGCTGGCGCATATTAATGTCATGCATAGAAAAGCTCGTACCATCCAGTAATTGAAAGCCCTCAATTGGATCAATTTTTAATGCACCAAAAATCGGGTCTAAGAAGCTCTGACCACCTTCTATTACTACATTGACCTGACCTTCTTCCGCCGCTTGAATAAGTAGCTGCACAGTTTGCTCTGCAACTAGCGGATGACCAGGTACAGCATACATTACATCGCCCATTGAAGTGGCCTCGATTAATCTTTGTGCAATTTCTTCATATACTGGCTGGAATGTACCATGCTTTTCATATACAGCATCAAAGCTTTCAAATTGTAAGCCTTCGTTCGCTAACTCCTCTAGTACAGGGTGATCGACCGTCCGAACAAACAATTTATTTGCCGCTTTTAATTTTTTATAAACACCCATTTGCAGTTGATTGAAATCACCCGCACCAAGGCCAATTATCGTTAATGTATTCAATAACTCCACCTACTTCTTTCTATTTAACCATAGTTGATAAACAGCCATTCTACGACCAAAAGGCAGTAGATACCATTCCTTTTCAACAAGTACTCGTAGCTTTGCGATGCAAGTAATCATCACAACGGCGCCAATACAAACCGCACTAAAGCCAGCTCCCACTGCGACAAGGCGTTCAGATAAAAAGCCTTGTAACAAAGTAGGGACAAATCGTAGCCACACTATTACGACCACTGCCATACATAATGAGGCAACACTAATTTTTTGATAAAAGCTTGCTGGTGCCAATTGAATACCTGTTATTTTCTTTAAATACAGTACGAGCGCTAATGCTGTCAACAAAAGACCCACATTATTAGCAACAGCAGCTCCGAGAACACCCATCGGTTCAATTGTAAACACATTTAGCACTACTTTTAATAAAAAGCCTATTAATAAAAATACAGCTGGTATTTTTAATTTTCCATAACCTTGCAAAATCGCTGTAAATGTCAAAATAATTGACAATGGTACAATTTGTAGGACATATAGCATGAGTACTTCTGACAGTGCATCTGTTTTAAATAGCATGGCATTAATATAAGGCATAACAAGTATTAGCCCTAGGGAAGCTGCCCAGCCAAACAATACCGATGCTCTATACGTAAGCTGTATAAACGGCATTGCGCTTCGGCCATTTTGCTTGTTAGACATATGTGCAACAAGGGGCACAATGGCAAGCGATAACGAGGAAGCAATAACAACCCCTAGCTGTACCAATGGTTGTCCTCGATCATAAATGCCTTTTGTTTCCTTTGCTATTGTCTCATCCATCCCACTATCTATTAGTAGTGAAAAAATAGTAAATGAATCGACAAGCTGATAGCCTAGCAATAATAAACTACTCATACTTACACTTAAACTAAGTAATGTTACTTCTTTTAACACAGGCAAGCTTGCAAGTCGTTGTTGTTGTTTGCCAATAAATGAACCAAAGCGTTTTCTAAAAAGAAACGCAATTAATAATAAGCCAACTACTTCTCCAACGACGGTTCCAATAATAGCCATTTGCCCTGCCCCATAAAGGGATTTTGTTGTTGACATTATGATAAACGTTCCAGCTAAAATGACAGAAACTCTTACCGTTTGCTCCAATACTTGTGCATAAGCAATAGGCTCCATAATTCCTCTCGATTGGAAGCCCCCCTTAAAAACAGCAAGTGCTGGCATTACTAATACAATAAAAGATCCTGTTCGTAGTAATGGCGCAAGGCTGGTATCACCCATCATTGTTGCTAAAACATCTGCTCCAACAAATAAAATACCAAAAAATATAAAAGATAAAACTGTTAAATAGCGGAAAATAATCCGCATTATACTTCGTCTTTTCTGTGTACGTTCTTCCTCATTTACTATACAATCATTATCTGCAAGCATTTTTGAAATGGCTACAGCAAAACCACTTGACGTCCATACTACAAAGATAGATATGACAGGATACACTTGTTGGTAAATGTAAAATCCCTCGTCACCAACTAGATTTTGAAAAGGTACACGATAAATTGCGCTTAACACTTTCACAATAAGGGCAGCAATGGTTAATAATGCCGCTCCCTTCATGTAACTTTTCATACCAAATCGTTCCGACATAAATTGTCCTCTTTCCTTCATTTAACAATGCCAATAGTATAGCATACCTCAAAAGTATGACGCTCACGTTAACACTGTTTCCGCTATCGGCACAGTATTATGTATACAAAAAAAGTTATTGTTCACCCTAAAAGAGTCATGACAATAACTTTCGATGTTCATCAATTATTCATTTGTTTAGATAAGAAATTAGCAGCTGTTTCCACTACTTTTACTTCTACTTCGCCTACAAAATGGACTTTAGATAAAACAATGATACAACCAATTGGATCACCATTTACCATGATTGGTGTTGCACAATATGATTTTACTTGCTCATATTGTCCAGGAACAATCTCAATAGTTGTTTCCATTTTCTCAATTTTTGTTGAACGCTCGTCCATAAAACCTTCTGCAAAAGAGGTAATACGGCGATTAATATATTCTTTCTTGCCAATCCCTGCAACAGCGATTACTTCGTCTCTGTCTGTTACAAACGCTGGAGTGCCTAGCGTTTCATACAATGTTTCTACATACTCACGTGCGAATTCTCCTAAATCATTAATTGGAGAATACTTTTTCAAAATGATTTCACCTTCACGGTCCGTATAAATTTCTAACGGGTCACCTTCACGAATACGTAGCGTTCTACGAATTTCCTTCGGTATTACCACACGTCCTAAATCATCTATACGACGAACAATTCCTGTTGCTTTCATGCTAAACTGCCTCGCTTTCGTATTCATTAAAATTTTTCTACAACAATAGTATGGTTTTTCTTAAGACAATCTATGCAAAAAATGAACGAAAAGGATTTTGAATCCAACATTATTTTTTTTAATAAAAATTTGTCTTTTCATACAATAAGGCTGAACTTGCCAATTTGTCAACAAGTTCAGCCTTTTTTCACATATTTTTTTTCGAATTTGCAATAATCTGCATTATTTCTTCTAATATATCAAAATGATGGTATTTATTGCATTTACGCTCATCAATTGTCAATATCAATTGCATACTATCCATTCCGAAGCCAACAGCTCGCTCAAATTTCATCGTTTCCGTTACAATTTTACTGCCATCTATTTTTGCAGAGCCTTCTTCAGAGATCAAAATAGAAATAATCTTTTGCTTTTCTTTAATAGATGTAACGCCCATTTCTAGTCCCCAAATTTTCATCCGAGCAATACGAAGTAACCGTTCTGTTTCAATCGGTAAATCACCGAAACGGTCTTGTAATTCTTCAACAATCTCTTCGTATTCATCGACTTGGTCCATCGCTTTAATGCGCTTATACATTTGAATTTTTTGATAACCATCTGGAATATACGCATCTGGAATATATGCATCAATATTGAGTAAAATTTCTATCTCTGGCTTCTCCTCTTTTTTCACGCCAGTTTGTCGCTCCGCAATGGCCTCTTCGAGCATTTGTGAATACAAGTCAAAGCCGACAGAATCAATAAAGCCATGTTGCTGGGCACCCAATAAATTACCAGCTCCACGAATAGATAAATCTCGCATCGCAATTTTAAAACCAGATCCGAGCTCCGTAAACTCTTTAATAGCCTGTAGACGTTGCTCTGCCACATCTGTAAGTACTTTATCACGCTGATACATAAAATAGGCATATGCTACACGGTTTGATCGACCTACGCGACCTCGTAACTGATACAATTGTGCTAAACCCATTCGATCTGCGTCATGAACAATAAGTGTGTTGACATTAGGAATATCAACACCAGTCTCGATAATAGTAGTCGTTACTAGGACATCATAATCCCCTTCAATAAAGGCTAAGATGACAGATTCTAATTGTGATTCAGTCATTTTACCGTGTGCATGTCCAATACGTGCCTCAGGGACAAGCATCTGAATCTCGTCCACCTTCCGTGCCATATCCTCTACTCGATTGTATAAGTAAAATACTTGGCCACCACGTGCCATTTCTCGCTCAATGGCTTCTCGTACAAGTGCGCCACTATGCTCCATCACATAAGTTTGCACGGGGAAACGGTTAGCAGGGGGCGTTTCAATAACCGATAAATCTCGCACACCTACCATAGACATATGCAACGTTCTTGGAATAGGCGTTGCAGTTAAAGTTAATACGTCCACATTCGTCTTCAGTTGTTTAATTTTTTCCTTATGTGTAACACCAAAGCGTTGTTCCTCATCTACAATGAGTAGGCCAAGATCTTGGAATGTTAAATCTTTAGATAATATTCGATGAGTTCCTATTACAATATCAACTTGCCCATCTTTTAATCCCTTTAATGTCGCTGCTTGCTCTTTTTTCGTACGGAAACGAGATAAGAGTCCAACATTAATGGCAAAGTCCTGGAATCGATCACGGATTGTCTCGTAGTGCTGCTGCGCTAAAATCGTCGTAGGCACTAGGAAAGCAACTTGTTTTCCGTCTTGAATGGCTTTAAATGCCGCACGAATGGCTACCTCTGTTTTGCCATACCCCACATCACCACATACAAGTCGATCCATTGGACGTTCACGTTCCATATCACGTTTTACTTCAATAATTGAACGCAGTTGGTCTTCTGTTTCTTCATAAGGGAATGATGTCTCAAAATTTCGCTGATCATCATTATCAGGCGCAAAAGCATGCCCTTTTTCTGCTTCTCGCTTGGCGTAGAGCTTAATTAAATCATCTGCAATATCTTGAACAGCAGAGGAAACCTTCGCTTTGGCTTTTTTCCACTCCGCTCCACCTAATTTATGTAGCTTCGGCTCTCGATCTTCAGATGCCACATATTTTTGAATTAAATCGATTTGCTCCACAGGCACATATAACTTATCATCTGCGCGATATCGTATATGCAAATAATCTTTATGTGTACCATTGACTACTAGCGTTTCTACACCGATATATTTCCCTATCCCATGATGTACGTGCACAACATAGTCGCCAGGCTTAATTTCTGTATAGCTTTTAATACGTTCTGCATTGGTCATTTTTTGAGGTCGTGATTTTTTCTTCGCCTGCTGTTTAAATAATTCATCCTCTGTTACAACAGCCAAACGCTGCAAAGGCAGTTCAAATCCGCTTGATAATCCACCTTCTATAATATACAGGCCAGCATCATTCGGCTCCCCAATTGTTGCATGAATGTCATATTCCTCAAGCATTTGCTGTACACGTTTCACACGGCTTTTATCCCTAGCTACGATAAGCACCGTGAATTTACCGAGCTGCCATCGCTCAATTTCACTTTGTAATAATGCCATTTGTCCGTGGAATTGCTGCATCGGCTTGCATGAAAAATTAGTTGTCTTATTGAACGTAATGCCAGCAAACGTACGTGAAAATAATGAGAAATATAGCTTCTGCTGTGTTAGCATTGCTAAAATCTCCTTCAAAGAAAAGGCTGGCTTTACCTCATGTACCATTTTCCCTTCTTCAATCAATGATAAAAACCACTCTTCTTCTTCACGCTCCCACGCATCCATTACTTCTTGAATACGACCAAGCTCGTCAAATAATACGATGCCATCCTGTGCAAAATAATCACCTAAATAAGCCGTTTTATCATATAACAAGGAGCCGTATTTATTAACGAAATCTGGTAGGTTTCCTTGTTGCAACAGTTCAATATCGTATTGAATATGTTGATAAAGAAGCTCTTTCGTCTCCTGTTTTTTCACCTTTTTCAAGCTTGTCGCCAAAGCACTTTCTAAGCGCCCTGCTAAAGCTATTCGCTCTTCCTTTGTCAAAATGACTTCTGACGCAGGTAAAATACGAACTTTTTGTAATTTATCTATTGAACGCTGATCATCTGCAGAAAATGTACGAATCGAGTCTACTTCCGTATCAAATAACTCTATTCGAATAGGCGCTTCTAAATATGGAGGATAAATATCTAAAATGCCTCCACGCAACGCAAATTCACCAGGCGTAGTTACCATTGAATTGCGGACGTACCCCATCGCCACAAGCGTTTGGAGCCATTCCTCAATTTGTACTTCCTCGCCTACCGTCGTCTGTAAAAAATAATGTATCCAATGCTCTTTCGGAGGCATCATTTTTCGCAAGCCAGCAATAGGTATAATGTAAATGGCTTTTTCACCTCTCGCTAGACAGTCAAGCGTTGCGATACGCTCTGCTCGAAGCTCTGGAGAGGCTACTGATAAGTCTGCAGCAATAAACTCATCTGCTGGATAATAGTGGACATATTCCTCCCCTAATAAACCAACAAGCTCATCCGCCATTTTTTGTGCCTGCAATAAATTTGGCGACACTATATAAATAGGTTTTTGTACATGGTCAAATAACGCATCGACCATAATTGGCCGTGCGCTTCCTGTTAAACCTGTGATGAGCTGAGATGCTGTATTGCCGCTCTGAATCTCCTGTAAAAATGATGTGATATGTTTGTCCTGCGACACAATCTGTCGTAAAACTTCCACAGTCAAAAGCCCCTTTCAGCGCGAAAATTCTAATTATTTAATGTGTTTCATACTACCAATCTAGTACAATATTACACATTTCATTTGTCTAATTATCAAGTTCACCTTTGTGTAATTGTCCTAGCATTAAACTCTCGGTTTAGAATACATGATGTATTGATATTCATCATGTGAATTATCATCGCATTACTATTGTCAGTAATATCATATGCTACTTCAAAAATAAAAACGGAAAAAGCTTTGAACGCACGCAATGTGCGCCAAAGCATCCTTCCATTATTGAATCCATTTATTGAGTGCGTGATAATCTGGATATTGTCTAAGCGAATCCTCACATTGCTCACAAATGCAGTGTACAGTCGTTTGCCCATGTTGATCCTTCTCAACATAATCGTCTGCCTCACCTAATTCAAAAATATGCAACTTTCGAATTGTATCATCTGCATCAAATGGTAGTGTTCCTATTTCTACTTCACAATGCCTACAACGGTAGCGAATTGCCATCTCCAAATCATCCTCCTTTAAGCAACTTACTACTTAAAGTATAGACATTTTGGAAAAGGATTATGCACCGTTAAATTGGCTCATCACATCAAGAAATGGTTTTGAAAGAGACGCTTCTATTGCATTCACACTATTATTAATAGCATCTGCCATAACAATATTGTCTTCTTTAGAAAACTTCGATAGCACATAATCCGCTACCTTCATGCCTGTCGGTGGACGACTCACACCAATTCGAATTCGGTTAAATTCCTGTGTTCCTAAATGTTGAATCAAAGATTTAATGCCATTATGTCCACCCGCACTACCTTTTTGACGCAAACGTAATTTTCCTGTTTCTAAATCTAAATCATCATAGATAACAATTAAATCTTTTACATCAATATCAAAATAGTCCATAAGAGGTCTAACACATTCACCTGATAAGTTCATATATGTTAACGGCTTAACAAGTAGAACCTTTCCTTCAGGACGATGTACTGTTGCATACATGCCATTGAACTTTGAAGTAGCTAATGGCGCATCCCACTTTTTAGCTAATGCATCAATTACATCAAACCCAATATTATGTCTTGTATGCTCATACGGTTTACCTGGATTCCCTAAACCAACGATAATTTTCATAAGTACCTCACTTCTTTCAATCTAATAGTCATTATTTTACCATACTGAGCTATAAGAAAACATTTCGTTCAACCCAGTTATGAACAAATATACGAATGATAAAATTTTATTCCTAACTTATAAAATTTCATTTTTATTACAATAAAAAAAGCTATCAAGTCCGTCTTTTACGACTTCCTCGATAGCCTTCCCTTTAAGTAAACATTTAACCTTCTGACTCAACGCTTTCTTCAACTTCAGTTTCGTCGTCTGCAGAAGCTGTTGGCGCCATAACGGTTACTAAAATATGATCATCTTCATTCACAATTTCAAAATCCACATGATCGCGAATATCCGCTACCATAATCGTTTCACCAATTGCTAGTTTTGTAATATCAAGCTCTAATGTTTCTGGAATATCAGTAGGTTTTACTTTTATTTTAACTTCTAAGTTAGGCT
The DNA here is from genome assembly GCF_015999545.1 of Lysinibacillus sp. JNUCC-52. Classification (NCBI taxonomy): domain Bacteria; kingdom Bacillati; phylum Bacillota; class Bacilli; order Caryophanales; family Bacillaceae; genus Lysinibacillus; species Lysinibacillus sp. JNUCC-52. Next base: position 2,692,776 of record NZ_CP065546.1, read on the forward strand.
GCATTAAAATGCCACCTTCACTTACACCAACTGATTCTCCAACAAGTGTTACCGCTACGTCTACTTCTAATTCTTCAGACATATTAATTGCTAAAAAATCAACATGATTCACTTCATCTTTCAGAGTACATTTTTGTACTTCTGATACAACGACATTTACCCTTTCACCATCTAACTCCACGGGAATAACACCATTACGTCCATTTTTTTGAACGAACTGTCTAAATTCTTTCGCTGAAATAGAAATTGGGGTTGAATCTAGTTTGTAGCCATAAATAACTGCAGGAATGGCTCCCCCTTTTCTAAGTTGGGTTAATGTTGAACGATGCCCAGCTTCGCGTTTATTTACACTTAAGACTGTACTCATACTTTCCTTCCCCTTCCAAGAAAATTATTTATGCCTTATCACGGATGCCGCATACTAATTACAGAATTCAATATGAAAATTGCTTTCTTCTGTTAAATGTCTATGACAATCACGAAAGGCTTTATAATATTTACATCTATTTTTCAAGAACGTAAATATTACACCGTAACAATTACTATTATACCCTTTAATTTGCACATTCACACATAACAGCTATGCAAAAAGGACAAATCTACTCATAAATGTAGATTTGTCCTTTTTTTGTCACACAATATGCTGTATCAATTATTTCTTTATTCTATATAAAATTAATCGAATAAAGTACTTACTGATTTATTTTCATATACACGAGAAATTGCATCTGCCATCAATTTAGCTACTGAAAGCTCTGTAATTTTTGGTGATTTTTTCTCATCAGAAAGTTGAATTGTATTTGTTACGACTAATTCTTTAATTGCAGAATTTTCAATACGCTCGATTGCTGGGCCAGATAGTACTGGGTGTGAGCAGCAAGCATACACTTCTTTTGCACCAGCAGCACGTAATGCGTCAGCGCCAATTGTAATTGTACCTGCAGTATCGATAATATCATCAATCAAGATTGCCACTTTACCATCAACATTACCAACGATATTCATTACTTCTGCAACATTTGGTTTTGGACGACGTTTGTCAATAATTGCAATCGGTGCTTTTAAACGTTCTGCCATTTTACGCGCACGAGTTACTCCACCGTGGTCAGGTGAAACAATTACGATTTCCTCAGAAGGAATACCTTTAGATTTGAAGTAATCAGAAAGTAAAGGTACTGCCATTAAGTGGTCAATTAAAATATCGAAGAAACCTTGGATTTGCGGTGCGTGTAAGTCTAATACGATAACACGTGTTGCCCCAGCCGTTTCAAGTAAGTTTGCCACTAATTTAGCTGTAATTGGCTCACGCGCTTTTGCTTTACGGTCTTGACGAGCATAACCATAATAAGGCATTACAACGTTAACTGTACGAGCAGATGCGCGTTTCACAGCATCTACCATAATTAAAAGCTCCATTAAATGTTCGTTTACAGGTGCAGAAGTTGACTGCACGATAAACACATCACAACCACGAATACTTTCTTCAATACTAATTTGAATCTCTCCATCGCTAAAGTGCTTAACTGAAGATTTCCCTAATTCAACTCCCATTTCTTGCGCAATTTCTTGGGCTAGTGGGTTATTAGAATTGAGTGAAAATATTTTTAATTGTGAGTTTGCATATTGATACGGCATGATGGCCTCCTGTTTATTTGATAATTATTTTGAATTTAATTTGCTTACATAATTCGGTTTGTTTTCTTGTCTTGCACGAGCAATTGCTAGTGCATCCTCAGGAACTTCTTTTGTAATTGTAGATCCTGCTGCAATAAATGAACCTTTTCCAACTTTCACTGGCGCTACCAAGTTAGTATTACATCCTACAAATACATCATCTTCAATAATTGTTTGGAACTTGTTTTTCCCATCATAGTTTACTGTAATTGAACCACAGCCAACATTGACGTTATTGCCTATTTCAGCATCTCCAATATAGCTTAAATGGGATACTTTCGTGTCGTTACCTAGTTTACTTTTCTTCACTTCTACAAAGTTACCGATTTTAACATGGCTACCGATATCAGAAAGTGGGCGAATATGTGCAAACGGTCCAATTGCTGTATCTTCCGCGACAGTGCTTTCGCGTACAACTGATGAATGCACAGAAGTACGGTCATCAATACGGCTATCGATAATTTGTGTATTTGGACCAATAATACAGTCTTCACCAATTACAGTTGCTCCTTCAATCATAGAGCCTGGTTGAATCACTGTATCACGACCAATTACTGCATCTGTGCTAATGTACGTAGCATTTGGATTAATAATCGTTACGCCATTACGCATATGATGTTCATTAATACGCGCACGCATTAACTCTTCTGCCTGTGACAAAGCCACACGGTCATTCACACCAAGTGTTTCTTCAAAATCATCCGTTACATACGCTTCAACGATATCGCCTTGCTTTTGTAAAATTTCAATGACATCAGGTAAATAATACTCACCCTGTGCATTATCATTTTTCACAAGTTTTAACGTTTCAAATAAAACTTTGTTATCGAAGCAATATGTCCCAGTATTAATTTCTTTTACTCGTTGCTGCTCTTCGTTTGCATCTTTTTGCTCAACAATTTGCTCCACCTGTCCACCATCGCCACGTAAAATACGACCATAGCCAGTTGGATTTTCAGCAACTGCTGTTAAAATTGTTGCTTTTGCACCTTTTGCTTGATGATGCTCAAATAAAGCTTTCATCGTTTCAGGGCGAATAAGAGGCGTATCACCGCAAACAACTAATGTTGTTCCTTCTTCACTACCTAAAATTGACTCTGCTTGTTGTACTGCATGTGCTGTACCTAATTGTTCAGCTTGTAAAACATACTCGCTCTTATCTCCAAGTTGTTGTTTTACTTTTTCTGCGCCATGTCCTACAACCGTTACGATGCGATTGACATCTAACGTTTGAATGTGATCCACTACATGTTGTACCATGGGTTTCCCACATACTGGATGGAGCACTTTATATAATTTGGACTTCATACGTGTACCTTGACCTGCAGCCAAAATGACAGCAAAAATATTGCTCATCAGTAAGTCCTCCAATACGCTCATTTTCTCTTATGACTATATAGCAAAATTCATCTATTTTCAAGGCATGTAGAATTGACTAAACGGTGAATTCCTAAATCAAACACACCTTATGCTCGAATGGTATGAGCTATACACTACAATTTGCTGTTTTTCTCTTTTTTGAAAAATAAAAAGAACTCCTCAATAAATAGAAGAGTTCTTTTTATTTTCTCCCGCCAAAAGGATACTTATTTGTAAATAACCTTTAAACGAGCATTTATTTTCATAAAACTATACGCCAATTCCTTCTAGTTCAGCTGCTTGCTCCGACTCTGGCACTTCGCTAGAGTTATGGTAAGCATTTAAAATAATTTCTTGAATTTTGTTACGTGTCGTTGAGTTGATAGGATGTGCAATATCTCTAAATTCGCCATCTGGTGTACGTTTACTCGGCATAGCGACGAATAAGCCTGTATTCCCATCAATAACGCGGATATCATGTACCACAAACTCATTGTCGAGTGTAATGGAAGCAATCGCACGCATGCGACCATCCGTTTGTACATGACGTAATCTTACATCAGTAACTTCCATTTTCTCACCACCTCTCATCTTAGATGCCTAAATGAAAATATTATATTTATATTGCCGAATATTTCCCTTTTTACAGTCTACCAAATTTTCTAAAAAATTTGAATACTTCATTTTTAATTCGTTCTAATATTTTCTCTAGTTTACGGTAAATTTGACAATTGTTTGTCAAATTTTCAAAAACGAGTTTATAACGATGCGAAATTGCATGGTTTAATCTTTTTAAAAAAGGCCACTCTTTAAATTTTTTTAGCCAGTAGCTTAATCCGTTAAAGCAAATTGATAGAGCTCTTTAAAAGAACTTTCTGACGGTTCCTAAAGCTATTAAGAAGTTCAACTCAATAACTTTTGTCATATGTATAAAATAGAATTCTACTAACGTTTTCGTTGATGGTGTGAGCGAGGCGGCATACGCTCCGAATATAACGTCACAATCTTCGCCTCAGCGAGGATTTGTTGCCCGTGTAAGGCAATCGCCCGCAACGACAAAGCCAGCTATATGTATCTATAATAAAAGCCCTTTAAAAGAGCTTCCGTTCTTTTAAAGGGCTACTAATTTTTATTTTACGATTGCGATAACTTCTATTTCTACTTTCACATCTTTTGGTAAACGTGCTACTTCCACTGCTGAACGAGCTGGTTTATGTTCTCCAAAATGACTAGCATATACATCATTCATTGCAACAAAGTCATTCATATCCTTCATAAAGACTGTTGTTTTGACTACATTGTCTAGTGATGAACCTGCTGCTTCTAACACTGCTTTTAAATTAGCAAATACTTGGTGTGTTTGAGCAACAATATCGCCCTCTACTAATTCGCCTGCTGCTGTTAAAGGAATTTGACCTGAACTATAAAACATCCCATTTACGATCATTCCTTGTGCATATGGTCCAATTGCTGCTGGTGCATTCGTTGTAGATACTACATTCATTTGTCATTTCTCCCTTTTTGTAAAATAATTGCCTTCACTTAATGCAATCGTACGATCTTTTTCATTGACCTCATGAAGCTTTACAAGTGAATAGTAATCATCTACTAAAGTTTCGTCTGCATGCTCTGCCTCAACTAGCACAGCGATGCCTGCTAATTGACAGTCGAACTCTTCTAATAGATTTTTCATGCCGTTCATCGTACCACCGACCTTCATAAAGTCATCGGTAATCAGTACACGCTGTCCACTCTTCATGCTTCTTTTAGATAATACCATTGTCTGAATTCTTCGAGAAGAACCAGATACATAGTTTATGCTGACTGTAGAGCCTTCTGTTACTTTACTATCTCTACGCACGACAACAACTGGAACATTTAAATGTCTTGCAATGGCATGGGCAATAGATATTCCCTTTGTTGCTACTGTCATAATAACATCAATTTGCTGGTCAGCAAATGCAGATGCAAAAACCTTTCCAACTCGATTAATTAAATCTGGATTGCCCAATAAATCCGTCATAAATAAATAGCCACCAGGTAACAAACGATCTGAATGTTCGAGCTCTGCTTTTAAATCCTGTATGACTAAACGAACTTCCTCTTGGGACATTTTAGGAATATACTTCACACCACCTGCAGCTCCTGGCACTGTTATCAATAACCCGATTCCTTTTTCTTCGAAAGTTTCTTTAACAATCGTTAAATCTTCACTAATCGAAGACTTTGCGGATTGATATAATTCTGAAAAATAAGTTAGCGGGATCAGCTGATGTGGATGTTCTAGTAAATAGTACGTCATATCAACTAGTCGTTCACTACGCTTCCATTTCATGCGACCCTCTCCTAAACACGAATATTTATAGGTAAAATTAACACAATTATGCGTTTTTAAGCAAGCGTATTTCGCTCCCCTAGTATGCGCACAGCATATACTTCCTCACAAAAACCTCGTAAGCCATTGTAAATTCGGCTCACACGGGCCTCACTATCCACAAGGCCAAAGACTGTTGGACCGCTTCCACTCATTAAAGTAGCATCAGCTCCAAAACGTTTCATCTGCTCTTTTAACATAATTACTTCTGGATGCAACTTAAATGTTACAGTTTCCAAAACATTACCTAACGATGCACATAGTAGCTCATAGTTATCCGTTTCAATTGCCTTAATCATTTGCTTTGTATTAGGATGCTCAAGTCCATCAACCTTTAAGCCACCATATACTTCTGCTGTTGACACCCCAATTTTAGGCTTAGCTAACACGACCCAACAGCTTGGCGGTGCAGGTAATTCCTGAATTTTCTCCCCTCGCCCTGTTGCTAATGCAGTACCTCCGTATACACAAAAAGAAACATCTGAACCGATTTTAGCACCAAGCTCCGCTAGCTCGTCTATTGAAAGCTTTAAATCCCATAGTTCATTTAAACCTTTGAGCGTCGCCGCAGCATCGCTACTGCCTCCTGCAAGCCCTGCTGCAATCGGTATTTCTTTTTCAATTGTAATGGATACACCTTGTCTAATGCCGTATGTATCTTTTATAAGACGCGCTGCTTGATAAGCAAAATTGCGGTGATCATTTGGTACGAAATTATCCGTTGAAATAATTTCAATTACTCCATCTTCACGAGATTCTAAGCTTATGCGATCTGCCAAATCGACAGTCGTCATGACCATCTCCACTTCGTGATAATTATCTGGTCGTTTATAAAGAACATCTAATGTTAAATTAATTTTTGCAGGCGCCTTTACATAAAGCATCTTACTTCCTCCCTCATAACTACACGCATAAACAGCCGTTCATTTTTCGCGCAAGATAATTCATTTTATTTTACCATAATGAGAAAGCAAACTGAAAAAAGAACCGTTTTAAAAACGGTTCTCTCTCGTCAGTTGTTTTGTTGTGTTCAGCATCGGTTCATTCCCTAGCTGATTGAAGTAAAAATGTCAGCAAGCAATTTTGTGCGAAGTATACTACTTACGCTCTTGCTCGCTGAGTTCTCTTTCCGCCATTTCAATGGCACGTTTCACCATATTACCAGCATCTCGAGCTTTAATTCCGCCCCAACCTTCTTTTTGCACAACATCATAAAATCCAAGCTCTTTGGCGATCTCTTCTTTTAAACGAGGTGACATGATTCCCTTTCTAGGCATGCAAACTCCTCCTTTAACAACTGACGATATTAGTATGTGCGATAAAACGAAAAACACTCATGTAGTTTTTAACATACATGAGTGCTTCAAAATATAGAAATAAGTACTAGAAACTATTTCGCGACAGCAGCCTGTGCTTCGTCTAAAAATGTAATCTCTACTGCCTCAGTTAAAATATCTGTGTAGCTATACGATACGCGCTTGCACGTATTGTCTTCTTGATCAAGTTCAACTACAAAAATTGCACGATATGTTTCACGCAATATCCCTGCACACTCGACCGTTTTCTTGCGACCTCCGTTTGCTTTTAACTGCAAACGTTTACCCAAATGACAATCCAACGACTTTTTAATGTCCGCTAAAGTTTTTGGCATTTTCGCTTACACCTCACTAATAACTAGTATAAGGGATACGCCCAAAAATGTCAACAAAATATAATATTTTATCAGCCCTCTATAAATGTTGTCAACTTATTTTTTTTGAAAAAATACGTTTTTTTTTCATTTCGAATGAAAATGTAACATATTTTTTACTTTGCAAACGTTGGATATAAGGCATCCGCTAACTTTCCAAACTCTTGAATGGAAAGTGTCTCACCTCGACGAGTTGGTTCTATATTTGCCGATTGTAAAGCTTCGATTATTTTTTCTTTATTCGCCTTACCGTTTGGTAGACCTGATTGTAAATTATTTAAAATTGTTTTACGACGCTGTACAAACGAAGCGCGCGTTACGACGAAAAGGAAATCCTCGTCTATAACTTTCACTGGCGGCTCATCATGTTTAATAAGGCGTATAACTGCTGAATCTACGTTTGGTTGTGGCATAAAAACCGTTTTCGGCACGGTCATAGCTATTTCAGCCTTCACATAATACTGAATGGCAATAGATAGCGAGCCATATTCTTTTGTTCCTGGTTTTGCTGTAATACGATCAGCAACCTCTTTCTGCATCATGACAACGAATCCGCGAATTGGTAAACGATCATTTAACAATTTCATCAAAATAGGCGTCGTAACATAATAAGGCAAATTAGCAACAACCATAATATCTTCAATGCCTGGCATTTCTTCTTCAATTACCTTCTCCACATCTGCCTTTAAAATATCAGAATGTACGATAGACACATTATTATATGGACTTAGTGTATCTGCTAGTACTGGTAATAAGCGCTGATCAATTTCAAACGATACGACCTTTTTCGCGCTGCGTGCTAAATGCTCTGTTAATGCACCAATTCCTGGACCTACTTCAATCGCGCCACTATTTTCGGTTAAATTCGCATGACTAACAATATTTCTTAAAATATTAGGATCAATTAAAAAATTTTGGCCTAAACTTTTTTTAAACGAAAAGCCATATTTTTTTAAAATTTCTTGTGTTCGAATCGGTGTTGCAATATCCTTATGCATTATTTTCCTCCTGATCTACCTGTGCGACAGCTGCGCCAAATTGCTGTTCTGTTATTTGAAACATTTTCAATCTTTTATGAAGTTGTTTACCATTTGTTGCACCAATATTTAAAATTTCTCCTAGACGATCTCTGCGTCTTTTCGCCGCTGGATGCCCAATTAAGCGAGCGGTCATTAAATCTTCTAGCGTAATATCATCAGCAATGGGCTCCGTACTATTTGGTGTATACACAAGACTCAATGCCTCACGAATATCCTCATCTGCCGCATGCTCAATACCTAATCCTTTACCATTTTTCGCAATTGTTTTGGATTTTGGTAAAAAGGCATGTTTCACACCTTGCACGTGCTGTTCAATAATTGCTCGAATTCGTCGTCCTGGATAATCGGGATCTGTAAAGACGATGACACCTCGTTTATCCTGTGCATGCTGAATACGTTTAAGCGTCTCTTCCGAAATAGCCGATCCATTTGTTTCTATAGTATCTGCCTGAACAGCTCGCTTAATTGCGGTTGTATCATCTTTTCCTTCAACGACAATCACTTCTTGTATTTGCAAAAAGGCTCCTCTTTTCTACCATATCTTCAGACCATTTTACAACTGCCCTGTATGATTGTACAGAAATACAAAGCTTATGTGTTGTTTACGTGAAAAAAGCTTTCCTGCCAGTCAATACAGGAAAGCCAATGCTTAGTGAAAACATTTTGTTATATTTTACAATTTTTTTAATTTAATACTTTAATGCGCACTTTCTTGCGTCCCCAATTACGAGCTTGTGCATCTGATTGTACTAGTATGTCGATCTTATTACCCTTAATTGAACCACCAGTATCCCCAGCAATCGCTGTTCCATAGCCTTCAACCCAAACTTTTGAGCCAAGTTTAATAACAGATGGATCTACTGCGATTACTTTTAAGCCTGAATCTGAACGTAAGTTAATACCAGTAGCTGATGTTCCTGAACAACCTTTACAGTAAGGTGTGTACGCTGTTGCAGTAACATAAAACTCTTTTCCACTAGATGGCTCCGCTGAACCACGAGACACAGTTGTAGTGCTGGCTACTAAATTTTTAGTACCAACAGCCACTACTTGTTTCTTTGGCTCATTTATGACTTTTTCAGATTGTAAATTTTTCGCGACAATTTTGCCGTTTTCTTTAACGACTTCATACGTTCGAGAAATTTTGCCCTTCTCGCCCGTAGTTACTACTTTTTGTTTTCCCTTTAGCAAAGAAGCATCCTGCTTCTTTTCAATTGCGAAATCTAATGAGTCTTCCACTACATCGATAACCTTTTCTACGCGAACTACTGCGATTTTACTCTCTGGAGTGATAACGTCCTCCAGGTTATTCTCGACACGATCGAATTCATTTAGCTGAATTCCCTGTTGTTTTAAAAAGTTAGCGACCGTAGTCGAAGTGGACCAAACTTGTCTATTTTCTAAGCCATCGACAAGCGTCACCTGAAACGCTTTTTGAATATCGATTTTGTTATCTGCTCCTACTTCTGTATCCAAGCTTTGCTTTAATGTATCATGCTCTGATACTTCAATATTTGCTTCCTTCAAAATGTTCTTCACTAGTTTTTCAGTTGTCCAAACTTTTGACTGATTTCCATCAACTGAAATTGTTACTTCTTTTGCCTGTTCCCAAGTAATTGCTAATCCATTAACAATTTTGGCATTCAGAGAGGGTGATATTTTATCATGCGCTGCTACGTCTATATTTTCATTTTGTAATAGTTCTTCTACAGTTTTTGCATGTGTTGCTACTTCATTTGCTTCCCCGTTAGCGCTAAGCGTTACGGTTTTTTTAGTACCTTGGTAAAGTACGAAAGAAATTACTGATACAAACAGGACAATTGAAACAATTCTTATCACTGTTTGCTTACTCCTCAATGATCCTAAGAACAAGTTTTTCATGGAATTATTTGACATGAAAAAACGCCTCCTTAATACAAAGTTGGATTATACGGACTAGAATTAGCACTGTCAACCCGATTGTATTTCAAAAAAATTTGACCATGCTATATTAGCCAACCGCAAACACTGTATTGGAGGCACTTTAGCTAGTTAAACGTCAATCCTAAAAAATTTTTTTGCATTCGCAGTCGTTACTTGTGCAACTTCTTCAATTGGTTTTTCTTTTAAACGTGCTATTTCCTCTGCAACTAATGGCACCCACGCTGGTTCGTTACGTTTACCGCGATATGGATGTGGCGCTAAATATGGGGCATCTGTTTCAATCATCAAGTGCTCTAAAGGTATCTCCGTCGCCACTTCTTTCGGCATACGGGCATTTTTAAACGTCACTGGTCCACCAAGACTAATCATGAAATTCATCTCAATGCATTGGCGGGCAGTTTCTACACTTCCGCTATAACAATGCATTACGCCTCCAACAGAAGCTGCGTTTTCTTCACGCAAAATGTTGACAACATCTGCGGTTGCCTCTCTGTTATGAATAATAATTGGTAAATTTACTTTTTGTGCTAAATGAATTTGCTTGCGAAATAGCGCTTGTTGAACATCTTTTGGGGATTTATCCCAATAGTAGTCTAAACCTGTTTCACCAATTCCAACAATTTTAGGATGTGATGCCAATTCTTCAATCCAGTGTAAATCCTCTTCTGTACAATCAATGGCATCTACTGGATGCCAACCAATAACACCATAAATAAAATCATATTGCTCTACTAATTCCATTGTTTTTTCAATCGTTTTACGATCAAATCCTACAACTACCATAGTTTCAACTTTTGCTTCAAGAGCTCGATCTATGACTTCTTGTAAGTCTTCTTGATACTGCTCCGCATTCAAATGTACATGTGTATCGATAAACATTGTCATTCTCCTAACATTGATTTTATTAAAAATTATTATTTCATATTTTGCATCTGTATTACAAATTTGTTACAAACAATTTAGTATTGTGACAATACACTTATATATATTCGTCATAACTATTACCATATACCTAAAATTCGTCAATTTACGCATTGCATAAATTATCTCAAAATAATAAAATAGCCATTTTAAGGCTAAATTTACAATGGCCCGCTGAATATTTTCTACTCAGCAGGCCATTCTTAGTTTTTTATTTTACCTTTGCACCATTTTCCAATTTTGGATCAACAGTTGCTAGCTTTAAAATTCCATCTTTTTCACCTGCTAAAATCATTCCTTGTGATAATTCACCGCGTAACTTAACAGGTTTTAAGTTCGCAACTACGATTACTTTTTGTCCGACTAATTCTTCCGCAGAATAGTACTTAGCAATTCCCGAAACTACTTGTCGTTGCTCGTAACCAAGGTCTACCTGAAGCTTTAATAATTTATCTGCCTTCGGTACTTGCTCACATGCTGTAACCGTTGCCACACGCAAGTCAACTTTCATAAAATCATCAATTGAAATTTCAGGAATTTCTGGAACCTCCACAGCTTTTGATGCTACGCTTGCTTCTTCTTCCTGAGAAGTTTTAACTGAGCCACGCATTTCCTCACGAATATAAGTAATTTCAATTTCGCTATCTAAACGTGGGAAAATCGGTGTTCCTTTTTCTACCACTTTAATGTTTGCTGGAATAGTATTGCCGAATGTTTCAATTGTTTCCCATGTTAAGAATTTGTCATCTAGACCTAATTGGTTGATAATACGTGTCGGAGTAGATGTCATAAATGGTTGTAACATGACAGCAATATGATGTAAGCTTTCTGCCAAATTTCGCATAACAGAACCTAATTTTGGTTTATCCGCATCATCTTTAGCAAGAACCCAAGGTTGCGTTTCATCAATGTATTTATTTGTGCGTGAAACAAGCGTCCATAGGTCGGCTAATACGACACTAAATTGCATTTTTTCCATACTTTCTTCATATTTAATACGTACTGCTTCTGCATGCACTTTCAATGCCTCGTCAAATTCAGTAGATTGAAGATTTTCTGTAGGGATATTACCATCAAAATATTTGTTAATCATGGAAATCGTACGGTTTAATAAATTGCCTAAATCATTTGCTAAGTCAAAATTTGTTCGCTCAACAAACGACTCTGGAGAAAATACACCATCAGAGCCAAATGGAAGCTCTCTTAATAGGAAGTAACGCGTTGCATCTAATCCATAACGCTCGATAAGCATTTCTGGATACACAACATTTCCTTTTGATTTAGACATTTTACCGTCCTTCATCATAATAAATCCGTGTGCAAAAACTTTTTTAGGTAATGGTAAATCAAGAGCCATTAAGAATATTGGCCAATAGATTGTATGGAAACGTACAATATCTTTTCCAACTACATGCACATCCGCTGGCCAATAACTGTTAAATAACGTTTCATCATCCGATAAGTATCCTAAAGAAGTAATATAATTTGTTAACGCATCTACCCAAACATATATTACGTGTTTTGGGTCTCCAGGTACTTTAATACCCCAGTCGAATGAAGTACGCGATACCGATAAGTCTTCCAGTCCTGGTTTAATAAAGTTGTTAATCATTTCGTTTTTACGTGATTCTGGTTCAATGAAATCAGGGTTCTCTTCATAATAAGCTAATAGGCGATCAGCGTATTTCTTCATATTAAAGAAGTAAGATTCCTCTTTCACTTTGTGTACAGCCCGTCCACAGTCTGGACACTTCCCATCTTCTAGTTGCGTCTCTGTAAAGAATGACTCACAAGGCGTGCAGTACCAGCCTTCATACTCACCTTTATAAATATCGCCGTTATCTAAAAACTTTTGGAAAATCTTTTCGACAGTTTTTGTATGACGTTCCTCTGTTGTTTGAATGAAATCATCATATGAAATGTCCATTAATGTCCAAAGTTTTTTTGCTGCCTCGGCAATCTCATTTACATATTCTTGAGGATGCTTGCCAGCTTCTGCTGCTTTTTCTTGAATTTTTTGCCCATGCTCATCCATTCCTGTTAAGAAACGCACATCATATCCACGTAAACGTTTATAACGTGCTATCGTATCGGACGCCACTGTCGTGTACGCCGTACCAATATGAAATTTTCCACTTGGATAATAAATCGGGGTTGTTATATAGAATGTTTTGTTTTGTTCGCTCACGAGAACTGCCTCCAATGTTTCACAGTATAATATCTATTCTATCGAAGTACGAAATTCGTTTCAATGAAAGTTTATTGAATGCGAAAATTGTCGAATATTATACTAATCCATTTAATGTATTTTATAAGAAGCTTTTTTACTATAAAATAAAATCTATAATAAAAACCTTTTAAAAAATTGAATATAACTGTTTTCTTCTCAAAAATTTTTACAAATAAGAGATTATTACTGTATTAATTAATTGACGTTTATGGCATTACTTGGTATGATAACTATCAGACAAAGAAATAATGTCGAAATTTGACGAAATACAATATAACTTTTACTTTTAGGAGGAAAAATAATTATGAAATCAACAGGAATTGTTCGTAAAGTCGATGAATTAGGTCGTGTGGTAATTCCAATCGAACTTCGCCGTACATTAGGTATCGCTGAAAAAGACGCTTTAGAAATCTACGTAGATGACGACAAAATCATCCTTAAAAAATATATGCCTAATATGACATGTGCTGTTACTGGTGAAGTATCTGATGATAACTTCCGTCTAGTTGGAGGAAAATTAATTTTAAGTCCTGAAGGCGCAGAAATGTTAATGAAAGAAATCCAATCTAGCTTAAAAAAATAATTTCTTTCTAGCACCTAAATCGAAAACAGCGATTTAGGTGTTTTTATTATTTGATAAAAATTTCTTCCTATCACGAAAAGTAATATATATGATTCCCTTATAATGTCCATGTCAGACATCTTTTATTAAGATTACTCTTTTTTACAATTATTATCAATTTTAAATCTTTTATTTTAACAAATAAAACGACAACATTTGGAAAATTTTGTATTAATCAATCAAAAAAGGTTGCCTCTTTTGAGACAACCCCACTGTTATTGACACTTACTCACTATGATAAGCATTATAAATATCTCGTTTAGCTACTTGTCGAAGTTTTGCTACTTCTTTAATAGCTTCTTTAGAAGTTACACCTGTTTCAGCAATAATATAATCGACATGTTCTACCTCGTTCATATCTTTCCAATATGCCTCTTCTTGATTGTCTTGTTCTGCATGTTGATTTCCTTCTAAAACAATGCAAAATTCCCCTCGAATTTCTTCGGTCTGTGCCCATTCAACCGCTTCTGTTATCGTGCCACGAAGAAATTCTTCAAATTTCTTTGTGAGCTCACGCGCTAGCACAATACGTCGATTGCCAAGAACTAATTCCATATCCTTCAACGTTTCCTTTAAGCGATGTGGCGCCTCATAAAATAAGATTGTTTCTTGTCGGTTTTTTAATTGCTCTAATTGTTGGCGTCTCTCTTTTTTTCCACGGTTTAAAAAGCCATAGAAGAAAAATGGCTGAGGCGTTAAACCTGATGCAATTAAAGCAGATATTGCCGCATTGGCACCTGGTATGGGCACTACTGCAATTCCTTCCTCAATTGCCTTCACGACAATATCTGCCCCAGGATCCGAAATACAAGGTAGACCCGCATCACTAACTAATGCCACCGTTTTCCCTTCTCGTAAAAAGGCTAATAGCTTTTCTCCCCCAGCTTCGATATTATGTTCGTGGTAACTAACAAGTGGTGTATCAATTTCAAAATAGTTACAAAGCTTTTTTGTATTTCGTGTATCTTCAGCAGCAATCACATCCGCTTCTTTTAATATACGCAGTGCACGCACACTCATGTCCTCTAAATTCCCAATTGGTGTTGCCACAAGATATAAGTATCCTTGCTGATTGTGCACCGTACTTTTTTGTGATTTCACGATTGATCCCTCCCCATATATTTTGTTTTTTGCGTCCGTGTTAACTGCTTAAAAGCATATTCTGCTCGCATCGCTTCTTGTTTTGTGTCGAAAGCTTCGACATAGATACATGTCACAGGTCCTCTTGCCTTAGTATATTTAGCACCTTTACCTGCATTATGTGCGGCAACACGCTTGTCTACATTATTTGTATAGCCTGCATAGTACGACTTGTCTGCACATTCTAATACATAGAAGAAATGACTATTGGTTTTTTCCATAGAGCATTTCTCTCACTTCTGCTGTATATTCATTGTTTTCGTCATAAACATAAAGCGGCGGTAATATTTTTAAATCAGGTTTACCATCCTTTATTCCTTCTATTAATAAGGTATTGGCTTCTTTCCCCGCTTTCGGATAAATCAGTTGCATTCGTTTTGGTTCCAATCGATTTGCCCGCATCGCAGTGACAATATCTAATAAGCGGCCTGGGCGATGAACAAATGCTGCCTTGCCACCTTGTTTTAATAATTTACTTGCAGACTGTACCGCTTCATCGAGTGTTAAATGTAGCTCATGTCGCGCAATCGCGTGATGTTCACTTATATTTTTATCACTCGCTTCATGAGCTAAAAAATACGGCGGGTTACATGTTACCACATCATATTTTTCAATTCCTAATTGAGTTGGAATTTCCTTTACATCACCAAGAACTATTTGGATTTGTTCTTCTAAGTTATTATAACGAATACTTCGCTCAGCCATATCAAATAGACGTGGTTGTATTTCTACACCTGTAATTTGTCCTTTCGTTCTGGCACTTAAAAATAATGGTATGACACCGTTACCAGAACATAAATCAACAATTTTTCCTTTATAATAAGGTACATTGACAAATTTCGAAAGCAACACCGCATCCAATGAAAAAGAAAAGACAGATGGGCTTTGAATAATACGTAAATCCTCTGCCAGCAAATAGTCTAGCCTTTCATCATCCTTTAACCAATTTTCCACGAACCTTCCTCCTACTATACAAAACAAAAGACTGACACCACCGAAGCGGGAATCAGCCTTCTATTACACATTTTGCTTATTTAAAAATGATAGACAAAACAGACAGTCTTCACCTTTACGTGAACTCCCAAAATGAACATGACAAACGTGGAAGCCCTCCTGGTAAAGGCGTGCTAAGTTATCATATCCCTCGCCAATATCTAATGGAATCTCTTTCTTCTCATCTGCAGCCTGTACGGTGTTCTCTTTAGAAAGTAGTTCTTCTAGACGTGTACGAAGGTGATGATTTTCTGTTTCGAGTGCCTTATGTTCTTCCATCATTAACGCTACAAATTGCTTCAATGCACCAAATTGCTCCTGCATTGCTTCGAGCTGTTGTTCGAACTCCATAACGGTATCTAAGAAATTACGGTCCTTCACCCAAGCCACCTCGTTAAATTCTCTATCTTATATAAGATTTTTTTCGCATGCTAGCAGTTCTTCTAGTGTATACTCAGCTGTTCGTTCCTGCTCTTGTAAATATACTTGAATAAGTCTTTCCAGCACATTTAAACCTACAACTCTTCCGCGGCCATCTGGTGTCATTGTCATTTCACCAACATCTGGCATGCCTTCTTTTGCTTCTTCATATTCATCGTTTTCATACTTTAAACAGCACATTAAACGACCACATAACCCTGATATTTTTGATGGGTTTAAAGATAAATTCTGATCTTTTGCCATTTTAATAGATACTGGGTCAAAATCACCTAAAAATGTTGAACAGCATAGCATTCGACCACATGGACCGATACCACCTAATAATTTTGCTTCATCTCGAACACCTATTTGGCGTAGCTCGATACGCGTTCTAAAAACAGAGGCTAAATCTTTTACTAAATCCCTAAAATCGACCCGACCTTCTGCTGTAAAATAAAAAATTATTTTATTACGATCAAATGTATATTCAACATCAACAAGTTTCATCTCTAGTTTGTGTTCTATGATTTTGGCACTTGCTAGCTCAAATGCCCGCTTTGACTCAATTGCATTTTCTTCAACTTGAATCCGATCTCGTTCATCTGCTGGTCGTAGTACTTGCTTAAGTGGCAATACGACATCATTTTCCCCTACTACTTTTTGAGGGACAACTACTTTACCGTATTCTACACCACGAGCTGTTTCTACAATGACATATTGACTGTCTTCTAGTAGAAACGATGCTGGATCGAAATAATATATTTTACCCGCTTTTTTAAAGCGAATTCCTACTACATTATACAAATGTATATCCCTCCTGCAGATTAAGCATTAGCTGCTCCATCATTAACGTCCTATTCATGTTACGCTGTAAAGATGCGCGCGCCTGTAAAATGGCTTCCATTTGACTAGATAGGCGTTCGAAAGTCGAATGTAACGCAGCTTCTTTGAAAGGCTGTAACATGTCTGGATAAGTACAAGCTGCTTCGGGATTAGCTTTTATTGACACTATATCACGGTAAGCAAATAGTAGTAAATCCAATGCTTGCTCCATTTCGCTTTTTTCCTTAAATAGTGGCAACCATTCCTCATGCACAACAATCATAGCTTCATGTACATTTTGGCGAATTGCCTCTACTAATTTTAACACTGTTTTTCGAGCCTGTGCAAACTGCTCATCTTTTGCTAAAAAAATAGCTGTTTCGAGCTCGTTCGTCATCATGCTAACAGTAGAAGCCATAGAGTGGGAAATTTCATTTTCTTGCAAATGCTTTAACAACACTTGTCTTGGCATTTTTTGAAACTTAACATGCTGACAGCGCGAACGAATCGTTGGTAATATCGATTGCATCTGTTCTGTTAACAAAATAGCCGTAACTTCCCCTTCTGGTTCCTCTAAAAACTTCAAGATCATATTAGCGGATGCAATATTAAGGCGGTCTGCATGATGGAGTACGTAAATTTTCCGTCCTTGCTCTACACCCATCATCTTCATCTCTGCAATAAGATCCCGTATTTGATCAATTTTAATAAATTGACCTTCAGGATAAATTTGATGAATATTCGGATGATTTCCCGAATCGACCCGTCTGCAATTTCGACATGTTTCACATGGAACATTTTTAAGTGGTTGTTCACATAGCATTAATTTTACAAAAAAATGCATAATATCCACTTTGCCTGTCCCTTTTTCGCCATCAAAAATGTATGCATGGGCTAATCTATTTTTATCAAATATCGTTTGAAGCTGCTTCATTACGACTGGCTGTAGTGTGAAAAGCTCTTCAACATTCTTCGCCATTTTTTATTAAATTCCTTCCTATATCAATAAAGCCTTTTAGACTTGTACAAGTAAATGTATTTCAGTAGAGATACATTCCTAATTTTACTATTTAAAATCCTACTGAACCAATTTGAAAAAAGCCCGCGCCTACAAGTGAACAAGACACGGGTTTTACATATATAAATTAATTAATAGACCTTTTATCTCTCCAATTTTATCGAGAAGGTCAATCGCTTCTTTTTCTTCATCTAAAATATCTTGTGCTAGTTCCACAAGACGACTATCAATTGTTTCAATAATCTTTAATCGTCTTCCTTCACCAAAGCGATTCCATGTATGTGATTGCTTTAATTCCATTCCATGCTCTACAGTTTCCTGTAAAAATCGCTTGACGAGCATTTTAAAACGAGCAAGTTCTCGCAAATTACGGGATCTTGCAACACGGTCACCAGCAGTAGAAATATCCCCCAACAATCGTGTTAATTGTTCGGTTTGCAATTTTGAACCTTGCTTTACGACCATATCACCAAATCGGTTGTTTTGATTAGTATTTTGCAGAGGCTCTTTACGATTAGTATTTAACCCGACACGGATATCTTGATTGATCTTCAAGCTTCTTTCGCCCCCAATTGCTTTCTTCTCAAATTCATCTTCGTAAGTGAATTTGTACTGCCTTGATTATGTTAAATTTTTATTCAATAGCGTTAAAAATGGTGAAATTGTTCAATCGGTAAAACAAATACAGTAGCGCCTCCTACCTCTACCTCCACTGGATATGGTATATAGGAATCAGCATTTCCACCTAATGGTGACACAGGTGCAACTAACTGTTCACGCGCACGACAATTATCACGGATAATATCTAAAACTTTGGGTATGAGAGAGTCTTCTGTTCCAATTAAGAACGTCGTATTACCAGAGCGTAAAAAACCCCCTGTACTCGCTAATTTTGTTGCGCGAAACTGATTTTTCGTTAAAGCATTTGATAAGCGGCTACTATCCTGATCCTGTACCACAGCTACGACTAACTTCATTCGCACTCACCCCTTTTATATAATTGGCCTTGATAGAATTTATTCAAAAACAGCAACATCTACCATCGTTACTAACTTCATTTTATACAAAAGCACAAAATTAATTAGGCTTTCGAATGACTACCTCGAAGGAAAGATTGCGCTAAAAAAAGTTCACTTCTTTATTTTATCACGTTTTGCGTAACCAATGATAAATTGCATTCTTCTTAGCACCTATAAGGAAAGTTGTTCTTCTATTCGATGCAGTTCATCTGTCACCGTATGTTACCATTATATCACAATATGGTGGTTGACTTCATGTTTTTACTGTATTGCTTCATTCAATATTGCCCATACATCTTCAACTACACGCTCAATACTTTGGTCTGCATTGATGACATTTATACGTTCTGGATAACGTTTTACTAATTGTAAATATCCTTCACGCACCTTTTGGTGAAAAGCCAGACTTTCCACATCAAGGCGGTTTACTTCGCGGTCTCCATGTGCATGAATACGGGCTAAACCAACCTCTGGAGAAATATCAAATAAGATTGTTAAATCAGGTAGTTTTTTTCCTATCGCAAACTCATTAATGGATAGTACTTCATCTACACCAATGCCACGTGCATATCCTTGGTAAGCTAAAGATGAATCGATAAATCGATCACAAATCACCATTTTTCCAGCATCTAAAGCAGGTCGCACTTTTTCAAAATAATGCTGGCTTCTAGCTGCGGCATATAACAATGCTTCTGTTCGCTCATCCATTGCTGTATGCTCAGGATTTAAAATGATTGTACGAATTTTTTCAGCGATCTCAATGCCGCCAGGTTCTCTTGTTGCTAATACATCTATATTTTCTTGTGCTAACCGTTCAGCAATTTTCTTAATAACGGTTGTTTTACCAGCACCTTCTGGACCTTCAAATGTAATAAATAAATTGCGCTTCATGCTGTTATTGCCTCCAACTATTTAATGACCTCAATCATTTTTTCTTCTAATCGGTGTTTTCCTTGGAAGGTTGCACCTGTTGCAAGTAATTCCTCTAGTTGACTTAGTTTAGCCACTGTAATTTTTTCACCTGGCACAAGTAATGGTATGCCAGGGGGGTATGGAATAATCATACTTGCAGCCGTACGTCCCATTGTTCGCATATATGGTAGCCATTCTTTTTTCATATTCCCTATTTCATCGAACGAATACACTGGTTCAGTAATAGCGACAAAATTGTAAGCAGTTTGTGAAACAGCTTGTATATCTGTTTTTTCAGTGTTTAATAATGCTGTTACAGCTTCTTTAATGCGAACACGTATATCTGCAAACGGGTAACTATACCCTTGTTTTAAAAGTGGTAACACAAATAATACTTGATGTGCATCTGCAAGCTCTGCATAAACATGCTTAGCTTCTAATGCTTCTTGTAATTGAAAGCCACTATAACCGTTAACTCGAAGCAATACTTTTATAGGATCATCTACTTCAATAACTTCAAGTGAGCCAATCGCACGTAATGCTTCAACCCATTGATTTTTTTTCTCTATTATATATGCACCATCACTCTCCATATATGTCTGTATATAATAGCGTGCATCATCTAAAGAAGCTAACAATACATACGATGGACTACTGGATTGTAACATGCGTAAATAGTGATGGATGCGATCTACATCCACTAATTGTGAGTTTACATGCATAAAAGAAGCCATTGTCATAGCGGGCAACGTTTTGTGAGCTGACTGTACAACAACATCAGCACCAAAGGTCAAAGCAGATGGCTGAAATAAAGCACAGGCACTAAAATGAGCGCCATGAGCCTCATCTACCAAAACGGGTATTTTTTTTTCATGACAATAAGCGACTTGCTGTGACATTTCTTTCGAAGTCATACCGTAATATGTAGGGTATGTTAAGACAACCGCCTTTGCCTCTGGATAACAATCGACTGCCTGTTTTAGATCATGATAAGAGACATGTGTTGCTGTTAATGTTCGATCATCCCACAGTGGAGAAACATATACCGCCTTTGCTCCAACAAGCTCGATTACGTGAAAAATAGACTTATGCGCATTGCGTTGTACAATAATCGTCTCGCCTCTTTTACATGTAGCATAAATCATAGCTAAATTTCCTACCGTAGAGCCACCTACTAAAAAAAAGCTTTTTCTCGCGCCATATGTATCAGCTAGTAAACTTTCTGCCTCTAAAATCATCTCTTCTGGATAATGTAAGTCATCTAGCCCTGTTAATTCTGTCACATCGTAACGCATGACATCTTTAAAAGCTTGTGGAAGTTGTGACAATTCACCATGTTTATGTCCTGGTACATGGAAGGATATATTTTGTTGTTGTCGAAAACGCTCTAAACCTTCTACAATTGGCTTTTTCTTTTGCAAAACAAGACACCCTTTTCCGTTTATTATCCTTTAATTATACGGGATTATTGCAGGATAAAAAAGCTATCCTACTAAATAGGATAGCTTAAGATTTAAAGGGTAGAAAATCACAATAAATAGCCTACATACTACTACACTAAGAATGTTTACTGTATTGGCATAAAGGCCACTTGCCAAATACCGTTTTCATTCCTTACCATTTGATAGCCCATGTCACTTCCATTTTGTGTAAAAAGGATGACTCCTCCATGATCAGGTAGTTCTTTAAAAGTCCCATTCTCCATCGCTTTCGCCATTTCAAATGCCCACGACCTATTACTTTCTGCCTCTACTTGTGTATGCTGACGCATATGCTCTGCTTCGCTCCACTTCGAATAGTTTTCCCGAGTTGTATACAGTCGATACACCGTTTGTTCATCAGCTAAAAATTTCGCGTATAGCTGAACACGGGCTATCGTCAATGGATCTACATCGCGGAATATGTCCATATTATTTTGTTCTCTAAAAGCATCGTATAATGACCTTTCTGTTTCCGTCCATTCATTCGCCATCTCCCCCGCTTCATAACCTAGCACTTTCCCAATAATTTGAGCATCTGTGATTTTCGACAGCATACCGTGTCCCCAATTATCTGCTGCTACAAAATATTCGTCTGCATTAACGGTCAATTCATCCATATTCCAGAAAAAATATTTACGAATTTCATTTTCATCAAAAGTCGCACCATCTTCTTTCAGCTTGTCGATATATACTTCAAACACATCGAAGCCCATTTGTGTGGCAAAACCATAGTATATATCTAGGGGTATTGTATTTACTATAATCGTGCCATCATGAATGGCAACCTTTTCTCCAGGCAATCCTACAATACGTGCTATCGTCTTTGTTCCATCCTCGGCATTTACATAAACAACGTCGCCACTATTTAGTTTTTCAATATTTGGCTCAACTACAATCGGATAAGAAGTATATTCGTTGTTACCCCGATCCATTGCATTACCTGTATACTGGACCTTATATTGTTGTCCCGACATATTACCTAGCACAGGGACCCTATCATCAATGTCCGTGTACGACCATTCTATGGAATTCATACGTTGCATTGATCCATCCATATATTCGTAAACAACACGAGCTCCTGGTTGCTTGCTAAAAGCAAACCAAAACATGCCCTCATTGGCTACCTCCAGTAGCTTTGCTTTCTGTTGTCCAACTATAACTTTCTTTAAACTATTGCTTCGTACAGCACCACAATATAAATTAGATGACTGTCTATAATGGACAATTACATCTTCTGTACCAAATCCATTCGTACAATTGTCTTGGAAAACCCACTCGCTATTTTGATAAATTAAATATGTAGCATGGACTAGCAAACCCGAATCTGTCTGTACTTTGTAAATAATAAAGGCATCTTCCTTTTGTAACACATTCATTTCTTCATAAAGAATTTCATCTGCACCACTTTTTTGCAACCATAATGCCAGTGACTCTTCTTTGGATATATTTGATTCAAACGACACAATCACGGCGAGCAAAACTATAAGAACTATTGAGCCACATATTATAAGAGGATACTGCCACGAACGTTTACGACTAGTATTTTTTCTAGCTGTTATTTCTTGCATAATTCGTGCCTCATTAGCCTCCGAAAATCTAGATTCTTCACTAAATAACTTATCAAATTCATGCTTTATTTTATTCATGACGTAACACCTCCCATTCAGCTTCAACTAGCCTCAGTTTTAGCATTTCCCGCGCGCGTCGCAATCTCGTTTTAATTGTATTCTCAGAAAGATTGAGTAACTCTCCAATCGCCGCAGTGGTCAGTTCTTCATAATAAAACAATATAATTACTTCACGGTACTTTACAGATAATTGTAGAACATTTTTAGCGATATCCAGCTTCTCTAAACGTTGTAACATCTCGCTATCTATCGATGGCTTTTCAGCATGGATTTGTTTTAACAAGTAGTTCGAAATTAATTGTCTTCTACTTTTCCAGCTACGCAAATAATCATGACATCGATTGATTGTTATTTTAGCCAAATATGTTTTTAACGTAGCACGTTCCTCAAATTGGTGTTGCGTTTCAAAAAACTTGATAAAGACGTCCTGCACAATATCTTCAGCCGTAACCCAATCCTTAACATATAAATACGATAATCTCAGCATATAGTCACCATATGTATGCATAATTTCCTTCATATTTTGTGCTTCGTACTGCTCCATAAAATCCCCCCTTCTCTTGTGTTTGAATAATTAATATATGATTTTTACTCAATAGACGGATGCAAATTAGGTATAGTTTCATTTTCTTTTATATGTATTGTTCATGAATAGATTATTATTTTAGTAGAAATAAAAAAAGACCGAAGATTTCTCTTCGATCTTTTAAATGTGCCTAGCGACGTCCTACTCTCACAGGGGGAAGCCCCCAACTACCATCGGCGCTAAAGAGCTTAACTTCCGTGTTCGGTATGGGAACGGGTGTGACCTCTTTGCCATCATCACTAGACTATTTACGGCTTTCAATATACATCGTATTTCTTTGTCAGCTTCATTCGTTCAGTCAGTCACGTACACAAGTACGCTCCTTCCTTCTCTCAATCGCTTCCGCGAACTACTCGTATCTTGAAACCCTCTTAATTGAAAGTGTTGTTCTTTCAAAACTGGATAAACGGTTCATTGAATGTTTCAAACTTTTTTGGTTAAGTCCTCGATCGATTAGTATTCGTCAGCTCCATGTGTCACCACACTTCCACCTCGAACCTATCTACCTCATCGTCTTTGAGGGATCTTACTTACTTGCGTAATGGGAAATCTCATCTTGAGGGGGGCTTCATGCTTAGATGCTTTCAGCACTTATCCCGTCCACACATAGCTACCCAGCGATGCCTTTGGCAAGACAACTGGTACACCAGCGGTGTGTCCATCCCGGTCCTCTCGTACTAAGGACAGCTCCTCTCAAATTTCCTACGCCCACGACGGATAGGGACCGAACTGTCTCACGACGTTCTGAACCCAGCTCGCGTACCGCTTTAATGGGCGAACAGCCCAACCCTTGGGACCGACTACAGCCCCAGGATGCGATGAGCCGACATCGAGGTGCCAAACCTCCCCGTCGATGTGGACTCTTGGGGGAGATAAGCCTGTTATCCCCGGGGTAGCTTTTATCCGTTGAGCGATGGCCCTTCCATGCGGAACCACCGGATCACTAAGCCCGTCTTTCGACCCTGCTCGACTTGTAGGTCTCGCAGTCAAGCTCCCTTGTGCCTTTACACTCTACGAATGATTTCCAACCATTCTGAGGGAACCTTTGGGCGCCTCCGTTACCTTTTAGGAGGCGACCGCCCCAGTCAAACTGTCCGCCTGACACTGTCTCCTGCCCCGCTAAGGGGCATGGGTTAGAATTTCAATACAACCAGGGTAGTATCCCACCGACGCCTCCTTCGAAGCTGGCGCTCCGAGATCTCTGGCTCCTACCTATCCTGTACAAGTTGTACCAAAATTCAATATCAGGCTACAGTAAAGCTCCACGGGGTCTTTCCGTCCTGTCGCGGGTAACCTGCATCTTCACAGGTACTATAATTTCACCGAGTCTCTCGTTGAGACAGTGCCCAGATCGTTACGCCTTTCGTGCGGGTCGGAACTTACCCGACAAGGAATTTCGCTACCTTAGGACCGTTATAGTTACGGCCGCCGTTTACTGGGGCTTCAATTCGCAGCTTCGCTTGCGCTAACCACTCCTCTTAACCTTCCAGCACCGGGCAGGCGTCAGCCCCTATACGTCACCTTACGGTTTTGCAGAGACCTGTGTTTTTGCTAAACAGTCGCCTGGGCCTATTCACTGCGGCTCTCGTGCGCTTGCACGCTCAAGAGCACCCCTTCTCCCGAAGTTACGGGGTCATTTTGCCGAGTTCCTTAACGAGAGTTCTCTCGCACACCTTAGGATTCTCTCCTCGACTACCTGTGTCGGTTTGCGGTACGGGCACCTCTCACCTCGATAGAGGCTTTTCTTGGCAGTGTGAAATCAGGAACTTCGTCCATACGGACTCGCCATCACAGCTCAACGTTACAGTGTGCGGATTTGCCTACACACACGCCTTACTGCTTGGACGCGCACAACCAACGGCGCGCTTACCCTATCCTACTGCGTCCCCCCATTTCTCAAACGGTGAGGAGGTGGTACAGGAATATCAACCTGTTGTCCATCGCCTACGCCTATCGGCCTCGGCTTAGGTCCCGACTAACCCTGAGCGGACGAGCCTTCCTCAGGAAACCTTAGTCATACGGTG
Organism: Lysinibacillus sp. JNUCC-52; assembly: GCF_015999545.1. Lineage (NCBI taxonomy): Bacteria > Bacillati > Bacillota > Bacilli > Caryophanales > Bacillaceae > Lysinibacillus > Lysinibacillus sp. JNUCC-52. The sequence continues at coordinate 2,718,652 of NZ_CP065546.1, forward strand.
GACGGGATTCTCACCCGTCTTTCGCTACTCATACCGGCATTCTCACTTCTAAGCGCTCCACCAGTCCTTCCGGTCTGACTTCAACGCACTTAGAACGCTCTCCTACCACTGACATCGTAGATGTCAATCCACAGCTTCGGTGAATCGTTTAGCCCCGATACATTTTCGGCGCAGCGTCACTCGACCAGTGAGCTATTACGCACTCTTTAAATGATGGCTGCTTCTAAGCCAACATCCTGGTTGTCTGTGCAACGCCACATCCTTTTCCACTTAACGATTACTTTGGGACCTTAGCTGGTGGTCTGGGCTGTTTCCCTTTTGACTACGGATCTTATCACTCGCAGTCTGACTCCCGTGTATAAATATCTGGCATTCGGAGTTTGTCTGAATTCGGTAAACCGGGATGGCCCCCTAGTCCAAACAGTGCTCTACCTCCAGTATTCTCATCACGAGGCTAGCCCTAAAGCTATTTCGGAGAGAACCAGCTATCTCCAAGTTCGATTGGAATTTCTCCGCTACCCACACCTCATCCCCGCACTTTTCAACGTGCGTGGGTTCGGGCCTCCAGTAAGTGTTACCTCACCTTCACCCTGGACATGGGTAGATCACCTGGTTTCGGGTCTACGACCACGTACTAATTCGCCCTATTCAGACTCGCTTTCGCTGCGGCTCCGCCTTCTAAAGCTTAACCTCGCACGTAATCGTAACTCGCCGGTTCATTCTACAAAAGGCACGCTATCACCCATTAACGGGCTCTAACTACTTGTAGGCACACGGTTTCAGGATCTCTTTCACTCCCCTTCCGGGGTGCTTTTCACCTTTCCCTCACGGTACTGGTTCACTATCGGTCACTAGGTAGTATTTAGCCTTGGGAGATGGTCCTCCCGGATTCCGACGGAATTTCACGTGTTCCGCCGTACTCAGGATCCACTCTGGAGGGAATAAACTTTCGACTACAGGGCTTTTACCTGCTCTGGCGGACCTTTCCAAGTCGCTTCATCTAACTCATTCCTTTGTAACTCCGTATAGAGTGTCCTACAACCCCAAGAGGCAAGCCTCTTGGTTTGGGCTCTTCCCGTTTCGCTCGCCGCTACTCAGGGAATCGATTTTTCTTTCTCTTCCTCCAGGTACTTAGATGTTTCAGTTCCCTGGGTCTGCCTTCAAGACGCTATGTATTCACGTCAAGATACTACGCGATTAAACGTAGTGGGTTCCCCCATTCGGAAATCTCCGGATCAAAGCTCACTTACAGCTCCCCGAAGCATATCGGTGTTAGTGCCGTCCTTCTTCGGCTCCTAGTGCCAAGGCATTCGCCGTGCGCCCTTAATAACTTAACCTAGTTATTAAGCCTATAAAAAAACTTAAAAAATAAATGTGTTTGTTACAATTTCAATGTCGTTTTATCCAGTTTTCAAAGAACAAGTTTTGAAGTATTTCATCTAATTGATGAACCTTCAAAACTGAACGCAAAACGTAATCTTACAAACCCAAGGTTTGTATTCCGAAAATATCCTTAGAAAGGAGGTGATCCAGCCGCACCTTCCGATACGGCTACCTTGTTACGACTTCACCCCAATCATCTATCCCACCTTCGGCGGCTGGCTCCAAAAGGTTACCTCACCGACTTCGGGTGTTACAAACTCTCGTGGTGTGACGGGCGGTGTGTACAAGGCCCGGGAACGTATTCACCGCGGCATGCTGATCCGCGATTACTAGCGATTCCGGCTTCATGTAGGCGAGTTGCAGCCTACAATCCGAACTGAGAACGACTTTATCGGATTAGCTCCCTCTCGCGAGTTGGCAACCGTTTGTATCGTCCATTGTAGCACGTGTGTAGCCCAGGTCATAAGGGGCATGATGATTTGACGTCATCCCCACCTTCCTCCGGTTTGTCACCGGCAGTCACCTTAGAGTGCCCAACTAAATGATGGCAACTAAGATCAAGGGTTGCGCTCGTTGCGGGACTTAACCCAACATCTCACGACACGAGCTGACGACAACCATGCACCACCTGTCACCGTTGTCCCCGAAGGGAAAACCATATCTCTACAGTGGTCAACGGGATGTCAAGACCTGGTAAGGTTCTTCGCGTTGCTTCGAATTAAACCACATGCTCCACCGCTTGTGCGGGCCCCCGTCAATTCCTTTGAGTTTCAGTCTTGCGACCGTACTCCCCAGGCGGAGTGCTTAATGCGTTAGCTGCAGCACTAAGGGGCGGAAACCCCCTAACACTTAGCACTCATCGTTTACGGCGTGGACTACCAGGGTATCTAATCCTGTTTGCTCCCCACGCTTTCGCGCCTCAGTGTCAGTTACAGACCAGATAGTCGCCTTCGCCACTGGTGTTCCTCCAAATCTCTACGCATTTCACCGCTACACTTGGAATTCCACTATCCTCTTCTGCACTCAAGTCTCCCAGTTTCCAATGACCCTCCACGGTTGAGCCGTGGGCTTTCACATCAGACTTAAGAAACCACCTGCGCGCGCTTTACGCCCAATAATTCCGGACAACGCTTGCCACCTACGTATTACCGCGGCTGCTGGCACGTAGTTAGCCGTGGCTTTCTAATAAGGTACCGTCAAGGTACAGCCAGTTACTACTGTACTTGTTCTTCCCTTACAACAGAGTTTTACGAACCGAAATCCTTCTTCACTCACGCGGCGTTGCTCCATCAGGCTTTCACCCATTGTGGAAGATTCCCTACTGCTGCCTCCCGTAGGAGTCTGGGCCGTGTCTCAGTCCCAGTGTGGCCGATCACCCTCTCAGGTCGGCTACGCATCGTTGCCTTGGTGAGCCGTTACCTCACCAACTAGCTAATGCGCCGCGGGCCCATCCTATAGCGACAGCCGAAACCGTCTTTCAGAATTGTCTCATGAGAGACAAAAGATTATTCGGTATTAGCCCCGGTTTCCCGGAGTTATCCCAAACTATAGGGTAGGTTGCCCACGTGTTACTCACCCGTCCGCCGCTAACGTCAAAGGAGCAAGCTCCTTATCCGTCCGCTCGACTTGCATGTATTAGGCACGCCGCCAGCGTTCGTCCTGAGCCAGGATCAAACTCTCCATAAAAGAAATTTGATTAGCTCAAATTGTTTTGCTGGCATCAATTTTGATGTCCAAAATTTTGTTTTGTTCACTAACGAAGTTAGCTACTAAAAACTATATTGATTACGTTTTGCTTGTTCAGTTTTCAAGGTTCATCGTGTCGCTTCTTGTTTCAGCAACTCTTATATAATACCATTTTTTCAAATCGATGTCAACAATTTATTTTAATTGTTTTTGTTTTATATAAGTTGTTTCAGTTGTTGTCTTAACGACTCTTATTACTATATCACAATAAATATAGTTTGCAAGTCTTTTATAAAAAAAATATTAAAAAAGTGATTCCTAGCACACCAGGAATTCCTAATATTGCAATTGTGAAAACTGAAAACAGGTTGATAGGCACATTATAGCCGCCATACCCAACACCTAAATGGATAATGAATAGTAATAAAAATGCAAATGCAAATCGGAACCAAAATACAGAAATCCCTTCTAATACTTTTCCTAATTTAACATGCTTTCCTACTATATAAAGAAAAAGAAGCGCTACAGGAACACAAATACTTACAATTACAATCCACGGCATCCAATTGCCTCCTTCGATAATAATTATGTAAGTTTATGATTCCCATGTCGCTTCTATAACTCTCAACTATTATTTAATTAGCACTCGTCGAATTCTAGCTTCCTTAAACAAATAGAAATGTATACTCTCAGCAGCTTTTCGTTGAGCTATAATTTCTAAATCATAATCATTTAATAATTCTTCAATCACTTTCGCTTGCTGTAAATCTTCTTTTGTTTCTTTAATGAGATTAACAAGCTTTTCATCAAATTCTCTTTTTAATTTCCCTTTATTGCGGAAGAACATCTCAATCCCTCACTATAACTCTCGACGGCCTTCCATTGCCTTCGATAATGTTACTTCATCAGCATATTCTAAATCTCCACCCACAGGTAATCCATGTGCAATACGTGTTGTTCGGATACCCGATGGTTTCACAAGACGAGAGATATACATAGCTGTCGCTTCACCTTCAATAGTAGAATTTGTTGCTAAAATAAGCTCCTGTACAGTTTCATCTTGTAGTCGTACTAAAAGGGAGGCTACATTAATATCCTCTGGACCGATACCATCCATCGGTGAAATAGCTCCTTGTAGCACATGATATTTCCCATGATAATCACGCATTTTTTCCATTGCGATAACATCTTTTGTATCTTGAACAACACAAATTACAGAAGCATCTCGTTGTTTATCAGTACAAATATGGCATGGGTCTATATCAGTAATATTGCCACAAACAGAGCAATAGCTTAAATTACGCTTCGCTTCAATTAAAGCTTTTGAAAAGGAAAGAACGTCATCCTCTTTCATCGTTAACACAAAAAACGCCAGTCGGGCCGCGGTTTTAGGCCCGATACCTGGCAATTTCATAAAACTATCGATTAGTTTAGATATTGGTTCTGGGTAATACATATTGTTACCTCCTAGAATGGAAGGTTCATGCCTTGTGTGAATTTACCCATTGTTGCATTTGTTTTTTCTTCCACTTTTTTAAGTGCTTCATTCGTTGCAACAACAATTAAATCCTGTAGCATTTCGATATCGTCTGGATCCACTACTGAAGTATCAAGATTCACTTCTACAACTTCGCGTTGACCTGTAACTGTTACTTTGACCATACCGCCGCCAGCAACACCTTCAAATTGTTCTACATTTAAAGCTTCTTGAGCTTCCATCATTTCTTTTTGCATTTTTTGCATTTTCTTCATCATGCCTTGCATATTTCCCATTCCACGCATAACCTATTCCTCCTAAGTAATCAGTCTTCAACAATTTCAATAAAATCCTTACCGAATAGCTTTTCCGCTTCCGTCACAAGTGGATCTTGTGACGCCAGTGGTTGCGCATCATCGATAAACGGTTCTTCCGACATTTCTGCCGGTGGTGGTTCTAACAATTCAACATTCGGATCATCGTTAACAGACTGTGCTTTCTTTTGCTGTAATCCGTGATCACGAATAAACTCTTCACGCAACTTTAACCATGTTTCTTCTGGTGTACAAAGCATTTCATACATCGTGCCCGTTTGAGCTGCAATTAATTGTGTGAATTGCGCTTTTAGCATTTGATTGTCTGCAACCATTTGACAATGAATATCATACTTGAATTTTAACACAAAAGCACTTGAAGATGCCGCAACAGGTTCAGCTTCTGCCAAAAGAGCGGATTGAGACTTTTGCATTTGATTTAATGCTTGCGCCCATACAGCTTTTAAACTTTGCACATCTTGCTTTGTCGCATCCTTAAGCACTTCTTGAATACGACCAGTAGGCGCTTTGTAGCCGTTTGCACTTTTTGCGCGAGGACGTTGTTCTTTTGCAGCTTGACCAGCTTGTGATGGTGCACCACTTTGTAATTGCGCTGACAATTGTTGTACCATCTGCTCTAGTGCGACTATTTTTTGCGCAAGCTCTGGACTCATTGCCGTTTCGCTTGATGTAACGTTGTGATTTACAACCCCACCTGAAAACTGCGTCATTTTCAGCAATGCCGTTTCCAAATAAATTTTTGTATGATGAGAGAAACGCATTTCTTGTTGCGTTTTCGCTAAAATATCAATGTATCCATAGAGCATATCTGGAGCAAAATCATGCGCCAGAGCAAACACACGCTCTTCTGGTGATACTAACTCTAATAGTTCAGCTAGATTTTCACTCGTTTGCAAAAGAAGTAAATCACGGAAAAATGTAATTAAGTCCTCCGACAGGCGCAATGGGTCTTTTCCATCTGCAATTAGCTGTTCTAAAAGCGCTAGCATTTGTGCTACATCTTTCACCTTTAAAGCTTCTGCTAAATCATAGAAAACATCTTGACTGATTGAGCCAGTAACTAGCAGCGCATCTTCAAGTTTCAGCATTTCACCGCTGAACGATACAACTTGATCTAACAAACTCAATGCATCACGCATACCACCTGCTGCTGATTGCGCAATTACTTTGAGTCCTTGTTCTTCAAACGGTAGCTCAATGTCTTCTAATACAACCTTCATGCGCTCAATAATATCGTTCGTTGAAAGTCGTTTAAAATCGAAACGTTGGCAACGAGAAATAATCGTCGCTGGTAATTTATGAGGTTCTGTAGTTGCTAAAATAAATACAGCATGTGGTGGTGGTTCTTCTAATGTTTTTAACAGCGCATTGAAGGCACTTGTAGACAGCATATGCACTTCGTCAATGATATACACTTTAAACCTGCTACTTGCAGGTGCAAAACGGACTTTTTCAATAATGTCACGTATTTCTTCTACACGTGAATTAGAAGCTGCATCAAATTCAATTACGTCTGGATGTGAACCATCAGTAATGCTTATACAAGTTGCACACTCATTACATGGTTCGCTTGCTGGAGCATGCTCACAGTTTAAAGCCTTGGCAAAAATTTTGGCTGTACTTGTTTTCCCTGTTCCACGAGGCCCTGAAAACAAATATGCATGAGTTGTTTTATTCGCTAGGAGAGCATTTTGCAGCGTTCTTTTGACATGTGCTTGACCTGACATTTCTCGGAATGATTGTGGTCTATACACACGATAAAATGCTTGATACGTCAATAATTTCCTCTCCCCTTCTTTTTAAATATGATTAAAACCATTATAGCATCGGCTACGTTGTTAATAAAACAGTGGCCTTTATTAGAATATAAAAAAACGCATTCGCCTATAATAGACGAATGCGTTCGAATTGGCAATTTAATGCCGTGCACCTTTCTTCGACAGCCGCACATAAGCGTTACTCTTGTCGTTAGCTCAGATTAGGCAACCCCGCGGCACATGAATAAGACCACTTAATGCTGCTTCCTTCCGGACCTGACATGGTTCATGGGTATCCATTGCGCAGGACCCAATCGTCAACACTACGTGCAAAAGGCAGACCAAACAATACGGACAGCCTCGAAAAAGGAATTCAGTCTCGCTAGAGCGGATTGCGAGTTACAGGACACCGCTACCTTCCCACCTAGCACGGCAATAACTAGTATACTTTCAGTTTTCATAAATTGCAACGAATTGCACAAATTATTTATATTCGTTATTACAAAATAATAAGAAGAAATATAAACAAAATTATTTTTTAAAAAAAGATGTTGACGTGAAAATCAAAACATGATAAATTAGTTCTTGTCGATAAGACAACACAGCAATATAGTATGGAGGTATACCCAAGTCTGGCTGAAGGGATCGGTCTTGAAAACCGACAGGCGGGTAACACCGCGCGGGGGTTCGAATCCCTCTACCTCCTCCATTTTTAAAATACCGACTACATAATGTAGCCGTTTTTTTTTGCTCAAAATTGTATGTCATACTTATTAAATACCACTTCCTTTTAGGTTGTGGTATTTTTTTATTAGCTATTTTGCTTCTACTAAAAATTTAGGGAGGATATAAAATATGTACTCAAAGGTTTTTTTATCTCGTACTTCCCTCACATGGATTTTATTAATTGCCATATTAACTGCTCTCGGTAGTGAAATTAAAATTATCCCATTCGCTAATACGTCTTTTCGATTTGGCTTAGGAACGATTATTTTCTTTTTATGCACATTACTTAAACCAACACCTATTATTTTTGCTGGCGTCGCAACAAGTATTGTAACAACTGCATTACGAACGGCTATTAGTTTCTATACACAAAACATATCCATATTAGAAGGTATCTATATTCATTTACCTGCAGCTACATTTTATTTATTATTTGCAATATGTCTGCAATATTTAAATATTCATCAATATCGCGAAAAGCCACTTAAGTTAGGGTTACTTGTTGCCCTAAGTGAGGTCATTAGCAATTTAGCAGAACAGTTGCTACGTTTCTTTGTACAATCTTATACAATTTTATTCATTCATGACTTACTGATTTTATTCGCTGTTGCCTTGTTACGAAGCTTTTTTGTTGTCGGAATTTATAGCTCTATTTTAATTGCTGAGCAAAAAAAGCGTGTACAAGAAATACTAACGATTGGCTCAGACTTATATGTAGAGACACTTTATTTAAAAAAGTCTATGAATCATATTGAGGCAATTACCGCCAATGGATTTGATTTATATCGCCAATTAAAAGCTCAAGGCAATCGCTCTGAAAGTTTACAGGCGCTTCATATTGCCCAGGAAATTCATGAGGTTAAAAAAGATTCCCAACGTATTTATGCAGGGATATCTAAAATCGTCGGCGATAAGAGCTTTGGTTCATTACGATTATCAGAATTATTACATTATATAGAAGACGGTAATAGTAAATATAGTGAATTACTCGGTAAAGAAATTCAATTTAACATTACTTTAAAGACCGATTTTGTAACGAATGAGCATATTGCCCTTCTAGCCCTTTTAAACAATTTAACTGCCAACGCCATTGAAGCAATAGAAGGACAAGGTGTCATATCTATTGATATTCAGCAACAAGAGGTTGATACTGTAATAACAGTTAGTGATGATGGAAAGGGAATCTCCGAAAGTGATCTTTCTATTATTTTTGAACCTGGCTATACGACAAAATATAATGTCGAAGGTGTAGCAGCTACAGGAATTGGACTTTCACATGTTGCCGAATTAATTTCTAAATTAAACGGCTCTATTTCAGTTGAATCAAATAACTTCAAAACGGTGTTTAAAATTATAATTCCTACGCAAACTATTCAAACGGGAGAGACTTAAATGAGGTATTTTATTGTAGATGATGATCGTGCTAGCCGCGTGATGCTAAAACAAATTATTGAAGATAGTGGTTTAGGCACAGTCATCGGCGAAGCACGTAATGGAGTGGACGCCATTCCTCAAATATTAATGACACAGCCAGAGTTTGTGCTAATCGATTTACTTATGCCTAAGCTTGATGGTATAGCTACAGTGGAGCATCTTCTCCAAAATCGATTTGAAGGACAGTTTATTATGATTTCTCAGGTTGTAAATAAAGAAATGGTTGGCGAGGCGTATGAACAAGGTATTGACTTCTTTATCCATAAACCGATTAACCGTATCGAAGTGGAGAATGTTTTACGCAAAACAACAGAACAGTTTCGCCTTAAAAACTCTCTATTAGTTATACGACAATCGTTGACTAACATCGACCTAAGTGAGCAGATAAACAATAAGGCCACTTCACGAGATCATATTCAATCCATTTTAAATGATATGGGTATTGTCGGTGAGATAGGCAGTGAGGATATTATAGCAATTATCGAAACATTGCTAGCACATCAGCATAAAATTGCACCTCTTCCTCCTTTAAAAGAGCTTTATGAGGAAATAGCAGCTGTCACAAAGTCCACTCCAGATGAAATTTTAAAAGAGAGTAAGGCTATTGAACAGCGTGTGCGTCGAACAATTTTAGCTGCGATGATTAACCTCGCCAATTTAGGGGTAGTCGATTATACAAACTCAGAATTTGAATACTATGCACCTCGATACTTTGACTTTAAAGAGATTCGTCAGCTTATGACACAGATTGAAGACCACGGAAATCGCAAAGCAAAGGTCAATATAAAGAAGTTTATACAGGTGTTATATTCAGACATTTTAACAAAAGTAAATTAATTTTCTCGGATTTTGTCGGATTTTATAAGTCCTCCGTATTATTAAAGTAAGGCATGTCCTAAAAATTTTAATATAGGGGAGGAATTAAGATTTTGAAAAAGAAATTTAAACTCAGTTTAGCCGCTCAGATTCTAATCGGTTTAATTTTAGGGATTATTGTTGGTGGTATCTTTTATGGAAACCCCAAAATTGAGACATATTTACAACCACTAGGAGATATTTTTCTACATCTAATTAAGATGATTGTGGTACCTATTATCATTTCGACATTAATTGTTGGTGTTGCTGGAACTGGAGACATTAAACAGCTCGGAAGATTAGGCGGAAAAACGCTTATTTACTTTGAAATTATTACAACAGTTGCAATTGTTGTTGGTTTACTTTCAGCTAACCTGTTTCACCCAGGTGCTGGCATAAATATGAACGAACTTTCGCAAGGGGATATTTCGAAATACGTTACAACAACTGAAGAAGTACAACATGAAGGACCATTCGATATTATTGTAGGTATTGTACCAACAAATATTATTCAATCAATGGCTGAAGGCAATATGCTTGCTATCATTTTCTTCTCTGTTATTTTCGGTTTAGGGGTAGCTGCAATTGGAGAACGAGGAAAACCAGTATTAGACTTCTTCCAAGGTGTAGCAGACGCGATGTTCTGGGTAACGAACCTTGTAATGAAATTCGCTCCAATTGGGGTATTTGGTTTAATTGGTGTAACCGTTTCCAAATATGGGTTTGCTTCCCTCATTCCACTTGGTAAGCTTGCAATACTTGTTTATGCAACGATGATATTCTTCATCTTCATCGTACTAGGTCTTGTAGCAAAATTTGCTGGAGTCAACATTTTCTACTTGATAAGAGTATTAAAAGACGAATTAATTTTAGCGTTCTCCACTGCTAGTTCGGAAGCCGTATTACCACGTGTAATGCAGAAGATGGAGAAACTAGGTGCACCGAAAGATATTGTATCCTTTGTTATCCCTACAGGTTATTCATTTAACTTAGATGGTTCAACATTGTATCAAGCAATCGCTGCATTATTCATTGCTCAAATGTACGGTATTCATTTAAGCATCGGAGAACAAATTACGTTAATGCTTGTATTGATGGTTACTTCTAAAGGTATTGCGGGTGTACCAGGCGTATCATTCGTAGTATTACTTGCAACTTTAGGTACTGTTGGTATTCCTATTGAAGGTTTAGCATTCATTGCAGGTATCGACCGTATTCTTGATATGGGACGTACAGTAGTAAACGTAATCGGTAACTCTTTAGCGTCATTAGTAATGGCGAAATGGGAAGGCCGCTTCGATAAAGAAAAGATGAAAAACTACTTTAAAAACAACGAAAATTTAGCTTAATACAAAAAAATCCTCACGATGGACGAATGCATCGTGAGGATTTTTTTATTTTGCTAGTACTTTATCTAAATAAGCAATAATAGACTCTTTGCCGTTTGCATGTGCTTCTTGTGCGCGTACTTCATCCTTTTCCACTTTAAGCTCCGCGGCTGCTACAATGCGCTCCGCATCCTCCTGTGGAACAACAATAACACCATCAACATCTCCGATAATATAATCGCCAGGCTGCACGGTTACACCGCCAATAGCAATTGGTACATTAACTTTGCCACCGCCATTTTTATTGCCAGCAGCTACAGTCGTACCAAGAGCAAATACAGGGAAATCCAGCTCGCGAATGGCAGCAATATCTCGAATAACACCATCCACTACGAAGCCCTGTACACCAATACCCTTTGCTAAAGAAATAACAAAATCCCCTGCAACTGCTCGATTTGTATTCCCCTTTGCATCAATTACTAAAATATCGCCCTCATTAGCAGCTCGAATCGCTTCTAGTACCGCTCCATTTTCTCCGTCTGGTAAACGTACAGTAACCGCTCGTCCCGCTATTTTAAAATGCTCGGCTAACGCTTTAATATTACTACGTAAATTTGTATGGCCCCCAGTTGCATCGGAAATTGCTGTCGTTGGTAAATGTTTAAAACTTACTTCCACCTTTGTCATACACAACACCCCTATTTATAATTTATGAAGCCCTTTCACAATTATTGTAAATAAAATGCAGCTACTATTTCAATATATTTAGAAAACTTATAGTGTTATTTATAAATGAACATACAAGAGTGGCTAATTTACTGGCATCCGTCTGTGCTAGCCTTTATAAGAAAATAAAAAAGCCTGTGGCAGTTTAGGCTTAATCGCCACTTGCCGCACGCTCGTTTTAAATTATTTCGATAAATTGTTTTGATCGTTCATCTAATGCTTCAGCAGCAGAAGCAATTTCAGCAAAATCACTTGTTGTGACATTTATTTGCCCATTAGACTTTTCAACTTCCTCAGAAATCCGTGTAATGCTTTCGGTAACTTGCCCAATCTCACGAACAATGCCTTCCACATTTTCTTTTACTTCTGAAATCGATTGCTCAACTCTAACTGAAAGTTTCCGAACCTCTTTTGCTACAACATCAAAGCCTCTTCCATACTCACCAGCTCTTGCAGCTTCAATTGCTGCATTTAAAGCGAGTAAGTTTGTTTGAGAAGCAATCCCTTGAATGGTTTTGACAATACCTTTAATCGATTCAGCTTGATTTTGTAAATGGGCAAGATTTTTTACATTCTCCGTAGATTCTTTTGATACTTGTTGAATAGTTTCAAGTAAACGCTCACTATTTTTTATACCTGCCTCTGAACGACTATAAAGCTCGGTGGACATTTGTTTCAACTGATCTGCTACATTGACTATCGTTTTTTGACGATCAGTTACATTTGTTGCGATTTTAGATACGCCGATGACTCTGCTGGAGTTATTCTCAAATACAGGCATATAGGTCGCCTCAAGCCAAATGCTATTGCCTTGGGCATCCATCCGCTCAATTTTATCCTGATAACTATTACCTGCTGTCAGGTTGCGCCAAAATTTTTCATAGTCAGGGCTTTTTAAGAAGTTAGGAAAACAAAATTCTCTATGGTCTTTTCCGATCATTTCCTCAACTGTATAGCCCATTGTTTTCGCAAAAAGTTCATTTACATACGCCACTTTACGATGCATATTAAAACGAATAATCGCTATATTGCGTTCTATTGCTTGCACGACTAAATCATCTGTGACTTGTGTATCAATTTTATTCATAAAATCCACCTCCGTCGTCCTAATTTACTAGTGTGAGTCATCCTGTATTTTCTTTTATAATAAATTAGATTGTTATATATTATAATATAACTAATTGTATATTAAAAATACTATAAATTTTCATTTTTGGTACTTTATTCTCATTATTGTTATTCTATTAATGCTAAAACTTCTTCCGCTGTTGTGGCTACCCTAATTAATGCTTTGTGTTCTGCACGGATAAAACCTTCCTCTAACATTCGATTAAAATGTTGCAGTAGTGCATCATAAAACCCATTCACATTAAATAAAATAACGGGCTTCTCATGCAATCCAATCTGAGCCCATGTAAATACCTCAAAATATTCATCCAATGTACCGCCACCACCTGGCAACGCAATAAAGGCATCCGCTAAATCCACCATTTTTGCCTTGCGTACATGCATTGACTCTACGAAATGAATTTCTGTCAATGACGCGTGGACGATTTCTTGTTTTTGTAAATGAGTTGGCATGACACCAATTACTTCTCCCCCTGCTGTTAAAGTAGCATCTGCAACTTTCCCCATTAATCCTATTTTAGAGCCTCCATATATAACACCATGACCGTGTTTCGCTAATACTGTTCCTAACTCAGTTGCTTTTTCAGCATAGATGGGATTAACGCCTAATCCTGAACCACAATATACCGCAATCTTCATCCTTATTCCTCCTATTACAAAAGACGTGATTACAATAAGCTTCGTATTGTCTCACGTCTTTTGGTCTTTTTATTTTTATTTAGCCTTGCGATTTTATTCTTTACGTATAAATCATAACTTGTTTAGGCCTGCCGCTTCGCTTTCGGCCAGAACGCGTGGATTTCCTTTACTTCAACGCATTTACGTTTGCATAGGGCTTCTCCTATTTCCGTAAATGACTTGTTTGTGCCTGCCGCTTCGCTTTCGGCCAGAACGCGTGGATTTCCTTTACTTTAAAGTCTTTACGTTTGCATAGGGCTTCTCCTATTTCCGTAAATGACTTGTTTGTGCCTGCCGCTTTGCTTTCGGCCAGAACGCATGGATTTCCTTTACTTTAAAGTCTTTACGATTGCATAGGACTTCTCCTATTTTCGTAAATGACTTGTTTGTTTTAGCATATGACTGATACGGCTCACAATTGATTCAATTGCGTCTGGATTTTTCATTAAATCATAATCATTAATATCTAAACGTAGTACTGGACATGAATTAAAATTATTAATCCAATCTTCGTAGCGCTCATGCATTTCAATCCAATAATCATTTGGTGTTTGCTGCTCCATCTCACGACCACGCTCTTGGATACGGCCAATGACGTCATCGATCGGCCCCTCTAAATAAACGACTAAGTCTGGGTGTGGGAAATAAGGGGTCATTACCATGGCATCAAATAAATTACGATATGTCTCGTAATCTATCGGACTCATTGTCCCTTTATCAAAGTGCATTTTTGCAAAAATCCCTGTATCTTCATAAATAGAGCGATCTTGAACAAAGCCACCACCATATTCAAAAATACGCTTTTGCTCTTTAAAACGTTCAGCTAAGAAATACACTTGTAAGTGGAAGCTCCATTTTTCAAAGTCATCATAAAATTTATCTAAATACGGATTGGTGTCTACTTTTTCAAATGATGTACGGAACTTTAACGCTTCTGCTAGCGCCCTTGTCATCGTTGACTTTCCTACACCTACAGTCCCAGCAATTGTAATGACAGTTTGTGGGGGAATATCATATTTCTCTCTCAAATTCATTATTGCAAGCTCCTTTGTTGTAACGTTTCTTCAATTGTTTTTAAAACATATTGTAAATCTTGCGGGTTTTTTACAAAATCAAGCTGATCTCCGTTAAATCGTATAACAGGAATTTCAGGATGCAACTTCTCAAAATGTTCAGTAAAGGTATGATAATCTGCTACCAGTTGCTCCATGTATTCACGAGAAATCATTTTCTCAAATTCACGCCCTCGTTTAGCAATGCGTTGCATTAATGTATCTACACTGGCATGTAAATAAACGACTACATTTGGCACAGGCATATCCTTCGTTAAAATCTGATAGATTTCTTCATACTTATCATACTCGGCAGGTGCCAACGTACGTTTCGCGAAAATTAAATTTTTAAAAATATGATAGTCCGATACAACAGAGTTTTTTTGTGCCAACCGCATTTTTTTGATATCTGTTAATTGCTTATAGCGATTACATAGGAAGAACATTTCGGTTTGGAAACTCCATTCCTCAATATCTTCATAAAACTTATTTAAAAACGGATTCTCGTCTACTATTTCTTTTAATAGATGGTAATTAAATGTCGCTGATACCTCTTTTGCCAAAGAAGTTTTGCCTACACCAATCGGACCTTCTACCGCAACAAATGGAACTGTCACCAGAAGTTCCTCCTTTATGTTTAGAATTCTATGAGTCAATTATGTCCTTATTTTAAGGCTGTATTGTTTAAAACTAAAAATGAATCAGTGCTTTTCATTGTATCATAGTGAGAAAATGAAAAACAGAATCAACATGAATCTCAATTTTTAACATTTTTAGTCCAGCATTCTTGATAGATACGCCAATAAAAAAAGACCCACCGTAGTGGGTCCAAATATTGCGATTGATTTCTGCTACGGTTGACGCTTTCCTCAAACAAACTATCAATAAACTACCTCTTCGTAATTCCCACTTTTAGTTTAGAAATTGTTTGAGAATTGTTTGAGTGCCTGTCACTATAATTTCACTCGTTGTAGACGTAGGGCATTTAAGACAACAGATACGGAGCTGAATGCCATCGCTGCGCCTGCTACCCATGGTGCAAGTAGACCCATTGCTGCAATAGGAATACCTAATGTATTATAAGCAAATGCCCAAAATAGATTTTGTTTAATATTGCGCATTGTTTTACGACTCATAATAATTGCTTCCGCAATGCTATTTAAATCTCCACGAATTAACGTAATATCAGCGGCTTCCATTGCGACATCTGTACCTGTACCAATGGCCATCCCAATATTTGCTGTTGCTAATGCAGGTGCATCATTTATGCCATCTCCTACCATCGCAACGTTTTTGCCTGCTGCTTGAAGTTTTTTCACTTCATCTGCTTTTCCTTCTGGAAGTACTTCCGCGATAACGTCATTAACACCAACTTCATCTCCAATTGCCTGTGCAGTGCGTTTGTTATCGCCTGTCATCATAATGACTGTAATGCCCATTGCCTGCAAACGATGAATTGCTTCTTTGGAAGTATCTTTTACTGTATCTGCTACAGCAACGAGACCAGCGAATTGACCATTAATAGCAGCCAACATTGCCGTTTTACCACTCTCTTCGAATTGCTCCATCGTTGGCAATATATGCTCAATATCAATATCGTATTGTTGCATTAATTTACGTGTTCCAATGACAACACCTTGACCAGAAACAGTTGCTTGCACACCATAACCAGGTATTGCCTCAAAAAATTGAACATTGCCAAGCTCGATACCTTTATCCTCAATTCCTTGAACAATTGCTTGTGCTAACGGATGCTCCGATTGTTTCTCCGCTGCACCAATTAATGAAAGAACATGTGCCTCCTCTTGATTGGCACCCAGTACGACATCCGTTAACACTGGTTTTCCGTGTGTAACCGTCCCTGTTTTATCGACAACAACGGTATCAATGCGTTGCGTTTGTTCTAAATGTTCGCCACCTTTAAATAAAATACCAAATTCAGCAGCTCGACCAGAACCTGCCATAATAGAAGTTGGGGTCGCTAATCCTAGTGCACATGGACAAGCAATGACAAGAACGGCAATTAAAACTTCAAGTGCTGGTGTAAATTCCCCTGGTTTTACCCATATGATCCAAATAAGGAATGTCACAATAGCAATACCAACAACGATTGGTACAAATATGCCAGAAATTTGGTCTGCTAGACGTTGAATAGGTGCTTTTGAGCCCTGTGCATCTTCAACGACTTTGATTATTTGTGCTAATGCTGTATCACGACCAACTTTGGTAGCCGACATTTTCACAAAACCATTTTTATTAATTGTTGAACCGTATAATACATCACCTTGCTTTTTATCTACTGGAAGACTTTCCCCCGTTAGCATGGATTCGTCAACAGCCGTTGTGCCCTCTAATACGGCACCATCAACTGGAATTTTCTCACCTGGTTTCACTAATAAAATATCACCTATTACAACTTCCTCTAACGGTACTTCTTTTTCTACGCCGTCACGCACAACGATAGCGGTTTTAGCTTGAAGGCCCATTAGCTTTTTAATAGCCTCCGATGAGCGACCTTTAGCTTTTGCCTCGAATAATTTACCTAATAATATTAACGTAATTAAAACGGCACTCGTTTCAAAATAGAGATGTGGGCCGTGGTGCGAATTGATTGTGACAATTGCTTGATAAACACTGTAGAAATACGCCGCAGAGGTCCCCATAACGACAAGAACATCCATATTGGCACTGCCATTTCGAAGTGCTTTATATGCTCCTACGTAAAATTGTCTCCCTATAATAAATTGAACTGGTGTAGCTAACACTAATTGCACCCATGGATTCATTAAAAAATCAGGGACATATAAAAATGAGGTAAAAGAAAAATGGCCAACCATCGTCCACAATAGTGGTAGCGAAAGAATAGCAGACAAAATGAGTTTTTGTTGCTGTTGTTTTATAGCCTTTTCTCGATAATCTTCGGTTGCTTGCTCATCCGCTTTTTGGTGAGCTCCATAACCTAATTTCTCTACCTTTCCGATTATGTCCGATACAGAAACTTCTGTTGGATTAAATTCAATTGTTGCTTTTTCAAGAGCCAAGTTAACAGAAGCTGTTGATACGCCTGACAGTTTATTTAACCCTTTTTCTATGCGTGTCGCACAGGCAGCGCATGTCATACCAGTAATATCTAGTTCCGTTTTTTGTTTCACCACGCCATATCCTAATGCTTCAATCTTTTTTTCAAAATCTGCCTCATTCAATTTTGCTGGATCATATTTTATCGAGGATTTTTCAAGCGCTAAGTTTACAGTTGCTTGCTCGACACCCTCCATTTTGTTCAACCCTTTTTCTATTCGAGTTGCACAGGCTGCACAAGTCATACCAGTAATTTGTAAATTCGTTTCCTTGAACTCAGAACTCATTACCTTTCCTCCTTCTATCATACCGACAGGGGGTATATAGATTTGAAAATAATAGAGTGCTTTTTGAGCACCCTACTTATCTTATTCTACCTCATAACCTTGATCGTCAATCGTTTCTTTAATTTGCGCAAGTGAGACTTGTGCATCGTCAAACGCTACATCTACCAAACCATCAGCTAAATTTACTTTTACTTGTTCTACACCAGCGAGTGCACCGACACTTTTCTCCACTGAATTAACACAATGTCCACATGACATTCCTTGTACATTTAAAGTTACATTTTGCATAAAAATCTCTCCTTTAAGTTTAAAATGTTATATAAGAGTATATACCCTAAAAAATCATTATTTTTTCATTAATTTCTGAATGGTCACTACTAATTCATCTAGGACCGCTTCATCGCCCTCAGAGAGACGATCAACGACACAGCCTTTTAAATGACCTTCTAATAAAATTTTCGCTACGCTATTTAAAGCGGATTGCGTGGCAGACAACTGCGTAATTACATCATCACAGTAAACGTCCTTTTCAATCATTCCCTTAATGCCTCGGATTTGACCTTCGATTCGATTTAAACGAGTCGTTAAATCCTTTTTTACGCGCTCAGGGTGGTGACTTTTACGACATGACGCAGTTTCTTCTGTTTGACAAGCATCATCTTTCACTGTGTCCTCCAACTACTTCACCTCCTATTTGATTATTATCATACTATACCCACGAAGGGTATGTAAAGTAGGCAATTTATTTTTTTCTAACTTTTTAATCATGATTGTGCTGATGGGCCTGCTCACTTTTAATATTACATAAAATTGATGCATCATGAAGATTCCCCACTGTTTCCAGTTGAATCGTTACATGCTTTATGCCCTTATGTTCAAGATTATGTTCAATTTCACGTAATATATGCTCGCTATCTCCAATACTGAGCTTACTATCGACTACTGCATGACACGAAAGAGCATTTGTACCACTTGTAATCGTCCAAATATGAAGGTCATGAATACTTTGCACACCTTCAGTTTGCTCGATTATTTGAATAATTTCCTGTGCATCTACATTTGACGGTGTTCCTTCCATAAGAACATGGATAGACGCCTTTGTGACAAAATATCCACTACGTAGTACTAACACTGCGACAATGACACTTGCAAGTGGATCTGCCCAACCCCAGCCGAAAAACATAATAACTAATGCAGCAATGATGGCGCCTACAGAGCCAAGCATATCGCTAAGAACATGTAAAAATGCACCGCGCATATTCAAATTGTCTTGTGTATCGCCACCACGCATCATAATCCAAGCAACTAAAATATTTACTAAAAGGCCAATAACACTAATAATAAGCATTCCTGACGTTGCCACTTCTGGAGGATTTGCAAAACGCTCAATTGCTTCATAGAAAATAAATAGTGCTATTAATATTAATGTCACACCGTTTAATACAGCAGCTAATATTTCAAACCTTTTATAGCCATAAGTTTTACTTAAACTAGCTGCCTTTTCTCCAAACATAAAAGCAAGTAGTGCAATTGCTAATGAAATCGAATCACTTAACATATGTCCAGCATCTGATAAAAGCGCCAAACTATTTGTTAAAACCCCGCCAACCGCTTCAACAACCATATAGCTCGTAATGATTATAAAGGATAGTAAAAGTACCTTTTTATTTGCGCCATGTGTATGATCATGGCTGTGATCGTGATGATGCCCCATCGTTTTCCCCTCCAAAAATTTATTCATCCTAAACGTTTAATTGTGTGTAGCATGTTCTATTGCTTGCTTTAATAAATTCATGATATGATCATCATCTTTTGAATAATATAAGCTTGTTCCTTCTCTCCTAAATTTCACCAATCTCAAATTTTTTAAAAATCGTAATTGATGGGATACTGTTGATTGACTTAAGTTTAATATTTCAGCAATGTCGTTAACAGAGTGCTCATCAGAGCATAATAAATTTAAAATCCGTATTCTTGTCGGATCACTCAGTGCTTTGAACGTTTGAGATACAACAAATAGTGTTTCTTCGTCTAAGTGCTGTCCCTTGCCACTCTCTACTTCTACTTGTTTAACTTGTTCATCCATTTTCCATTCCCCCAATGTTTATTTATATATGAGTATGTGTTCATATATAAATATATATGGTTATTTTAGGAATGTCAATTCAAAGCAAAGCACAAAACTCCACCCGCGTGATACACTATTTATAAGGAGAGATACTAGTGGACATTTTTAAAACAGACCGTATGTTTATGGGCCAAGCTTTAGAAGAAGCGAAAAAAGCTGCCTTGCTTGGCGAGGTGCCAATAGGAGCCGTTCTTGTATACGAAGGGGAAGTCATTGCGCGAGCCCATAATCTACGTGAAACAACCCAAAATGCAACAACGCATGCTGAATTAATGGTTATTCAGGAGGCATGTAAAAAAATAGGTAGTTGGCGTCTTGAACAAACAACGCTTTATGTAACGCTGGAACCTTGCCCTATGTGTGCTGGGGCCATTTTGCAATCACGAGTACCACGTGTCGTCTATGGTGCGCGAGATATGAAAGCAGGTTGTGTTGATTCACTCTATCACTTATTAAATGATGCTCGCTTTAACCATGAATGTGAAGTTACAGAGGGCATTATGGCGGAAGATTGTGGTCAAATTTTAACGGATTTTTTCCGTGCATTGCGTGAACGAAAAAAGGCGGAGAAAAAGGCGCGTAAAATGGCGGAAGGCACAGAATCTTATAAATCACTGTAGCTTAAATTTTCTTTGCTCTCATATGAAAAAGGTACCTCCAAATTGTGAGGTACCTTTTTCTTTTCTATGATTATGGGGATGGCGATATATATGAAATGTGTCGTAGCAGCGACAACATCTTCATAACAAAATATAATTAAGCTTAAAAATTACTGTTTAAAAACACACTCACCTTCAATATACGTTGCAAGTGGCTTCACATTCATAATTTGGTCTTGTGATATGTCGCGAAGGTCTTCTGCTAATATAACGAAGTTCGCTTCATATCCCTCTTTCAACTGACCGACATTTTCCATACGTATCATCTTTTTCGCATCCGCAGTATAAAGCTGCAATGCTTCTTCTACTGAAATACGCTCTGCGGCGCCTAAATTTGTTCCATCATATGCAGTACGTGTAACAGCTGCCTGAATCGTTACGAATGGATTAGATGCTTCAGCCCAAGATGTCGCTGGTGCGTCTGATGATAAAGCTGTTGCAATACCTTGCTGTAAAAATGTTTGCACTCCATATAATGTTTGCGTTTTCTCTAGGCCGAGATTTTGTAGGTAGCTTTCAATTTCACAAAATAGGAAGATTGGTTGTGGCACAAACCCAATACCCCAATCAGCAGCCTTTTTCAAAGCGCTTTCTGATGGCATCGCTGCATGCTCAATACGAACAGATGGTGCATCTGTTAACCATGCTTCTTCTTCATAAAAAGTATCAACGATTAAGTCTATCGCTTTGTCGCCCATTCCATGAACGACTAATTGAATACCATACTTCCTTGCTACAGTAGACGCTGCTAAAAGTTCCTCTTTTGTCGTCATAGCAATACCTGTTTCAGTACTGTTTAAAAATGGCTCAGAAACAAGCGCTGTACGTCCCGATACACTACCATCCGAAAATAACTTAATGCCACCTATATATGCACCCGCTTGGCGATCTAAATTATCTTCTACTAATAAGTCATGCTTTTGTATATCATCCCATACATAATTAACCGCGACACGTTGCTTCAAACCTTTACTACGTGCCTTACGATATAAAGTTAAATAATCAAGAGGACTTACCGTTGCCATCATTTCTGTAATACTTGTTACGCCATAGGAAGCTAAAATATGAGAAAGCTTTACGAGTCTTGCCACAATTTCATCCTCAGAAGGTGACGGTAAATGTTGTAGCACTAAATTGCGCGCATTTTCACGCAGCACACCTGTCGGCTCTCCATTTTGATCTCGGTCAATTTGTCCCCCTTGCGGATTTGGAGTATCCTTTGTAATGCCCGCAATTTCTAGTGCTTTACTATTAACAGAAATAATATGTCCGCACGTACGCATGACGATAACAGGTAAGGCTGTCGATGCACGATCTAAATCTTCTTTTAGTGGTGCACGTTTTTCAGCAAGCTTCCCTTCATCGTAGCCCCATCCTAAAATCCAGCCACGTTGACTAGCGTCGTATTTTTGCAAAGCTACAATCATTTCTTCAATAGAAAAAATTTGAGGTGGTAGACAAGCCACTTGCTCTAGCACATCTGCTAACATTATTGGATGCATATGCGCGTCGATAATACCTGGAATAATTACTTTTCCCTGTAGATCAACAATTTCGCCCTCATATAAAGGCATATCTTCTTCTAAACCGAGCCATTGAATCTTGCCATCAGCAACAACCATTGCTGTAGCAGAGTGACTGTCGGTATTTGCTGTATAAATTTTTGCATTGCGAAAAATTTTCATTATTTTTCAACTCCTATTTCTTCAACACCAAGGTCGTTTTCGTTAGGTCGTTTGCTTTCATTACATGTCAAATCCTACTCAAAAGCCGATGGAATGGCATATAGTGTCGGGAAATACAAAGTAGTGAAAACTAGCATGTTTATAATAAACTGTTCCTTTAAACATCAATAAACTTACATAAGATTTATCTAAATAATAAAAAACTTTTAGCAATGAAAAAAGGAGATAAATTTTTATCTCCTTTTTGTAAAAAAAATTTTACAACAACTCGTATTTTAAACATTTATATTTTAGTAACTGACGTGAGATGCCTAAACGGCGCGCTGTTTCCGCTAAACGCCCTTCCGTTTCCCGCAATTTCTCCGCAATAATCAGTCGTTCATAAGCTTCTGTTAAATCTCGTAAATGCCCTGAGTGAATATTAGGCATCGACGGTTGAGCTTTTTGTTGTACCGTTCTTACAATGCGCTCTGGAATATGCTCTAGTAAAATTTCTTGCCCTGTTAAGTTGTTATAGGCTGTTTCTAGCGCATTTTTTAATTCACGCACATTGCCTGGCCAATGATATTCATAAAATAATTGAAGTACTTCATCACTATAACGAACATCCTTTTGAATTGTATGCTCATTATAAAATTGAATATAAAAATCAAGAATCGCAGGTATATCTTCTTTGCGCATATGAAGCGGTGGCAAATCTATTTGCATAACGTTCAGCCGATAAAACAAATCTTCACGTAATCTTTTTTCTGCTAAAAGTTTATCTATATCTTCATTGACCGTTGTAATATACCTAATATCTAACGGCTCCCCATGCAGTATTTTCAAATCTACTGCATGCAATAATTTCGCCTGTAATGATAGGTCCAGCATATTTAACTGATCAATTAGTAATGTGCCCCCATTCGCCTCCTGCAGTTTTCCTTGATTCCCCTCAGCATCAACACCATAAAGCTGAGAAAAAATATTATCCTCTGTCAATATTGAACAATTGAGTACAATGTACGGCTTCGTAAAACGCTCGCTTTCATTATGAATGCCTTGCGCTATTATATCCTTTCCTGTACCAGTTTCCCCTGTAATCAGAATCGGAGAGTTTTTCTTTGCCCCCCGACGTGCCTTCTCAGTTTGAGCTTTCATTTCTGCATTAACAGAAATTAAATCTTCTAAACGGTAATTTGTATAGTTATCTCGATACAATTTATGTCCGAGGAAATGATCTAAATATTTTATTTGTTTACTCTCATAAAAATGCTTTGAAAACTCAATAGCGCCAATAATTGCTCCTTCTTCGATAATCGGATAGGTTGAGCTTAGCGATGTATAACTAAAGCCATTTAACGTCGTCAAAACCTGTTCAAAGTAAATGATTGGTTGCCCTGTTTGTAGTACTTTAAAAATTGTACTTGTTTCAGTAGATAAATTTTGATAGCTATCAGTCACGGTTTTTTGGAAAAATTCATCTGGTGTTAAGCCAATCTCTAACAATATATTTAAATCTGCTAAATCATAAAAAATAGCGCAGCCTTTTTCATCGGTAATTAAAACATTATCAAACTCTCGTAATGCTTGTGTAAATTGATGTAGAACCATGAATTTTCTCCCCCCTTGTCCCCATGAATTATACTCATTATAACGAATTTTCTAAAATAATGAGAGATTCGAGTGCTAATAAAGCAAAAAAAAGCTATTTTAGAAAATCTAAAACACGATTAACTAAAATAGCTTATAGTATTGTCTTTATTTTTCTATGTGGAATTATTGCATTTCTGTCTGTTGTAGCTTGTTATTACAGATTTGCGACCACAATGGACTTTTATTTTGGTGCAATTACTGTTTTTCCGCCCATATAAGGAACTAATACTTCTGGGATTACTACGCTTCCATCCGCTTGCTGATAGTTTTCAAGGATAGCGGCTACTGTTCGACCAATCGCAAGACCTGAGCCGTTTAATGTGTGCACGTATTCTGGTTTTGCATTTGCTTCACGGCGGAAACGGATATTCGCACGGCGCGCTTGGAAATCCTCAAAGTTTGAGCAAGAAGAAATTTCACGGTACATATTTTGTGCAGGAATCCAAACTTCTAAATCATATTTTTTAGCAGCTGTAAAACCTAAATCGGCTGTACACATTTTTAATTTACGGTAAGGTAAGCCTAATAATTGCAGTACTTTTTCAGCGTGACCAGTTAATAACTCTAATTGCTCGTAAGATTCTTCAGGTTTAACAAATCGTACTAATTCTACTTTATTGAATTGGTGCTGACGAATTAAGCCACGTGTATCACGACCTGCAGAGCCCGCTTCTGAGCGGAAGCAAGCACTATATGCTGCAAAGCCCTGTGGTAAAGCTTCAATAGGCAAAATTTCATCGCGGTAGAAATTCGTAACGGGTACTTCTGCTGTTGGAATCATAAAGTAGTCTGTATCGTCTACTTTAAATACATCTTCCTCAAACTTAGGTAGCTGACCTGTACCCGTTAAGCTGTCTCGATTCACAATAACAGGTGGTAACATTTCCTCGTAGCCATGCTCTTCTGCATGTAAATCCATCATAAAGCTCATTAATGCACGTTCTAAACGAGCACCTAAGCCACGATAGAATAAGAAACGGCTTCCAGTTACTTTTGCACCGCGTTCAAAATCAACAATTTGTAAATCTGTTGCGATATCCCAGTGTGCTTTAATATCGAAATCAAATGTTGGCACTTCACCCCACGTATATTCCTCTACATTATCGTCTTCAGTAGTACCAACTGGCACAGACTCATGTGGAACGTTTGGTAAACGCATCATCATATCTTTAAATCGATCTTCTACTTCATTTAGCTGTGTATCTAACTCTTTAATCTCATCACCAACTTGACGCATACGTGCGATGACTTCATCAGCATTTTCTTTATTGCGTTTCATAACAGAGATTTGCTCAGACACTTTATTTCGTTCAGCTTTAAGCTCTTCTGCCTTTGCGATTAATTCGCGACGTTTTGTATCTAAAGCTTCAAAATCGTCTAAGTTTCCTAAATCCTCGTTACGTGTTAATAGCATTTCTTTAATTTCCGCAAAGTTTTCACGGACGCGTTTAATATCTAACATCGTTCATACCTCCAGTAATAGAATTCATAATGATGGGCATTTTATTTATGAGAGAACACAAAAAAGCCCTCATCCCATGAAAGGGACGAGAGCTACCCGCGTTGCCACCCTAATTGACCAGACATTTTGCCTAGTCCACTTATCTCATAACGGCATTTCAGCCGGCGACAGCCTACTTCATTTACTTCGACTGCGCAACTCCAGGACGGATTCACAAGTGCCTTTATCAGCTTCCACCACCCGCTGACTCTCTAAAAAAAACGTGCTTGTTACTACTTCCCATCATCGTGTTTACTTATTTAAATTTATCCATACTGTACTATATGATACGAGATTTTGCAAGTCACACCATAGTCGTCACAAAATATTCGAGAATGCGCGAATCTGTCGTTAATTCAGGATGAAATGAACATCCAAGGTAATGTCTATCACGTGCTAGCACGATTTTTCCTTCATGCTCAGCTAATACTTCCACACCTGCACCGACTGATACAATATGCGGTGCTCGAATAAAGACAGCACGTATCGCTTCACCGATAGCTGGCACATCCAATGCCACTTCAAAGCTATCTACTTGACGTCCAAATGAATTTCGAGCAACGACAACATCCATAACAGCTAAATGTGGTTCATGATTGACCAGCTCTTTAGCAAGTAAAATAAGACCTGCACAAGTGCCAAACATAGGTAATCCTTGTTGCGCAAATGTCCGTATTGGTTCCAGCAACTCATAGCGATTTAGCAACTTGCGCATCGTCGTACTTTCGCCACCTGGTAAGACAAGGCCATCGAGCCCTACTAAGTGCTCCTTGTGCTTTACTAAAACCGTTTGACACCCGAGTGCTTCTATCATTTGAACATGCTCTCGAACAGCACCCTGTAATGCTAACACTCCGATTTTTTTCATGTTACCAGCCTCGTTCTTGCATGCGTTCATTTTGACTTAGCTGTGCAATATCAATGCCTTTCATCGGTACACCAAGCTCTTTTGAAATTTCGGCAATCAATTGATAGTCTTTATAATGTGTCGTTGCTTCGACAATGGCACGTGCAAATTTCTCTGGATTTTCTGATTTAAAAATACCCGACCCAACAAATACACCATCAGCACCTAATTCCATCATCAATGCTGCATCCGCTGGCGTCGCTACACCACCAGCAGCAAAGTTTACAACTGGCAAGCGACCAAGTCTTTTAATTTCTCGTAATAATTCAAAAGGAGCACCGAGCAATTTTGCTTCTGTCATTAACTCATCCTCAGTCATTCCGACCACTTTTCGCACTTGCGCATTCACCTTACGAATATGGCGTACAGCCTCTACAATGTTACCTGTCCCTGGCTCACCTTTCGTTCGTAGCATCGATGCACCTTCACCGATTCGACGAGCTGCCTCCCCTAAATCACGACAGCCGCATACGAATGGTACTGTATAATCACTCTTTAATAAATGATACTCCTCATCCGCAGGCGTTAGGACCTCACTCTCATCGATATAATCAACGCCCATCGCTTCTAAAACTCGCGCTTCAACAATATGACCAATACGCGCCTTCGCCATTACTGGAATAGTAACAGCTCCCATAACCTCTTCCACAATACGAGGATCTGCCATGCGTGCAACACCCCCTGCCTTTCGAATATCTGAAGGTACACGCTCTAACGCCATAACAGCTACAGCCCCTGACGCTTCCGCAATTTTTGCCTGTTCTGCATTTATGACATCCATAATTACGCCACCCTTTTGCATTTCAGCCATCCCACGCTTTACTAATTCAGTTCCTGTTTGCTTCATTATTTTCTACCTCCACCTTTGTGATGAAATTTAGTATAATAGAAATTGACCATATCAAAATATTCAGTTTGTAAAATAATTATAAGGTCAGGAGAATAATTACTCATGGATATGCTCTTATTTCAGCTTGAAAAAGATGGTGGAAAACCGCTATATGATCAGCTTTACAGCGGGATTAAAGAAGCTATTATTACTAAGAAGATTACAGTTGGAGAAAAATTACCTTCAAAGCGGAAATTAGCCGATTTTTTAAATATTTCTCAAACGACTATTGAAATCGCCTATGCGCAGTTACTTGCAGAAGGGTATATTATGTCAAAATCAAGGGTCGGCTATTTTGTTGAGGACATTGATGAACTTCCCTATATTCAGCAAGACACAACCAACTTCCTAACAGAGCAGCCTCGAAAAAAATCATACACGATTGATTTTAACCCTGGTTCCATTGATATTGATGCCTTCCCATTTCAAACGTGGCGAAAATATGCAAAAGAGCTATTTGATGATGCCTCGAAGGAATTATTATTGACGGGTGAGCCACAGGGGGAATTAGCCTTACGTACGGAGATTGCGAATTATTTATATCAATCACGTGGTGTTATTTGTAGCCCTGAGCAAATTGTTATTGGCTCTGGTACTGAACAATTACTTCCGATGATACTACGTCTCTTCAGTGAAGATACTTGCTTTGCGCTCGAAAACCCTGGCTATCCCACAGTGCATCGGATGTTTTTGCAACACAAGCGAAAGGTTTGCCCAATATCTGTAGACGAAGAAGGAATACTTATTCAAGAACTAGAAAAAACAAATGCCAATGTTGTTTATATAACGCCATCACATCAATTCCCTACTGGCGCTGTATTATCTGCTACAAGACGTGCACAGGCATTAAATTGGGCGGCTCAAAGCACCTCAAGATATATCATTGAGGATGATTACGATTCTGAATTTCGTTATACTGGAAAACCAATCCCTGCTCTTCAAGCACTAGATCGCAATGACAAGGTCATCTATATGAGTACCTTTACAAAATCTTTAATGCCCTCTTTGCGAGTTGCTTATTTTGTGCTTCCACCAAAGCTGCTGGCGACTTATAATGATGTCTTTAATTATTACTCATCCACAGTACCTAGGTTTGATCAGCATATTGTAGCCAATTTTATGCGAGACGGTCACTTTTCTAAGCATTTAAATCGAATGCGAAAAGTATATAGAAAAAAGCATGAGAAGCTAACTACAATTTTAGAACATTATTCTACTCAAATTAAAATAACAGGAGAGCAAGCAGGCATGCACATTTTGCTCAATGTCCAACATGACTTATCCGAGAAGCAACTACAGCAAAGTGCTAATACTGCTGGAATAGGGATCTATCCATTATCTGATTATCGCCTTGATGAAAATACAACCTCACAAGCTCAATTTTTACTTGGCTTTGGCGGAATACCAGTGCAGGAAATTGAAACATCCGTTGAGAAATTAATGAATTGCTGGGCAATACAACACAAACAACCATCTACATCACGATTAAAGTGATAAGATGGTTGTTTATTTTTATCCATTTTCTTTAAGTTGAATATTATAATGCGTAAACCATGTATGAATTTGCCCTAAATAAGCTAACAGTTGCGGACCAGCCATTAATTGTCCATACCAAGGCACTTTAAATGAACTTCCTCCAGACTCAATTAACGTCACTAGTTTTTCTCTGTCGAAAAATTCATGAAGAACTGAATTTTTATCTTTTAATATGTCTTTTAACCATTTTTGAACACCTGCTGTATAAACAGGATGATACGTTTTCGGATATGGATTCTTTTTGCGGTATAACACTTCCTCTGGCAATAAATGCGACATCGCCTTTCGAAGTAAGCCTTTCTCCATACCGTCTAAATTTTTCATTTCCCAAGGAATATTCCACGCATATTCTACAAGCCGATGATCTGCAAATGGGACGCGCACCTCTAGACTTGCACCCATACTCATCCGATCTTTTCTTTCTAGCAATGTTTGCATAAACCACACCATGTTTAAATAAAACATTTTACGATGCTGTGCTGCCTCTGAGCTTTCCCCCTCTAGATAAGGAACTTCGCCAATCGTTTGATCATATACTTGCTGTGCATAATGTTCTACGTCTAGCTTGTTGTGCCATTCCTCTCGCAACATAGCTGTTCTTTCGGGAAGTGATCGAATCCATGGAAAGCCTGTAGTTTTTTCTTTGAACCATGGATAGCCACCGAATATTTCATCTGCACATTCCCCAGATAAAGCGACCGTAAAATCTTTTTTTATTTCTCTGCAAAACCATAATAATGAGGAGTCAACGTCCGCCATTCCAGGACTATCTCTGACAATGACAGCTTCTATTAACAAATCAATTAATTGTTGTTGTGAAATTTGTTCAGCATGATGTGTTGTATTAAAGGAGTCGTTCATTTTTTTAATCCAATACGTGTCAGTTGAAGTTTGAAAAGCGTGAGGGTTAAAGAAACGTTCGTTATCCTCATAATCGATTGAGTACGTATGAAGCTTACCTTTATTTTGTTGCTGGAAGCTATTTGCCGCAATACCTGTAATAATACTAGAATCTAAACCTCCAGACAGAAATGTGCAAATCGGTACATCTGATACAAGTTGTCGTTCGATAGCATCTGTCAGTAAATAGCGTACATGATCAATTGTCTCTTCCAATGACTCTTCATGTTTTTTGCTTTGAAGCTGCCAATATTGCCATATACGTATGCCATCTCTCGAATACCTCATTGCGTATCCTGGCCGTAATTCATTAATATTATGAAATAGCGACTTACCAGGTGTTTTAGATGGTCCTACAGCCATTATTGTAGCAAGCCCTTCTGTATTAACGAGTGGATGTACTGCTGGATGAGCAAACAGCGCCTTGACCTCTGATGCAAAAAGTAACCCCTCTTGCTGCTCCGTATAAAATAGAGGCTTTACTCCAAGACGGTCACGGCACAGGAAAAGCGATTCTGTTTGTTCCTCCCACACACCAAAGGCGAATATGCCGTTTAAATAGTTCACACATTGTTCTTTCCACTCGATATAAGCAGTTATTAATACTTCCGTATCTGACTGTGTTGTAAAAACATGCCCTCTTGTTTGCAGCTCTTTACGTAATTCTTCTGTATTATACAGCTCGCCATTGTATGTAATGGCATAGTTTACGCCATCATGTTTTTTCATCATCGGTTGCTTGCCACCTACTAAATCAATAACCGCTAACCGTCGATGGCCAAATGCGATATGTTCGTTACACCAAGTATTTTCATCATCAGGGCCTCGTTTACTTAAAGCTTGCGCCATAGACTTTATGATTTTATCACTTGAACGTAAATCCTTTTTAAAGCTAGACCACCCTGTAATACCACACATTTAGCCACATCCTTTCGCCTATTAGCGTATGCGCTTAGGCTGAAAAATGTGAAAAAAAAACACGTTATGCTTTTTCAAACATAAACGTGTTCTTTATACTTAGCGATTAAAATAAGCCACCAACAAAGTCAGTAATACCGCCCCATAAGTTGCCGAAGAAGTTACCGATACCTTGGAAGAATAGAGCAAAGCCACTTGCGCGTTCAACAGATGCTGTTGTCACAACGTCAGATGCAAATTCCTTGCCATCGATAAAGCCGTAGTCTGTGCCTTCTGTGCGCTCAATCACGACTTTCCCTACAACCGTATCTTTCTTAACTTTAGCTTCAAGGCTTTTTTTATCTAATATTAATTTAGGTTGATATAAATCTTTTTCAGAAGACTTCACCATAAATGAAATTGGTTCTTTCACAGCGATCGCTACTTTATCTTCTTTCCCTTTTGTAACTTTTACTGTCTTTTGATCTTTAAACGTATAGTTCGCTGGGATTACTTCATGCTTTGTAAATTGTGAAAAGCCGTAGTTAAATAATTTTGCTGTAGCATCAAAACGTGCTTTATACGAGCCTTGTCCATTGGCATCTACAGCTTTCATTACAACTGCGATTAAACGTGTGCCATTGCGTTCTGCAGTACCTGTGAAGCAATGCCCTGCAAAGTTTGTAGTACCTGTTTTTAGGCCGTCTACGCCTTCATATTGGAATACTAGTCCTGGTAACATAAAGTTCCAGTTTGACATTTCAATTGCATCATCTGTCCCTGCACGGAATGTCTTTTTTGTAATCTTCGATGTTTCTAAAACTTTTGGATGATCTTTTAATAAATGATACGCTAATTTTGCTACAGACTTAGCTGGCATTACATTCTCATCTTCTGGACCTGTCCCTGCAGGGTGCATACCAAATAAATCTGCATTGTTAAGACCAGTAGCATTAACGAACTTATAGCCTTCAAGTCCAAGCTCTTCTGCCTTTTTGTTCATAAGCTTTAAGAACTCAGTTTCAGTACCAGCAATTGTTTCTGCAATAGCTACTGTCGCTGCATTAGCAGAATAGATAGCCATCGCCTCATAAAGTTCACGAATTGTATATGATCCGTCTCTTCGTAATGGTACATTACTTAAAGCACGATTTTGAGACATACGATACGTATAATCTGTAACATGATATTCCTGATCCCATTTCACCGTACCTGCATCGATTGCGTCCAGTAGTAGGTACTCTGTCATCATCTTCGTCATACTAGCGATACCTAGTGAAGTATCTGCATTTTGTTCATATAAAATTTTTCCTGAATCTGCGTCGATTAGAATCGCAGCATCTACTGTAAGCCCTAAATCTGTTTCTGCATTTGCTTTCGCAGGCATACCCGCGAATAGACTAAATAATAAAACAGGAATTAGGAGCAAACGTAATACGGTGTTCATTGATTTTTTCACCTTCATTGCCCTCCAAAAAATAATCTTGTCCTCGACATTTTATCATAGATATCATCCTACGTGCGCAATCTGTATCATAAAAAAATGCCCTCGTGCCATCTTTGTAGACGATACGAGAGCATAAAAGTTGCTAGAAATTTATTACATTGAATAGTTTGGTGATTCTTTAGTAATTTGAACATCATGAGGATGTGACTCACGAAGACCTGCACCTGTCATACGAACAAACTGAGCTTTGTCACGTAAGTACTCCAGGTTAGGAGCTCCACAATAACCCATACCTGCTCGAATACCACCGATCAATTGGTAAACTGTATCTGCTAGAGGTCCTTTATAAGGAAGTCGACCTTCAATACCTTCAGGCACTAATTTTTTCGCATCTTCTTGGAAATAACGATCTTTTGAACCTTTTTCCATTGCACCAATTGAACCCATACCGCGATAAACTTTAAAGCGACGACCTTGGAAAATTTCAGTATCCCCAGGAGATTCAGATGTACCTGCAAGAAGTGAACCAAGCATTACGATGTTACCACCTGCTGCAAGGGCTTTTACGATATCTCCAGAGTATTTAATACCACCATCAGCAATAATTGTTTTACCAAGCTCACGAGCTACTGTAGCGCAATCATAAATAGCTGTAATTTGAGGTACACCTACACCTGCAACAACACGAGTTGTACAAATTGATCCTGGTCCAATACCAACTTTCACTACATCTGCACCAGCCTCAAATAGTGCACGAGCGCCGTCTCCAGTTGCTACGTTACCAGCAATGATTTCTAGTTCAGGGTATGTTTCACGGATAGAACGAATTGTTTGTAGTACGCCCTCTGAGTGGCCATGTGCTGTATCGATTACTACGATATCTACTTGTGCTTCCACCAGCTTCTCAATGCGAACCATTGTATCTTTAGAAACACCTACTGCTGCACCTACTAATAAACGACCATGTACATCTTTCGCAGCTTTCGGGAATTCAATTACCTTTTCAATATCCTTAATTGTAATTAAGCCAGTTAATTTACCATCTTCATCTACAATAGGAAGTTTTTCAATTTTATATTGTTGAAGAATTTTTTCAGCATCCTCTAAAGTCGTTCCAACAGGCGCTGTAATCAAATCTTCTTTTGTCATTACATCTTCAATTTTTAAAGAGTAGTCAGAAATAAATCGTAAATCGCGGTTTGTTATAATACCTACTAGTTTTTGGTTTTCCATACTATCAACAATCGGTACACCTGAAATTCGGTATTTCCCCATTAAATGTTCAGCATCAAAAACTTGGTGGGTTGGAGTTAAGAAGAATGGGTTTGTAATAACGCCATTTTCAGATCGTTTTACTTTTTCAACTTGTTCTGCTTGCTCATCGATTCCCATATTTTTATGGATAATACCGATACCACCTTGACGTGCCATAGCAATTGCCATCTTAGATTCTGTTACTGTATCCATGCCTGCACTGACCATCGGAATATTTAATTTAATCTTTGGTGTTAGTTGAACTGATAAATCAACATCTTTCGGTAATACTTCTGAATGAGCTGGTACTAATAATACATCATCAAAAGTTAAACCTTCTTTGGCAAATTTAGATTCCCACATTTTCGTAACTTCCTCCTATAGTTAAAAGAATATTAATTGTAAGATTAACAACGAGTCATGCTACTGTCAAGAAACTTCTAAAAGAAAGACAATTCAGATATTTCATCCTAGTAAAATTTATACCCATTTCTCTATTTTTAAGACCGTATTTCTATATTTAATGTATAGTTTTTTCTATTTTATCTGTTTTTCTTGTATTAGACTAACTAACTAAAAAAGACTCATATCTTGAAATATCAAATTTAAGATTAGAAATCTTGTATTCTTTCATATGTATTTTTTTCACAAATTTTAACAAAGAAAATAGTGATATAAGCCATATTAGCATTCTAACAAAACCTAAATAAAAAAACAGCCAGCTATTGCTGACTGCTTTGTGTGCCTAGCGACGTCCTACTCTCACAGGGGGAAGCCCCCAACTACCATCGGCGCTAAAGAGCTTAACTTCCGTGTTCGGTATGGGAACGGGTGTGACCTCTTTGCCATCATCACTAGACTATGTTCGGCTTTCAATATACATCGTATCTTGAAACCCTCTTAATTGAAAGTGTTGTTCTTTCAAAACTGGATAAACGGTTCATTGAATGTTTCAAACTTTTTTGGTTAAGTCCTCGATCGATTAGTATTCGTCAGCTCCATGTGTCACCACACTTCCACCTCGAACCTATCTACCTCATCGTCTTTGAGGGATCTTACTTACTTGCGTAATGGGAAATCTCATCTTGAGGGGGGCTTCATGCTTAGATGCTTTCAGCACTTATCCCGTCCACACATAGCTACCCAGCGATGCCTTTGGCAAGACAACTGGTACACCAGCGGTGTGTCCATCCCGGTCCTCTCGTACTAAGGACAGCTCCTCTCAAATTTCCTACGCCCACGACGGATAGGGACCGAACTGTCTCACGACGTTCTGAACCCAGCTCGCGTACCGCTTTAATGGGCGAACAGCCCAACCCTTGGGACCGACTACAGCCCCAGGATGCGATGAGCCGACATCGAGGTGCCAAACCTCCCCGTCGATGTGGACTCTTGGGGGAGATAAGCCTGTTATCCCCGGGGTAGCTTTTATCCGTTGAGCGATGGCCCTTCCATGCGGAACCACCGGATCACTAAGCCCGTCTTTCGACCCTGCTCGACTTGTAGGTCTCGCAGTCAAGCTCCCTTGTGCCTTTACACTCTACGAATGATTTCCAACCATTCTGAGGGAACCTTTGGGCGCCTCCGTTACCTTTTAGGAGGCGACCGCCCCAGTCAAACTGTCCGCCTGACACTGTCTCCTGCCCCGCTAAGGGGCATGGGTTAGAATTTCAATACAACCAGGGTAGTATCCCACCGACGCCTCCTTCGAAGCTGGCGCTCCGAGATCTCTGGCTCCTACCTATCCTGTACAAGTTGTACCAAAATTCAATATCAGGCTACAGTAAAGCTCCACGGGGTCTTTCCGTCCTGTCGCGGGTAACCTGCATCTTCACAGGTACTATAATTTCACCGAGTCTCTCGTTGAGACAGTGCCCAGATCGTTACGCCTTTCGTGCGGGTCGGAACTTACCCGACAAGGAATTTCGCTACCTTAGGACCGTTATAGTTACGGCCGCCGTTTACTGGGGCTTCAATTCGCAGCTTCGCTTGCGCTAACCACTCCTCTTAACCTTCCAGCACCGGGCAGGCGTCAGCCCCTATACGTCACCTTACGGTTTTGCAGAGACCTGTGTTTTTGCTAAACAGTCGCCTGGGCCTATTCACTGCGGCTCTCGTGCGCTTGCA
The DNA here is from genome assembly GCF_015999545.1 of Lysinibacillus sp. JNUCC-52. NCBI lineage: Bacteria > Bacillati > Bacillota > Bacilli > Caryophanales > Bacillaceae > Lysinibacillus > Lysinibacillus sp. JNUCC-52. The sequence goes on from NZ_CP065546.1 coordinate 2,754,147, forward strand.
CGCTCAAGAGCACCCCTTCTCCCGAAGTTACGGGGTCATTTTGCCGAGTTCCTTAACGAGAGTTCTCTCGCACACCTTAGGATTCTCTCCTCGACTACCTGTGTCGGTTTGCGGTACGGGCACCTCTCACCTCGATAGAGGCTTTTCTTGGCAGTGTGAAATCAGGAACTTCGTCCATACGGACTCGCCATCACAGCTCAACGTTACAGTGTGCGGATTTGCCTACACACACGCCTTACTGCTTGGACGCGCACAACCAACGGCGCGCTTACCCTATCCTACTGCGTCCCCCCATTTCTCAAACGGTGAGGAGGTGGTACAGGAATATCAACCTGTTGTCCATCGCCTACGCCTATCGGCCTCGGCTTAGGTCCCGACTAACCCTGAGCGGACGAGCCTTCCTCAGGAAACCTTAGTCATACGGTGGACGGGATTCTCACCCGTCTTTCGCTACTCATACCGGCATTCTCACTTCTAAGCGCTCCACCAGTCCTTCCGGTCTGACTTCAACGCACTTAGAACGCTCTCCTACCACTGACATCGTAGATGTCAATCCACAGCTTCGGTGAATCGTTTAGCCCCGATACATTTTCGGCGCAGCGTCACTCGACCAGTGAGCTATTACGCACTCTTTAAATGATGGCTGCTTCTAAGCCAACATCCTGGTTGTCTGTGCAACGCCACATCCTTTTCCACTTAACGATTACTTTGGGACCTTAGCTGGTGGTCTGGGCTGTTTCCCTTTTGACTACGGATCTTATCACTCGCAGTCTGACTCCCGTGTATAAATATCTGGCATTCGGAGTTTGTCTGAATTCGGTAAACCGGGATGGCCCCCTAGTCCAAACAGTGCT